>JAJUHA010000011.1 GCA_029268145.1 Sphingomonadaceae bacterium | reverse complement strand
GGCTCGCCGCGGGCACCGGCCTCGCCGCTCCGTTCCTGCCCGGCGAGAGCGGCCAGCCCGGTCTCGTCGCGCCCGACGCGCTCGGCTTCGCGCCCCTCTCGGGCGCCATCCGCGACCGCCTGGTCGCCGAAGTGGCGCTCGGCCGGGTGGCGGTCGCGCTCGGCCAGACGCGGAGCACAGGTGCCGGCCTCCTGCCGGGCGGGACGGCGAGCCGCATGGCCGAGACCCGCCGCACCACGCTCGCGCTGGAGACTCGGGGGCGAAGCCTTGGGCTCGCGGCCCAGCTTTCGCGCGAGGAGGAGCGCGACGGCCTGCTCGGCACCCGGCTCGGCCCGGCCTTCGGCCTCCAGGGCAGCACCAGCCGCAGCATCGGCGGCGCCGTCGCGCTCGACCTCGCCGCCGCCGGCCTCGCCCCCGTCACCCTGCGCGTTGCGGCAAGTCATGGCTGGCACGCGGCCCGCCTCTCCGGCGCCGGCCTGTTCACGCGCGCCGACGGGCTGGTCTCGACGGCATGGTCGGCCGATCTTGGCGGGCGGCTGGGCCCGGGGCGGTTCCGCCTGGTGGCAGCGGCCCCGCAGGCGCTCGCCGGGGGCAGCTTCGACCTCGCGCCCGCGCCCGGCGAGCTGCGCCGGGTTCCGGCGGCCGCGCTGGCGCGCGAATCGCTCGTCGAGGTCGGCTATGCGCTCGGCCCGGTCGCGCTGTCGTTCCACCACCGGCAGCACGCCGGCCATGTCGAAGGGCTCGCCGACACGGGCGGCGCGGTCCGCCTCCGGCTGGGGTTCTGAGCCCGGCGGCGCCCGGCGCCGGCGCAGGCAGAGGGCGTCCACAGCGCATCCACAGAGCCGCCCCCGGCCAATTTCCGTCCGGACCGGGCGCGCCGCTTGCGCATCGGCGCCGCGCGCGCGACAGGCTGCCATGGCCACGCTGCTGCGCACCCCCCAGGCCCTGCCCGAACCGCCGTCGCTCCCCGTCAATGTCGAGGCCGAGAAGGCGCTGCTCGGCGCGCTCCTCATCGAGAACCGGCTCCTCGAGGAGCTCGGAGTGCCGCTCGAGGAGCAGCATTTCGCCGAGCCGCTCCACGGCCGGATCTTCGCCCAGATCCGCCGCCTTGCCGACCAGAACATGCTGGCAAGCCCGGTCACGCTGAAGCCGCTCTTCGCCGCCGACCCGGTGCTCGCCGAGCTTGGCGGCCAGGCCTATCTGGACGGCCTGACCGAGGACCCGGCAGTCGTGCTGCTGGCGCGGGACTGTGCGCGCCAGATCCACGATCTCGCCCTGCTGCGCGCGCTGATCCGGGTCGGAACCGATCTCGTCAACCGCGCCGCGGATACGTCGCAAGCCATTTCGCCGCGCGCCCAGATCGAGGAGGCCGAGCAGGAGCTGTTCCGGATCGCGGACCTCGGCGATGTCGCGGGCGGCGCCCAGCCCTTCCACGCCGCCGCGGCCCGGGCGATCCGCATGATCGACCAGGCCAAGCGCTCGGGCGGCAGCATCTCGGGGATCACCACCGGCTTCACCGGCCTCAACCGCACGCTCGGCGGGCTCCAGCGCTCCGACCTCGTCGTGCTCGCCGGCCGCCCGGCCATGGGCAAGACCGCGCTGGCCACCAACATCGCCTTCAACGCCGCCTGGCGCCACGCGCTCGATCGCGAGGAAGAGCGCGATTCGGGCACGGGTGCACCGGTTGCCTTCTTCAGCCTCGAGATGTCGGCCGACCAGCTCGCTGCCCGCATCCTCGCCCAGCGCGCCCAGCTCAACAGCGAGCGCCTGCGCAAGGGGGAGATCAGCCAGGAGGAGTTCAACCGCCTCGCCCGCGCCGCCGACGAGCTCCAGCACCTCCCGCTCATCATCGACGACACGCCGGCGCTGACGGTGGCGGGCCTGCGCACGCGGGCGCGGCGGCTCAGGCGCCAGCGCAACATCGGCATGGTCGTGGTCGACTATCTCCAGCTGCTCCAGGGCACCTCGCGCCAGGCCGACGGCAGCCGGGTGCAGGAGATCAGCGAGATCACCCGGGGCCTGAAGACGCTTGCGAAGGAGCTCGACGTGCCGGTGCTCGCCCTGTCCCAGCTGTCGCGGCAGGTGGAAGCGCGCCCCGACAAGCGCCCCCAGCTCGCCGACCTGCGCGAATCGGGCACCATCGAGCAGGACGCCGACATCGTCCTCTTCGTGTTCCGCGAGGAATATTACCACGCCCAGAAGCGCCCCTCCGACCCGGCGTCGGACGACTACCGCAAGTGGCAGGAGGAGGAATATCGGCTGCGCGGCCTTGCCGAGGTGATCGTCGGCAAGAACCGCCACGGCTCGACCCGGATCATCGACATGGTCTTCATGAGCGAGTTCGCGAGCTTCGGCGACGCCGCCGAGGAGGCCTGAGCGGGCCCCGGCTTCCCTTCGCCGGCGGGGCTGCTAGGCGCCGCCGCCATGGACTTCTTCTCCGACAATGCCGCCGGCGTGCACCCGGCCGTCCTCGCCGCGATCGCCGAGGCGGCCGGTGCGTCGGCCTCGGCCTATGATGCGGACCCCTGGTCGGCCCGGCTGGACGCCGCCTTCTCCGCCCTGTTCGAGACCGAGGTGCAGGTCTTCCCGGTGCCGTCCGGCACGGCCGCCAACGCGCTGGCGCTCGCCTGCATGGTCCCGCCCTGGGGCGGAATCCTCGCCCACGCGGACGCCCATGTCGAAGTCGACGAGGCCGGAGCCGTCCCCTTCTTCACCCACGGCGCCGCGCTCCTCCTCGTGCCCGGCGAGGCGGGCCGGCTGACCGTCGCCGGCCTCGCGGACGCGCTCGCCCGCCGCCGCGGCGATGTCCACCAGGTCCAGCCCGCTGCGCTCACGCTGACCAACGCCACCGAATGCGGCACCGTCTACCGGCCCGCCGACGTCGCCGCCCTTGCCGGATTCGCGAAGGCGCGCGGCCTTCGCGTCCACATGGATGGCGCCCGCTTCGCCAACGCCGTCGCCCGGCTCGGCTGCACGCCGGCCGAGCTCAGCTGGCGCGCCGGCGTCGACATGCTCAGCTTCGGCTGCATCAAGAACGGCGGCGGCACGAGCGAGGCCATCCTCTGCTTCGATGCCGCGCTCGCCGCGACGCTTCCGGTCCGCCGCAAGCGCGCCGGCATGATGCCCTCCAAGGGACGGCTTGCCGCTGCCCAGCTCCTTGCCCTGATCGCGGACGGCCTCTGGCTCGCCAACGCCGCCCGCGCCAACGCGCTGGCCGACCGGCTCGCCGCGGCGGCCGGGCCGCGCCTCCTCTGGCCGGTCGAGGCCAACAGCCTCTTCCTTCGGCTGACGCCGGCCGAGAAGGCCGCGCTCCGCGCGCAGGGCTTCGGCTTCCACGACTGGGAGCTGGCCGGCCCGGAGGCCGCCCGCCTCGTCGTCCGCTGGGACCAGGACGACGCCGCGATCGACGCGCTCGCCGCCGCGCTCGCGCGCCTCGGCTGAAGGCGGACCGTGCCGGACCGCCGCGCCGCCCTCCAGTTCCTCGCCGTCGTCCTCATCTGGGGCACGACCTGGTTCGTCATCAAGGACCAGCTCGCCGCCGTGCCGGTCAGCTGGTCGGTCGCCTACCGGTTCGCCCTCGGCGGCGCCGCGCTCCTCCTGTGGTGCCGCATGAGCGGCATTCCCATTGCCGTGCCGGCGTCGGCGCTGCCCTTCCTCGCGGGCGTCGGGCTTGCCCAGTTCGTCCTCAACTTCAACTTCGTCTACCGCGCCGAGCTCCACATCCCCTCGGGCATTCCCGCGGTGGCCTTCGCGCTCCTCATGGTGCCCAATGCGCTCCTCGCCCGGCTGTTCCTCGGCCGGCGCCTGACCCGCCGCTTCCTCCTCGGCGCCGCCCTCGGGATCGCCGGCGTGGCCCTGATGTTTGCCCAGCAGCTGGCGCTTCCCGGCAGCCGGGCGGAGAGCCTGCTCGGCCTTGGCCTGGTGGGCGCTGCCGTCCTCTCGGCTTCGGTCGCCAACGTGATGCAGGCGAGCCCGGCCGCGACGCGCTTCCCGGCGCTCGCCGGCCTCGGCTGGGCCATGCTCATCGGCGCTGCGCTCGATGCCCTCTGGGCGCTCGCCACCGTCGGCCCGCCGGCCTGGGATCCGCGCCCGAGCTACCTTGCCGGCCTCCTCTTCCTCGCGCTTGCGGCCAGCGCGCTCGCCTTCTCGCTCTACTTCGACCTCATCCGGAGGATCGGCCCGGCCGAGGCGGCCTGGACCGGCGTTCCCATCCCCATCCTCGCCATGGCGATCTCGACCGCGCTCGAGGGCTATCGCTGGACCTGGCCGGCCGCCGCCGGCGCCGCGCTCGCGCTCGCCGGCCTGGTCGTCGCGCTCCGCGCCCCGCCCGCCCGCGTTCAGCCGTAGCGGCCGCGCAGGAAGGTGAGCGGCGCCCGCTCGGGCGCGGCGCGGAAGCTCTCGATGAGGCCGATGAGCACCACATGGTCCCCGGCGGGGAGGTCATGGGCCAGGCGGCACGCGAAGTTGGCGGCCGCGCCCTCGAGCAGCGGCACGCCGGATTCGGCCTCCACCCAGGCTCCTTCCGCGAACCGGTCGACGCCGCGCCGGGCGAAGCGCTCGGCCAGCGCCCGCTGGTCGGCGGCGAGCACCGAGACTCCGAACCGCCCGCTCTCGCGGATGACGGCAAGGCTCGAGGCGCCGGCCGCCGGGCAGACGAGGAGCATGGGCGGGTCGAGGCTGACCGAGGCGAAGCTGTTGGCGGTGAAGCCCACGCGCCGGCCGCGCCCGTCCGTCGCGGTGACGATGGTCACGCCCGTCGCGAAGCAGCCGAAGGCATCCCGAAGCGCGCGATGATCCGCCATCGCCGCCTGAAAGCCGCGCGCGGCGGGAAAGGCAAGCCGAGGCCCGCCGCCGCTACCTCCCGGTGAAGTTCGCCGGCCGCTTCTGGAGGAAGGCCATCACGCCCTCGGCGAAGTCGGCGGTGCGCCCGGCGACGAGCTGGTTCCGCCGCTCGACCATCAGCGCCTCGGTCAGCGTCCTGTCCATGCAGTCGCGGATGCCGGTGCGGATGAGGGTCAGCGCCCGGGTCGGCCCCTTCGCCAGCTTCCGCGCGATCTCGGTCGCGCGCGGCATGAGCTCGGCATCCTCCACCACCTCGGAGACGAGGCCCCAGTCGAAGGCCTGCTCGGCCGGGATCCGCTCGCCCAGCATCATCATGCGCGTCGCCCGGGCGCGGCCCACCATGCGCGGCAGCATCCAGGTCGAGCCGACGTCGGGAACCAGGCCGATGTTGACGAAGGCCTGGAGGAAATAGGCGGAGCGCGCCGCCACGATGATGTCGCCGGCGAGCGCATAGGAGCAGCCGGCGCCGGCGGCCGGACCGTTCACTGCCGTCACAAGCGGCACGGGAAGCGCGAACAGCCGCTCGAGCAGCACGTTGAAATGGGTCTCGAGCACTGCCCCGGCATCGACCGGGCCGCCGCCGCGCCCGCCGCCGCCTGCCCCACCGCCCGAGAGGTCCGCACCCGAGGAAAAGCCCCGCCCGGCCCCGGTCAGCAGCAGGCAGCGCGCGCCCGAAAGCCCGTCGCGGATCTGGTCCACGGCGCGGATCATCTCGGCGATGACTCCGGTGTGCAGCGAGTTCAGCTTGTCCGGCCGGTTGATGGTGAGCGTCGCGACTCCGTCGGCCTCGCTCCACAGGATATGCTCGAAGTCCATCGCCTCTCCCTTCGCGCCCGTTGCCGCGCCGGGCTTATGCCCGCCCGGGCGGAGCTTCACCCGGCAAAAGCGGCAGCCTCAGCGGCGCGCCGAGACCTTGAGGAAGGCCGGCACCTCGCCTCCGAAGCCGGGGCCGGGCGCGCCGTCGTCCGCATCATCGGGCGCGGGGGCCGGCCGATCGGCGGCCGGCGCGGCCGGATCCTTCGCCGCGCGCCTGCCCTTGGGCCCATCCGGCCGGGGCTGCGCCGTCTTCCCCTCGGCGCGCTTCGGCCCGTCGGGCCCGGGTTCCTCCCGCTTGCGTTCGTCCCGCCTGCGTTCGACCCGCTTGCGTTCGTCCCGCTTCGGCTGCGCCCTGGCGCCCGCGGCAGCCTCCCCGCCTGCTGCCTCGCCCCCGCCTGCCGCCTCGCCCCCGGCCGCGCGCCTGCCTCCGCCCTGCCTCGCGCGCCCGGGCCCCGCGCGCTCGGGCCCGGGGGGCGGCGCGTCGCCCAGGCGCGGAATCGGAACGCCCGTCAGCGCCTCGATCGCCGCCACTGCCTCGGCATCCTCGGGGCAGGCCAGGGTGATGGCAGTGCCGGTCGCCCCGGCCCGGCCGGTGCGGCCGATCCGGTGGACATAATCGTCCGGGTGCCAGGGCACGTCGAAGTTGAAGACGTGGGACACCCCCTTGATGTCGAGCCCGCGCGCGGCGACGTCGGAGGCGACGAGCACGTTGATCTCGCCCGCCCTGAACCGGTCCAGCTCGCGGATCCGGTCGGCCTGCTCCATGTCGCCATGGATCTGGCCGGCACGGAAGCGCGCCCGCTTCAGCTCGGCGGCCAGTTCGCGCACCGTCGTCTTGCGGTTGCAGAAGACGATCGCGGTCTGGACCTCGGGATCCCTGAGCAGCGCCTTCAGCGTGCTGCGCTTGTCGCGCGCGGCTACGGGAAGGAGCTTCTGGGCGATGTCGGCGTTGGCGGTCGCCGGCCTCGCCACTTCCACGAGCTTCGGGTTCGACATGAACCGGTCCGCCAGCTTCCGGACCGGTGCCGGCATGGTCGCCGAGAAGAGCAGGGTCTGCCGCTCCGGCTTCAGCAGCGCGCAGATCCGCTCGACATCGGGAATGAAGCCCATGTCGAGCATCCGGTCGGCCTCGTCGATGACGAGCACTTCCACGCCCGACAGCAGCACCTTGCCGCGCTGGTGCTGGTCGAGGAGGCGCCCCGGTGTCGCGATGAGCACGTCGACGCCCTTCTCGAGCGTCCTGTCCTGGTCGCCGAAGGCGACGCCGCCGATGAGCAGCGCCATCGAGAGCCGGTGGTTCCTGCCGTATTTCTCGAAATTCTCGGCGACCTGCGCGGCCAGTTCGCGGGTGGGCTCGAGGATGAGGCTCCGCGGCATCCGCGCCCGGGCGCGCCCCTCGGCCAGGATGTCGATCATCGGCAGCACGAAGCTTGCCGTCTTGCCGGTGCCGGTCTGGGCCACGCCGATGAGGTCGCGGCCCATCAGGATGGGCGGGATGGCGGCGGCCTGGATGGGGGTCGGCTCGGAATAGCCGGCGGCGGCCACGGCCTCGAGCAGCGGATCGGAGAGGTGCAGGTCGGAAAAGGGCAAGCGCGACGCCTTCGGGAAGCTCGCGTGCGCCTATAGGACGCCCGGTGCCCGAGGGAAAGGCCGGGCAGCGCAGGGCTGCCCGGCCCGCCCCTCCCCTCGAAGGCTAGAAGTTGAAGCCGACCGCGATGCCGTAGCGCCGCGGCTCCAGCGTGAAGACGTTGGTGAACAGGCCCGACGACGGGTCGGTCACATACTGGCCGGTGATGGCATCGCTGTTGAACGCGTTCTGCAGGAAGCCGCGGATGAACCAGCGGTCGTCCGGCGCGTTGAACTGGATGTTCGCCGACAGGATGTCATAGGCCGGCACCCGGTCGATCGGCAGGTTGAAGGTGCGGGAATAGATCTCGTCGGTGAAGCTGTAGTCGGCGCGGATCACCGCGTTCCAGCCCGAGCTTCCCAGCGGCAGCGTGTATTGCGCGCCAAGGACGATCTTGAACTTGGGCGAGTTGGGCAGCTCGTTGCCGTCGAGGCTGACGGCGATGCCGGCCGGAAGCGTCCTGTTGGCCCCTTCCGTCACCACCGGGATGCCGGCGCCGAGCGCGGCGTCGCGCAGCGCGTTGCACAGCGAGTAGGCGCCGGTCGTATTGGTGGCCGGCACCGGCACCGGCGGCTGCAGCCCGATGGCGGCATTGAAGCCGGCGACGAAGGCATTGGCCAGCCCGGGATTGCCCGGCACCTGGAAGACGCAGTTGGCCCCGCCCGCCAGGTCCTTGATGATGACGGCATCGTCCCGCCCGCCGGAGGGATCGCGGACATCGATGAGCGAGAGTTCCTTCACCTTGGTGTGCAGCCAGGAGACGCTGGCGTTGAACAGCCAGCGCGGCGTGGGCGCCACGATGAACTCGCCCTCGATCCCGTAGATGGTCGCGTCGGTGTTGTCGTTGAAGCTGGTGCGGTTGATGATCCGCGACAGCTGGAGGCCCTTGTAGTCGTAGTAGAAGCCGGTGAGGTTCGCCTGGAAGGCGCCGCCGCGGAAGGTGTTCTTGGTGCCCACCTCGAAGGCGTTGATGAACTCCGGCTGGAAGGTGGCGGGCGCCGTGAACAGCGTCGGGTCGAAGGGCGGGTTGATGCCCCCCGACTTGTAGCCGCGCGAATAGCTGAAGTAGACCAGCGTGTCCTCGGTGAAGCTGGTCGTCGGCCGCCAGTCGATGACCGCCCGCCCGGTCACCGCGTCGAACCGCGCCGAGGCCTCGCGGAAGGGCTGGGGCCCCGGACGGCCCGGGTCGGCGTCATAGGCGGCCTGGAAGATCGCGGTCTGGGTGAAGTCCGGCGTGCCGTAGGGCACCGGCAGATTGTAGAGGAAGGCCCGGTCGCGGACGAACTTGTCGTCGTTCGAGTAGCGCAGGCCGCCGGTGAACTTGAGGTTGTCGGTGATGTCGAAATAGACCTCGCCGAAGATGCCATAGGCCTTGAGCCGATAGGTCTCGGTCTCCGAGTTGAAGAAGGGCGAGGCGAGCCCCGAGGTGGGGCCGCCATTGGCCGCGCCAAGGACGATCGCGCCATAGTCGAGGCTGGAGGAGTTCACGAAATAGTCGGATCCGGCGGTGTTGCGGATGTAGATCCCGCCGAGCAGGAAGTTGAAGCGGCCGTCGAACCTCGATTCGATGATCGCCTCGCCCACCCAGGCCTCGGCGCTGGTGCGGCTGCTGTCGAAGTTGGTGTCGTTCGCGGCGCAGCGCTCGATCTCGTTGTTGATGAAGCCGACATAGCGGCGGTTCGCCGAGGACACGCAGATGGTGTTGCCCTGGAACAGCCGCGCCGCGCCGGCAGCGAACAGCGGGAAGTTCCGGAGCGCGAAGATCCCGCCGCCGGGCGCGAAGTCGAACGGGTTGCCGGCGATAAGATTGTAGTCGGTCTCCGACTGATGGCGGCCCTTCACCCAGGCGCCCGAAAGGTTGAGGGTGAAGCTGTCGCCCAGTTCCTGCACCGCCTTCAGCTGGACCCAGGTCGACTCCGACTGCCAGCGCGGCTCGAAGTCGATGTTGACGACGCGGAGGTCGCGCGGGTTGACCACGCCGAAATGGTTGTCGGGCCCGTAGACCGAGGCGATGCCGAAGGGCGCGAGCGCACCGCCCGAGATGGCACCGAAGAATTCGCGGCTGGAGATGGTGCCGCCGAGCGTCGCGTTGGCGTTGACGCTCTCATACTCGAGCCGGTCGGGAAGGCAGCCGAGCACGCCGGTCGGGTCGCGGTGGCAGAGCTGCTTCTGGATGCGCGAGCGGTTGCTGTCATCCTCGAAGCGCTGGGCGATGATGTCGATCGTGGTGCGCTCGCTCGGCTCCCACCGCAGCGTGCCGCGGATCGAGAACTGGTCCCGGCCGTCGATCCGGTTGCCGGTGAAGATGTTCTCGGTGAAGCCGTCGCGCTTCAGGAAGTTGCCGGCGAACCGGACGCCGATGGTGTCGCCCACCGGCACGTTGACCATCGCCTCGGCGCGGATCGAGTCATAGTTGCCATATTCGATGAGGCCGCGGGCCTGGAGATCGCCCAGCACCGGCCGGGCCGTCACGGTGTTGAGCACGCCCGACGTCGCGTTGCGGCCGAAGAGGGTGCCCTGCGGACCGCGCAGCACCTCGATCCGCTCGATGTCGTAGAACTCGGCCTCGAACAGGTTGGGCCCGATCGGAAGCTCGTTGATGTGGATGCCGAGCGACGTGTCGCCCGAGGTTGCGACTGCGGCGTCGCCGACGCCGCGGATGGTGATGTTGACCGAGCCGCTGAAGTTGCCCTTGGTGAAGGCGACGTTGGGCAGCGAGAGCTGGAGATCCTGCGCAGCATTGATCTGCTGGCGCTCGATGAGCTCGCTCGAGAAGGCGGTGATCGCGATCGGCACGTCCTGCAGGCTCTGGGCCTGCCGCTGCGCAGTCACGATGATCTCGCCGATCCCGCCGGTTTCCGCCACCTGGGCCTCGCCCGCGGCCGCGGCAAGCGCCAGCGCCGAACCGGCCAGCCAGCGCGCCAGACCCCGCGACCCGCCAGCCCGCGCCACATCGCCTCGAACCATGTCCCGCCTCCCTCGCTCCGGCCCCGACCCCATGGCCAGGGCTCCCCCAGAAGGTGCGCGCCCGCCGGCCGCAGCCGGCGCATGCCCCTTGCTTGGGGCCAATGTTGGGCGTCCCTCCCCAGGGCACGGGCGCATTGAAACAGTGGCGCGGCACCTTGTCCAGCGCGCCGCGCCGGCATCGGCCCATGGATTTCAACAGGCTGCGCCCTGTTGCGCGCGCGCCACAGGCCCGGCGCGCCCCTGTCTCCGCCACCCTAGCGCGGCGGGCGCATCACGGCGATCGCGGCAATGGGGCAGGCCGCGCCGCTTCGCCCGAGCAGCTGATCGCGCGACGCGCACAGCTTTCCCTTCGCGTCGGGCACATAGTAGAAGCCGCCATAGAAGCCGAGATGCGGGCAGGGCCGCGCGAAGGTGAGCCGGAACCTGTGCCCCTCGCGGTCCGACAGCTCGAGCGTCTTCGGGTCGATGACGATGGCCCCGGCGATCGCCGTCGCATCGATGCAGGCCCGCCTCGAGGCCGGGCCGGGGCGCCAGCCGCTGCGCGCCCCGGGATCGAGCGGCTCGACCGGCACGCGCACCTGCGCGCCCGCCGGCGGCCCGGACACTGCGAGGCCGAGCGCAAGCGCGGCCGCCGCCGGCCGCAGCGCGGAGAGGACAGTGCGCGCCACGGCCACAGCGCGTCGTCCCCGGGGATTGAACCGCGACTGAACCCGGAGCCGGCCTTCGGCCTAGCGCGCCGGCTTCTCGAAGACGAGCGTCATGCGGTCGCTCTCGCCGATCGCCAGATACGTCTCGCGATCCTTGTCCTTGAGGACGAGCGTCGGCGGCAGGGTCCACACGCCGTCGGGCCAGTCTGCCGTGTCTTTCGGATTGGCGTTGATCTCGGAGCGGCCCACCAGCCGGAACCCGGCCGCCTCGGCGAGCGCGATCACCTGGCTCTCCTTCACGTAGCCGCCCTGGTTGGCCCCGGGCAGGTTGGGCCGGTCCTCGCGCTGGCGATGCTGCTCGATGCCGAGCCGGCCTCCCGGCTTCAGCACCGTGTGGAAGGCCCGGAAGGCCTCCTCGGCCGCGCTGTTGCCGATGAGTCCGTGGATCGAGCGGAAGGTGACCACGAGATCGACGCTGTTGGGCGCGGCCATCGAGGCCATGATGCCCTTGCCGAAGTTGACGACATTGACCTGGCCGTAGATGTCGCGGTTGCCGAACTTCTGGAGGAAGTCGGCGCGCGCCTTGGCCGCGGCCGGCGAGACGGTCGGGTTGTTCTGGGCGACGAGGAGCTGGCCCCGCCCCTTGAGCGCCGGCGCCAGGATCTCGGTGTACCAGCCGCCGCCGGGGGCGATCTCGACCACGGTCATGTCAGGGCGGAAGCCGAAGAAGAGCAGCGTCTCCTTCGGGTGGCGATAGATGTCGCGCGCCCGGTTCGCCTCCGAGCGCCAGGGGCCGGCGATGGCGGCATCGAGCGCGGCGGCTGCCTCCGCCTCGGTTGCGCGCGCGGCTTGCGCGGGCGCCTCGATGGCGGCAGGCGCAAGGGCGATGACGGCAGACGCGGCGAGAAGGGCGCGGAACATGGCAGTCTCCCCGAAGTGGAACGCGATCCCCTTAGGCGCCCGCGGCGCCCGCTCCAACCCCTGAGCGAGGCGGAGTGGCGCTCGATCCGCTTCTCGCCGGCCTGACCGGCCTTGCCGCGGCCGCCACGCTCGGCTGCGCCCTTGCCGACCGCCGCCGCACCATCGGCCCCCTCGCCCACCTGCCCTGGGACTATCTGATGATTGCCTCGGGCCTCGTCTTCTTCCTGGCGCTCGCCCGGCTGCTTGCCGGCCTCGCCGCGCCCTAGGTCCGGCCCCTAGTCGGCGAGCAGGAACTCGACGGTCGTCACCACCCGCACCTTCTGGTTTGGCGTGTCGGTGCCGGGCCCCGGGTCGCCGTCGCGCCCGGTGATGGTGAAGAGCCCCTGGGTCGCGGTGCGGATGCCGCCCACCTTCGTCCCCGAATCGGCGGCGAACTGGTCGGCGGCCTCGCGCGCCGCCCTCGTCGCCTCGGCGATCATCGCCGGCTTCACGTCATTGAGCTTGGTGAAGCTGTAGGCGAGGCCGCCGCCGTCCGCGTCGAGCGCCACCCCGGCGCGGATGATCTCGGCCTGGGCGGCAAAGGCCCGCTCCATCCTGGCGACATCGGTGGTCCGCGCCTGGAAGCGCTGGCGGATGGTGACGTTCATGACGCCGCGCTGGCCGTCATACCACTGGTTCACGCCGGCACCCCGTGCGGCGATCTCGGCCGGCGAGAACCCCTGCCGCGCAAGAAAGGCCCACACCGTCTCGGCGTCGCGGTCGGCGCGCGCCTGCACGGATGCAAGGTCGGTCCCGGCCGCCTGCGTCGCCAGCGTCCAGGTCGCAAGATCGGCCACCACGTCGCGCTCGGCCACCCCGCGCACCGTGACCGACGCCGGAGGTTCGCGAAGCCGGCCGAGGCCCAGGCCGACGAACAGGCCGGCGGCCGCCAGCCCCAGCGCCACAAGGCCGCCCGCGATCATGTTCGCCTGTGCCACGCCCGCCTCCCTCGTCGCTCGCCCTGCCCGCCCCCTTGCCCTAAGGCAAGGCCATGCCGCGCGCCGACTTCCGATTCGCCTTCCGCCGACGCGTCCGCTACGCCGAGGTCGACGCCCAGGCGGTCGTCTACTTCGCCCGCTACCTCGAATGGGCGGACGTCGGCGTGGTCGAATACTGGCGGCGGGCGGGCATCTTCGAGCGCACCGGCATCGCCGGCGGCGAGGCGGAGTTTCACGTGGTCCGCGCCGAGGTGGACTATGTCGCGCCCCTTCTCCTCGACGAGGAAGTCGACATCTGCGTCGCCGCCGGCCGCATCGGCCGCACTTCGGCCGAGTTCCTCTGCGAGCTCCACGGCCTTGCGAACGGCGCGGACAGGGACGATCTCCGCGCGCGGATCCGTCAGGTCCAGGTGCATGTCGCCGAGGCGCGCGGCCGGCCGAGCCCGGTGCCCGACTGGATCGTCGATGCCTTCGAGGGCATCGAGGGCCGCACGCTGAGGAGCGCATCATGAAGTATCTCCACACCATGCTCCGCGTCTCCGATCCGGAGGCGACCATCCGCTTCTTCGCGCTGCTGGGCCTGAAGGAGCTGCGCCGCATCGACCATGCGGCCGGGCGCTTCACCCTCATCTTCCTCGCCGTCCCCGGCAACGAGGATGCCCAGATCGAGCTCACCCACAACTGGGACGAGGCCGGCTACACGGGCGGCCGCAACTTCGGCCACATCGCCTACGCGGTCGAGGACATCTACGAAGTCTGCGACCGGCTCGCCGCCCATGGCGTCACCATCAACCGCCCGCCGCGCGATGGCCGCATGGCCTTCGTGAAGACCCCCGACGGCATCTCGGTCGAGCTCCTGCAGATGTCGGGCAGTCTTCCGCCGCGCGAGCCCTGGGCCTCGGCCCCCAACATCGGGAGCTGGTGACATGGCCGATCCCGCCCTCCCCGATGTCATCCGCGTTCCCGTCCTTGCCGACAACTATGTCTGGCTCTTCGCCTACGCGCCCGCGCGCTGCGCCGTCATCGACCCGGCGGTTGCCGACCCGGTGCTCGCAGCCGCCGCGGAAGCCGGGCTCGCCATCACCCACATCCTCAACACCCACTGGCACCCCGACCATGTCGGCGGGAACGCCGCGATCAAGGCGGCGACCGGCTGCACCATCGTCGGCCCGGCCCGGGAAGCCGCGAAGATCCCGGGCCTCGACCGCGCCGTCGACCATGGCGACACGGTGCGGCTCGGCGACCATGAGGGCCAGGTCCTCTTCGTCGGCGCCCACACCGCCGGCCACATCGCCTATCACTTCCCCTCGGCCCGGGCGCTCTTCTGCGGCGACACCCTCTTCGCCATGGGCTGCGGCCGGCTGTTCGAGGGCACGCCCGAGGACATGTTCGCCGCCCTGGCGAAGCTGAAGGCGCTCCCCCCCGACACGCGGGTCTTCTGCGCCCACGAATACACGCTCGCCAACGCGCGCTTCGCCATCACCGTCGAGCCCGACAACGCCGCCCTCATGGCCCGTTTCGCCGCCGTTCAGGCGGCCCGTGCCAGGAACGAGCCCACGGTCCCCTTCACGCTCGCCGACGAGCTGGCCACCAACCCCTTCGTCCGCGCCCGCGATGCCGCCGAGCTGGGGGAACGGAGGAGAGCGAAGGATGTCTTCTGATCATCTCGTCGCAGCGCTCGCGGCGCTTGCCCTCGCTGTCCCCGCCGCCGCGCGCGACCGCGCGGCCGAGCGCGCCGCCGAAGCCGAGCGGGTCGCCGCCCTTCCCGCCACCGGCGAAGCGCGGCGCTGCCTCATGACCCGCAACATCCAGGAAACCCGGATGATCGACGCCCGCACGCTGCTCGTGCGCGAAAGCGCGTCGCGCTGGTTCCGGGTGACCCTGCCCGCCGCCTGCCCGGGCATCGGCGACAACCGCACCATCGTCTGGCGCTCGCCCCAGCACCAGGCCTGCGCCGGCGATCCCTTCGAGGTGATCGATCCCATCAGCGGCATCACCTACGGGGCCTGCACGCTGGGAGACTTCCAGCCGGTCGACAACCGCCGGCTCTCTTCCCGCTGAAGGAAAGCCCGGCCCGCCGAGGCCGCCCTGGCGCCTTGACAGCCGGGCCCGGCCGGCCTTTGGACGCGCGCCCATGCCTTCCGCCCCTCCCGCTCCGGTCGTCACCCGCTTCGCGCCCTCGCCCACCGGCCGGCTCCATGTCGGCAATGTG
The DNA here is from genome assembly GCA_029268145.1 of Sphingomonadaceae bacterium. Lineage (GTDB taxonomy): Bacteria > Pseudomonadota > Alphaproteobacteria > Sphingomonadales > Sphingomonadaceae > Thermaurantiacus. Next base: position 48,277 of record JAJUHA010000011.1, on the reverse strand, counting down.
CGCACCGCGCTCCTCAACTGGCTGACGGCGCGGAAGCTCGGCGGCCGCTTCCTGCTCCGCCTCGACGACACCGATGTCGCCCGCTCGACCGAGCAGTTCGCGCAGGCCATCCGCGAGGATCTGGCCTGGCTCGGCATGGTCCCCGATGGCGAAGTCCGCCAGTCCGACCGGTTCGACCGCTACGCCGAGGTGCTCGAGACGCTCGCCGCCTCCGGCCATGTCTATCCGGCCTACGAGACGCCCGAGGAGCTGGAGCTCAAGCGCAAGGTCCTCCTCGCCCGCGGCCTCCCCCCGGTCTATGATCGCGCCGCGCTTGCCCTCACGGCGGCCGACCGCGCCCGGCTCGAGGCGGAAGGGCGCCGCCCGCACTGGCGCTTCCGCCTCTCCCCCGATCTTCCCCACCGCTGGGACGATCTCGTCCGCGGGCCCTCCCACATCGATCCGGCCTCGCTGTCCGATCCGGTGATCCGCCGTGCCGACGGCAGCTGGCTCTACATGCTTCCCTCGGTCATCGACGACATCGACATGGGCGTCACCCATGTGCTCCGCGGCGAGGATCATGTGACCAACACCGGCATCCAGCTGCAGATGTTCGCCGCCCTCGGCCACCCGGCCCCCGCCTTCGGCCACGCGCCCCTTCTCACCGGCGCCGAGGGCAAGCTCTCCAAGCGCCTCGGCGCGATCGGCGTCGCCGAGTTCCGCGCCGCCGGGATCGAGCCACTCGCAGTGAGGGCCCTGCTCGCCCGGCTCGGCACCAGCCTGCCGGTCGAACCCGTCACGTCGGACGCGCCGCTCATCGCGGGCTTCGACCTCGCCCACCTCGGCCGCGCCCACCCCCGCTTCGACGAGGCGGAGCTCGCCGCGCTCAACGCGCGGATCCTCCATGCCCTGCCGCACGCCGCAGTCTCCGGCCGGGTCGCGCTCAGCGAAGCCGAGTGGCTGGCGATCCGGGGCAACATCACGACGCTCGCCGAGGCCGCCGACTGGAAGGCGGTGATCGACGGGCCGGTCGCAGCGCCACCCCAGGCCGAGGAGCGGAGCTATCTCGCCGAGGCGGCGCGCCTGCTCGAAACCCTCGAGATGGGGCCGGAGACCTGGGGCGCGCTCACCTCGGCGCTCGCCGCGCGCACCGGGCGCAAGGGAAGGAGCCTCTTCCTTCCCCTGCGCCTCGCCCTCACCGGCCGCACCTCGGGGCCGGACATGGCCGCGCTCCTCCCGCTCATCGGCAAGGCGCGCGCCCTCGAGCGGCTGCGCGCGGCCTGAGCGGCAGGCTGTCGCGCCTCTCAATCGCGGCAGGTCGCAACGGAGCGAACCGACCCGACCTCGCGGGTATGGCAGCAATTCCGGCTGCCTCCCGAGGAGCCAGGCCATGAAGACCTTCCTGACGGCGGCAACCGCCGCCGCGCTCGCCCTTGCCGCGACTGCCACCCGCGCCGCCGACATCGTCGACACTGCCGTTGCCGCCGGCCAGTTCAAGACGCTTGCTGCCGCGCTCGGCGCCGCAGGCCTCGTCGACACGCTCAAGGGCCCCGGCCCCTTCACCGTCTTCGCGCCGACGGACGCCGCCTTCGCGAAGCTTCCGGCCGGCACGGTCGAGACCCTGCTCAAGCCCGAGAACAAGGCGCAGCTGACGGCGATCCTCACCTACCATGTGGTGCCGGGGCGGACCATGTCGTCGGCGCTCGCCGGGCGCAATCTCGATGTCGCGACCGTCAATGGCGCCAGCGTGAAGATCGACGGCACGAAGGGCGTGCGCGTCAACGAGGCGACCGTGACGGCGGCCGACATCGGCGCCTCGAACGGCGTCATCCACGTGATCGACACCGTCCTCCTGCCGCCGTCGCGCTAGGGGGCAGCAGGAGCCCCGGCCGGGCGGCAGCGCTCCGGCCGGGGCCTCGGGCTCAGCGCGGGCTCATCCGGATCGCGCCGTCGAGCCGCACGTCCTCGCCGTTGAAATAGCTGTTGCGGCACATCTCGAGCGCGAGGCTCGCATATTCCTCCGGCATGCCCAGCCGCTTCGGGAAGGGCACCTGCGCGGCAAGCGCATCCTTCACATTCTGCGGCGCGCCCTGCAGCAGCGGCGTGTCGAAGATGCCCGGCAGGATGGTGTTGACCCGGATTCCCTCGCTGGAGAGGTCGCGCGCGATGGGAAGCGTCATGCCCACCACGCCGCCCTTCGAGGCCGAATAGGCGGCCTGGCCGATCTGGCCATCCTCGGCCGCCACGCTCGCGGTGTTGATGATGACTCCGCGCTCGCCGAATTCGTTGAGCGGCGGCAGCGTCATCATGCCCGCCGCCGACTTGGCGATGCAGCGGAAGGTGCCGACGAGGTTGATCTGGATGATCATGTTGAAGGCATCGAGCGGGAAATGCCGGATGGCGCCCGTCTGCTTGTCGCGGCTGGCCGTCTTGATGGCATTGCCCGTGCCGGCGCAGTTGACGAGGATCCGCTCCTGGCCCAGCGCCGCGCGCGCCTTCTCGAAGCCGGCATCGACCGAGGCGTCGTCCGTCACGTTGACCTTGCAGAAGACCCCGCCCACCTCGGCCGCGACCGCCTCGCCCTTCTCGGCGTTCAGGTCGAAGATGGCGACCTTGACGCCCTCCTTCGCCAGCGCCCGCGCGGTTGCCGCGCCAAGGCCCGAGGCGCCCCCCGTCACCACGGCGGTCAATCCCTTGAGTTCCATGCCTGCACTCCCTTGATGGTTCCGGCGAGCCCTAGGGCCGGCCTTTGTGCCGCGCCCCTGCCGAGCTTGAGAGGGGCTCAGGTGTCGGGCGGAGCGGTCGGGCGCAGCTCGGCGCGCACTGCCCGCTCGCGGACCGCGATGAAGATGGTGGACGCCAGGATGACCGCGCCGCCCAGCAGCGTCTGGGCGTCATAGCGCTCGCCGAAGAGGAGGATCCCGGCCAGCGTGATCAGCCCGAAGCGGACGAAGTCGAAGGGCATCACGGCGCTCGCCTCGGCCGCGGCGAAGGCGCGCGAGAGCGCCAGCTGCCCGGCCGCAGCGCAGGCGCCAAGCGCAACCAGCAGCGGCCACAGCCGCGCCTCGGGCCAGGGGCCGAAGGGAAGCGCGACCAGGAAGGAGACGGGCAGCATCAGGACGAACGACCAGGCCGCCACGGCGCGCGGATCATCGGTTGCCGTGAGCGCCTTGATGGCGACGAGCGAGAAGGCGGTGGCCAGCGCCGAGACGACCGCCGCCCACAGGCCCGCCGTCATCCCGGTCGCACCGGGCCGCAGCACCAGCAGCATCCCGGCAAAGCCCACCAGGAGCGCGATGCTGCGAAAGATTCGGATCCGCTCGCCGAGGAAGAGCACGGCGCCGATGGTCGCGAACAGCGGCGCGGTGTAGTTGATGGCAAGGACGGTCGCCAGCGGCGCGCTGGCGACGGCATAGAAGGTGCCATAGGTCGCAAGGAGGCCCGAGGCAGCGCGGCGCAGGTGGCCGCGGGCCCGCTCCGGCTTCAGGAGGCCGGGCGTCAGCAGCAGCATGGGCAGCAGCCACAGCAGCCCGAGGAGGTTGCGCCAGAAGACGATCGCCATGGGGTGCATCGCCTCGGAGATGAGGCGGATGCAGACCCAGAGCCCGGCGAAGGCGACGCAGGCGACCACCATCCACGCCGGGCCGCGCAGCGCTGGCGGCAGGAGGGCGGGCCGGAGCGCGGCCACCGCGTCAGTGGCTGAAGTGGCGCATGCCGGTGACGACCATGGCCAGCCCCCGTTCATCGGCGGCCGCGATCACCTCGGCGTCGCGCACCGAACCGCCCGGCTGGATGACCGCCGTCGCGCCCGCCTCGGCGGCGGCGATCAGGCCATCGGCGAAGGGAAAGAAGGCGTCCGAGGCGACCACGCTGCCGACCGTTCGCGGCGCGTCCCATCCCGCCGCGGCCGCCGCATCGCGCGCCTTCTGCGCCGCGATCCGCGCCGAATCGAGCCGGCTCATCTGGCCGGCCCCGATGCCCGCGGTCGCGCCATCCTTCGCATAGACGATCGCGTTCGACTTCACATGCTTCGCAACCGTCCAGGCGAAGCGCAGGTCGGCAAGCTCGGCCTCGGTCGGCGCCCGCTTCGTCACCACCCGCAGCGCGTCGAGCAGCCGGTTGTCGCGCGACTGGACGAGGAACCCGCCCGCGATGCTGCGCAGCACGAGGCCCGGCCGCGCCGGATCAGGAAGCGGCAGGAGGAGGAGGCGCAGGTTCGCCCGCCCGGCGAGCACCTCGCGCGCCTCGGCATTGGCATCGGGGGCGATGACGACCTCGGTGAAGACCTCGGCGATGGCGCGCGCGGTCGCGCCGTCGAGCGGGCGGTTGACCGCCACGATCCCGCCGAAGGCCGAGACCGGGTCGCAGGCGCGCGCCGCGCGGAGCGCTGCCTCGAGGCTCCCGGCGGTCGCCACCCCGCAGGGGTTGGCGTGCTTGATGATGGCAGCCGTCGGCCCCGCCTCGCGGAACTCCGCGACCAGCGCGAGCGCGCCCTCGGCATCGTTCAGGTTGTTGTAGGAGAGCTCCTTGCCCTGCACCGGCTGCGCGCGCGCGAGCCCGCCCTGCTCGCCCGGTGCGGCATAGACGGCCGCCGCCTGGTGCGGGTTCTCGCCGTAGCGCAGCACGGCCACCCGCCGGGCCGCAACCGGGAGCAGGGCCGGGAACATCTCCCCCTCCTCGGCGAAGGCGAACCAGGAGGCGATCGCCGCATCATAGGCGGCGCTCGCCTGGAAGGCCCTCGCCGCCAGCCGCCGCCGCGTCGCGAAGGTCAGCGCGCCGCCATTGGCCGCCATCTCGGCGAGCACGGCCGGATAGTCCGCCGGGTCGGTCACGACCGCGACGAAGCCATGGTTCTTGGCCGCCGAGCGCAGCATGGCCGGCCCGCCGATGTCGATGGTCTCGACGATCTCGCCGCGCGGCGCGCCCTTCGCCACCGTCGCCTCGAACTGGTAGAGGTTGACGACGAGGAGATCGATCGGGGCGATGCCATGGGCCGCGGCCGCTGCCTGGTGGCCGGCATCGTCGCGCCGCGCGAGGAGGCCGCCGTGGACCGCGGGGTGCAGCGTCTTGACCCGCCCGTCCATCATCTCGGGAAAGCCGGTGAGTTCGGCGACATCGCGCACGGCAAGCCCCGCCTCGCGCAGCGCCGCGGCCGTCCCCCCGGTCGAGACCAGCTCGACGCCGTGGCCGGCGAGCCCGCGCGCCAGCGCGACCAGGCCGGCCTTGTCGGAGACGGAAAGAAGCGCGCGGCGCACCGGCACGAGATCGGTCATGGGATTCCCCGGATGTGGCCCCGGATGTGGCGAGGCGCCCGGCCCCTGCCCCAGCCGTCCGTGCCCGGCAAGCGCAAGGCTCCCATGCGCCTCAGCCCCGGGTCTGGCGCCGGAACGCCCAGGCGAGCGGCGGCAGCGTGGCGCGCGCAAGGGCGCCGGCCAGCACCAGCTGCCGCGTGGGCCGGACCTCGCCCTGCCAGTCCACCACGATGCTGTCCTCGATCGCGACGCGAAAGCCCGGCGGCAGGCTGGCGCGGAACGACCAGGCGATCGCGTCGCGCGGGCGTGCGCCCGCGATCCGGATGAGCGCGCCACTGCCGTCCTCGGTCAGCGAGACCACAGCGCCGGGCGCGAGGTGGAAGCGCACCGCAACCGGCACCGGCTCGCCGCCAAGAAGCCGCCGCACGCCGGAGGCGGGCAGCAGCCGGTCCTCGCCGCGCAGATCCTCGCCCGAGGCAGCAAGCCAGAGCCGCCGCGCGTGGAGCAGCCCGAAGCGGCCGCGGTAGCCATCGTGCCGGGCCTCGACAAGCTGGCCCTCGGGCAGGGCACGCCGTTCCACCGCGACTTCCTCGACTCCTGCGGATCGCCGGCCGCCGGCCGGGCCGAGGCGGGTCGAGTTGCTGTCGTCGAGGACGAGCGCCGAATGGGCCGCGGTGGCCCTCAGCCCCTCCGCCAGCTCCCGGGGCAGGGGGAGCGGCGCGATGCCCTCGGACGCGGCATGAAGCGGGCCGCCGCAGCTCACGATCACGGGGACCGCCCCGTCCGACATGACGAAGGCGAGCGTCGAGGCGTGCGGGCACGCCGCCTGCCGCGGCGAGGGCGGCGGGCTCGTGTCCATGACGATCCGGCGCGCGCCGGCCTCCAGCCGCACGAACCCGCCCGCGTCGCCGGCGGCAGCCCCTTCGCCGGCCGCCGCCACGCCGAGCCGCGCCATCTGCGCCGGCGAGGGTTGGCCGCCGTGCCAGGGCGCCGGGAGCCCGTCGCCCATGGCGAGCGCGGCCAGCCGGGAGCGGATGGCGGCCAGCCCGCGTTCGACCGCCTGGCTCACGCGGAGGCCCCGCGCCCTGTGGCAGCTGGCGAGGAGCAGCAGGGTGTCGCCAAGCGCTGCCAGCTCGAGCGGCGGCGCGTTCCCGGCCTCGAGCAGCGGCGCGCACGCCTCCGCCAGCAGCGCCTCGGCCCGCGCCAGCCGGTCCTCCTGGCCGGGGATGAGCAGCATGCCGGCGAACAGGCCGGCCACTGCGTCGCGCCGGGCCGGCCCGTCGGGCATCCGCCGCACCGCCCGGTCGAGGTGGCGGGTCCAGCGGGCGATCCCGTTCAGCACGGCCGAGCGGTGGACATGGTCGTGCCGGGGGATGAGGAGCGGCGCATGGGCGAGCGCCATCAGCACGCGGCGGCCGGTCAGGTCCGGTGCCCAGGCCTCGGCGTGATAGTCGGGAAAGCGCTCGAGCCAGCGCCGCGCCAGAAGCTCGATCCGCTGGGCCTCGGCGGCGCTGGCGGGCGGGTGGGCGGCCGCGTCGCGCAGCCAGCCCCAGCCGTGCACCCAGCGCCGCCAGGCCAGCGGCGCATCGCGGTCGTCGAGCGCGGCGGACGCCAGCGGCGCGCCATGGCCGCCGAGATAGAGCCGGCCGGCCATCAGCCGGGCGCCCCGGTCGGCATTCCCCGGCACCGGGTCTTCCGGCACGCCGAGCAGCTTCAGCGGGAAGCGCCCCTTGAGGCGCATCCGGTGGATGGGGCTGCGGAACCCGGCCTCGGCCAGCCGGTCGCCGATCCGCTCGGCAAGCGAGGGGCCGCGGCCGTCGTCGGTGCGGCGATGGAGCCGCCGATCCTCCCCCGGAATGTCGTCCGCCTCGCCGTCCGCCATCAGCCGCGCAGCGCCGCGAGATTGGCGGCATAGCAGTCGCGGCCGCCGCGGAAGGCGGCCGTCCCCGCCACCAGCACGGTCGCGCCCGCCGCGATGACGTCGGCCGCCGTGTCCGGCCCGATTCCGCCATCTACCTCGAGCGCGATCGCCCGGCCGCTCCGGTCGATCATCCGCCGGAGCGCTGCGATCCGGTCGAGCGCAGACGGGATGAAGGCCTGGCCGCCGAAGCCGGGGTTGACCGACATCACCAGCACCAGATCGACCATGTCGAGAACGGGCTCGACCGCAGCGAGCGGGGTTGCCGGGTTGAGCACGACACCCGCCTTCTTCCCCAGCGCCCGGATCCGCGCGAGGGTGCGATGCAGATGCGGCCCCGCCTCGGGATGGACCGAGAGGATGTCCGCCCCGGCCTCGGCGAAGGCCTCGACCAGCGCGTCGGCCGGGGCAACCATCAGGTGCACGTCGAACGGCTTCGCCGACCAGGGCCGGAGCGCCTTCACCACCATCGGCCCGATGGTGAGGTTGGGCACGAAGTGATTGTCCATGACATCGACATGGATCCAGTCGGCGCCGGCCGCGTCGATCGCCGCCACCTCTTCGCCCAGCCGCGCGAAATCGGCCGAGAGGATGGAGGGCGCGAGCAGGACCGGGGGCGATGGATCCATGGCGCCCGCTCTAGCGCCCGCGGCCGCCGCGCGGAAGCCGCGCCGCCGCGGCCGCCACGATCGCCCGCCGCTCGGCGTCCGTCGCCGTCGGCCAGGCCGCGATCTCCTCGGGCGTGCGCCCGCAGCCGATGCACAGGCCCCGGCGCAGCCGGCAGACGTTGCGGCAGGGGGAGGGAATCCGGCTTGCCTCCAGCATCGCCGGCCGTCTTGAGCCTGTCACCTGATCCGGGCAAGCGGAGTCCATGATCGACCGCCGCACGCTCCTCGCCGGCGCCAGCGCCGCGCTTTCCGCCCCCGCGCTCGGCCGCCTCGCGTCGCCAGTCGCCTTCGTCGACGACCCGTTCCAGCTCGGCGTCGCGGCCGGCGATCCCGACCACCGGGGCTTCGTCATCTGGACGCGGCTCGCCCCGCGCCCGCTCGATCCCGATCGCGGCCTCGGCGCCCGGCCCGCGCTCGTGCGCTACGAGGTGTCCGAGAATCCGTCCTTCTCGACCCTCGTCGCCGAGGGCGAGGCGGTCGCCCGGCCGGAGCTCGGCCATTCGGTCCATGTGACCCTCGATGCGCTCCAGCCCGACCGGGTGTATCACTACCGCTTCATCGCCGGCGGCGAGCGCTCGGTCGCGGGCCGCGCCCGCACGCTTCCCGCCCCCGGTGCCGAGGTCGCCGCCGTCCGGCTGGGGGTCGCCGGCTGCCAGGACTTTCAGTCGGGGCTCTACACCGCCCACCGCCACCTCGCCGGCGAGGACTGCCACGCCATCTTCCACTATGGCGACTACATCTACGAATATGGCCCGCGCGCTGCGGTCTTCTCCTGGGGGCTCGGCCAGATGGTGCCCACCGTCCGCCGCCACGGCGGCCCCGAGATCTTCTCGCTCGACGACTATCGCCGCCGCCACACCGAGATCCGGCTCGATCTCGACCTCCAGGAAGCGCATCGCTCGGCCGCCTTCCTCATGAGCTACGACGACCATGAGGTCGTCAACAACTGGGCCGGGGAGACGCCGCCCGGCGACACGCCGCCCGAGCTCTTCCGGCTGCGCCGCGCCGCGGCCATGCAGGCCTGGTACGAGTTCATGCCGGTGCGCGCCGATGCCTTCCCCGCGAACGGCCTCTCGGGCGTCTTCCGCCAGTATCGCTTCGGCCGCCTGCTCGACGCCCGCCTGCTGAACACCCGCGCCTTCCGCACCGATCAGCCCTGCGGCGACCGCTTCGGCAGCCTGTGCCCGGAGATCCGCAATCCCGGGGCCGAGATGCTCGGCCGCGCCCAGGAGGACTGGCTGGTGCGCGGCTTCGGCGAGGCGCGCTGGAACGCGCTCCTCCAGCAGGTGATGATGATGAACCTCGAGCGCGGCCGCGACCCCGAGCCGCGCGGCGTCAATGTCGACAGCTGGGCGGGCTATCTCGCCCCGCGCGACCGGCTGCTCGCGCGGCTGGAGCGGGTGCGGAACCTCGTGGTGCTGACGGGGGACGAGCACCAGCACTGGGCCGGCGAAGTGCGCCGGTCCGACGCCCGGCCCGACAGCCCGGCCCAGGCCATCGAGTTCGTCACCACCTCCATCTCCTCCGGCTCCGACGGGCCCGGCACCCGGCCGGAGCATGCCGAGATCCTCCGCCGCAACCCCGGGCTTGCCTACATCCGCGACGAGCGCGGCTACACGCTCATGACCGTCACGCCCGAGGCCTGGACGGCCGAGATGAAGGTGGTGGACACGGTGCGAAGCCCCGGCGGGAAGCTTTCCACCCACGCCCGCTTCCGCGTGCCGGCAGGAACGGCCCGGCTGGAGCGGGCCTGACCCCTCCGCAGACCCAGCCGGGCGCGACACTGCGCCGCCGGTTCCCGGCTTGCGACCCGTCGCGACGGGGCTAGGCGCGCGCGATGCGTGTCTTCCTTTTTGCCCTTGCGGCGCTTGCCGCCGCGCCCGCCCACGCCCAGGACAGCCAGTTCTGGGGCAATGCCCTCGTCCAGGGGCCCGTCTCGGACGAGGTCTGGCTCTGGTTCGACGCCTCCTTCCGCGTGACCGACGATGCCGGGCGCCTCGGCCAGACGCTGCTGCGCGGCGCGCTGGGAACGCGCCTTGCCCCCGGTGTCACCGCGGTTGCCGGCTATGCCTATATCCGGACCGAACCCGCGGGGCGGCCGGGCAACACCGAGCACCGGCCCTGGCAGCAGATCCTCTACCCCATCGTCACCGGGGAGCGGGCGCAGATCATCGGCCGCACCCGGCTCGAGCAGCGCTTTCGCGCGGATGCCGGCGGCATGTCGCTGCGGGTCCGTCAGCTGATGCGCGCCAACGTCCCGCTCGGGGGTGCGAAGGCGCCGCGCGCGATCGGCTGGTGGGAAGGCTTCCTCACGCTGTCCGAAGCCGGCTGGAGCCCGGAGGCCGGCTTCGACCAGCATCGCGGCTTCGTCGGCCTCGGCTTTCCCGTCGGCCGGCACGCCGTGGAGGCGGGCTATTTCGTCCAGCGCTTCCCGCAACCCGAGCCGGACACGGTCAACCGCGCGTTCAACCTGACGCTGGTCATCAACCTGCCCGCGCCGAAGCCGTCGCCACCGGCCGCGCCACCTCGACCCTGACGCCGTCGAGCCCGGCGGCCCGCAGGGGCAGCAGGAAGCTGGTGCGGAGCGCCTCGGCCGCTGCCGCCTCGGCAAGGCGCATCAGCTCGGGCGTCCGCGCCTCGGCGAGGAGCGCACCGGCGATCGCCTTCCGGTTCATCGCATCGGCCACCTCCTCCACGTCGGTGACGGCGGCGAGCGGCCCCTTTTCGGTGAAGACCCGCATCCGGTCGAGCCGGATCGCCGGATCGAGCGCCACCACCGGCGGCAGCCGGACGGTGAGCGTCCGCGTCTCCGGGTTCCAGCGGAGGTCATCCTCGGAGAGCGTCGAGAGATCGATCGCGTAGCGCACTTCGCCCGGCACGATGACGGTGCGGGTGACGCCAGTGCCCGGCACGGCGAGGTCGAGGACGGTCTTCTGCACGGTGGACGTCACGTCCGCCGTCACGAAGGCCGCGAACACGAGGAGCTTCTGCTCGCGCCGGACGGCCTGAAGCGTGGCGGCCACCACCGTCTCGCCGCTGGCCGCCGCACCCGGCAGCAGCCGCGCGCGCAGCGCCGGCGCAGCAAGGAGGAAGGCCAGCCCGGCTAGCGCCGCCACTCCCAGCCCGGCGAGGAAGGCGGCCGCGGCCCTCACGCCCGGCGCTGCCAGGTCTCGCCCTCGCCGCGCACCACCTCGCCGCGCTCGGCAAGGTCGAGGAGATGCGCCAGAACCGAGCGCCCCGCTGCCCCCCACAGCCGCCGGTCGACCGCGGCATACATGGCCTCGACCATCGCCGGGATGGTGCGCGGGCCCTCGGCAAGCTGGGCGAGGATCTGCGCCTCGCGCTGGCGGCGGTGGCCGATCAGGTGCCGCACCCAGCGCTGCGGCTCCTCGACCGGCGCGCCGTGGGTGGGGTAGTAGCGCCGGTCGGGCCGGTCGAGCAGCTTCGCGAGGCTGGCCAGGTAGGCCGCCATGTCGCCGTCGGGCGGGGCCACCACCGTCGTCGACCAGCCCATCACATGGTCGCCGGTGAACAGCGCGCCCTCCTCCTCGAGCGCGAAGCACAGGTGGTTCGAGGTGTGGCCGGGAGTGGCGACTGCGCGCAGCGTCCAGCCCGGGCCGGTCACGGCCTCGCCCTCGGCGAGCACCCGGTCGGGCAGATAACTGGCATCGAACCCGGCATCGGCCCGCGGCCCGTCGTCGGCGAGGGTGAGCGGCGCGCAGCCCATCACGGGGGCGCCGCACGCCGCCTTGAGCGGCACGGCGCCGGGCGAGTGGTCGAGGTGGGTGTGGGTCACGAGCATGGCGGCGATGGTCTCGCCCCGGGTCGCCGCGAGGATGGCGGCGATGTGGGCCGGGTCCGCCGGGCCGGGGTCGATGACGGCCACCTCGCCGCGGCCGACGATGTAGGTGCCGGTGCCGGTGAAGGTGAAGGGCGAGGGGTTCTTCGCGAGCACCCGCCGCACCAGCGGCGAGCAGGCCTCGACCAGGCCATAGGGCGCCGCTGCCACAAGCTTCTCGAACTCGGCGTTCACCCCGCCCTCCTACAGCCGGTCGCAGCGCACGCCGGCGGCCGGCGGCGCGCGCCAGTCGCGCGTTGCCAGCGCCTCGGCGGCATCCCGGCGTCCGGCCTCGCGATGGGCGCGGATCGCGCCCGCCGCGAAGTCGTAGCCGCGGGCCCGGCCGGCGCGGGCCTTGTCGGCATAGACGATCTGGCAGATGTCGATGCGCTGCTCCTCGGCGAAGCGGCGGAGCGCGGCGAGTTCGCCGGGCTCCAGCCGGGCGAGATCGGGGTTGCAGTCGGAGAGCAGCCGGCGGACCATCGCCCGCACCGGCGCAAGCTCGAGTTCGCGCCGGGTGTTCATCCGCGTCCGGCTGGAGAAGCGGATGTCCTGCGCCCGGATCTCGACATCGGCGAGCGTCTCGGGGAGCGGCCCGGCGGCCGGGAACAGATCGACCTGGAAGATGTTCTTGTCCCGCCCCCAGTCGGCGTCGAAGACGTGCTGGACCGGCGCGTTCGAGGCGATCCCGCCATCCCAGTACCAGGCATCCTCGACCAGCACCGGCGCAAACGCCGGCGGCAGCGCGCACGAGGCGAGCACATGGTCGATCGAGAGGCGCCGGGCATCGGGACCGCCGGTGTCGAAGTAGCGGATCTGCCCGGTTTCGATGGCGACCGCGCCGACCGACACCCGCATCGCCCCGCCGTTCAGCCGGTCCCAGTCGACCAGCTCCTCGAGCGTGGCCCGGAGCGGCGAAAGGTCATATTGGCTCACCGCACCGGCGCTGCCGCGGGGCTGGCAGGGCGCCGGCGGGAAGCGCGGCGCGAAGAAGCCGGGAACGCCCATCAGCGCGATCCAGAGGGCCGAGGCGTCCTGCCACATCTCGCCCGCGCATCCCGACGGCCAGGCCACCGGGGGCACGAGCGCGGCCGAGACCCGCTCCCAGAAGCGGGCGAGCTGGCGCAGCCGGTCCTCCGGCCGGTTGCCGGCGAGGATCGCGGCATTGATCGCCCCGATCGAGACGCCGCACACCCAGTCCGGAACGATCCCCTGCGCCGAGAGCTCCTCGATCACGCCGAGATGGTAGGCGCCGAGCGCGCCGCCGCCCTGGAGCACGAGCACATTGGCGTGTCGGGGCCGCCTGCGCCGGCGCCCCGCCTCGGCCAGCTGCGGGTCCGGCTGGTCGGCCATCAGCGCGCCGGGGCCAGCTTCTGCATCATCGGCTCGAGCCCGCGCACGTCATAGCCGGCCCTGGCTGCCGCCGCGATGATGGTCTGTGGGTCGGCGCCGGAGGCCGCCTCGGCAAGCGCCCACAGCATCGTCGAGCGCGTCCCCGACCGGCAGTAGCCCAGCACCTTGCCCGGCGCTCCGGCCAGCACCGCCCGAAGCGCCTCCGCCTGCGCCGGGGAAAGGCCGCCGTGGTCCACGGGAATCGCCGTGTAGCCGATCCCGGCAGCGCGCGCCGCCGCCTCGACCGCCGCACCCTTCAGCGCGTCGGGCACCTCGCCGTCGGGGCGGTTGTTGACGATGTGGCGGACGCCGGCGGCGGCAAGCTCGGCCATCTCGTCGGGCCGGATCTGCGGCGCGGCGAGGAACCGCTCGGTGAGCGCACGAAGGTCGGCCATGCTCAGCCCTCCCTGAGATCCGGCGGCAGGGCCTCGGCCCGCAGCCGCGCGACGACATCCTCCAGCGGCAGCACCTGCTGGCCCTCCTCGCCCAGGCGCCGGAGCGCCACCGTCCCGTCCTCGGCCTCGCGCCGGCCCACCACCAGCAGCACCGGCACCTTCATCAGGCTGTGCTCGCGCACCTTCAGGTTGATCTTCTCGTTCCTGAGGTCGGTCTCGACCCTGAGGCCGGCCGCCGCGAGCCGGGCTGCCACCTCGGCCGCCCAGCCGTCGGCGTCGGACACGATGGTCGCCACCACCGCCTGGACCGGCGCCAGCCACAGCGGGAAGCGACCGGCGTGATGCTCGATCAGGATTCCGATGAACCGCTCGAAGCTGCCGAGGATCGCCCGGTGCAGCATCACCGGCCGATGCCGCTCGCCATCCTCGCCCACATAGCTCGCATCCAGCCGCTCGGGCAGCACCGTGTCGGTCTGGATCGTGCCCACCTGCCAGGTCCGGCCGATGGCGTCGGTCAGGTGGAACTCGAGCTTCGGGGCATAGAAGGCCCCCTCGCCGGGCAGCTCCTCCCAGCCGAAGGCCGCCGTGTTGCGCCCCGTCGCCGCCACGGCCTCCCGGAGCGACTGCTCGGCCCAGTCCCACATCGCGTCCGAGCCGAAGCGGCTCTCCGGCCGAAGCGCCAGCTTGATCGCATAATGGTCGAAGCCGAGGTCGCGATAGACCCGGTCGAGCAGGTCGATGAAGGCCGCGACTTCGGCGACGAGCTGGTCCTCGCGGCAGAAGATGTGGGCGTCATCCTGGGTGAACTGGCGCACCCGCATCAGGCCATGGAGCGCGCCATGCGGCTCGTTTCGGTGGCAGCAGCCGAATTCCGCCAGCCGCAGGGGAAGATCCCGATAGCTCTTGATCCCCTGGCGGAAGATGAGGACATGCGCCGGGCAGTTCATCGGCTTCAGGGCCAGGAAGTCCGCTGCGCCCGAGACGATCGGCCCCTCGTCCGCGGTCGAGGGGATCTCGTCGGGCACGACGAACATGTTCTCGCGATACTTGCCCCAGTGGCCGGACTGCTCCCACTGCTTCGCGCTCATCAGCTGCGGGGTCTTGACTTCCCGGTAGCCCGCGGCGTCGAGCCGGCGGCGCATGTAGGCCTCGAGCTGGCGGTAGATCATCCAGCCCCTGGGGTGCCAGAAGATCGAGCCCTGCGCTTCCTCCTGCAGGTGGAAGAGGCCCATCTCGCGCCCCAGCCTGCGGTGGTCGCGCTTCGCGGCCTCCTCCAGCCGGTGGAGGTGCGCCTCGAGCTGCTTCCGCGAGAGCCAGCCCGTCCCGGAGATGCGCGAGAGCTGGGGGTTCTTCGGGTCGCCGCGCCAGTAGGCCCCCGACACCCGCGTCAGCCGGAAGGCCTCCGGATCGAGCCGGCCGGTCGAGGGCAGGTGCGGCCCCCGGCACATGTCCATCCAGTCGTCGCCCGACCAGTAGACCGTGATCTCCTCGCCTTCGGGGAGCGTCGCGGCCCACTCGGCCTTGAAATGCTCGCCGTCCGCCCGCCATTTCGCGATCAGGGCGGCGCGGTCCCACACCTCGCGCCGCAGCGGCTTGTCGGCGGCGATGATGCGCCGCATCTCCTCCTCGATGACGGGCAGGTCGGCCTCGGTGAAGGGGCCGCGCCCCGGCGGCGGCGCGAAGTCATAGTAGAAGCCGTCCTCGGTCGCCGGGCCGAAGGTGATCTGCGTGCCCGGGAACAGCCGCTGCACGGCCTCGGCGAGCACGTGCGCATAGTCATGGCGGACCAGCTCGAGCGCGACGGCCTCGTCCTTCGCCGTCACCAGCTCGAGCCGTGCATCCCGCTCGATCGGGCGCGACAGATCGACCAGCTCGCCATCGACGCGCGCTGCCAGCGCCGCCTTCGCGAGGCCCGGCCCGATCGCGCGCGCCACATCGCCCGCGGTGGTCCCGCGCGGCATCTCGCGCGCGGAGCCGTCGGGAAGCGAGATGCGGACATGGGCCGTCACGGTGAGACCTCCAGGGAAGGCCCCCGCCCTAGCGGCCCATGCCCGCCGCCTGCAACCCGCAAGCCGCCCGACCGCGGTGCCTCACGCCATGCCCACGCCGGTCAGCAGGGCGAAGAGGGGAAAGCTTGCCAGCGCAATGGTGAGAAGGTGGATCATCGTCGGTCTCCCGTCCCGAAGGCCCCGGCCCATCCGGTGCCCTCGACACCGCCCTTCTCGCGCGATTGGGGTTCTTCGGAAATTGTGGAAGCGCGGCGGTCTGCTATACGGGAATCGATGAGTCGATCACCCGACTGGAGCCTCTATCGCAGCTTCCTCGCGGTCCTCGAGACCGGCTCCTTCTCGGCCGCCGCCCGCGCGCTCGGCCTCACCCAGCCCACGGTTGCCCGCCATGTCGACGAGCTGGAGCGCGAGATCGGCCGCGATCTCTTCGTCCGCACGCCGCGCGGCCTTGCCCCCACCGACACCGGCCGGGCCATGCAGCCCCACGCCGAGACCGTCGCCCGGGCCATCGCCGCCCTGCAGCGCACCGCGACGGCCGACGAGACCGGGGCGAGCGGGACCGTCCGCGTCACGGCGAGCGAGATCGTCGCGGTCGAGTGGCTCCCGCCCATCCTCGTCCGGCTTGCGAGGGAGCATCCCGGCGTGCGGGTCGAGCTGGCGCTCAGCAACGAAGCCGAGAACCTCCTCGAGCGCGCGGCCGACATCGCGGTCCGCATGTTCGCCCCGACCCAGGCGGCGCTCGTCGCAAAGCGGCTGCCCCCCTTCCACCTCGGCTTCCACGCCCACCGCGCCTATCTCGCCGCCCGCGGCACGCCGACGTGCCTCGCCGACCTCGCCGGCCATGACATCATTGGCCCCGACCGTCTCCCCATCGATCTGGAAAGCATCGTCGGCGCGGGCGCCCCGCTCCCGGCGGGCTTCCGCCTCGCCACCGACAGCTTCGTGATGCAGCTTGCCGCCATCCGCGCCGGGCTCGGCATCGGCATCTGCCAGGTCGAGGCCGCGGCGCGCGATCCGGACGTGGTGCATCTCCTGCCCGACGTCGTCCGCCACGCGCTCCCGCTCTACATCGTCATGCACGAGGACCTGAAGTCGAGCCCGCGCTGCCGCGCCGTGTTCGACGCGCTGGTGGAGGGCCTGGGGCCGGGCCGCAGCCCCGGCGCCGCAGCGGCGGCAGCGGGCGGGACAGGTGCCGAGGCTGGCTGCTAGCCGGCCGGGCGCGGCTCGGGGTCGCCGCCGAACCCGGCCGAGGGCCGCCGGCCGGCGCGCGGGATGCCGGCCACTCCGCCGCTCACCACCACCGGCTTCGCCTTCGCCGGGTCGAACCGCTCGACCGGCTCGCCGGCGACCACCTTCTTGATCTCCTCGCCGGTCAGCGTCTCCCATTCGAGGAGCGCATTGGCGAGCGCGTGGAGCTGGTCGATGTTCTCGGTCAGGATCTTCCGCGCCCGCTCATAGCCCTCGACGACGAGCCGCTTGATCTCGGCGTCGATGAGCTCGGCGGTCTTCTCCGAGACATTCTGCTGGCGCGTCACCGAATGGCCGAGGAACACCTCCTCCTGGTTCTCGGTGTACTTCAATGGCCCGAGCTTCTCCGACATGCCCCATTGCGTGACCATGGCGCGGGCGAGGTCGGTCGCCATCTGGATGTCGCCCGAGGCGCCGCTCGTCACCTTCTCCTCGCCGAAGATCAGCTCCTCGGCCACCCGGCCGCCCATGGCGACCGACAGGTTCGCGTACATCTTGTCGCGGGCGAAGGAATAGCTGTCCCGCTCGGGCAGGCGCATCACCATGCCGAGCGCCCGGCCGCGGGGGATGATGGTCGCCTTGTGGATGGGGTCGGAGGCCGGCTCGTGGAGCGAGACGATGGCGTGGCCCGCCTCGTGATAGGCGGTCAGCTTCTTCTCCTCCTCGGTCATCACCATCGACTTGCGCTCGACGCCCATCATCACCTTGTCCTTGGCGTCCTCGAACTCGGTCATGGAGACGAGCCGCTTGCCCCGCCGCGCGGCGAGCAGGGCCGCCTCGTTGACGAGGTTGGCAAGATCCGCGCCCGAGAAGCCGGGAGTGCCGCGGGCGATGACGCGCGCGTTGACGTCGGGCGCCAGCGGCACCTTGCGCATGTGGACGTGGAGGATCTTCTCGCGGCCCTCGATGTCGGGCCGGCCGACGACGATCTGCCGGTCGAACCGGCCCGGCCGCAGCAGCGCCGGGTCGAGCACGTCGGGCCGGTTGGTCGCCGCCACGATGATGATGCCCTCGTTGGCCTCGAAACCATCCATCTCGACGAGGAGCTGGTTCAGCGTCTGCTCGCGCTCGTCGTTGCCGCCGCCAAGGCCGGCGCCGCGATGGCGGCCGACCGCGTCGATCTCGTCGATGAAGATGATGCAGGGCGCGTTCTTCTTGGCCTGCTCGAACATGTCGCGCACCCGGCTGGCGCCGACGCCGACGAACATCTCGACGAAGTCCGAGCCGGAGATGGTGAAGAAGGGCACGTTGGCCTCGCCGGCGATCGCGCGGGCAAGCAGCGTCTTCCCCGTCCCCGGCGGGCCGACGAGGAGCGCGCCCTTCGGGATCTTGCCGCCGAGGCGGTGGAACTTGGACGGGTCCTTCAGGAAATCGACGATCTCCTGCAGCTCCTCGCGCGCCTCGTCGATCCCGGCAACGTCGTCGAAGGTCACCCGGCCGTGCTTCTCGGTGAGCAGCCGCGCGCGCGACTTGCCGAAGCCCATGGCGCCGCGGCCCTGGCCGTTCTGCATCTGCCGCATGAAGAAGATCCAGATGCCGATCATCAGCAGGAAGGGCAGCGCGCCGACGATGATCTGCTGGAGGAGGCTCGGCCGCTCCTCGGGCACCGAATCGAACCGGACATTCTTCTGCCGCAGCCGCTCGATGAGCTGCATGTCGCCGGGATTGTGGGTGCGGAAGCTGGTCTCGTTGGTGAGCGACCCGGTGATCTGGCGGCCGGAGATGGCCACCTCGCGCACCTGGCCCTCGTCGATCTTCTTCAGGAACTCGGAATAGGCGATCTCCTGGCCGCCGCGCTCGGGGCGCGAGGGCCCCTGCACCACCTGCACCACCAGCACCAGGGCGAAGAGGATCCCCGCCCACATGAGGAGGTTCTTCATCATCGGCGAGGGGGGCTTGCGGTTGTTCTCGGACATGGGCGGCGCCTTTCACCGGCGAATGTAGGGCGCACCCTCTCGCGCCGCAATCCGGGTCTTCGGTTCACCATCTTTCGCCGCGACACCCTGCCCCGTGGCGGGAGCACCTCCCGCCCCGCCGGCACGCCCGGTCTGTGCCTCCGGTCCCGCGGCTAGGGCCTGCCCTCGTTCGCCGGAGGACCCGGACGGACGACGAGGCCCCCGGCGAGCCGATGCACGGTTGCGACCCTGTGCGCGCGGGCGTCCTCCATCGCCGCGAGGGCCAGGCCCGCGCGCGCCGCGAGCCGCGCCGGGTCGAGCCGCCTGGGCTGCGGCGCCCTGACCGCCCGTTCGCGCCGGGCCCTGCTGGCAAGCGTCGCGACGGCGAGCGCAACCGTCAGCCCGGCCACCAGCAGGAGGAGCGGCCGGAGCCGCTGCAGGAACTCGGCGAGCGCGGGGTCGATCTCCGCGTCCGACCGGCCGCGCAGCACGGCAATCGCCTCCAGGGCCACGCGAAGCTCGGTCGCGAGGATGAGGAGAAGGATGCCCCACATGAGAAGCGTGAGCAGCCAGTCCCGGATGCGGATCGCCTGCGGCACCTCGGCGCTCTCGATGATCGGCGGCCAGCCGGCGAAGGGATCGTCCGGAAGCTGGCGGCTCATCGCAGCCCCCGATCCGGGCTGGTCCAGGTGCCGGTCACCTTGTCCCTGCGGAAGATCACGCGCTTGAAGGCCACCACCGTGCTCAGCGTCGAGAGCATCCAGAAGACGAGCGGATACCAGATGACCCAGAACAGCGAGCGCAGCATGTCGGGCTCGTAGCGGCGCTCGATCATGTGGCTGGTGAACGCCTGGGCGAGATAGGTGACCGCCAGCACCGCCCCCCACCACTGGGGCAGCAGCGAAACCCCGGTGACGAAGGAGGGAAAGGAGATGCCGGCGAGCATCAGGAGCCCGACCGCCGCGGCCGTCACCATCGCGAAGGACCAGATGACCGAGAGGAGATAGTTGAACCACACGGGCACGAGGCCAAGCGATTCCCCGCGCAGCATCGGCACCGTGTAGCCGAGGAGCATCTGGACCCCGCCCTCGGCCCAGCCCACCCGCTGCCGCCACAGGCCCCGCAGGGTCTCGGGCATCAGGATCCACACCCGGACGCCCGGCGCATAGGTCGCCCGCCAGCCGGCAAGCTGCACCCGCCAGGTCACGTCGATGTCGTCGGTGAGCGTGTGCGACGACCACCAGCCGGCATCCTCGAGCGCCTGCCGGCGGAAGCCGGCAATCACGCCCGAGACGGTGAACAGCCGGCCATAGGCCGTCTGCGCCCGCTTGATGAGCCCGACGATCGACGAGAATTCGCCCACCTGCAGCCGCCTGAGCAGGGTCGAGCGGTTGCGGATGCGCGGGTTGCCGGTGATCGCCCCGACGTCGGCGCGCAGGAAGTTGAAGGCCGCCCAGCGCAGGGCATCGCGGTCGAGCAGCGCATCGCCATCGATGCAGACGAGAAGCTCGTGCCGGGCCAGCATCGCCCCCACGTTGAGCGCATTGGCCTTGCCGCCATTCTCGGCGAGATGGATGACCCGCAGGCGCGGCAGCCGCCCGGCCAGCCAGTCGAGGATCTCGCCGGTGTCGTCGCGGCTGCCGTCGTTGATGGCGATCACCTCGAAGTCCGGATAGTCGACCGCGCAGGCGGTCGCGAGCGTCTCGATCGCGGTCGCGCTCTCGTTGTAGCAGGGCACCAGCACCGAGAAGGGCGGCCAGGTCTCGAGCGCGGGTGGAGTGAGGTCCTGCCCGTAGGCGCGCTCCCGCCAGAACCAGTAGAGGACGCCGCCCGCCATCCAGTACCACGCCATCACGAACGGATAGGCGAAGAGGAAGAGCGGCAGGAGCTCGAGAAGCCGGCTCAGGGCCGCCAAGGGACGGTGGCTCCGGAGAAGGTCGGGGCGAGGCGCGCGGTCGTCGCCGGATCCCAGGGGCAGAGGGCAAGGGCGGTGGCGCCGGCGCGCTGCCGCAGCCGCATCGCGCGCCGGGCCTCCTGCGGTGCGCTCCCGGCCAGGGTCTCCACCACCCGCCCCGAATGGAGGGGAGAGCGCCAGCCGGGCGCGGCCAGGCCAGCTGCGGCTCCGACGAGGACGACCCGGTCCACCGCGGGGCCGGGGGGTGCCGGGCCTGCCACCCACAGGCGCAGCCGCGGATCGATCGCTTCAGCGGCCCGGAACAGGCGGACCGCCGGGTCGGCAGCAGCGGCCCGGCTGGCGCGGATGTCGGCGCGCGATGGCGGAGTCGCCGGGGGCGGAACGGCCGCCTCGCCCGCCGCCGCTGCCGGCAGCAGCAGCCCGTCGATCGGCGCTGCCCGGGCAGCATCGGCGAGGAGGGTCGCGGCGCGCGCCTCGCCCAGCGCCGCGACGTCGCGTGCATCGAGCGCGCCCAGCACCTCGACTCCCGCCCGGGTCGAAAGCTGCCGCGCCACCCGGCCGAACAGGTCGGCGGCGAGCGGCGCTGCCGGGGTCGGGAGATATGTCCGCGCGTCGGCGCCGGCGGCGAGCAGGGGAAGCGCAACGGCGGTCGCACCCAGCGCCCGCACATCCTCGACCATCTGCCCGAGCAGCGCGTCGCGCCCGGCATCGTCCCCGGCCGCTGCCAGGGGCGCGAGGTCGACTCAGGCCAGCCGCACCGTCTCGGCCACCGGAGGGCGGAACCCCAGGTTGAACATGATGGTACCGAGATCCGGATCGCGCGTGGGATAGTAGCGGTGGAGCGCAAGCGGCGTGCGCGCGTCGGCGGCCTCCGGCTCGAGAGTGAGCGCCAGGGTGAAGCCGGCGTCGCGCGCTGCCGTCAGCGCCGGCCCCGAGAAGCGGCCGAAGGGCCAGACGAGGGCGCGCGGCGCCCGACCGGTCTCGGCGGCGATGCGCGCCCGTGAGCGGACCAGATCGGCCCGCACCCGCGCGGCGTGCGCGGCGTCAGTCTCGCGCGTGCCGGTGGCGGGATCGAAGGCCCAGGTGCGCGCGGCAGGCGCCGTGTTGCCCTTCCGGTTCATGGGCAGCACGCGGTGGAGATCGTGGCTGTGGCTCGCGATCTCGACCAGGCCCGAGGCCTGCATGCGGCGGACCTCCGCCCAGGTCACGAACTGCTCGCGCGCCCGAGGCTGGCCGCCATAGTCCACGGTTCCGCCGGGCGGCACGTCCAGCCAGGACGTGACGAGCGCGAGCACCGCGGGCATCCGGTAGGCCAGCAGCAGCGGATAGACCCGTTCGTGGAAGCTCCGGTGGCCGTCGTCGAAGGTCAAGAGGATCGCCTTGTCGGGGAGGGGCGGCCCGCCCGCGCCCGCCGCCGCCACCTCATCGAGCGACACTGCGGTCCAGCCCTCGGCGACGAGAAGGTCGAGGAAGGCGACGAGGCTCTGGGTGGTGACGGCGTCCTCGGCGCGGTCCTCCCGCCGGTCCACCACGTCGTGGAAGGCGATGGCGACGAACCGCGTCCCCCCGGCCCCGGCGCGGGCCGGCAGGCCGGGATGGAGCAGCGGCAGCAGCAGGACGAGGAGCAGAAGGAGCCCGCGCATGGTCAGAACCGCTGCCTCAGCCCGCCCGAGAGCGCGACCGCGCGCTCCGGCTCGCCGTCATAGACCCGCCGCGTCACGGTCACGCCATAGGCCAGTTCCCGCCAGGGTCGAACCGCCAGCGATGCTCGTAGCGGGCGCCGGCCACCCAGTCCCAGCCGACGCCGCGCTGGTGGTAGGGCCCGGCATGGAGGTCGAGCGCGTGCACGAAGGCGCGCTCGTAGCGCCGCCACGCCACATGCTGGGTGAGCAGGCCGAGCGTCGTCGAGGCATCGCGCGCGGGCGAGAAATGGGGGCCACCCGGCGCCGAGTTGGCCGAGCTCCAGAGCTCGGCGCGCGCGGTCATGTCCCAGTGCGGCACCGACAGGAGCCGCGCGGCCAGCGTGGCGACACCCCACCAGCGGCGATTGCCGTCCGAGAAGCCGAGCCAGCCGAGCCGCGCCGACACATCGAACCGTTCGTCGCGACGGAAGCGCACCGCCGCCGTCACGGCATCGGCCGTGATGTCGTAGAGAAGCGCCCGAAGCGGCGTCTGGCGCGAGAAGCGCTCGCCCTCGAGCGCGAAGGACCAGCGGTCATCCGGCGACCAGTCGAGCGATGCCCCCGCGCTGGCGCCTTCGCGCGCCCCGAGATTGGCCGCCCCGTGCGCGCGCAGCCGCACGTCCACGCCCTCGAACGCCAGCCCGGCGGCGATCCGCTTCCGCGCGACCGGCCCCTCGGGCGGCGTGGCGCGGCTGGTCTCCGCCTCGGCGAACAGGCGCAGCGGCCCGGCAAGGAGGGGCGAGGAGAGGCGGCCGCGAAGCGCGTGGCCATCGCCGACCCGGCTGGCACCGCCGCCCTCGGCGACGGACAGGCTGCCGTCCACCTCGAGCAGCCAGCCGGTCGCGGCCCGCTGTTCGGTCGCCAGCCGCCGGACCTGCACATTCTCGGGCGCCAGGGCACCGAGCGCGGCGATCGCTTCCGCAGCGCGCGCGTGGCGCCGCCGCGCCAGCGCCGCGCTGGCCACGGCAATCCGCGGCGCGAGGCCCTCCGGGTCGAGGCTGGCCGCAATCTTCGCCTCGGCCTCGGCCAGCCGGGGCCAGCCGCAGGCGGCGGCGGCCCCCGCCATCGCCACGCGCAGCGACGCATTGGCCGGCGCACCCTCGGCAAGCGGCCGAAGGCGGGCGTGGCCCTCGGCCTCGAGATTGCTCCACAGCCGCACTTCAGCGGCAAGCTGCGCGGCATAGAGGGCTTCGGGATCGGGCGCGGTCGCAGGCCCGCCGGCAGATGCCACGAACCTCGGCCGGCGCGCGGCGATGGCATCGGCCGCCCCGATCGCCGCGCCGAGACGCGCACTCTCGACCAGCGCGAACACGCGGCCGTAGGCGGCGCGGATGCTGTCGGGCTCGGCCGCAAGCAGCTGCTCGTAAAGCAGGAGCGCGCGTTCCGGCTGACGCAGGGAGAGCCGGGCACCGGCCTCGGCCTGCAGCGCATAGGGGGGAAGGGGGCCGAGCCGCGCGAGATCCTCCGCCTCGGCGACCACCTCGGCCATCCGCGCCCGGTCGCGCAGCGCCACCATCCGGTCGAGCCGGATCCGGCGCACCAGCGCTTGGTCGGCCGCGGGATCGGCCGCGAGCCGGGCGAGGAGGGCATCCTGGGCCGCGATCGCCCGGTCGGTCAGCTCGAAGCGCCGCGCGAACGCGGGCGGGCGGACCTCCGGCCCCCAGCGGGTGAGCGCGGCCGCCTGGTCGGCCGCGCGTGCGGCCGGCGTGCCGTCGAGGCGCGCGGCGCCATGGGGACCGCGCTGCCGGTCGAGGATGGCAGCCATCGCCCCGCGCGCCTCGGCATTGTCCGGGTCGCGCAGGAACGCCTCGCCATAGGCGCGGAGCGCAGCGAAATCGTCGCCGCCGCGCAGATGGGCATAGCCTTCCGCCATCAGCCGCTCGCGTTCGGGCAGCGGCTCGGCCCGCGGCGCGTCCAGCACCGCCAGCGCCTCGGCGCTGCGGCCCTGGTCGGCCAGCACCAGGGCGAGCGTCAGCACCCAGACCGGGTCGGCCGAGGCCGCGGCTCCGGCGCGCGCCAGCCGCTCGGCCGTCCGGTAGTCGCCGGCGTCCCGCGCCGCGCGCGCCTCCTCGAGCCGCCCGGCCGGCGCCGCGCCTGCAGCGGGCAGGAGCAGGAACAGCGCGACAAGGGCCGCCACCTGCCCCGGCCGGCCCCAGACTGGCCTCCAGCCCTCCATGGCCGAGATCTAGACCAAGGGGGCGGGCGCGCAAAGGCTTCCCCACGGACGAGGGGGCCGCGCCGGGACTGCCTGCGGCCTCGCGTCGCCGCCGCCGGTCAGGCGTCGTCGAGGCGGTCGAAGGCCCGGGCGAGGCGGTCGAGCATGTCGTCGATCTCGGCCGGCGTGATGACGAGCGGCGGGCACAGCGCCACCGTGTCGCCGCCGACGGCGCGGACGATCAGCCCCTCGGCCCGCGCTGCCGCCTCGAGCCGCGCGGCATCGGCAGGCGCGCGCATCTCGAGCCCGCCCACCAGCCCCAGCCCGCGCGCCTCACGCACCCGCGGGCTCTGGCCGAGCTGGGCAAGCCCGCGCTGGAAGCGCGGCGCCACCGCGGCGACATGGCCGAGGATGTCGCGCTCGGCGAAGAGCGCGAGCACCTCGCGCGCCACCGCGCACGCCACCGGGTGGCCGGAATAGGTGAAGCCGTGGCCGAAGCCGCCGCGCCGGCCGGATTCCTCCAGGATGGGCGCGAACACGGCGTCCGAGACGCAGACGGCCGAGAGCGGCTGGTAGCCCGAGGTCAGCATCTTGGCGCAGGTCAGGATGTCGGGCGCAAGGCCGAGCGCGGTGCTGCCCCACATCGGCCCCAGCCGGCCGAACCCGGTGATGACCTCGTCGGCGATGAGGAGGATGCCGTGCCGGCGCAGGATGGGCCGGATGGCCGCGAAATAGCCTTCGGGCGGGACGATGACGCCGCCCGCGCCGATCACCGGCTCGGCGATGAAGGCGGCGATGGTCGACGCGCCCAGCCGGTCGATCGTCTCCTCGAGCTCGGCGGCGAGGCGGGCCGTGAACTCCGCCTCCGTCTCGCCGTCGCGCGCCTGCTGGACGCGGTGCGGCGCCGTCAGGTGGTGGACGAAGGGGCGCGGCAGGTGGAACCCGCCGTGCATCATCGGCAGCCCGGTCAGGCTGGCGGCGGCGATGGTCACGCCATGATAGGCCCGCCGGCGGGCGAGGATCCTTGTCCGCTCCGGCTCGCCCCGGGCGACCCAGTGATACCAGGCGAGCTTGACTGCCGTGTCGTTCGCTTCCGAGCCGGAGGAGGCGAAGAAGACGCGCGTCAGCCCCTCGGGCAGCAGGGCGGCAAGCTCCTCGGCCAGCCGGATCCCCGGCGCGTGGGCGCGGCCCCCGAAGCCGTGGCCGTAGGACAGGGTCTCGAGCTGGCGCCGGGCGGCCTCGACGAGGCGCGGCTCGCCATAGCCGAGCCCGACGCACCAGAGCCCGGCCATGCCGTCGAGGAAGCGGCGGCCATCGGCGTCCTCGAGCCAGACGCCCGCGCCGCGGGCGATGACGAAGGGGCCCGTCTCCGCGTGCCGGGCAAGGTTGGTCTGGGGGTGGAAGGCGTGGGCGCGATCGGCCGCCTCGAGCGTGGTGGCGGTCACTGCGGCACCGCTTCGGGATCGCGCGGCGGGACGTAGAGCTCGTTGAAGAACTCGGTCATCACCAGCCCGGCCACTTCCGGCTTCATCGCGTCGAGCATGAGGTTGATGGTCGTCGTCCCCTCGGGAAGGCCGTCGCGCGTGCCGGCTGCGGCCATCAGCCGGCCGAAGGTCTCGGGCGTCATGTCCTCGGGCCGGAGGCCGCCGAGCATCCGCGCCATCTCGTCCGGCAGCCGCGCGGAACTGCTGGTGCGCGCGCTCTCGATCGCCTCGGCGAGATCGGGCAGGAACTCCGGCACGAGATCGAGCGTCGACTGGTCGATCGAGAGGTGGATGTTGGCCCTGGAGCCCATGTAGCCGAGCTGGGGCTGCACGAACCAGCCCTTCCGGCGCATGAGGTCGACAATCGGGAAGACCGAGAAGTCGTCGGCGGCAAAGGCGATGAGCGAGCTTTCCGGCTCGGCGAGGAGCCGGACGTGCGGGTTGGCACGGATCGCCTCGGCAATGGCGCGGGTGGCGCGCAGCGTGCGGTCGGCAAAGCGCAGATAGCCCTCGTCGCCGAGATAGTGGAGCAGCGCCCAAGTCGCCGCCAGCGGCCCGCCCGACTTGGTCGACTGGATGGTGGGGTTGATGACCGAATAGCCCGTCCAGGTCGCGGCCGTGAAGATCTGGTGCCGGCGCAGCGCCTTCGAGCGGTAGAGGATGACCGAGGCGCCCTTGGGCGCATAGGCGTATTTGTGGAAGTCCATCGAGATCGACGTGACGCCGGGCACGGCGAAGTCGAAGTCGGGAACGGGGGCGCCGAGCCGGCGGAAATAGGGCAGCAGGAAGGCGCCGATGCAGCCGTCGACATGGAGGAGGAGATTGCGCTCCAGCGCCAGCCGGCCGAGGTCGGCGATGGGGTCGATGACGCCATGGGCATATTGGCAGGCCGAGCCGACGAGGAGGATGGTCTCGGGCCGGATCGCCTCGGCCATCGCCTCGGGCCGGACCTTGAAGGTCTCGGGGTCGACAGGCACGAGGGTCATGTCCATGTCGAAATAGTGCGCGGCCTTCTGGAAGCAGGCGTGGGCCGTGACGGGGAGCACCATGTGCGGCTCGGCGATTCCCCGCTCGCGGCGGGCATGGTCGCGCGCGGCCTTGACCGCGAGCAGGCAGGATTCGGTGCCGCCGCTGGTGAAGTTGCCGACGCAGCCGGAATCGCCGCGCAGATGGCTGATGGCCATGGCGACGATCTCGGTCTCGAACCTGAGGAGCGAGGGATAGACCGTCGGGTCGAGCGCATTCTCGGTCAGGAAGCGCATGTAGGCGGCCTTGGCGACCTCCTCGACATCGCGGCCACCCTCGTAGACATAGGCGAAGGTCTTGCCCTCGCGCCATGGCAGGTCGCCGGCGCCCGCCGCCTCGAGCAGCGCCATCACCTCCGCGCGGCTCCGCCCCTTCTCCGGTATCCGCATCCCGCCCTCCGGTCAGGGACCCGATAGACCGACGCTCCCCGGCCGGCAACCGCTCCGCGCTGCTCGGGGGCCGGCGAGCCTGCCGGACACGCGGGGGATTGACCCGCCTCCTCGCCTTCGCCAGCGTTGCCCGCGGGAGTCAGGGCGAGGACGCCGGGAGGAACGGGAGCAGTTGCCGGCAGGGCTGGTCTCTGCAGTCGTGGTGCTGGCCTACGGGCTGATGCTCGTTGCGGTCGCGCGCCGGGTCGACCGCGCGGGGGTGCCGCGCCGGATCGCGCCCCTCGTCCACCCGCTCTCGATCGCAGTCTACTTCACCTCCTGGTCCTTCTTCGGCGCCGTCGGCACGGCGGCGTCGAGCGGCTGGCCCTATCTTGCCATCTACCTCGGGCCCGCCCTTGCGCTTCTGCTCGCGCCGGGCTTCCTCGCGCGGCTAGCCGCCCAGGTCCGGGAGAGCCGGGCGCTCTCGATCGGCGATTTCCTCGCCCAGCGCCACGACCGCAGCCGGCAGGTGGCGGCGCTGGTGGCGGTGATCGCGCTCGCCTCCTCGGTGCCCTATATCGCCCTCCAGCTGCGCGCCGTCTCCGCGACCTTCGCGGTGCTCGCCGGGGTCGAGCGCTCCGGGGCGGTCACCCTGCTGACCGCGTCGGCGCTCGCCGCCTTCGCCATCCTGTTCGGCGCGCGCACGGTGGAGGTCGCCCGCCAGAACCGGGGCCTGGTTGCCGCGCTGGCGCTCGAATCCCTCGTCAAGCTGGCGGCGCTGCTGACGCTCGGCCTCACTGCCGCCCTGCTGGTCTCCGGCCGCGGCGCTGCCGGTCCGGACGCCGGGGCGCTGCTGGCCGCGCGCTTCGCCGAGGGCCCCGGGGTGGACTTCTTCGCCGCGACGCTGGCCGCCGGGCTTGCGATCATCTGCCTGCCGCGCCAGTTCTACCTCGGCTTCGTCGAGGCTCCCTCGCCCGAGGCCACGCGCTCCGCGCGCTGGCCGTTCCTTCTCTATCTTGCCGCGGTGTCGCTCCTTGCCCTTCCGCTGGCTGCGGCCGGGCTTGCGGTCCTCGGGCCTGCCGTCCCCCCTGACCTCTATGTGCTGGCCCTGCCGCTCGCGACCGGGCAGACCGCGCTTGCCCACCTCGCCTTCCTCGGGGGCTTTTCGGCCGCGACCGCGATGATCATCGCCGAGACGCTGGCGCTCGCCACCATGGCGACCAACGACCTGCTCGCTCCGGCGTTGCTGCGGCGCGACCTCGACCGGCGCGGCGCGGATCTCGGCCGCCGGATGCGCCTGGCCCGGCGAACGGTGATCGTGGCGATCATCGCGGTCGCCTTTCTCTACGCGGAAACGCTCGACAGCAGCCGGCCGCTGGCCACCATCGGCCTCGTCGCCTTCGCCGGCGTGGCCCAGTTCGCCCCGGCGCTGGTGCTCGCCTCCGCCTTCCGGGTGTCCAGCGCGGCAGCGGCCAGCGCCGGGCTCGCCGCGGGCGGCCTCGCCTGGCTCTTCACCCTCTTCCTCCCCTCGATCGCCGGGCCGGCCTTCGTCGAAGGCATCGCCACGGCGACGGGCGGGCTGCTCCACCCGCAGGCGCTGCTCGGCGTCCGGCTCGGGGATCCGCTCGCCCACGGGCTGGTCTGGAGCCTCGGGCTCAACCTGCTTGCCATCGCCGCCGTGGTGGGGAGGGACCGGCTGCGCATGCGCCGGGCGCTCGGGGCGGGCGCCGGCCCGGCGACGATGCGCACGCTTGCCGACCTCCGCGCGCTTGCCGCCCGGTTCGTCGGCGAGGCGGAAGCGGACGCCGCGCTCGGCGCGGAGTTCGGGCCGGCCGATGGCCCGATCGGACCGGCTGCCGCCCGGCGCGCGGAGCAGCTGATCGCCCGGGTGATCGGGGCGCCATCGGCGCGGCTTCTCATCGGCTCGGCGCTCGAAGGCAGCAGCCTCGACATGGCCGAGGTGGTGCAGCTGCTCGACCGGACCGGGCAGTCGGTCACCCTCTCGCGGGCCCTGCTCGCGGCCACCCTCGAGGCGATCGACCAGGGGGTCTCCGTCATCGACTCCAGCCTGCGGCTGGTGGCCTGGAACCGCCGCTACCTTGACCTGTTCGACTATCCTCCCGGCATGGTCGTCATCGGCCGTCCGGTCGCCGATCTCATCCGCTTCAATGCCGAGCGCGGCGAGTGCGGGCCGGGCGAAGTGGAAGCGCATGTCGCCCGCCGGCTGTGGCACCTCTCCCGCGGCCTTCCCCATGCCTTCGAGCGGCAGCGGCCGTCGGGGCGCTGGATCCGCACGGCCGGCGCGCCCATTCCGGGCGGCGGCTATGTGATGAGCTTCACCGACATCACGGTCGAGAAGCAGGCGCAGGCCGAGCTCGAGCGGCAGGTGGCCGATCGCACTGCCGATCTCGCCCGGGCCAACCGGGCGCTGGCCGAGGCCAAGGCCGCGGCCGAGGCCGCCACCCGCGACAAGACCCGCTTCCTTGCCGCCGCCAGCCACGATCTCCAGCAGCCCCTCCACGCAGCCCGCCTCTTCGCCGCCGCGCTCGAGCGCGACCTCGCCGCCGGCCGACCCGCCGAGGCGATGCAGCCCCTCGTGGCGAGCATCGGTGGCGCGCTCGGCTCGGCGCAGCAGCTGCTGCGGGCGCTGCTCGACGTCTCGCGGCTCGATGCCGGCGGCATCCGCCCCGAGCCCGCGCCCGTGCCGCTCGCCGACCTGATGGCCGCGCTCGAGCGGGAGTTCCGGCCGCTCGCCGCGGAACGCGGCGTGCGCCTCGTGGTCCGCCCGCGCGACGAGACGCTGTTCACCGACGGCGGCCTGCTGGCCTCGGTGCTGCGCAACCTCCTGTCGAACGCGGTCCGCTACACGGGCTCCGGCCGCATCCTGCTCTGCGCGCGACCCGAGGGCGATGCGGTGCGGATCGAGGTGCGCGACTCGGGCCCCGGGATCGCGCCGGAAGACCAGCAGCGGATCTTCCGCGAGTTCGAGCGGCTCGGCACGCCCGGCAACGCGGCCGGCGCTGGCCTCGGCCTCGCGATCGTCGACCGGATTGCCCGTCTGCTTGCCCTTCCGGTCCGGCTGCGCTCGGCGCCCGGCCGCGGCTCCACCTTCTCGATCCGTGTTCCGCGTGCCGGTGCGCCAGACGCGCAGGACGCAGCGCAGCCCCCGGCTCCCGCACAGGACCGCCGCCGGCCGCCAGCGGGCGCCCGCATCCTCTGCCTCGACGATGACCCGGCAGCGCTCGACGCGATCGCGGCGCTGCTCGCGCGCGAAGGCCTGGTCGCCATCCCGGTGCGCTCGGCCTCGGCCGCGCTGGCGACGGCGGCAGCGACGCCGCCCGACGCTGCCATTCTCGACCTCGACCTCGGCTTGGCTCCCTCCGGGCTCGACGTGGCCCATCGGCTCCGCCAGCGCCTGCCCGCGCTGCCGATCGCGCTCGTGACCGCCAGCCCCGAGAAGGCGGAGCGCGCCCGGCTCCAGGCGCTCGCCATGGCGCTGGTGCCCAAGCCCGCCGACCCGGCCGATCTTCTGTCCGCGCTTGCGCCGGCGGACATCCGCGCGGCGGCCGAGTAGTTCAGGCCGGGAGAGGAAGCCCCAGCGCGCGCGCGGCGAGCACGGCCTGGGTCCGGTTGTGGACTCCGAGCTTGCGCATCAGCGCCGTCATGTGCCCCTTCACCGTCGCTTCGCTGATCCCGAGGTCGTGGGCGATCTGCTTGTTGAGCTGGCCCCGCAGCACGCCGAGCAGCACCTTGTGCTCGGTGGGAGTGAGCGCTGCGATCGCGGCCGCCATGGGCGCCTCGGCATCGGGCCAGGCAACCGGCTCCGGGTCTCCGGCCAGGGCGCGGATGATCGCCGCCTCGATCTCCGGCAGGTCCGCGCTTTTGGACAGGAAGCCCGCGGCCCCGGCCTCGCGGGACGGCCAGGCCGCGCCCGGGTCGGCGGCCGAGACGACGAGGATCGGCGCCTCCGGTCGCGCGGCATGGAGCGCGGCGACCCCCGAGGCGCCCTCCGCGCCGGGCAGGCCGAGATCGAGCAGCACGAGGGCGAGATCCCCTGCCGCCCGCGCTGCCGCCACCGCGTCGGCGAGCGTGCCGGCCTCGACGACCTGCGCGTCGGGCGCGGCACCGCGAACGGCGATCGCGAGGGCGGCGCGGAACGCCGGGTGGTCGTCGGCGACGAGGATCGTTGCGGCCACTCCGGGCCTCCCGCTGCTGCCGTCCCTCCCCCGGCCTCCTCAGGCCGCCCGGGCGGTCAGCGCGGCGCGGCCGGCAATCAGCGCGTCGACGACGGAGGGGTCGGCGAGCGTCGAGGTGTCGCCGAGGCTCTCGAGCGCGTTCTCGGCGATCTTGCGGAGGATCCGGCGCATGATCTTGCCCGAGCGCGTCTTGGGCAGCGCCGGGGCGAACTGGACCACGTCGGGCGTGGCGATGGGCCCGATCTCGCGCCGCACCCACTGCACGAGCTCGGCGCGCAGCGCTTCCGAAGGCTCCTCGTTGGCGTTGAGGGTCACGTAGGCGTGGATGCCCTGGCCCTTGAGGTCGTGCGGCATGCCCACCACCGCGGCCTCGGCCACCTTCGGGTGGGCGACGAGCGCGCTCTCGATCTCCGCCGTGCCGAGCCGGTGGCCGGAGACGTTGATGACGTCATCCACGCGGCCGGTGATCCAGTAGTAGCCATCCGCGTCGCGGCGGCAGCCGTCGCCGGTGAAATATCTGCCCGGGTAGGTGGTGAAATAGGTCTCGAAGAAGCGGCGATGATCGCCCCAGACAGTCCGCATCTGCCCTGGCCAGGAGCGGACGAGGCAGAGGTTGCCCTCGCAGGGGCCCTCGAGCACCCGCCCCTCGGCATCGACGATGGCCGGCTCCACGCCGAACAGCGGCCGGGTGGCCGAGCCGGGCTTGAGCGGCGTGGCGCCCGGGAGCGGCGCGATCATGGCGCCTCCGGTCTCGGTCTGCCACCAGGTGTCGACGATCGGGCAGCGCCGCTCGCCCACCACCCGGTGATACCAGTCCCAGGCCTCGGGGTTGATCGGCTCGCCGACGGTTCCGAGCAGCCGCAGCGACGCGCGCGAATGGCGCGTCACCCACGCGTCGCCCTCGCGCATGAGCGCGCGGATGGCGGTCGGCGCGGTGTAGAAGATCTCGACCCGGTGCTTGTCCACCACCTGCCAGAAGCGGCCGTGATCGGGGAAGTTCGGCACGCCCTCGAACATCACCTGGGTCGCGCCGTTGGCGAGCGGGCCATAGACGACATAGCTGTGGCCCGTGACCCAGCCGACATCGGCCGCGCACCAGTAGACCTGGCCGGGGCGATAGTCGAACACGAGCTCGTGGGTGAGCGAGGCCCACACGAGATAGCCGCCGCTGGTGTGCAGCACGCCCTTCGGCTTGCCGGTCGAGCCCGAGGTGTAGAGGATGAAGAGCGGATCCTCCGCCCCCATCTCGGCGGGAGCGTGGGTGGCGGGCTGGGAGGAGACCAGCGCCTCGTAGCCGACGTCGCGCCCCTCCACCCACGGGACCGGCGCACGCGTCCGGGTGACGACGACCACCTTGCCCACGCCGGGGCAGGACTGGAGCGCCTGGTCCACATTGGCCTTCAGGGGAATGGGCCTGCCGCCGCGCAGCCCCTCGTCGGCGGTGATGACGAGCGAGGAATCGCAGTCCTGGATGCGCCCGGCGAGCGCCTCGGGCGAGAAGCCGGCGAAGACGACCGAGTGGATCGCCCCGATCCGCGCGCAGGCCAGCATGGCGATCGCGGCCTCGGGGATCATGGGCAGATAGATGGTGACCCGGTCACCGCGGCGGACGCCGAGCGCCTCGAGCCCGTTCGCCAGCCGGCACACCGCCTCCAGCAGCTCGGCGTAGGTGAGGGTGCGCCCCGGCGTGGCCGGATCGTCGGGCTCCCAGATGATCGCAGCCCGGTCCCCATGCCCGGCGGCCACGTGCCGGTCGAGGCAGTTGGCGGCGACATTGAGCGTGCCGTCCTCGAACCAGCGGATGCCGAAGTCGGCCTCGGCGAAGCTCCATTTCGCCACTTTCGTGAACGGGCGGATCCAGTCGATCCGCTGCGCCTCGCGCCGCCAGAAGGTCTCCGGATCCTCGAGCGACTCCCGGTAGAGGCGGGCATAGTCCTCCTGCCGCAGCCGCGCGGTCGCGGCCCACTCGGGCGAAACGGGGTGCACGGTCTCGGTCATCGTCGGTCCTCCACCTCGTCATCGCCGCCTGCGCCGGCCCGGGCAGGCGGGAAGCTCCCTCGGACCCGGTCGTCGCCGGGCTCAGCGCCTGCACATTAGGCGCACCACCGGCCGAGGCGAACCCCCGACTTTGGTCGCGCCCGACCAAGGTCGGGCTGTTTCCGGCCCGATGGGGCAACGCATGGTGAGGCGCGACCGGAACCCGGCGGCGACAGGCCGGGGCCGGCGAGGGAGAGAAGACCATGCGGACTGCAACCGGCCTCGCCCTGCTGCTCGCAGGCGTTGCCACTCCGGCGCTCGCAAGGGGCGCCACCACGATCGAGGCGCGGTTGTCCGCGCTCGAGGCGGAAATCGCGACGCTGCGCGCCGAGCTCGCGGCGGCGCGCGCGGCCGCCGCGCCCGCCGGGCCCGCCACGGACCTGGCCATGGGCCTGGCCACGGGCAACGCCACCGCGGCCGGGAGCAGCAGCACCCAGGCGGGCAGCGCAGCCGCAAGCGCCGAGCAGCTTGCCGCCCTCGACACGCGGCTGAAGGCGGCGGAATCGCGGGACGGCTTCCGGGTGGGGGGCACGACCTTCAGGCTTGGCGGCTACGTGAAGCTCTGGGCCGCCTACTCGGTCTATCAGGACGGCACGGTCCCGTCCGGCTCCCTCATCCGCGACTTCTGGCTGCCGCAGCAGGTGCCGGCCGGCGGCGCGCGCAGCACGCACTTCGGCGCGCACCTGAAGCAGACGAGGCTCTGGCTCTCGGGCGCGACCAATGTCGGCGGCGCACCCCTCACCGGCTATGTCGAGGTCGACTTCCAGACCGCGCCGGGCACCCAGGGCACGGCCCGCACCACCAACGGCTACAACCTCGCCATGCGGCGCGCGACCATCAGCTGGAAGGGGCTGACCGCCGGCCAGGACTGGTCCACCTTCCAGAATGTCGCGGCCCTTCCCGAGACGACCGACTTCATCGGCCCGACCGAGGGCACGGTCTTCGTCCGCCAGCCGCTGGTCCGCTGGACGCACGCGCTCGGCAGCCGCAACAGCCTCGCCCTTGCCGTCGAGAACCCGATCACGGCGACTATCACGTCCGAGTCCACCCTCCTCAAGGAGTCCGACGAGGCCGTGGTACCCGACTTCGTCGCCAGGCTCGCGCACAGGATCGGCGGCGGCGAGATCTCCCTCGCCGCCCTCGCCCACGACGTGACCGTGAACGACGGCGTCAGCAAGGACAGCGCGCTCGGCTGGGGCGTCTCGCTCGGCGGCAGGCTGCCCTTCGGCCCGGCGAACCGGCACGACCTCCGCTTCATGCTGACCGGCGGCGAGGGGATCGGCCACTATGTCGGCCTGAACTTCGCGCCCGACGGCGTTTTCACGGGCGGCAAGGTCCACCCCGTGGGGATCGTCGCCGGCTTCGGTGCGGTCCGCCTGGCGCTGTCGCCGCGTCTGCGGAGCACGATCATGGGCGGCGTCCAGCAGGTGGACTATCCGGACGTCACCCTGCCCGGCGGCGCCAGCGTGTCGGCATGGAGCGTTGCCGGCAACGTCTTCGCCACGCCGATCGACCGTCTCGACGTCGGCTTCGAATATCGCCACGGCGCCCGGGGACTCCTGTCCGGGCAGACGGGCGCGCTCGACCGGTTCGAGTTCGTGACCAAGTTCAACTTCTGAGGGACGCAAGAGGAGACATGCCATGACACCCCCCGGACTGGGCGCGGCAGTCGACGACGTCGGCGCGCTTCCCAAGCATCACGCACCGACCCAGAGCGAACGCAAGGTCATCCTGGCCTCGTCGCTCGGCACCATCTTCGAATGGTACGACTTCTACCTCTACGGGCTGCTCGCGATCATCATCTCGAGCCAGTTCTTCTCCGGAGTCAACGAGGCGACGGGCTTCATCCTGGCGCTCGGCGCGTTCGCGGCCGGCTTCGCGGTGCGGCCCTTCGGTGCGCTGGTCTTCGGCCGGCTGGGCGACCTGGTCGGCCGGAAATACACCTTCCTCATCACCATGGGCCTCATGGGCTTTGCGACCTTCATGGTCGGCGTGCTTCCCGGCTACGCCAGCATCGGGGTTGCGGCCCCCGTCATCCTCGTCCTGCTGCGCATGCTCCAGGGGCTCGCGCTGGGCGGCGAATATGGCGGCGCCGCCACCTATGTCGCCGAGCACGCCCCCACCAGCAAGCGCGGCTTCTACACGAGCTTCATCCAGACCACCGCGACGCTCGGCCTGTTCGCCGCGCTGCTCGTGGTGCTCGGCGTGCGCACCATGGTCGGCGAGGAGGCGTTCAAGGCGTGGGGCTGGCGAATCCCCTTCCTGGTCTCGGTCGTGCTGCTCGGGATCTCGCTGTGGATCCGGATGCAGCTCGAGGAGAGCCCGGTCTTCCAGCGGATGAAGGCGGAAGGCAAGCAGTCGAAGGCCCCGCTGACCGAGGCGTTCGGCCACTGGCGCAACCTTCGCCTGGTGCTCGTCGCGCTGATCGGCGCAGTCGCCGGCCAGGCGGTCGTCTGGTACACGGGCCAGTTCTACGCGCTCTTCTTCCTCGAGAAGATGATGAAGGTGGACGGCGCGACCACCAACACGCTGATCGCCATCGCCCTGCTGCTCGCCACGCCCTTCTTCGTCGTCTTCGGCTGGCTGTCCGACCGGGTGGGCCGCAAGCCCATCATCCTTGCCGGATGCCTGCTCGCCGCAGTCACCTACTTCCCGCTGTTCGATGCCCTGCAGAAGGCGGCCAACCCGGCGCTGCACGCCGCCCAGAAGGACGCGCCGGTCACCGTCGCGGCCGATCCGGCGACCTGCTCGACCCAGTTCGACCCGGTCGGCAAGAACAGGTTCGACGGCAGCGCCTGCGACGTCGCCAAGGCCTTCCTCGCCAAGTCGGGCGTCAACTATCGCAACGTCGCCGCACCGGGCGCCACCGCCACGGTCACCATCGGCGACAGGAGGATCACGGTGGCGGATCCGGCGCCGCTTGGCGGAGACGCCCGCAAGGCGCTCGTCACCGCCTTCCAGGACGAGGCGAAGGCCGCGCTCGCAGCTGCCGGCTACCCGAACGAGGCCGATCCGGCCCGGATCGACAAGCCCAGGGTGATCGCCATCCTGTTCCTCCTCGTCCTCTACGTGACGATGGTCTACGGGCCGATCGCCGCCCTCCTCGTGGAGCTGTTCCCCACCCGGATCCGCTACACGGCCATGTCGCTTCCCTACCACATCGGGAACGGCTGGTTCGGCGGCTTCCTGCCCACCATCGCCTTCGCGCTGGTGGCGGCAACCGGCGACATCACCTTCGGCCTCTGGTACCCGATCCTCGTCGCGGGCCTCACGGTAGTCGTCGGCCTGCTGTTCCTGCCCGAGACGTTCCGCCGCGACATCGACGGCTGACCGCGGCGCGGGTTCGACCTCCCCTCGGGGGCGGTGGGCAGCCACCGCCCCCGCGTCCTTCTCGGGCGGACCCCTGGCCCCGCCGGGCGCGTGCCGGCACCCACCCGTCCGGGGCCGAGGCCGGCGCCCCCCGGCATCGTGGCC
Organism: Sphingomonadaceae bacterium; assembly: GCA_029268145.1. GTDB lineage: Bacteria > Pseudomonadota > Alphaproteobacteria > Sphingomonadales > Sphingomonadaceae > Thermaurantiacus. Next base: position 11,346 of record JAJUHA010000011.1, on the reverse strand, counting down.
GCGGATGCTCTGGCGGTCCCGACAGGACTCGAACCTGTGACCTCCGGTTTAGGAAACCGCTGCTCTATCCTGCTGAGCTACGGGACCGCACGGCCCCGCCTATTGCGCGGCGCCGGGCGAAGGGCAAGCGCTCAGGCGTCGGCCCGGCGGCGCGGGCGGAAGGGCAGCGGCGCGACCGGAACGCCCTCCTCGACCAGGCTGCGGACTTCGGCCGGGCTCGCCTCGCCATAGGCGCCGCGCACCTCCTCGCCCCGCAGGGCCGCCTCGTGGCGGGCGCGCGCCTCCTCGGCGAAGCGGGAGCCGACATCGTCGAACTCGGCCTCGATCGCAGCGCGCAGCCGGGCGAGCGGGTGGGCATTGCCCCTGCGCGCCACGGCGGGGGCCTGCGGCATCTTGCGCACCTCGCGGCTGTCGCACTGCGGGCAGGCGAGAAGCCCCGCCGCCTTCTGCGCCTCGAAGTCGGTGGAACTGCCGAACCAGCCCTCGAAATCGTGGCCGGCAGCGCAGGCGAGATCATAGACGATCATGCCGCCAGGCCGGTCAGGTCGGGCGGCGGGATCGGCCGGGCGTGGCGCAGCGCCGGGATGCGGGCGCGCACCTCGGCCACGCGCGCCAGGTCGAGCGCGGCAAGCGCCTCGCCCGGCGCCTCGCCCATGTCGAGCAGCACCTCGCCCCAGGGGTCGACGACGAGGCTGTGGCCATAGGTTTCGCGGCCGTCGGCGTGCGTCCCGGTCTGGGCCGCGGCAACGACGAAGCTCCCGGTCTCGATCGCCCGGGCGCGCAGCAGCACATGCCAGTGCGCCGCCCCGGTCGGGCGCGTGAAGGCGGCGGGCACGGCGAGAAGTTCGGCGCCGGCGCCGACAAGCGCCTGGAACAGGGCCGGGAAGCGCAGGTCGTAGCAGATGGCAAGGCCGACGCGGACCCCAGAGACATCGGCAACGGCGGTCGCGGCACCGGGCACGAAGCTGGCCGACTCGCGGTAGCGGCTGCCGTCGGGCAGGTCGACATCGAACAGGTGGAGCTTGTCGTAGCGGGCGCGGACGGCGCCGTCGGGCCCGATCAGGAAGGAGCGGTTGGCGAGCCGGTCGGTGCCGGGAAGCCGGATCGCGAGCGATCCGAGGTGCACGGCGACACCATGGGCGCGCGCCGCGGCGCGGGCGGCGGCGAGCACCGGATCCTCGGCCTCGGGTCGGGCGGCGGCCGCGAGGCGCGGCGCATTGCGGTCGAGGATACCGCACATCTCCGGGGTGAAGACGAGCGACGCGCCGGCGCGCGCCAGCCGGCCGACGGCAGCCGAAAGCTGCGCGGCGCTCGCCTCCGGATCGAGGCCGGTGGTGGTCTGGACGAGGCCGACGGCGAGCGTCATGCCGCGCCGGCAAGGAGCGGCGCGAGGCCGCCGGCGCGGTCGAGCGCGACGAGATCGTCGCAGCCGCCGATGTGGCGACCGTCGATGAAGATCTGCGGCACGGTGGTGCGCCCGTTGCTGCGGGCAAGCATTTCCTGGCGCCGCGGCCCGCCCATGGTGATGTCATGCTCCGTCACCTCGGCGCCGTGGGCGCGCAGCACGGCCTTCGCCCGGCTGCAGTAGGGGCAGAGGAACTTGGTGTAGATCTCGACCTTGGCCATGGCGCCTTCCGTTGACGGACCGGGACCCCTAGGATTGCGTCACCTCGCGCGCCACGCGCGCGAAAGTGCGAACATGGACCGAGCCGGCGCCCGCTGCAAGAAGCGCCGATGCCGCGGCGGCTGCGGTCGCGCCCGAGGTGAGCACGTCATCGACGAGGAGGATCGTGGCGCCCGCGACGCCGGGGCGAAGCGCCGGGGGGACCGCGAAGGCGCCGGCGACATTGGCGTGGCGCTGGGCGCGCGAAAGCCCCCTGGACGAGCGGGTCCGGCGGGTGCGGACGAGAAGCTCCGGCGCGTGGCGGAGGCCGGACAGGCGGGCGAGCGCGCCGGCGAGCAGGGCGGACTGGTTGTAGCCGCGCGCCAGAAGCCGCCAGCGGTGGAGCGGCACGGGAACGAGGATGCCCTCCGCCGGCAGCGGATCGGCGGCCCACATCATCCGCGCCATCAGCGCGGCAAGCTCCTCGCGGCCGGACTTGACGCGCAGCACCAGCGCGCGGGCCGGCCCGTCATAGGCGAAGGGCGCGCGGGCCGAGGCGAAGGGAGGCGCTGCGTCGCGGCAGGACAGGCAGACCTCCTCGACGAGGCCGCGCGGCGGCATGGGTTCGCCGCAGCGCGTGCACAGCGGATGGGGAAGCCGCGGCAGGCCTGCGAAGCAGGCGGCGCACAGGCCGTGCGGCGTGGCGACCGGTTCCTTGCACGCCGCGCAGGCCGGCGGCATCAGGAGATCGAGGACGGCCGCGGAGGCCGCGCGGGCAGCCGACCGCGCGCGGGCGAGGGGCGAAGCAGGGGACGCGGGCGGAATGGGCGCGAGGGTGGCCGCCATGGGGCAAGGCTAGCGGATGGGCGAGCAGGAGGCCAGCCGGCCGTTCGAGCCGGTGCTCCGCCGCCGGGCGCGGGCGCGCGGGCGGCTGGCGCAGGCCGACTTCCTGCTCCGCCACGCCGCGGACGAGCTTGCCGCGCGCGAGGCGCTGCTGCCGCCGGGGCCCGAGGGGCCGGTGCTGACCTGGGGGGCGGGGCCCATCACCCCCGGGGGCCACATCGCCGCCGACCTCGCCGCCGAACGCCTGCCCGCAGCCGGGCCGCGCCTCCTGTGCGCCGAGGACGCGCTCCCCTTCGGCGACGCGACGCTCGCGCGGATCCGCTCGGTCATGGGGCTGCACGGCGTCAACGATCTCCCGGGCGCGCTGGTGCTGGCGCGCCGCGCGCTGCGCCCGGGCGGGCGGCTGCTCGCGGTGTTCCCGGCCGGGACCGCCCTGCCGCAGGTGCGCGCGGCCTTCGGCGAGGCCGACCTCGCCCGGGGCGGGTTCGCCGCGCGCGTCGGGCCGACGGTGGACCCGGCGCAGGCCGCCGGCCTGCTGCAGCGCGCCGGATTCGCCGAGCCCGTGGCCGAGGTGGTCGAGGTGAAGGCTCGCTATCCCGACCTTCTGACCCTGGCGCGCGACGCCCGGGCGATGGGGGAGACCGGGTGGCTTGCCGCGCGCAGCCGGGTGCCGATGACGCGCGGCCGCTGGGCCGCGGCCGAGGCCGCCTTCGCCCGCAACGCCGGGCCGGATGGCAAGGTGACCGTCACCCTCGAGCTCCTGTTCCTCTCGGCGCTGCGGCCCTAGCCACGGCCGGCGAGGGCCTCGAGGTGGGGGCGCACCGCCTCTGGGTGGGTGACCGGGAAGAAGTGGCCGCCGGCAACGCGCGCGGCGAGGCGGCAGGCGGGGTGGCCCGCGAAGCGCGCGAAATCTCCGGCGTTCACGGTCGAGCCCTCCGCCGCGGCGAGCAGGGTGAAGGGGGTGGAAAGCGCGGCGAGGCTCGCTTCCAGCGTGGTCGAGACACCGCGGAAGCTGGTCGCTTCCCAGGCCGGCGTGCAGCGCAGCTGCGCTGCCTCGTCGAGGCCGTCCTCGAGATAGGCGTCGAGCGCGGCATCGGGCCAGCCGGCGAAGACGCCGCGGCTCAGCAGGCGGTCGCGCGCCTCGGCGCGGCTGGCGAACCCCGGCCGGCGGCGCAGCGCACCCTCGGCCATGGGGTTGGGCGGGTTGGCGCCGGCGGCACGCAGGGCGGCGTAGGCCCGCGCCTGGTCGAAGGGGATGAAGGCGGGGTCGAGGAGGAGGAGGGCTGCGACCCGGCCGGGGCGCTCGGCGGCGAGCTCGCAGGCCGTGGTCGCGCCGAAGCTGTGGCCGGCAAGCCGCACCGGCGCATCCGGCGCGACGGCGGCGAGGAAGGCGGCGAGGTCGGCGCGGTAGGGCCGCCAGTCGACCGGCACGTCGCCGGGCGCGGCGGGAAGCCGGGTCCGGCCGTGGCCGCGCATGTCGGGAAGCCAGATGGCGAAGTCGCGCGCCGGGTCGGCGGCAAGCGGGCCGAGCAGGTCGGCATAGACCGCCCCGCACATGCCGGTCGCATGGACGAGGACGAGCGGCGCGCCGGCAGCGCCCGGCGGCGCCGGCCAGCAGCGGGCGTGGATGGCGCCGCCGGCAACCTCCACGCAGCGGGAGGGCGGCAGGTTCATTGCAGGAGGACGGCAGCCGCCTCGGCGTGCCAGCCGAGCCAGACCGGCTCGTCCCAGGTGAAGTCCTCCTGGTCCCAGCGGGTGAGGTTGGGCCGGATGACGCGGACCATCTTGCCCGTCGCGAGCCGCACGGCATAGACCGATTCCGAGCCGAGGTAGGCGATGTCGGTGATGGTGCCGGCGACGACGTTGTGCCCCTCCGGCGTGCCTTCCATCACCGGCGGCGGTGCGCCGGTCCCGCGCTTGTGCAGCTCCATCTTCTCGGGCCGGATGGCGAGCCAGATCTGGACCGTCTCCGACGCGCCGGTGCCATGGTCGAGCCAGGCGGTGATGCCCGCCTCGGGCAGGTCGATGAGGGCATGGTCGCTTTCGTCCACCCGGACGCGGCCCTCGAACAGGTTCACCGAGCCGATGAAGTCGGCGACCAGCCGCGAGGACGGGAATTCGTAGAGGTCGGCCGGCGTTGCGACCTGGAGCAGGCCGCCCTTGTGCATCACGGCGCAGCGGGTGGCGAGCGCGAGCGCCTCGTCCTGGTCGTGGGTGACCATCACGAAGGTGATGCCCACCCGGTCGTGCAGGCGCGAGAGCTCGAAGCGCAGATCCTCGCGGAGCTTGGCGTCGAGCGCGGAGAGCGGCTCGTCGAGGAGCACCACGCGCGGCCGCTTGACGAGCGCGCGGGCGAGCGCGACGCGCTGGCGCTGGCCGCCCGAGAGCTGGTCGGGCCGCCGGTCGCCAAGCCCCTCGAGCTGGACGAGCGCGAGCGCCTCGGCGACCCGCGCGCGGCGCTCGGCGGCGGGCACGCCATCCATCCGCAGGCCATAGGCGATGTTCTCGCTGACCGACATGTGCGGAAAGACGGCATAGGACTGGAACACCATGTTCACGGGCCGCCGGTTGGGCGGGGCGCGGGTATAGTCCTCGCCGTCGATGAGGATCTGCCCCCTGGTCGGAGTCTCGAAGCCGGCCAGCATCCGCAAGAGCGTGGTCTTGCCGCAGCCGGACGGGCCGAGGAGGGCGAAGAACTCGCCCTCGGCGATGGCAAGGCTCACGTCATCGACCGCGACGACCGGGCCGAAGCGCTTGGTGACATGGCGGAACTCGATGATGGGGCGGGCCGCCGGGGCAGCCACCGCGGATGCGGGGGCGAGGGCGGACGGGGCAGTCGTCATGGCGCGAGCCTCTCTCCGGCGATGGCCTGGACGCGCAGCGCGACCGCCGTGAGCAGCACGGTCAGGAGGAGCAGCACGGTCGAGATCGCGTTGACCTCGGGCGTCACGCCGAAGCGGACCATCGAATAGACCTTGACCGGGAAGGTGATGGTGTCGGGCCCGGCGGTGAAGAAGGTGATGACGAAATCGTCGAGGGAGAGGGTGAAGGCGAGCAGCGCGCCGGCAATCAGGCTCGGCTTCAAGTGGGGGAGGACGATGTCGACGAGCGCGCGCCACGGCCCGGCGCCAAGGTCGCGCGCGGCTTCCTCCGCCTCGCGGTTGAAGCTCTGGAGCCGGGCGCGGACCACGACCGCGACGAAGGGGAAGATGAAGGCGACATGGGCGATGACGATGGGGCCGAGCGCGAGCGGCCAGCCGAGATCCTGCGGCCAGGGGAGGATGCGGGTGAAGAAGATGAGCATGGCAACGCCCATGCAGATCTCCGGGACGACGATGGGAAGCGTGAAGCCGGCCGCAACGAGACCGAGGCCGGGGAAGCGGAAGCGCCACAGCGCGATCGCCGCCAGCGTGCCGAGGAGGAGCGAGAGCAGCGTCGAGAGTCCGGCGATGAGGAGCGAGTTGCCCAGCGCTGCCACCAGCTCGGCATTGCCGGCGAGCTTCTCGTACCACCGGAGGCTGAAGCCGCGCCACACGGTCGTCTGCCGGCTGTCGTTGAAGCTCATGACGACGAGGACGAGGAGGGGAAGATAGAGGAACAGGCCGACCGCGGCGAGGACGAGGCGCAGCGGCCAGCGCCGGGAATAGTCGAGGAGGTCGGGCGCATTTGCGGGCCTCGTCATGGCGAAGGCTCCAGCCGGCGCAGCAGCCCCTGGAGCGCGAGCGCGAACAGGGTGAGGTTGACGAGGAGCACGGCCAGCGCGGCGCCGAACGGCCAGTCGTTGGCGCGCTTGAACTGGCGCTCGATGACGTTGGCGATCATCTGGCTGTCGGGCCCGCCCATGAGGTCGGGGGTGAGATAGCTGCCGAGCGCCGGGATGAAGGTGAGGAGGAGTCCGGCCATGATGCCGGGCGCGGCCAGCGGAAGGATGATGCGCAGCACGGTGCCAAGGTGCGAGGCGCCGAGATCGAGACTTGCCTCGACGAGCGAGCGGTCGAGCCGCTCGAGGCTGGCGGCAATGGGCAGGACCATGAAGGGAAGGTGGATGTAGACGAGCCCGAGGATGACGGCGAAATTGTTGTAGAGGAGCGGAAGCGGGCCGACGCCGAGCGTTTCCAGCGCCGAATTGACGAGACCCCCGTCGCGCAGGACGGTCATCAGCGCATAGGTGCGGATGAGGAGGTTGGTCCAGAAGGGAAGCATGATGGCCACCAGCAGCAGCGTGCGGGCGCGCGGGGTGGCGAAGGCGACGACGAGCGCGAGCGGAAAGCCGAGGACGAGGCAGAGCAGCGTCGCTGCCCCGGCGATGGCGAAGGACTTGAGGAAGATGCCGAGATAGACCGGCTCGAGGGTGCGCGCGTGGTTGGCGAAGGTGCCCGAGATCGCGATGTCGGCAACGCCCACGTTGGTGCCGAAGCTCATGGCGAGGACCACCGCGAGCGGGACGGCGAAGAACAGCAGAAACCAGGCCAGCGGCGGGCCGAGGATGGCCGCGAAGGGGCCGGGCGCACGGTGCCAGTCGACCCGGTTGTCCACCTTCGCCCCCGTCCCGTGCCCGTCAGGCCGCGCGCATGCGGGTGATGAGCTCCTCGAACAGGCGCTGCATCTCCGCGCCCTCGAAGCGGCCCCATTCGCTCGCCTCCCAGCCGGGGCCGGAGGGGAAGATGACCGGATTCGCGGCGTAGTCCGGCGGCATCAGCGCCCGCGCCGCGGCATTGGGGGTGGGGTAGAGGATCGTCTCGCTGATGCCCCGGCCGACCTCGGCGTCGAGCAGGAAGTCGATGAAGGCGTGGGCGAGCTCCGGATCCTTCGCGCCCTTCGGAATGGCGAGCGTGTCGGCGTTGATGAGCGAGCCCTCCCGTGGCACCACGAAGTCGATGTCCGGGTCTTCCCGCATGCGCTGGGCAATGTCGCCATTGTATTCGAGGGCGAGATCGACCTCGCCGGCGAGCAGCAGGTCCTGGCCATCATCCTCGTGGAACCGGCGGATGTTGGGCTTCTGCCGGCCGAGCATGTCGGCAACGGCCTGGGCCGTTGCGGCATCGACGCCGACGAGCGACTTCCCCATGTATTTCGCGCCCAGCCGGATGAGGTCGGCGGCGTCGGTCAGGAGGGCGATGCGGCCCTTGTAGAGGTCGCTGTCGAACAGCCACTTCCAGCTGTCGGGCGTGCCCTGCACGCGGGACCTGCGGTAGCCGATCCCCAGCACCAGCCAGGTGTAGGGGACGGAATGGCGCGGCGCCGGGTCCCAGGCGGCGGTGCGGAAGGACTCCTCGATGTTGGCGAGATTGGGGATCCTCGCCGGATTGAGCGGCTCGAGCATGTCGGCCGCGCGCATCCGCTCGACGAACTCGTTGGACGGGACGATGACGTCATAGCCCTGGTTGCCCGCCTTCAGCTTGGCAAACAGCTCGTCGTTGGTGGCGAAATAGGACTGGTTTACCCGCACGCCGGTCCTGGCGCGGAAGTCGGCCAGCGTGGTCTCGCCGATATAGTCCTGCCAGTTCAGGAAATTGAGGCGCTGCTCGGCGGACGTGCCGCAGCCCTCGAGCGAGAAGGCGACGGCCGCGGCACCCATGCCGGCAAGAAGGCGGCGCCGCCCGAGCGGGGCAGTGAGCGCATCTCCGACGGCGTCCTCGCGTGCCACGTCACCCCCCGGGTAGCGGATCTGCGCCGCACGGGTAACGGGAATCGGGGCGGCGGTGAAGCCCCGCCGGCAGCGGCCTTCGCCAGCCTCCGGTCAGCGGCGCGGCGTCGGGTCAGCGCTGCCCTGCTCGACGAGGGCGGAGAGGAGCGAATCGTTGAGGTCGGCCGGCTCGGCGAGAAGGTCGGCCACCTGGACGCGCTGGCCCTGGGCGCGGGCGGCGAGCACGCGGAAGCCCGAGGCGAGCAGGGCCTCGACATTGGCGTCCCGGCCCGGCCGGGTCGGGCTGCCGAGGACCACGGCGACGAGCCGGCGGCCATCGCGCACGGCCGAGGCCGCGAGCGTGAAGCCCGCGGCATTGGTGAAGCCGGTCTTGATCCCGTCCACGCCCGGCATGGTGCGCAGCAGATGGTTGTGGTTGGGCATGGCCCGGCCCTGGAAGACGAACTGCTGCTGCTGGAAATAGGGATAATATTGCGGGAAGTCGCGGATGAGCGCGAGCGAGAGGGTCGCGATGTCGCGCGCGGTCGTGACCTGGCGGGGATCCGGCAGGCCCGAGGGGTTGACGAACCGGCTGCGCGTCATGCCGAGCGCCTGGGCCCGGTGGGTCATCAGCCGGGCGAACCCGGACTCGCTGCCGGCGACATGCTCGGCAAGCGCGACGGCGACATCGTTGGCCGACTTGGTGGCGAGCGCGCGGATGGCCTGGTCGACCGTCAGCGTCTCCCCGGCCTTCAGGCCCAGCTTCGAGGGGCGCTGGGCGGCGGCCCGGGCGCTCATCGTGACCGGGTCGTCGAGGCGGAGCTGGCCTGCCGCCAGCCGCTCGAAGACGAGGTAGAGTGTCATCACCTTGGTGATGGAGGCCGGGAAGCGCTCGGCATCGGGCTGGCGGGCATAGAGCACCTCGCCCGTGCTTGCATCGAGCACAAGTGCGGCATAGCGGGACTGGGCGAAGAGGCTGGTGGCCGAGGCCGGCGCCGGAGCGAGCAGCGGCAGGATGGGCACGCTCGGCAGGGCCGCGGCGAGGACGAGCGGAAACGCCGCGCGTCGCGCCCGGCCGAGGATGGCATTCCACAGACCCATCAGGGCAATGCTAACCCGGGCTGCCAGGGAATGGAAGGGTGAAGATGTCCGCTGCGGACGGGATCGGGGACGCGCTGGTCGCGGCCGGGGTGGCCGTCGAGGTCACGCCCGGCCTCGTCGCCTATGCCGAGGCGCTTGCCCGCATGGAGCAGGAGGTGGCGGCGATTGCCGCCGGCAGGGCGCAGGAGCGGATCTGGTTCCTCGAGCATGCGCCGGTGGTGACGGCGGGCACCTCGGCCCGGCCCGACGAGCTGGTCGAGCCCGAGCGCTTCCCGGTGGTGGCGGCCGGGCGGGGCGGGAAATACACCTGGCACGGGCCCGGCCAGCGGGTCGTCTATGTGCTGCTCGACCTGAAGCGCCGCGGCCGCGACGTGCGCCGGCTGGTGGCCGGGCTGGAGGGCTGGGCGATCGCCGCGCTGGCCCGCCTCGGCGTGGCGGCCCGGCGCAGCGCGACCGGAACTGGCGTCTGGGTGGGCGAAGGCGCCGGCGAGGCGAAGATTGCGGCAATCGGCCTCAGGGTCCGGCAGTGGGTGAGCTTCCACGGCATGGCCATCAACGTCGCCCCCGACCTCTCGGCCTACCGGGCGATCGTGCCCTGCGGCCTCGCCGGCAGCCGGGTGACGCGGCTTGCCGACCTGGTGCCGGGCGCCGGCATGGCCGCGCTCGATGCCGCGCTCCTCGCCGAGGCGAGGGGGTTTCTGGACGGGCTGGCGAGCGCCCGGCCGATAGCGCTTGAGGCCGCCGGCAAAGGCCGCTAGGCGCCGGCACAGGACTGGAGGAGGCCCACCGGGCCGACGGTCGAGGGAGAGACGATGCGGGTGCTAGTGCCGGTGCTGGCGCTTCTGGTCTCGGCCTGCAGCGGCGCGGGTGCCGACAAGGCCGCCACCGAGGGCGCCGAAGGGTCGGCCGAGGCGGAGATGCCCGCCGGCGAGCTCGCCGAGCTCGAAAGCGCGATTTCGGACAGCACGGTCGCCGAAGTGGTGGCGGACGATCCCGCCGGCCGCCTCGCCGACGCGGCGGAAGGCCCGGTGATGGCCGACCCGCTGGCAACGCCGATGCCCGAGGCCGCAGTCCCGGTTGCAGCGGACGAAGGCGGAGCCGCCGGCGCGCCAGCCGCAGCGCCCGGGGCCGAAGCCGCCACGCCGGCGCCTGCCGGCAACTGACCAGGGCTTGGGCAGAGAGGGCTTGAGCAGAGTTTGCCACGCCAGACGAAGGGAGACAGACATGAGCCTCAGCGAGATCACGGCCGGCATGAAGGAGCGGGTGGAGAAGAACGGCGCCATCGCCGGCAAGCGGGTGGTGTTCGACTTCGGCGACGACGGCGCCGTGCTGATCGACGGCACCGGGGACACGCCCGTCGTCTCGAACGACGGCGCGGCCGCGGATTGCCGGATCAAGGTGTCGATGGCCGATTTCACCGACATCGCGGCCGGCAAGCAGAATGCCCAGATGGCCTTCATGATGGGCAAGCTGAAGGTGGAAGGGGACATGAGCATCGCCATGCAGCTGGGCAAGATCCTCGGCTGATGCGGCGCGCGCTCGGGGGTCTGGCGGGCGGGCTCGTCCTGCTCGCCGGCCTCGCTGCCGCACCCCCCGCCGCCGCGCAGGGGCCGGCGTCGGCCGCCGCTGCGGACCCCCTGGCCCTGCCGGGCATGACCGCGCGCGAGGCCGAGGCGCAGGCCATCTGGTCGCTCCGGGCCGGGCTGAACGTCGCGGCGCTGCAGTGCAGCTTCTCGAAGGCCCACCGGATCGTCGACAACTACAACGCCTTCCTGCGCCAGCATTCGGACGAGCTGGCCGGTGCCGTGAAGACGCTGGCTGCCTATTTCAACCGGAAGGAGGGCGCGCGCGCCGGGCCGCGCGCCAACGACCGCTACAACACGCGGCTCTACCAGGGCTATTCGACGCTCGAAGCGCAATATGCCTTCTGCGACCGGGCCGCGCGGACCGCGCGGGACGTGCTCGCCGTGCCCAAGGGCAAGCTCGCCGGCTTCGTGACGACCGAGCTTCCGCTGCTGCGGCAGACGCTGACGGCGAGCTACAGGGCCGAGCCGCTGGCGCGCACCGACCTCAGCTATGTGCGCCTGCCCGATCTCTCGGCCGGCTGCCGCATGCGCGGCAACCCCCCCGCCCTGCGCTGCTAGGCGGCCGCCCGCCCGGCCGGGGCGCGGGC
>JAJUHA010000010.1 GCA_029268145.1 Sphingomonadaceae bacterium | reverse complement strand
GGGCGGCCGGCGTCCTCGCGGTCAATTCTCGTCTCCCGTCGGCGGGATGGGCTCGACGAAATCCCCGTCGGCGAGCACGGTCTGGGCGGGCCCGCCTGCCGCGGCCGAGCCGGGCGGCACGGCGGGGGCCGGATCGCGGGCAGCGGGCGGCGATGCCGCGGCGGGCGGCGATGCCGCGGCGGGAAACAGGGCCGGCGCCGGGCCGCCGGCCTCGTCGAGCCAGAGGGTCTCGGCAGCGCCGGCGCGCTCGAGGACGACATGGTCGCCATGGACGGCGGTGAGGATCACGCCGTCGAGGACGGTGTCGCCGACTTCGTGGAGGGCCTGGACGCCATCGGGGCCGGCAAGGATGGCAACGCCGCGGCCCGAGACCGGATCGGGCCGGACGCCCTTGAGGACAAGCGGGAGGGCGGTGACCGGAAGCGCGTCGGCCGCGGGCGCCGGCGCGCCGCGGGCGAACGGGTCGAACCGGGAGAGGATGGCGGGATCGGGCGCGGGGGCCGCGCGGGGGAGTGCGGGGAGCGGCTGGCGGACGGCGGCGAGCGCGCGCACGCCAAGCGCAAGCACGAGAAGAAACAGGAGGCCGAGGACGGCGAGCGCAAGCGGCGGGAGCGGGAGGGCGACGCGGAGCCGGCCGGGCGGCGCTGCAGCGGACAGGGCGGTCATGCGAGGCTCCACTCCGGTTGTTCGGCGGCGGTCGTCCCGGCCGATTCTGCGCGGGCCGCGATGGCGACGCCTTGGGCGATGAGCATTACATTTCTGTTTCGCTCTCCGCCAAGGCCATGGGGACGGACGGGCATGGGCATCTCCGCGACGGGTTCGGCCCGGAGGCGGGCCTGGTGGAGGAGAGGGCCGCCCGCCCCCGCGGCGGCGAGGAGCCAGAGCGGCCAGGCCGCCGCGGCGAGGAAGGCGCCGAACGGGACGACCGGGAACGGACCTCCCCTCCGGCCCCGGACCGCGAGCGCGAAGGCGAGGCCGGCGCTGGCGGCAAGGAGGAGTAACGGCGGCAGGAGAGCGGGGCTTAACCATGCGCCGAGGGCCGCGGCGAGCTTGACGTCGCCCAGGCCGAGGGCCTCGCGGCCGAGGAGGCGCCCGGCGGTGACGCGGACGAGCCAGAAGGTGCCGCCGGCGAGGGCGGCTGCGGCGAGCCGGTGCGGGAGTGCGGCGGGCGCGAGCAGGAGAGCCGTGGCGAGGCCGGCGGCAAGGAGCGGGAGGGTGAGCCAGTCGGGCAGCCAGTGGTGGCGGAGATCGAGCGCGGCAAGCGCGAGGAGGATCCAGCCCAGGAGCGCGCCGGCAAGGCCGAGCGGCAGGCCGAGGAGGCCGAGCGAGAGGGCGCCGAGGAGGCCGGCGAGCGCTTCGAGCGCGGGGTGAAGGGGGTGGATGCGCGCGCTGCAGTGGCGGCAGCGGCCGCGCGCGGCGAGGAAGGAGAGGAGCGGGACGAGATCGCGCGGGCCGAGCGGGGTGAGGCAGACGTCGCAGCGGGAGCGGCCGGTGACGGGAAGGCCGGCAGGGGCGCGCAGCACCAGGGTGGCGAGGAAGCTGCCGGCGGCGAGGCCGAGGAGGAGCCCGAGCAGGGCGAGCGGGAGGTGCCCGCTGGCGGGCACCGGGGGGCCGGGAGCCAGCATGGCCGACGGCCATAGCCTGCCGGGCCCGGCAAGGCCATTGACCGCGCGGCCGTTTCGGCCATTAATGATTTCCGGGAACGGCGGGGGAGTGCGATGTCGAACGTCGCCGGCAAGGCCTACGCGATGAACGTGCTGACGCCGATGCCGCCGCGGCGCACCGGGATCAACCGCTGGCTGTTCCACGTGGCGCGGGCGCTGCCGTCGCGGCTCCATGGCCTGCTCGGGCTTTCGATCATCCATTTCGCCCGCTGGGTCATCATCCGCCGCGACCAGTGGCCCGATCTCGGCCAGGGCCGCGAGCGGCTGGTGAACGACTACATGCTGTTCTGTTCCAACTTCAACGGCACCTGGGACCAGTATATCGACGCCTTCGCCGACGGGATCCCCTCGGGGCTCGACCTGTTCTGGTATTCCTCGACGAAGTATCCCGGCTCGGTGCCGATCACGCCATTCAAGGCCTACATTCGCGCCAACCAGATCGACACGGACTATTACTACAACGCGACTCCGGGGGCGGCGCAGCGCGACATCAAGGCGGCGCTGCGTGTGCGCCGCGCCGTGCTGCGGCTGGCCGAGGCCCACGCGCAGGGCGAGGCGGCCTTCCAGGCGGCCTGGGTGCGGGAGCTGGGCCGCGTGCAGAACGACCTCGGCACGCCGGGCTACGCGCCCGTCGCCTCGCGCGACACCGACCGGGCGGATGCGCTGCGGGCGACGCTGGCGCGCGAGCGCTGGCGCGCGCGGGCCTTCGGCGGGGAGAGTGCCCATGCCGACCCGTGACGGGGGCCACGTCTTCCTGACCTGCCTGATGCCGGTGCGGACCGGAGCCGCGGCCGAGGAGGTGGCGGGCAGCGGCGAGGGCAGCAAGGCCATGGTGCCCCACAGCCATGCACTGCGCGAGGAGCTGGCGCGGCTGCCGGTTGCGCAGCAGAGCGTGAAGACCGAGGAGGCGGGGCAGGAGAGCCCGTTCGCGCGGTGCCGGCGGACCCACCTGCTGCGGCTGTTCGTCATCGACCAGCCGATGTTCAACGGCCGGCGGCGGACCGACCCGGTCATCAATGCGCTGAAGGGGATCCTCTCCTTCCTGCCGGGGGTGAAGCCGCGCGACATTGCGGTGCCCGAAGTGCATGACCTGCTTTCCCGGCCGTGGCTGGTGCTTGCCGCCGACATCGACGCGCGGGACGAGCCCGATGGCGGGGTGGCGAGCTGGGCCGAGGGGATGTGGCGCACCAGCCGGGCCGAGATGGAGGCGATCTTCCGCCACTGCCACGGCTTCGAGGGGGTGCAGGATGGCGCCGGCTTCGCCCGCTACCTGAAGCGCTGCCAGATCGAGACGACGATGAGCTTCAACGACTATTGGGACGGGCGGCCGCCGCTCAGGGGCGCGAGCCTGCCCGTGCTCGTGGGGGTGGCGGCGGCGGTGGTCGCGGGCGTGGCGCTGGCGGTGGGGCTGCTCGTCGGCTGGTGGCACCTGCTGTGGGGCCTGCCGCTGGGCCTGGCGCTCGCCGCCGTCCTTGCCATCCGCTGGATCGACGCGGTGGGCAGCAGGCCGTTTCCGCCCGCGCCCGACAGCGACCTGCCGAGCGTGCTGAAGGCGCTGCACGTGCAGCAGTGGTTCGCCCTGTTCGTCGAGCAGGCGCAGCTGATGACGCCGGCCGAGCGGCACGCCGCGTTCGGGCGGTTCCTCGCGACGCTGCGGCCCGCGGATGTGGAGGCCCCGACGCAGAAGCCGGGCGTGGTGCGCTCCGACTGGATCCGCCAGGAGCCGCCGGCGATGGACCAGGTGGCGCGGGCTTCGCCATGAGCGGCTCGGCGCCCGTCTGCCTCGAGAAGGGGGACATCCAGGGGGGGATCCTGCGCGCCTATGGCAAGCGCGGCTACCCCAGGGGGCGGTTCCTGCTGTTCCACGTGGCGCGCGCCGCGGCGGGGCGCTGGTTCCTCGAGGCGCTGCGGCCGCACGTGACGCCCGCGCTCGACTGGGTGGACGAGGGGGCCGCCCCCGGCGAGGGGCAGATGGCGCGGCCCGAGGTGACGCTCAACATCGCCTTCACCTTCCGCGGGCTGGAAGCGCTGGAGGTGCCGCTGCGGACGCTGCGGGGCTTTCCGGACGCCTTCATGGACGGGATGGCGCGGCGCGATGCGGTGCTGGGCGACGACGTGGGGCCGAACCGGATCGCCTTCTGGGACCCGGTGTGGCGGCCCGGCGAGGGGCGGCCGGCCGTGCATCTCCTGGTGATGCTGAACGCCCGGGACGATGCGGCGGGGCGGCCGGTGGCGCGGCTCGGGGCGATGACGGACTGGCTCCTCCGGCTGGCCGGCGAGACCGACGGGGGCGTGCGGCTGCTGGAGGGGCATCGCGGCGCCGACCCGCGCTGGCAGGCGCTGTCCGCGCTCTACGGGCCGCGGAGCGACGGCCGGGTGGGGCCGCTGCCGACCGAGCATTTCGGCTTCAACGACGCCATCGGCGATCCCGTCTTCGACGGCCAGTATCCGGGCGGGGAGGAGCGCGAGAAGTGCCGCGGGCAGGGAGCGGTGGATGGCGCTGGGAACTGGCGGCCGCTGGCGACCGGCGAGTTCATCCTCGGCTGGCCGGACGAATCGCAGGAAGTGGCGGGCGCGCCCATGCCGCTCGACTTCAGCCGCAACGGCAGCTTCTTCGCCTATCGCAAGCTGCACCAGGATCTCGAGACCTGGGACTGGTGGATCGACAGCCGGGCGAAGATGCTGGCGCGCGCCTGGGGGCTTTCGAGCCTCGAGGAGGCGCGCGCGACGCTGAAGGCGAAGATGGCAGGCCGCTGGGAGGATGGGGTGCCGCTGGTGAAGGCGCCGACCTGGCCGCTGTGGCAGGCCGCGCGCGAACGGCTGGCGGGCATGAGCCGGGCCGAGGCGACGGCCTATCTGACCGAATTCTCCTATGGCGGCGACCGCGAGGGGCTGGCCTGCCCGAAGACGGCGCACATCCGCCGCGCCAACACGCGCGACGCGCTCGACCCGCTGTGGGACGCGAGGACGCCTGCCGGTCGGCTGGGCTCGGCGCTCAACAACCGCCGGCGGATCCTCAGGCGGGGCCTGCCCTATGGCGGGCGGGACGACCCGGATGGCGAGCACGGGATCGTGCTGCTCGCCTATTGCGCCGATCTCTTCCGCCAGTTCGAGTTCGTGCAGCAGCAGTGGCTGAACTACGGGCTGGACTTCGACGCCGGGAACGACGCCTGCCCGATCGTGGGGGCGCACCGGGAGGGCGCGCGGTTCGTGATCGCGAGCAGCGATCCGGACACGCCGCCGTTCGTGGCCGGCGGGCTCAGGCCCTTCGTGACGACGCGCGGCGGGGACTATTTCTTCCAGCCGTCGATGACGGCCCTGCGGATGATCGGCCAGGGCCTGGTGGACCCGACGTGAGTGGCCTGCCGGCATGAGTGGCCTGCCGGCATGAGTGGCCGGTTCGTGGCCGCGGTCGACGGCGTCTCGACGCTCGGGCGGCTGTTCCTTTCGGCGTCCGGCGGGCTCGGGGAGCGGTTCCGCGCCGCGCTGACGGTGCCGGAGGGGCAGCGGGCGGCGATGGCGGTGCTGCGCCTCGTGAAGCCGCACCTGACGCTCAAGGCCAATCTCGTCGCCTGCTACGAGGGCGAGGGGACGCTGCTGGTGACGCGGGCGGCCGATGTGGCCGAGGTGCTGGCGCGCGAGGCCGACTTCGCCGTGGTCTACGGGCCGCGGATGCGGGCGCTGACGGGCGGGCGCGACTTCTTCCTGGGGATGCAGGACGGCGAGACCTATCGCCGGGACACGGCCGCCATGGCGGCGATCACCGACCCGGACGATCTGGTCGAGGTGCTGGCGATGGCGCGGCACGAGGCGGCAGCGGCGGTCGAGGCGGCGGCCGGGCCGACCGGGTCCGGGGAGATCGACCTGCCGCCCGCGCTTTCGGCGCGGATCCCGGCCCTGATGGTGCAGCGCTGGTTCGGCGTGACCGGCGGGCTTCCGGTGGAGCAGCTGATCGCGGATGCGACGGCGATGTTCCACTATCTCTTCTCGGATCTCGGCGCCGAGGCGAGGGTGACGGACGCCGCGCTGGCGGCAGCGGCGAGGGTCAATGCCGCGATCGACGCCAGCCGCGCGACGGCGGGGCCGGACACGCTCCTCGCGCGGGCGTGCGCGCGCGGTGCGGCCGGCGACCCGGCCTTCGACGCCGAAGGGGTGCGGACGCAGATCATCGGGATCCTGATCGGGGCCATTCCGACGCTGTCCAAGGCGGCGTGCCATGCCATCGCGGAGCTGCTGCGCTGGCCCGGTGCCCTGAAGGGCGCGGAGCGGGCGGCGCGCGCCGGTGACGAGGAGCGGGTGGGCGACTATCTGTTCGAGGCGCTGCGCTTCGCGCCGGTCAACCCGGTCATCTACCGGCGGGCGGTGGCCGACACCCGGCTTGGCGGAACGGCAGTGCCGAAGGGGCGGATGGTGCTGGCGGCCAATCTCTCGGCCATGCATGACGGCGCGGTGGTGGATTCGCCCGACCAGTTCCGGCCCGGGCGGCCGTGGGAGCAGTATCTGCTGTGGGGCGCGGGGCTGCACCGCTGCTGGGGCGACCGGGTGAACCGGGCGATCCTGCCGGCGATGCTGCTGCCGCTGCTGGCCAGGCCGGGCCTGCGGCAGGTTGCGCCGCCGGACGGCGAGGGCACGCCCTTTCCGCGCCACTACCGGCTGGCCTTCGGGATGCGGGGCGGCGCGGGCTGAGGCGGAGGCTCAGCCGGCGTAGCGGATGGTGACGCGGCCGGCGGCTGCGCGGGCGGCGCGGCGGGCGGCCTCGACGCTGGCACCGGTGGCGAGCGCCACCCCCATGCGGCGGCCCGGGCGCGTGCTGGGCTTGCCGAACAGGCGGACATCGACATGCGCGGCTTCGGGGGCGGCCAGCGCGTCGGCGAGGCCCTCGAACCGGAACCGCGTGCTGTCGCGGTCGGCGAGGATGACGGCGGACGCCGCGGCCGGGGCGGCGAGCCCGATCTCGGGGATGGGGAGGCCGAGGAGGGCGCGGGCGTGGAGGTCGAACTCGGACAGGGGCTGGGAGACCAGGGTGACCATGCCGGTGTCGTGCGGGCGGGGCGACAGCTCGGAGAAGAGGACCGATGCGCCGGTCACGAAGAACTCGACGCCGAAGATGCCGCCGACGCCATGGTCGCCGACGAGGGCGGAGACGATGGTGGCGGCCATGTCGCGGGCGGCGGCGAGCGCGGCGGGGTCGAGCGCGGCGGGCTGCCAGCTTTCCCGGTAGTCGCCCTTCTCCTGGCGGTGGCCGATGGGCGGGCAGAAGCGGATGCCGCTGCGGCTGGCGACGGTGAGGAGGGTGATCTCGGAATCGAAGGCGACGAAGGCCTCGACGATGACGCGGGGCCGGTCGCCGCGCATGGCGGTCGTCGCGTGGCGGAAGGCGGCGGCGAGCCCCTCGGGGGCGTGGACGGTGGACTGGCCCTTGCCGGATGAGGACATGACCGGCTTGACGACGCAGGGGTAGCCGACGGCGGCGGCGGCCGCCTCGGCCTCGGCCAGCGAGGCGGCGTAGCGGAAGGCGGAGGTGGGAAGGCCGAGCGATGCCGCGAAGTCGCGGATGCGGTCCCGGTTCATGGTGAGGGCGGCAGCCCGCGCGGACGGGGCGACGCGCTGGCCCGCGGCTTCCAGCTCTTCCAGCACCTCGGTGCGGATGGCCTCGATCTCGGGGACGATGATGTCGGGGCGATGGCGGGCGATGGCGGCGCGCAGCGCCTCGGCATCGAGCATGGAGAAGACGTCGGCCTCGTCGGCGACCTGCATGGCGGGTGCCCGGCCGTAGCTGTCGCAGGCGGTGACATGGGCGCCGAGGCGCTTGGCGGAGATGGCGAACTCGCGGCCGAGCTCGCCCGAGCCGAGGAGGAGGAGGCGGGCAGTGAAGGCCATGGCGCGGCGCTCGACCCCTCAGGCGACCTGGCGGTCCATGCTCTCCCAGTAGGGCCTGCGGAGCTCCTTCTTGAGGATCTTGCCCGAGGGATTGCGCGGCAGCTCGGCGACGAAATCGACCGACTTCGGGATCTTGTAGCCGGCAATGAGCGGTCGGCAGTGGGCGATGATCTCCTCGGCGGTGGCGTGCATGCCCTCCTTCAGGACGAGGATGGCCTTGACCGCCTCGCCCCACTTCGGGTCGGGGACGCCGATGACGGCGGCGTCGCGGACGGCCGGATGGGTGTGGAGGGCGTTCTCGACCTCGGCCGGGTAGATGTTCTCCGCGCCGGAGACGATCATGTCCTTCACCCGGTCCTGGATGTAGAGATAGCCGTCCTCGTCCATGGAGCCGGCGTCGCCGGAGAGATACCAGCCGTCGCGGATCGCCTTCGCGGTGGCCTCCGGCTTGTCGTGGTAGCCGGCCATGACCGAGACCGAGCGGATGGCGATCTCGCCGATGGTGCCGCGTGGCAGCTCGCGCATGTCGGAATCGACGATGCGGATCTCGTTGCCGGGGAAGGGCTTGCCGCAGCCCTTCATGCGCGGGTTGCCCTCGACGCTGTGGTCCTCGGGCGGGAGGTAGACGACGGTGCCCGAGGTTTCGGTGGCGCCGTAGCACTGGACGAACCGGGCGTTGGGGAAGCGGGCGATGGAGCGGGAGAGGACATCCAGGGGGATGGGCGAGGCGCCGTAGAGGAGGGCGCGGACGGACGCGAAGTCGGCGCCTTGGGCGGACGGGTCGTTGAGGATCATGTTGAGGACGGCCGGGACCGCGAACATGCGGGTGACGCGGTGGCGGGTGATGGCCGCGACCATGGCCGGGATCTCGGGCTTCGGCAGGATGACCATGGTGGCGCCGGCATGGAGCGCGTGGAGCGCCCAGCCGGTGCCGCCGATGTGGAAGAGCGGCATGGCGACGAGCGCGACGTCATCGTCGCGCCAGAGCGACCAGGATTCGCCGGTGAGCGCGCCCTTGGCGATGGTGCCGAGGAGGTTCCGGTTGGTGAGGAGCGCGCCCTTGGGAAAGCCGGTGGTGCCGGAGGTGTAGAGCTGGAGGGCGACGGTTTCGGGGCCGGTCTCGGCCAGCCCGTCATCGGGCGCGGCATCGGCGAGGAAGGCGTCGAACTCGTCGGTCCAGACGATGGTGAGGCCGGCGACGCCGGCGCCGGCGATGACCGGGCCGAAGGCGCGGTCGGCGAGCAGGAGGCCGATGCCCGCATCATTGAGGACATAGGCGACCTCGCCGGCGACGAGGCGCCAGTTGATGGGGGTCATGATGGCGCCGAGCCGGAAGCAGGCGCACATGAGGACGACGTAGGCGGGGTGGTTGAGGCCCATGTGGCCGACCCGGTCGCCTGGCTTCACGCCCGCCCGGCGGAGCGCGCCGACGGCGGCCAGCACGCGGGCGTGGAGCCCGGCCCAGGTCTCGGCGCTGTCCTCGTAGAGGATGGCGGTGCGCTGCGGCGTGGCCGTGGCCCAGTGGGCCGTCAGGTCGGCGAGACGGGCGAACTCCATGGCTGAACCTCCCGGGGGCCGCCTGTAGCGCGCCAGGCCGCGGCTTTGGCGCTCGGGATTCCGTCAGGAAATCGTGTCGAGGACGGCGGCGGCGTCGGCGCGGATGGCCTGCTGGCGCTCGGGCGGAAAGCGGCGCCAGGTGTCGAGCGTGCGCCACATGCGCTGGTTCCGCGCGAAATGCGGTTCGTTGCGGGCGATGAAGTCCCAGTAGAGGCGGTTGAAGGGGCAGGCGCCCGCGCCTGCCTTTGCGGTCACGTCGAAGCGGCAGTGGCGGCAGTGGTTCCCCATGCGGCGGATGTAGGCGCCCGAGGCTGCGTAGGGCTTGGAGCCGAGGAGGCCGCCATCGGCCCACTGGCTCATGCCGATGACGTTGGGCGCCTCGACCCATTCATAGGCGTCGGCATAGACGGTGAGGAACCATTCGTGGACCTGGAAGGGATCGACGCCGGCGAGCAGCGCGAAGTTGCCGAGCACCATGAGGCGCTGGATGTGGTGGGCGTAGGCGAGATCGCGGGTCTGGGCGAAGGCCGCGTCGAAGCAGGCCATGCCGCTGTTGCCCTGCCAGTAGATGGCGGGCAGCGGGCGGGTGGCGGCAAGGGCGTTGCGGCGGACATAGTCCGGCCCCTCGGCGAGGTAGATTAGCCGGACATATTCGCGCCAGCCGAGGATCTGGCGGACGAAGCCCTCGACGGCGTTGAGCGGCGCATGGCCGGCGGCGTGGGCGGCAAGCGCCGAGTCGACGAGCTCGCGCGGCGCGAGGAGGCCGAGGTTGAGGGCGGGCGAGAGGAGGGAGTGGAAGAGCGTCTCCTCGCCGTGGGCGAGCGCATCCTGATGGTCGCCGAAGCGGGGGAGGCGGTGGATGACGAAGTCGGCGAGCGCGTCGAGGGCCTGGGCGCGGGTGACGGGCCAGTGGAAGCGGTGGAGCGTGCCGAAGTTGGCCGGGAAGCGGGCCTCGACCATGGCGAGGACCTGCGCGGTGACGGCATCCGGGGCGAAGCGGGGCGCAGGCGGCGGGACGAGGCCCCGGGGCAGGGGCTTGCGGTTCTCGGCGTCATAGTTCCACTGGCCGCCGACGGGGGTATCGCCCTCCATGAGGATGCCGGTGGTGCGGCGCTGCCAGCGGTAGAACTCCTCGAGGCGCAGGCGGCGGCGGCCCGCGCGCCAGGCGGCGAAGGCGGGGAGGCTGACGAGGAAGCGGTCGTCCTCAAGGATCTCGGCGCCGGGGATGGCGCGCTGGAGGGCGCGCACCCGGTGCTCGCCGGCTTCCGTCATGCGGATGGCGGTGGCGCCGTGGCGGCTGGCGGCAGCGCGGATCTCGGCGTCGAGGCTGCCGAGGCTGCCCTCCGCGTCGAGGCGGCGGTAGTCGACCCGCCAGCCATCGGCCCGCAGCGCCTCGGCGAAGTGGCGCATGGCGGAGAAGACGAGCGCGAGCTTCTGCCGGTGGTGGGGGACGTAGCGGGCTTCCTCCATCACCTCGGCCATGAGGATGACCGCGCGCGACCGGTCGGCGCCCTCGAGGCTGGCGAGGCCGGTGCCGAGCTGGTCGCCGAGGACGGGGAGGAGGAGCATGACGCCATGCGCGGTGGCGCGGCGCGCGCATCTGTGCAACGGGCGCCACTGCCGCAGCCGAGTCGGGCCTCGGAGCCCGAGGTCTGGCGGATGCGGGCGCAAGCTTGGGTGCGAGAAGGCGTTCTGGTGGACATGGCGAGATCGGATGCGACGCCGTTTGAGGCGCTTCGGGAGCGGATCGGCGAGCGGACCGCAGTCGTCGGGGTGATCGGGCTGGGCTATGTGGGGCTGCCGCTGGCGGTGACCGCGGCGGGGCGGGGCTGGCGGGTCATCGGCTTCGACATCGATCCCGAGAAGATGGTGCTGCTCGATGCCGGGACGAGCTACATCGAGGCGGTGGAGGCGGCGACCCTGCGCGAGGTGAACGCGGCCGGGCGCTTCTCCTGGACGACCGATTTCGCCCGGCTCGGCGAGTGCGACGTCATCATCGTGTGCGTGCCGACGCCGCTCACGCGGCACCGCGAGCCGGACCTCTCCTATGTGGAGAACACGGCGCGCGACATCGCCCGGCACATGCGCGCGGGCACGCTCGTCGTGCTGGAGTCGACGACCTTCCCGGGGACGACCTCGCAGGTGATGACGCCCATCCTGGAGGAGAGCGGGATGACGGCGGGGCGCGACTTCTTCGTCGCCTTCTCGCCCGAGCGGGAGGACCCGGGGAACGCGCGCTATCGGACCGCGACCATCCCCAAGATCGTGGCCGGCGACGGGCCGGAGGCGGGCGCGCTGGTCGAGGCCTTCTACGCGCAGGTGGTGGACCGGGTGGTGCCGGTGTCCTCGACGGCGACGGCGGAGGCGGTGAAGATCACCGAGAACGTCTTTCGCGCCGTCAACATCGCGCTCGTCAACGAGCTGAAGCTCATCTACGACGCCATGGGGATCGACGTGTGGGAGGTGATCGACGGGGCGGCGACCAAGCCGTTCGGCTTCATGCCCTTCTACCCCGGCCCCGGGCTGGGCGGCCACTGCATCCCGATCGACCCCTTCTACCTGACCTGGAAGGCGCGCGAGCACGAGATCTCGACCCGCTTCATCGAGCTGGCCGGAGAGATCAACGTGGGCATGCCGCGCCACGTGGTGAACCGGGTGCGCACCGTGATGGACCGGGCGCTTGGCCGGGGCCTTTCGGGCGCGCGGATCCTCATCATCGGGATCTCCTACAAGAAGAACGTGCCCGACATGCGCGAGAGCCCCTCGGTGAGGCTGGTGGAGCTGCTGCTCGAGGCGGGCGCCGAGGTGGCCTATCATGACCCGCATGTGCCGGCGATCCCGCGGATGCGGGAGCATCCCGGGCTCTTCGGGCGGCAGTCGGTCCCGCTCGCCGACGGGCTTGCCGGGTGCGACCTGGTGCTGATCGCGACCGACCATGACGCGGTGGACTATGCCGCGATCGCCGCCTCGGGACGGCTCGTCGTCGACACCCGGAACGCGATGGCCCGGCGCGGGCTGCCGATGGACAGGGTGACCAAGGCCTGAGGCCGGGCTGGGGGGCGCCGGGCGGTGCGCCGGGCGGTGAGCGGGCCCTGAGCGGAGGCGTGAGCGGGGCGGTCAGCGCTGGTGGATGAAGGCGGCGAGCGCCTCGAGGAGGCGCGGCTCGGCCCAGGGCGAGAGCGGCGCAGGCGCCGTGCCGCCCCGGGCGACGAGGTCGTCGAGGAGGCGGGGAAGCTCGGTCTCGTCGGCGGCGACGGTGATTCCGGGCACCGCGCGCAGGCGGCTGGCGGTGGCCCACTGGTGGTCGTTGCGGGTTTCCCTGAGGTGGCCGCGCCGCGGCATGACGAGGATCGGCTTGCCGTGCTGGAGGGCGGTGATGATCGAGCCCATGCCGGCGTGGGCGACGAGGAAGTCGGCGGCCTCCACCTTCGCGGCATAGGCGGCAGGCGCGAGCCGCGCCACGAAGGGGAAGTGGCGCGGGCGGTAGCCGGAGGCGCCCGGCTCGGGGATCTGGCCGAAGACGTCGGCGCCCGAGGTTGCGGCCCAGGCGTCCACGGCCCGGACCATGCGGTCGAAGGGCTCGTGGGTGCCGATGGTGAAGAAGATCATGCCGCCGGACCGCCGAGCACGCTGCCGAGGAACTGCGGCCCGCCGGGCCGCGCCAGTTCGGGCCACTGGGTGAGCCAGAGATGGGCGTGGGGGCCGGCGAGCTGGCCGGTGAGCGAGAGCTCCTCGACATTGGCGACGCTGTCGATCCAGACCGTGCGTGCGCCGAGGAGGCGGCCGAGGCGGATGGCGACATAGCCGGGGGCGGCGCCGGTGGTGACGAGGACGTGGGGGCGGACGCGCAGGAGGATGGCGGCAAGCTCGAGCGCCTGGCGCAGCAGGCGGAGCTTCTGCCAGCGGTTGGCATCGGTGAAGAGGTGGAAGCCGGGCGCGGGCTGGTTCCGCGCGCGCGCCGCGGCGAGCGCCTGGTCGCGGCTTTCGGCGACCGTGGTGGCATAGTGGAGTTCGCAGCCGTCGAAGGCGGGGGCGAGGCGGAGCAGCTGGACCCAGTGGCCGCCAGTGGACGACAGGGCGAGGACGCGGGGGCGGCGGCTCATGCCGGCCGGGCCGCCGGCCGGACGGCGGCTGCGGGGGCTTCGGCGAGATCGGCGAAGGTGACGAGGCGGAAGCCCCTGGCGCGGGCGTGGGCGACGATCGCCTCGGTGAGCGCCAGCACATGCGCCGGGTGGCCGGCCCGGTCGGCCGGGGCGAGGCGGGGATAGTCCTCGAAATCATGGAGGAGGACGGCGCCGCCACCGGCCCGGTCGATCGCGGCCAGCACGTCGGCGACGGGGCGCGGGGCCCAGCTGTCCCGCGGGTCGATCGTCCACCAGCACAGGGTGACGCCGCCGAGGCGGGCGGCGAGCCAGGAGGCGAGCGTCTGCTTGCCGTAGGTGGGGCGGTGGAGGCGCGGATCTCCGCCGAGGGCCGTGACGACGGCGCGGCCCCGGGCGATGTCGGCGGCGTGGCGGTGCGGGAGCGTCTTCCAGGCGTTGCTGTGGGCGTGGCTGTGGTGGCCGACGGCATGGCCTTCGGCGAGTGCCCGGCGGACGAGGGCGGGATGGGCTTCGGCATGGTCGCCGCGGACGAAGAAGGTGGCGCGCGCGCCGAGGCGGGCGAGAAGGTCGAGGAGGGCGGGCGTGAGGGTGGCGCCGGGGCCGTCGTCGTAGCTGAGGAGGATGGCGCGCCCGGCCCGGCAGCGGGCGGCGAGCCGCCGTTCGCCGAGGCGGCGGGCGGCGAGCGGGACGAGGAACCAGCCGGCGCCGGCCGCGAGCACGGCAAGCAGGAGGGCGGGCAGGGCGGCGGACATCGCGACGTCCCTAGCGGATGCCGGTGACGGGCGGAAGAACGGCCCTGGCGGGAATGGGTTGCCGGGGGTTCAGTAGAGCCCGCCCTGCTCGGCGAGGAAGTCGCTGTCGGTGCGGATCCGGCGGCCGGCGCCGGAGGCGATGTCGCGCGGCGGCGGCGGGGCGATGATGCGACGCGGTTCGGTCTCGGGCTTGAAGGCTTCCCAGATGACCGCGGCCCTGGGCGCGTCGGACGGCCAGGCGCCGAAGACGCGGCGCCCCGACCGGCGGTCGATCCGGACCATGCGGATGCCGGCCGGGGCGAGGAAGGGCCGGTCTTCGCGCGGGTCCGCCGGCCAGACGCTGGTGTACCAGTCGCGCCAGACGGGGACGGCGACATTGCCGCCCTGGACCCAGCCGCCGAGGTTCCGCGGCGTGTCGAAGCCCATGTAGAGGCCGGCGACGATCTCGGGCGTGCCGCCGACGAACCAGACGTCCCTGGGGCCGGTGGTGGTGCCGGTCTTGCCCATGAGGGGAACGCCGAGGGAGTTGAGACGGGTGGCGGTGCCGCGCTCGACCACGCCCTCGAGCATGTGGACGACCTGGTAGGCGGTGCGGGCGTCGATGACCTGGCGGCGGGTGTCGACCGGCCGCGGCATGGCCTGGCCCTTCCAGGGCGCGCGGCAGTCAGTGCAGCGGCGGGTGTCGGCCTGGAAGATGGGCCTGCCGTTGCGGTCCTGGACGAGATCGAACAGGACGGGCTCGATCGCCTTTCCGCCATTGACCAGGATCGCATAGGCGTTGACGAGCTTCATCGGCGTCGTCTCGCCGGCGCCGAGCGCGATGGCCAGCACCGGCTGATAGTCGCCGATGCCGAGATCCTTCGCGGTCTTGACCACCTTGTCCATGCCGGTCTGGGAGGCGATGCGGACCGTCATGAGGTTGCGCGACTGCTCGAGGCCCCAGCGCATCGTCTGGAGACCCGCCGAGCCGCCGCCGAAGTTGCGGAAGCATTTGCGGCCCAGGCGCGCCGACTGGTAGACGCAGAAGGTGCCGTCGGAGACGAGGCTCGCTGGCGTCATGCCGTTGTCGAGCGCGGCGGCGTAGACGAAGGGCTTGAAGGTGGAGCCCGGCTGGCGCTGGGCCTGGGTGGCGCGGTTGAAGCTGGAGCCGCGCGAATCGAAGCCGCCGACCATGGCGAGCACCCGGCCCGTGTGGGCCTCCTGGACGACGAGGGCGCCGGAGATGAGGGGGATCTGCCGCAGGGCCCAGCTGCCCGCGCCCGTGCGCGCGACCGGGATGACGTCACCGGGCTTGAGCTGCTGGTGGGCCGGCACGCCGCCGCGGGCCATGGCGGCATCGCCCGCATACATGATGCCGGTGGAGCCGTCGGTGAAGCCGAGGCGGAAGCGGCCTGGCTCGGCCGCGAGGATGACGGCGGCGCGCCAGCTCTCGTAGCCGACGGGGAGGTTGAGGGCACGCAGCCGCGCCTGCCAGCCCTCGCCGAGCGCGATGCTGGCGGCCGGACCGCGCCAGCCGCGGACGCGGTCGTAGCGGACGAGGCCGTCGCGCAGGGCCTTTTCCGCGGCCTTCTGGATGACGGGGTCGATGGTGGTGCGGACCCACAGGCCGCCGGCGTAGAGGCTGTTGGGGCCATCCTCGGCGGTCTCGCCGAAGCGGGCGATGAGCTGGCGGCGGACCTCCTCCATGAAGAAGCCGCCGTAGGGCGCCACGTTGGCGATGGCGCGCGGCTCGGCGACGACGGCGATGGGACGCGCCTGCAGCGCGGAAAGCCGGCTCCGCGGGAGCTTGCCGTTGGCGACCATCTCGCCGAGCACCCAGTTGCGGCGCTCGAGCGCGCGCGCGTAGTTCCTGCGGGGATCGAAGGCGGAAGGGGCCTTGGGGAGGCTGGCGAGGAAGGCGGCCTCCTCCGGAGCGAGTCCGGAGGCCGGCTTGCCGAACCAGGTGCGCGCGGCGGCCTCGACCCCGTAGGCGTTGCGGCCGAGGAAGATCTCGTTCAGGTAGAGTTCGAGGATCTGTTCCTTCGTGAGGAACTCTTCGATCCGCCGGGCGAGGATCGCCTCGCGGATCTTGCGGGTCAGCGTGACCTCGTTGGAAAGCAGCAGGTTCTTGGCGACCTGCTGGGTGATGGTGGAGGCGCCGACCGGGCGCTCCTGCCCGGTGAAGAGGCCGCGGACGTTGGTGACGACGGCAGCGGCGATGCCGGGGAAGTCGAGGCCGCCGTGGGAGAAGAAGGTCCGGTCCTCGGCGGAGAGGAAGGCATCGATGACGGTCTGCGGGATCTCCTCGTAGGGCAGGAAGATCCGGCGCTCGCGGGCGAAGCTGAAGAGCGGCTCGCCGGTGCGGCTGCGGACCTGGGCGGGAAGCGGCGGCTGGTAGGCGGCGAGCCGCGCGGCATCGGGCAGGTCGCGGAAGATGGTGGCCCAGAGGAGGCCGGCGGCGAGCAGCGCGACGAGGAGGAGGCCGGCGGTGCCGGTCGCAAGGCGGGCGAGCCAGCGGCCCCGGGCGGGCCGCGCCTCCGGATCGGGCGCGTGCATGGCGGCTCCTTACTCCGCGCCGGGGCGCGAGGCCAAGGGGAGGCGGCTGGCGTAGGCCGGCTTGGCGGGGGGCAAGATGGTCTGGCTGGAGCGGAGCCGGGTCTCCGGGGCAAGCGGCGGCCATGGACGAGCCAGCGGCAGCGCGGGTGGAGGCGGAGCAGGTGGCCCCGGCGCGGGGGCCTGCCGGCCGGGTGATTCTGGTGGGCGCCGGGCCGGGTGCGCCCGATTTTCTCACGCTGCGCGCCGTGCGCGCGCTCGCCGGGGCCGAGGTGGTGGTGCACGACGGTCTCATCGACGCGCGGGTGCTGGACTTTGCGCCGGCCGGGGCGCGGCGCGTGTCGGTTGCCAAGCGGCGCGACCGCCACAGCGTGCCGCAGGAGGCGATCTGCGCGCTCCTCGTTGCGGAAGCGCGGGCGGGCCGGGTGGTGGTGCGCCTCAAGGGGGGCGACCCGTTCGTCTTCGGCCGCGGCGGCGAGGAGGTGGCGGCCTGTGTGGCGGCCGGCGTTCCGGTCGAGGTGGTGCCGGGTGTGTCGGCAGCGCTCGGCTGCGCGGCGGAGGTGCATCTGCCGCTGACGCACCGGGACCATGCCTCGGCGGTGAGCTTCGTGGCCGGGACGTGCCAGGGCCTGCGCGAGCAGGACTGGCGCGGGCTTGCCGGGCCGGGGCGGACGCTCGTCGTCTACATGGGCGTGACGACGGCGGGCGCCATTGCCGAGAAGCTGATGGCGGACGGGGTTTCCCCCGACATGCCGGTTGCCATCCTCGAGCGCGGCACGCTTCCCGGGAGCCGGGCGCTGAGGACGTTGCTGGCCGACCTGGGCGATGCCGTGGTGCGCGCGGGCGTGACGAGCCCCGCGCTCCTCGTGGTGGGGCGGGTGGCCGGCCTTGCCCATGCCGAGGACCTGATGGGCCTTGCCGCGCTGGACCTCGCCGGGCTGACCCTGGCGGCAGTGGAGCAGGCGGCGTGAAGCTCGCAACCGGCAATGTCGCGCGCACGGGCGAGGTGATCTGGTGGGCGGGCGACCGCTGGAGCCCGGACGTGGCCGAGGCGGTGCTGCTTGCGCCGGCGGAGGGCGAGGCGCTGCTGGCGCGCGAGGCGGTGGCCGAGCAGGTCAACGACCTCGCCCTGGTGGACGCCGAGCCCGGGCCGGACGGGCGGCCGCGGCCGCTTCATGTGCGCGAGCGGATCCGCGCCTTCGGCCCTACGGTCAGGCCCGATCTGGGCCGGGCGGGAAGGGACTGGCGCTGATGTACCGCTATGACGCGATCGACCGGGCCATCGTCGAGGCGCGGGTGGCCGAGTTCCGCGACCAGGTGGAGCGGCGGCTTTCCGGGGCGCTCGACGAGGAGCATTTCAAGCCGCTCCGGCTCAAGAACGGGCTCTATCTCCAGCTCCATGCCTACATGCTGCGCGTGGCCATTCCCTATGGGATGCTCTCGTCGCGGCAGCTGCGGATGCTGGCCCATGTGGCCCGGCGCTACGACCGGGGCTATGGCCATTTCACGACCCGGCAGAACATCCAGTACAACTGGATCCGGCTCGAGGAGGCGCCCGACCTTCTGGCCGACCTCGCCTCGGTCGAGATGCACGCCATCCAGACGAGCGGCAACTGCATCAGGAACATCTCGGCCGACCAGTATGCCGGCGCGGCCGCCGACGAGGTGGCCGACCCCCGGCCCTGGGCCGAGCTGCTGCGGCAGTGGTCGAGCTTCCACCCCGAGTTCAGCTACCTGCCGCGCAAGTTCAAGATCGCGGTGACGGGAAGCGCGACCGACCGGGCGGCAATCCGCTTCCACGACATCGGCCTGCAGCTGGTGCGCGACGGCGGCGGGGCGCTCGGCTTTCGCGTGTTCGTGGGCGGGGGGATGGGGCGCACGCCCTTCGTTGGCCCCCTGATCCGCGACTTCCTGCCGGCGGCCGAGTTCCTCTCCTACTGCGAGGCCATCCTCAGGGTCTACAACCGCTTCGGCCGGCGGGACAATATCTACAAGGCGCGGATCAAGATCCTGGTCCACGATCTTGGCGCGGAGGAGTTCGCGCGGGCGGTCGAGGCCGAGCATGCCCATGTGCGGACGCTCGGGATCGACGCGCCCGAGGCGGAAGTGGCGCGGATTGCCGCCTTCTTCGCCGACCCGCCGTTCGCGGGCGGGCTGCCCGACACGGTCGACGACGGCGGCGATCCGGCGTTTTCGCGCTGGCTGCGCCGCCAGGTGAAGCCGCACAAGGTGCCGGGCTACCGGATCGTCAACGTGAGCCTGAAGCCCCGGGGCGGCATTCCCGGCGATGCCAGCGCCGAGCAGATGGAGGCGGTGGCCGACCTTGCCGAGCGCCACAGCTTCGACGAGGTGCGGGTGACGCACGCGCAGAACCTGGTGCTGGCGCATGTGCCGGCGGCGGATCTGCGCGCGGTGTTCGACGGGCTTGCCGCGGTCGGGCTGGCCGAGGCCAATCTCGACCTTGCGACCGACGTCATCTCCTGCCCCGGGCTCGACTATTGCACGCTGGCCAACGCGCGCTCGATCCCCGTGGCGATGAAGGTGGCGGAGCGGCTGCGCGACCGGGAGGCGGAGCTCGGCGAGCTGAAGATCAAGGTCTCGGGCTGCATCAACGCCTGCGGCCACCACCATGCCGGGCACATCGGGATCCTCGGCGTCGACCGGAAGGGCGTGGAGAATTACCAGCTGCTGCTCGGCGGCTCGGGGGCGGAGGATGCGAGCATCGCACAGATCCTGGGGCCGGGCTTCACCGAGGACGGGGTGGTCGCGGCCGTTGCGACCGTGACCGATGTCTACCTCCGCGAGCGGCAGGCGGGCGAGCGGTTCCTCGACACCTTCCGGCGGATCGGGGCGAAGCCGTTCAAGGAGGCGGTCTATGGCTGAGGTGCTGGCGCTCGATGCGCGCGCGCGCGACGGGGCGCCGGAGCTGGTGGTGGAGCCGGCCGAGGATGTCCGCGCCCATGGCGGGCTGCACAACCTCGGCATCATCGGCGTCGCCTTCCCGCGCTTCCGCGAGGGGCGGGGCTATTCCTCGGCGCGGATCCTGCGCGAGATGGGGTTCGCCGGCGACCTGCGCGCGGTGGGCGACGTGACGGTCGACCAGCTCGTCTTCCTGAAGCGGGCCGGCTTCTCCTCGGTGGCGCCCGACCGGCCGATCGACCCCGAGGCCGCCCGCGCCGCGCTGGCGCGCTGGCGCGTCTTCTACCAACGGGGGGCCGACGGCAGCGCCGCGGCCTTCGACGTGCGGCATGGCCACGCAAAGGGCTGAGGGAAAGCGCTACGGACCGGCGGACGCCGGCTGGCTCGCCGCGCACGCCGCCAACGCGTCGGCCGAGGCGCTGATCGCCGCCGTGCTCGGCGACGCGGCCTGGGGGCGGGTGGCGGTCGTCTCCTCCTTCGGGGCGGAATCGGCCGTGCTCCTCGACCTGGTGGCCGAAGTGAACCCGGCGGTGCCGGTGCTGTTCGTGGACACCGGGCGGCTGTTCGTCGAGACGCTGGCCTATGCCCGGGACCTTTCCGCGCACCTCGGGCTTCGGGACGTGCGCTGGATCTCGCCCGACCCCGACGCGCTTGCCCGGGTGGACGGGAAGGGGCTTCGGTGGAGCTACGACCCGGACGGGTGCTGCGAGGTGCGCAAGGTGCTGCCGCTGGCCGGGGCGCTTCAGGCGTTCGACAGCTGGATCTCGGGGCGCAAGCGGTTCCAGGCGGACACGCGCGCCCGCCTCGCCAAGGTGGAGGCCGACGGCGTGCGCCTCAAGGTGAACCCGCTGGCCGACTGGTCGGCCGCGATGCTCGCCGCGCGGGCGGCCGAGCGGCGGCTGCCGCCGCACCCGCTGGTGGCGGAAGGCTATCCCTCGATCGGCTGCCAGCCCTGCACGACGAAGGTGCAGCCCGGCGAGGACCCGCGCGCCGGCCGCTGGCGCGGCTGGGACAAGACCGAATGCGGCATCCACGCGCCGCCGGGGAGCGAGCCCGCCTTCTGAGGCCGCAGCGGCGGGCACGCCGGGGCGCCATCGCTTGCACGAGCCCGGGCCAAGCCCCTAGGCAGGACGGGGACACGGAAGCAGCGGGCCTTGCTGGACAGCCACCGGATCATCGCGATCGAGCTCGACGAGCGCACCGTCATCTGGCGGAACGCCGATGTCGAGCAGGAACGGCGGGTGGCGATCTTCGACCTGCTCGAGGGCAACTGCTTCCGGCCGCTCGGGATCGCGCACGACGGGCCCTACCGGCTGCTCCTGCGGGTGGAGGAGGGGCGGCTGGTGATGGATCTCGCCGACGAGGCGAAGGAGCCGCTGGGTTCGGTGCAGCTGGGGCTTGCCCCCTTCCGCCGGACCGTGCGGGAGTATTTCGCGATCTGCGACAGCTACTACAAGGCCATCCGCAACGCGAGCCCGAGCGCCATCGAGACGATCGACATGGCGCGGCGGGCAATCCACAACGATGCGGCGACCCTGCTGCTCGAGCGGCTCGAGGGCAGGGTGGAGATGGATTTCGACACGGCGCGGCGGCTGTTCACGCTGATCTGCGTGCTGCACATCCGCCAGTGAGCGGCGAGGGAAGGGGACGGGCATGGGCGTGATGCCGGACAGCTGGATCCGCACCCAGGCGCTGACGCGGGGGATGATCGAGCCCTTCGTCGAGGCGCAGCGGCGCGAGGGCTGCATCTCCTTCGGGCTTTCCTCCTACGGCTATGACGCGCGCGTGGCCGACGAGTTCAAGATCTTCACCAATGTGGACAATGCGCTGGTGGACCCCAAGGCCTTCTCGGCGGCGAGCTTCGTCGACCGGCGGCAGGACGTGTGCGTGATTCCGCCCAATTCCTTCGTGCTGGCGCGGACCGTCGAGTATTTCCGGATTCCGCGCGACGTGCTGGTCATCTGCCTCGGCAAGAGCACCTATGCCCGGTGCGGAATCATCGTGAACGTGACGCCGCTGGAGCCCGAGTGGGAGGGGCATGTGACGCTCGAATTCTCGAACACGACGCCGCTGCCGGCGAAGATCTATGCCAACGAGGGCGCCTGCCAGTTCCTGTTCCTGAAGGGCGAGGGGCTGTGCGAGACGAGCTATGCCGACCGGGCCGGGAAGTACCAGGGCCAGCGCGGCGTGACCCTGCCGCGGCTGTAGGCGGCCCGGCGGCGGCCCCGGGGGGCGGGGGGATCAGAGGCGGCGGACGAGGGTGATGGCGCGGCCGAGCCAGGGCGGGTCGGCGACGATGAGCTGGCGGCTGCCCGGCGCGGGCGGCAGGATCTGGAGCCGCGTGCCCTCGACCGCGGCCAGCCGGCCGAAGGCGAAGCGGCCGACCGGCCGGGGGGCGAGCACGTCGGTGTTGACCGCCTCGGCGAAACGTTCGGGCGGGAGCTGCTCGAGCCACAGCGTGTCGCCGGCGCGATAGTCGCCGGCGGAGGCCTGGACGAGGAGCGCGATGGCGCCGGCGACCGGGACCGGGACCGGCGCCGTCTGCGGGGCGGAAGGCGCGACCGGGCCGTCGCGGCCGAGGACGGCGGCGACCGGGAGGCTGGAGGCCGACTGCGACGGCAGCAGGTCCGCCGGGGCGATCCCGAGCGCGGCGGCGATCCGCTCCATCCAGGGCAGCGACAGCTGGCGCATCCCGGTCTCGAGGCGGCCGATGGTGACTGCAGTGGTCGGCGGATCGCAGCGGGCAGCGAGTTCGGCGAGCGTGAGGCCACGGGCCTTGCGAAGCTCGCGCAGACGTGACGTCATGATCCTCCGCCTCCCTGATCCCCCGCTTGCCCGCCCGGCCTCGCCGTCCCCGAAACTGTGAAACTGGGTAGGCTATTTCCTACAGTTTTGCCAATGTGGCACATGACTGCGGGACTGTCGAGAGGAGATGCAGGTGATCGACCCGAAGGCGTATCCGAATCGGACCATCGGCAGGCGTCGGCTGGCGCCGGCGGACGCGGTGGACCGGCAGCTGGTGCATGTGAACCTCGACGAATCGCCGCTCGACTGGCTGTTCCGGCGCAGGCTTCTGGACGGGCGCCAGGTCGCGGCGGGCGAGCGGCTGCGGCGGGACCACCACGCCGCGCAGCTGGGGGCGCGGGTGACCATGCGCTGGGATCTGGCGGCGCCGCGCGACCGCGGCTGCGGCCGGGGCGCCGAAGCCCAGGCCCTGGGGAGCGCGGCGGCGCGGTCACGGTTTCACGCCGCGATGGATGCCGTGGGGCCCGGGCTGTCCGACATCCTGTGGCGCGTGGTGTGCGCCGGCGAGGGGCTGGAGGCGGCGGAACGCGGCCTCGGCTGGCCGGTGCGATCGGGCAAGCTGGTGCTGGGGCTGGCGCTGGATCGGCTTGCGGCGCATTATGAGAACCAAAATGGTCAAATCTATGCTTGACAAGCGTGACGGTATGGTATAGAGATTCGGCCACGCTCCGGAATTGGGTCTGGAGCGCCTCCCCTCCCGAACGCCCTGGCCCGTCTGGAATCCGGACCGGCCGGGGCTCCTGTCGCCGCCGCGGATGTCAGCCGATGTCCGCGGCGGCGCCCTTTTCGGATCCGGTGGGGAGCCGGCGGGGTCGCGGCGGAGAACGGCCTGTGGGCGATGGGGACGTGGCGGCGGGTGGCGCGCGCTCGGGGCTTTCGCTCATCGAGCGCCTGGCGCTCCTGCCGCGCGAGGCGCGCGCGGCGTGCCTTGCCGACGTGCCGCTGGAGGACCAGTGGCGGCTTCTGAACGACTGGCGGTTCCGGGCGCGCCCGGCACAGCTGGCGCCCGCCGGCGACTGGGCGGTGTGGCTCATCCTCGCCGGGCGCGGCTTCGGCAAGACGCGCGCCGGTGCCGAGTGGGTGAACCGGCAGGCGCTGACCACGCCCGGCTGCCGGATTGCGCTGGTGGGGACGACCCTCCATGACGCCGAGGCGGTGATGGTGCGCGGCGAATCCGGGATCCTCGGCACGGCGGTCGAGGGCAACCGGCCGCTGTTCCTGCGCTCCAAGCGCGAGCTGCACTGGCCCAATGGCGCGATGGCGACGCTGTTCTCGGCCGGCGAAGCCGACGCGCTGCGGGGGCCGCAGTTCCATGCCGCCTGGTGCGACGAGATCGCCGCCTGGAGCCGGCCGCGCGAGGCCTGGGACAATCTGCGGATGTGCCTGAGGCTGGGCGTGCGGCCGCGGGTGGTGGTGACGACGACGCCGCGCCCGACCGCCTTCCTGCGGAGCCTGACCCGGATGGAGGGAGTCGTGCTCACCCGCGGCTCGACCTTCGACAACCGGATCAACCTGCCCGCCTCCTACCTCGCCGACATGGAGGCGGGCTATGGCGGCACGGCGCTTGGCCGGCAGGAGCTTGCCGGCGAGCTGCTCGAGCGGATCGAGGGCGCGCTGTGGAGCCGGGACGCGCTCGAGCGCTGCCGGATGGCGCCCGAGGGCGAGCTGGCGCGGGTGGTGGTGGGAGTCGACCCGCCGGCCGGCCCGGGCACCTGCGGCATCATCGTCGCCGGGCTCGACACGCGCGGCAGGGCCTATGTGCTCTCGGACCGGAGCGTGCCCGACGCGACGCCCGACGACTGGGCGAAGGCGGTGGTCGACGCCCATGCCCAGCACCGTGCCGACTGCATCGTCGTGGAAGTGAACCAGGGCGGCCGGATGGTCGAGAGCGTGCTCGAGGCCGGAGGCCACCGCAGGCTGCCGCTGAAGCCGGTGCGCGCAAGCGTCGGCAAGGTGGCGCGCGCCGAACCTGTGGCCACCCTCTATGCCCGCGGGCTGGTGGCCCATGCCCGGCCCTTCCCCGAGCTCGAGGACCAGCTGTGCGGGCTCATCACCGGCGGGGCCTATCGCGGCCCCGGCAGCTCGCCCGACCGGGCCGATGCGCTGGTGTGGGCGCTGACCGAGCTGATGCTGGCGCCCGAACAGGCCGCCCCGGCGCTGCGCGCCATCTGACACTGACAACCGGCCGGGGAAGCGGCCGGGAAACGGCGCCCCCGGGCGCCGACGAGCCAATTCGAGGCGGCGCCGGCCGGCGCCGCAGCCAAGCGAAGGACAGGCCATGGCACGATTTCTCTGCTGGCTGCGCCAGCGGGCGCGCGAGAGCTCGACCTGGGTGGGGCTCGCCATGATCGCGGTGGCGGTGGGAAGCGACCCGATGCAGGCGATGAGCCTTGCCCAGGCCATTTCCTTCATCGTGGGCGGTGGCCTGATCGCGACCGGGCCCACGCCTGCTCCGCCGGCCAGGCCGGAGCAGCGGTGATGCGCTGGCCCTTCATGGCCAGGAAGGCGATGGGCCTGCCGCGCCCGGCCGCCGCCGGGCTGCGCAGCGGCGCGACCGAGCCGCCGGCCTCCTACGAGGCGCGGGTGGACGAGGCCTATGGCCGCAACGCGATCGCCCAGCGCGCCGTGCGGCTGGTGGCGGAGAGCCTGGGCCACGCCCCGCTCCTGGTGGCGGGGCGCGAGCATCCGGCCGCCGCGCTGCTGACGCCCGGCCTCAGGGAGACGATCGCCACCCATCTGCTGCTCCACGGCAATGCCTATGTGGGCCTCGGGCTTGACCATCTCGGCCAGCCCGCCGAGGCCTGGGCGCTCCGCCCCGAGCGGGTCCAGATCGAGCTCGACGCGGACGGCTGGCCCCGCGCCTACCTGCACCGGGCCGGAACCCGCACCCAGCGCTTCCCCGCCGAGTGGGATGGCGAGCGGCCGCCGCTGCTGCACCTGAAGCTGGTCAACCCGCTCGACGACCATCTCGGCCAGGGCTGCCTGTGCGCGGCCGCCGACGCCGTGGCGC
Source organism: Sphingomonadaceae bacterium (assembly GCA_029268145.1). Taxonomy (GTDB): domain Bacteria; phylum Pseudomonadota; class Alphaproteobacteria; order Sphingomonadales; family Sphingomonadaceae; genus Thermaurantiacus. Next base: position 48,343 of record JAJUHA010000010.1, on the reverse strand, counting down.
TGCTCAACGCGGCGGCGCGGTGGAACCGATCGCTCATCGCCAATGCGGCGCGGCCCTCGGGCGCGCTGGTGCACGAGACGAAGGACGGGGCGCCGCTTTCGGCCGAGCAGTTCGAGCGGCTGCGCGAGGAGGTGGAGAGCGCCTTCCAGGGCGCGGTCAATGCCGGCCGGCCCATGCTGCTCGAGGGCGGGCTCAGGTGGCAGTCGCTGGCGCTGACGCCGGCCGAGCTCGACTTCGGCCGCGCCCGCGAGGCCGCGGCGCGGGAAGTGGCGCTGGCGTTCGGCGTCCCGCCCATGCTGCTCGGGCTTCCGGGCGACGCGACCTACGCCAACTATGCCCAGGCCAATGTCGCGCTGTGGCGGCTGACCGTCCTGCCGCTGCTCGGCCGGATCACCGAGGGCTTCTCCCGCCATCTCGGCCGCTGGTGGCCGGGGGTGCGGATCGAGCCCGACCTCGATGCCATCCCGGCGCTGTGGTCGGACCGGGAGGCGCTGTGGCGGCACGTGGCGGCGGCCGACTTCCTGACGGTGGACGAGAAGCGCGAGCTGCTCGGCTGGGGCCCGCGGGCGGGCGCCGTGGCAGGCGGAGAGGCGGCATGAGCGACGGCGTGCTGGTGCGCGGCTACGTGAGCCGGTTCGACACGCCCGACCGGTCGGGCGACCTGGTGCGCCGCGGCGCCTTCGCCGGCAGCCGGGCCGACGTGCCCCTCCTGTGGCAGCATGACGTGGAGCGGCCGATCGGCCGGGTGCTGAGCCTGGTCGAGGATGCCGCGGGCCTCCGGATGGAGGCGCGGATCAGCCCGGATTGCCGCGACGGCCGCGATGCGCTGGCGCTTCTGCGCGCCGGCGCGGTGGACGGGCTCTCGTTCGGCTACCGGGTGAAGCAGGCCCGCCCGGTTCCGGGCGGCGGGCGCGAGCTCCTGAAGCTCGAGCTTCTCGAATGTTCGGTGGTGACCCTGCCGATGCACGCGCACGCGCGTGTCACCGCCATCCTGCCCTGAGGGCGGTGGCACCCGGGGGCGCGCGCCCCCTTCCCTGCAGCATGGAGACGAAGCGATGACCTACGAGACCAAGGCCGACGCGGTTGCGCCGGCGGACATGGCGAGCGCGCCTGCCTATGTGACGAGCGAGACCGACCCGGCCGAGCTGGCGACGATGCGGGCCTCGGTCGAGGCGATCAAGTCCGAGCTGGCGGCCCTGCGGCGCCAGGCGGTGGAGCGGGCCCGCCCGGCGCTTGCCGGCGCGGCAGCCGCCCGCGACGGGGAGCGCGCGGCCTTCGCCGACCTGTATCTGCGCAAGGGGATCGAGGGCGGCTTCGAGCTGAAGCGCTTCCAGGGCACGGTGCCCGGCGACGGCGGCGTCGCCGTGCCGCGCGAGCTCGACCAGCTGATCGAATCGACCCTGCGGTCGATCTCCCCCATCCGGACGGTTGCCAATGTGGTGAAGGTGGGGAGCAGCAGCTATCGCCGTCTGGTTTCGACGGGCGGCTTCGCCAGCGGCTGGGTGAGCGAGGCGGCGGGGCGGCCGGAGACGGGGACTCCGACCTTCCAGGAAGTCGCGATCCCGATGGGCGAACTCTATGCCAACCCGGCCGCGACCCAGGCGATGCTCGACGATGCGATGTTCGACATCGAGACCTGGCTGGCCAACGAGATCGCGCTCGACTTCGCCCGGGCCGAGAGCATCGCCTTCGTGACCGGGAGCGGGACCGACCAGCCCAAGGGCTTCCTGACCTATCCGGTCGCGACCACCGCCGACCAGGCCCGGCCGTTCGGGACGGTGCAGTATCTGCCCTCGGGGGCGGCGGGCGCCTTCCCGGCGGCGAACCCCGCCGACCGGCTGATCGACCTCGTCCATGCGCTGCGCACCCCCTATCGCCAGGGCGCGGTGTGGGTGATGAACAGCAACACGCTGTCTGTCATCCGCAAGTTCAAGGACTCGGCCGGCCAGTTCATCTGGCAGCCGGCGCTTGCCGCCGACCAGCCGGCGACGCTGCTCGGCTACCCGGTGATTGAGGCCGACGCGATGCCCGACATTGCCGCCAACGCGCTGGCGATCGCCTTCGGCCAGTTCGGCTCGGCCTACACGATCGCCGAGCGGACCGAGACCGCAGTGCTGCGCGACCCCTTCTCGAACAAGCCGTTCGTCCACTTCTACGCGACGCGGCGCGTGGGCGGGGCGCTGGTGAACAGCGAGGCGATCAAGCTGATGCGCTTCTCGGCAAGCTGAGCAGGCCTTGCTGCACCCGCACTCCGGGGGGCCACCGCGCCGCGGTGGCCCCCGCCCCTCCTTCGACAGGATGTCCCCATGACGGTCGTCTCAGCAGCGGTGGTGGAGGCGGACGGCTGGACGCTCAGGGTCACCTACGCTGCTGCCGCGCCCTCGGTGCGGGCCGACTTCGCCCTGTTCGCCGGTGCCGGCGGCCCGGAGACCCAGACCGAGGCGGGCGCGCGGGTGGTGGCGACGGTGTCGGGCCCGGGCTTCAGCCGCTCGGGCGCGCAGGCTGTCGGGGCTTCCCGCTCGCGTGAGGTGGTGGCGCACGAGGTGCGCCCCGACCGCTACCCGGACTGGGCGCCGGGCCAGCCGACCTCGCTCCAGCCCGGCCCCTTTGCTGATGCGCCGACCTTCCGGCCGCTCAACCGCCCGCTCGGCGAAGTGGACGAGGGCGGCGGCCAGCGCAGCATCCGCCTGATGCTACACAAGCCGGTGGCGCCGGGCGAGACGGTCACCGTGCTGTTCAGGGCGGGCTGGCGGCCCGACGCCGCCGCCGACCAGGTGGTGAGCGCGACCAACAGTTCGGCCGTGGCGCTGGAAGTGCCGTCGTTCCGCTGGATCACCGTGCCCTACGAGGCCATCCGCGGCACGCCGGGCGCGCCTGCGAACAGCACCACGGTGGACATGCTGGCTTCCCATGTGCTTCCCGAGGGCGCCTCGGGCGTGGCGGGCATCCGCATCATCGCGACCGACGGCACCAATCGCTCGGTGGCATCCTGGCTCTCCATCGGCACCTCGACCCGCTACGGCGACAGCGTGCGCTGCTGGACGGGCAGCGTCAGCTTCGAGGTGGAGGGCGCGCCGGGGACCTATCTGACCGACGGGCTCATCGCGCTGCACGCGACTGTCTATCCGTGGTTCGGGGCGCCGCGCCACACCAGCAGCGCGAACGACCCGGCCACGGCCTCGCCCGCGCTGCTGCACCCGGGCGCCAATGCCGGGCAGCAGTCGGTCCGCATCGAGGCCGAGCAGCCGCTCATGCTGGCGCTCGACCGGACGGGGGCGCGCTACGGCTACACGACGCAGGCGAACCCGGGCGGTGGCACCAACCCGCTCGGGCATGCGCCCTCGACCTATTACCGCTACGCCTGCGTGGTGGTGGACCCGGCGGGCGGGCGGACCGACAACAGCTTCGCCCCGTCGCGGAACGTCGCCGAGCAGGTGGTGGGCCTTGGCAACACCCCCGAGGAGGCGCGCGCCAGGGCGCTGGCGGTGCCGGTTGCCGACCGCTGCGCCAACCTGACCGTGGCCGGCGCGATGCTGACCCGGCTGGCGCGCGGGCTCGACAATGCCAATGGCTTCACCGCGACCAAGACCAGCGCGCACGACGGGTTCGAGATCTTCCTGCTGGGCGGGGCGACGCCCGTGGCGCATGCCTGGAGCACGCTCTCCGTCCTTTCGGGGGCGACCTCGACCGAAACCTATCTCAACGTGCGGGGCGAGGGCATCGACCGCACCCATCTCGTCGGCGCGGCCTCGGGCTCGCACAGTTTCGGCGGCGCGTGGCGCGTGCGGATGTCGGGAATCCGCTTCCGGATGCGCGCCGTCGCCTTCCCGGTCGCCGGGAGCTCCGGGATCCTCTGGTTCGACCAGGGGGTCCGCATCGAGGACGACAACCCCGGGAGCCCGCTTTCCGGGTTCGGCTCGTCACCGCCGGCGGCCAGCACGATGCGGATCTTCGCGACCAACATCGAGGAGGATCTCGTCTCGACCGGGTGGCACAGCGCATCCGGCGCCGCCCTGCTGCTGCGGTCGGTGCGGAGCCGCAAGGGCTTCGCGAGCCCGACGGTGGTCAACTGCGTCAAGACGGGCGCAGGGACGACCCTGCTTCCGCTTGGCAACCCCGCGATCCCTGCGGGCTCGACCGAGGAGAGCCGCCACGACATCCACTGGTGGTTCAACGACTGCCGGGGGACGCATGCCGTATCCGGCTGGGCCTTCTTCCCCGTGACCTACACGGCGGCGGCAGACGGGCGGCTGAAGATCGTTCGGCAGAATGTCATCGGGAACATCCTGGAGAAGTCGGGCGGCGGCTCGGCTCCGGCCTATGCCATTGGCGAGATCAACAACCCCGAGCTCGACGTGCGCGGCCTCATCATCGAGCACAACACCATCGTCGGCGACCGGGCGAACCACTGCTACAACCAGCCGAACCCGATCGACCAGGCGGGCAGCTTCACGCGGTTCAACAGCTACGCGCACTGCCGGGTGGCCAACAACTATTTCGACAAGCTGGTCTCGAAGCACGAGGCCATGTTCGATTCGAACACTTCGACGGCGCGGGCCGCGATGGGCGAACCGGCCTCGACCCGGGGCTATCGCGGCCACCAGGTGCAGGGCTGGCAGATCTACTTCGGCCACCTCAACGAGGGCAATGTCGAGGGCTGGCGGACCTACATCGGCTCGCTCAACGGCTGCGTGCCGGAGAACTGGGGTCTGAGGTCCATCGTCTCGCCCTACCCGAACCTCGGCACTCCGACGCCAGAGGGCATCGCCTGGCCCGGCTTCACTGCGCCTGCCGCAGTGGCGGACGGCGGTGCCGGCTTCGGCAACTATCGGCCCATGGCGGGGAGCCCGCTGCTCGATCGCGCGACCACGGCCCAGATCGACGCCGACCTGGCCGGCAACCTGAGGACCGGCGCGAGCTGGGCGGCAGGCGCGCTCGAGGGCGAGCCGGTTGCGCCGCCGGCGGCCATGCTCGACCCGGCGGGGGCCCGCCATGCCCATGGTGCAGGCGCCGCCGGCGTGGGGCTGCTGCTCTCGGTGGTGGCGGATGCCGCGCGGCAGGCCGTGCGCGGCCTTGCCGCCGCCCTGGGGTTCACGCCCGGCGGGAGCCCGACCGGGGCAGCTCCCCGGACCCGCCGCGTGCCGGCGGAGGAGCGCCGGGCGCGGCCGCCGCTGGACTGAGACGCCGCGCCCGACCCGGCGCCCCTGCGGCGCCGGCCCAAGCATGGAGAGGACATCATGGCCAAGTGGGTTTCCCCGACCGTTCTCGATGCCGCGCTTGCCGTGGTGGCATCGGCCGACCGCATTGTGGCGCTGGCCGCCCAGCCGGCGACCTATGCCGAGGCGATGGCCGGACGGCTGGCCGAGGCGACGGTCGCGCCGGCGGACTTCTCCATCGGGCCCGGCGACGTCTCGGGCCGGAAGGTGGCGGTTGCCGCAAAGAGCGGGCTTGCGGTTCTGGCGGCCGGCACCGCCTCGCACGTCGCGCTGCTGTCGGCGGCGAACTCCGCGCTCCTCTATGTCACGACCTGCCCGGACCAGGCGCTGGTGCCCGGCGGGACCGTCAGCATCGCGAGCTGGAGCGTCGAGATCGGCGACCCGGTCTGACCGCTGCCGGCGCCTTTCGAAGTGGGAGAGACCGAGATGTTCCTGAAGGATCCGGACGCCCGGCTGGACTATCGCTTCGACTGGTCCGAGCGGCTGGCCGGCGGGCTCGTGCTGGTGGCCAGCAGCTGGTCGGTCGAGCCGGAGGGCGCGGGCGCCCCGGCCATCGAGACATCGGCGATCGACGGGGCCGAGACGGTCGTCTGGCTGTCCGGCGGGACGGCGGGGCGCGTCTATGCCGTCCGCAACCGGATCACCCTTTCCGATGGCCAGATCGACGAGCGTTCGCTCGTCTTCCGGGTGGAGCAACGCTGATGCTGACGCTGGAGACGGCGGTCCTGCCGGTGCCGATCGTGGAACTGCGGACCTATCTTCGGATCGAGACCGACGCCGAGGATGCGCTTCTTGCCGGGCTCATCCGCGCCGCGGCGAGCCAGGTCGAGACCTGGCTGGGCCGGCTTCTCCTCGAGCGGACCGCAACCGAGCGGTTCGCCGACCCGGGCGAGACGCTGCGGCTGACGGCCGGGCCGGTGGCGGCCGTGAGCGCGGTGACCCTGACGCCGCCGGGCGGGGAGCCGGCGCCGCTGGCCGAGGCCGACTGGCGGCTGGTGCAGCGGCGCGACGGCGCGGCCGAGATCCAGCTGCTGCGCGGCGTGGAGGGCGAAGTGCGCGTCACCTACCGCGCCGGCATGGCGGCGGACTGGAACGGGCTTCCCGAGGAGCTGCGGCTGGCGGTGATGCGCGCGGCCGGACATCTGCACGCCCACCGCGACGCCGCCGAGGATGCGGGGCTGCCCGGGGCGGTGCGTCAGCTGCTGGCGCCCTGGCGCCGGCTGCGCCTCAACTGACGCGGGGAAAGGCGGGACATGAGCGGGGAAATTGCCGGGCGGCTGAAGCAGCGGGTGCGTGTGGAGGAGCGGGTGCATGCGCCCGATGGCGCCGGCGGCTCGCACGAGATCTGGCGGACCGTAGGCGAGCACTGGGCCGAGATGCGCCCCGTCGACACGCTCAACATGTCGGCCGTGGTGGCCGACACGCGCGTGACGGCGCGGCGGTGGCGGGTGCTGATGCGCGCGGGGATCGAGGTGGCGCTGGGGATGCGCCTGAGCTGGCGTGGGCTCGACCTGCGGGTCACCGGGATCGACCGGGATCCGCAGCTTCCGGACCGGCTTTCGGTCGTCGCCGAGGAGTTCGGCGCCTGACCGCGCCCCTTCACGCGGGAGACGGGACATGGACGCAAGCCTGAGGCTGCAGCGCCTGATCGTGGCGGCGCTTGCGGCCGATCCGGAGCTCGCCGCGGCGGGCGTGGCCGTGCACGACGGCCCGCCGGCGGACGCGCGCCCGCCCTTCATCGGGCTGGGGCCCGACGCGATGGTGCCGTGGCGGTGGAAGGATGGCGGGGGCGACGAGCATCGGCTCACCATCTCCGCCTGGCTCGGCCGCGACGGCATGGCAGGCGCCAAGGCGCTGATGGCGCGCATCGAGGCGGCCGTGCTCGGCATGCCCCGCGCGGGCGAGGGGCTGCGGATCGTCGGCCTGCGGCTGGCGCGCGCCCAGGTGCGGCGCAACCCGAAGAGCTGGACCGAGGGCCGGCTCGAATTCATCGCGCGAACCATCAAGGAGTGAGGCCATGGCAGTCGAGAGCGGCGCCGCGTTTCTTCTGAAGCTGTCGGACAATGGCGAGCCGGAGCAGTATCGCACCGTCGCCGGCCTGCGGACGACCCAGCTCAGCATTGCGGCCCAGCAGGTGGTGGTGACGCACAAGGGCTCGGCAGGGTGGCGGGATCTGCTCGGCGGGGCCGGGGTGCGCTCGGTCTCGATCTCGGGGGCGGGCGTGTTCACCGGGTCGGCGGCGGAAATGCAGCTGAAGTCGCGCGCGCTTTCGGGCGCGCTCGACCGCTATGAGGTGAGCTTCGAGGGCGGCGAGCGGCTGCGCGGGACCTTCCAGGTGACACGGCTCGACTATGCCGGGGACTTCAATGGCGAGCGGACCTACACCCTGGCGCTCGAGAGCTCGGGCCCGGTGGAGGCGCTGTGACTGCCGCCGGCGAGGCCAACCCGGTGCGCGGCGAGGTGGCGCTGCGGCTGGGCGACCGCGCCCTGTGCCTGCGCCCCAGCTTCGCTGCGCTGGTGCACGCCGAAGCCGAGCTTGGCAGCCTGCCGCAGCTCATCGAGCGGGCCGCGCAAGGCGATGTCCGACTGGCCGATGCCGCCGCGCTGTTCTGGCACTGCCGGCGGGCGGATGGCGAGGCGATGGAGCGCGCCGCGTTCGAGGAGGCGCTGGCGAGGGCCGGGCTGCAGCCGGTGCTCGCGGCCTACCGGGCGCTGCTCGCTGCGATCTTCACCGGCACATGACGAGCTATCTCGTCTTCGCGCGGCTGGCCGCGCGGGTTGCGACGGGCGTGCTCGGATGGACGCCCGACACCTTCTGGAACGCGACGCTCGCCGAGCTGCGGCTGGCGATCGAGGGACGGTTCGGGACCACCCCGGCCGTCGGTGTCGCAGCCGATCTCGAGCGACTGATGCGGGAGTTTCCCGATGGCTGACGGGTTTGACGAGGTTTCGGTTGCCGTGCGCGCCGACATGGAGGCGTTCCAGCGCGACATCGCCGAGATGCGCCAGTCGCTCGAGGCCGGCCTTGGTGCCGGGGCCGAGGCGGCCGGGCGCGGGATCGAGTCGGCGCTGGCCAGGGCCGCGCGGAGCGGACGGGTGGAGTTCGAGGATCTCGCCCGGGTGGCCGCACGGGCGCTGGGCGAGATTGCGGCGGCTGCGCTCAGGATCGAGTTCGGCGGGGCGGGAGGGCCCGGCGGCCTCCTCGCCGGGCTTGCCGGGCTTGCCGGTGCCGCGGGGCTGCCCGGCCGCGCGACCGGCGGGCCGGTCGCGCCCGGGCGGGCCTATGTGGTGGGCGAGCAGGGGCCCGAGCTGTTCGTGCCGACGGCGAGCGGGCGGGTGGAGCCCGGCCGCGGGCGGGGCATGCAGGTCGTGAACCTGGCCGTGAACCTCGGCCCGGCGACGCGCACGCGCCCGGCCTTCATGGCGCAGACCGGAAACCAGGTGGCACGCGCCGTCAGGCGCGCGCTCCAGCGCGCGGAGCCGTGAGACCGTGCTGCACCATTTCGCAGGGCCGGGCGACCCGGTTCGCCAGGACGCGGTGAGGCGGTTCGCGCCGCGGCTGTGGACGGTCGATTTCCCGCGGCCGATGATGGCCGCCCTCACCAACCCGGCGCCGCGGCTGCTCCGGGTGGACCTTGCCTTCCTCGCCCGCCGGGACCTGGCCGGGCTCATCTGGGAATCCGAGGACCGCTGGTCCCACCCGCGGTGCGCCTACCGCACCATCCGCGACTATGCCGGCTGCACGCTCGCCTTCGACTGGGTGGCGGGGCCGGGCCTGCGCCCGCTCGACGCCGTCAATGGCCCGACGCTCACCATCGAGGGGCGGGATGCGGCCGGGAACCCGCGGACCTGGTATGTCCGGCTGTGGAACTATGCCGAGGGGACGCCGACCGAGGCGCGCATCCGGCTCGATCTCGGCGCGCTCGAAGGCGGGTTCCTGCTGCCGGCCGAGGCCGACCCGGTGCATCCGCACGACATCGACCGGATGTTCATCTCGCTGATGCCCGACGGGCACGCCGACGCGGAGGGCCCGCTGCCGGCGCCGGTCGAGACCTGGGTCGAGCTGCGGAACATCGAGGTGACGGGGGCGCATGCGTCGATCCCGGTCAATGACGCCTTCCTGCCCGAGCACCCGCTGCGGCTGGCGAGCGGCTATGACGACAGCTACAACCAGGCGCCGGAACGGCTGGTCGAGCAGTGGCTGGCGCTCGGTTACCGGGGGACGGTGACCCACTATGTCGGGATGAGCCACTACCCGGCGCTGGCCTGGGACGGGGAACGCTATACCGTCCCGCCCGCAGGCGAGCTGAACGGGCCGGCGCGGGCCTGGCATCGCGCGCTGGCGTCCGCGCTCGCCGCGCAGGGCTACGCGCTCATCCTCTCCCTCTCCTACGAGCTGTTCGACGCCTATGCGCCTTCGGCCTGGGTCCAGCGCAAGGCGAATGGCGAGCGCGGGCTGACCGGATGGACTCCGCCCTCGGCGCTGCTGTCGCCGACGCATGCGGAGGCCATGGCCTGGCTCGGCCGGGTGGCGGCGGAGTTCGTCTCGATCGCGGCGGCGGCGGGGCTGCAGCCGCAGTTCCAGGTCGGCGAGCCCTGGTGGTGGGTCGGGCCCGACCATCGCCCCTGCTTCTACGACGCGGCGACGGTTGCCGCCCATGTGGCCGATCGGGGCGGCCCGCCGCCGGCGATCGACGACATCCGCGGACCGAAGTCCCCGGCGGAGATCGCCTTCCTCGACTGGCTGGGCGCGCGCCTTGCGGCCTCGACGGCCGCGCTGGTCGACGCCGCGAGGGCGGCGGCCGGCGAGGGGTTCCGGAGCCATCTGCTGTTCTATTCGCCGCAGGTGCTCGACCCCGACGACCCCGAGCTCATCCGCGCCAACATGCCCGTCGGCTGGGCGCGCCCGGCCTTCGATGTCCTCCAGCTCGAGGACTATGACCTGGTGACGGCGGGCGACGAGCACCGGCGCGCGCGGGGCTGGGACGAGGTGGCCGCGCGCCTCGGCTATCCGGTGGCCGGGATGCACTATTTCGCGGGGTTCGTGCTGCGGCCCGAGGATGCCGGCACGGCCTGGCCGCGGATCATGGCGGCAGCGGCGGATGCGGCGCGGCGCGGGGCGGCCGAGGTCTTCGTGTGGGCGTGGCCGCAGGTGCGCCGCGACGGCCTCGTCGTTCACGGCCAGTTCGAGGAGCAGTCCATGGAGGCGTTTCACGACGTCCGCTTTCCCCTGGCGATCGGGTTCGACGCCGTCGGCGGCCCCGAGTTCCTGACCGAGGTGGCCGTGCTCGCCTCCGGCTTCGAGCGGCGGAACATCCTGTGGCAGCAGCCGCTGATGCGGTTCGACGCCGGGCTCGGAGTCCGCTCGGAGGAGGATCTGCGGACGCTGGTCCGCTTCTTCCGGGCCCGCCACGGCCAGGCCTTCGGCTTCCGCTTCGAGGATCCGCTCGACAACAGCTCGGCCCTCGACGGCGGGCCCCCCGGCCCGTTCGACCAGCTGCTGGGCGTGGGAGACGGGGTGCGGATCCGCTTTCCGGTCGTGAAGACCTATGACCCGGCGTTCGCCGGCCTTGCGCGGCGGATCACCCGGCCCGTTGCGGACGGGTTCCTCGTGGCGGTGGGCGGCGTGGTGCAGGAGACGGGGTGGACGCTCGAGACCGGCGGAATCCTCGTCTTCGCCGCGCCGCCGCCCGCCGGGGCCGAGGTGCGGTGCGGCTACCGGTTCGACGTGCCGGTGCGCTTTGCCGTCGACCGGCTGGAGATCTCCATGTCGGGGTTCCGCTCGGGCGAGGTTCCCTCGGTGCCGCTGGTCGAGATCCGGGAGGCGTTCGCGTGAGCGGGACGCTGTTTCAAGACGGTCTCGGCAGCATCTGCATCTGCTGGAAGATCATGCGGCCCGACGGGCTGGTGCTCGGCTTCACCAGCCACGACCGCCCGCTGGTGCGGGACGGCCTGACCTACGAGCCCAACGCGGGCATGACGCCCTCCGCCATCCTGACATCGGCCAGCTACGACGTGGACAGCATGGCGATCGAGGGGTTCCTCGACTCGGAGCGCATCAGCGAGGACGACCTGCGGTCCGGGCGGTGGGAGGGCGCGACGCTGCAGGTCTTTGCCTGCGACTGGCGCCGCCCGGAGCAGCCCGACACCTTCCTGACCGAGGGGACGATCGGGGATGTCCGCCGCCTGGGGCTGGGGCCCGGCGGGCAGTTCCGGATGGAGCTTCTCTCGCCGCTGGCCGCGCTGGCGCGGCGGCGGGTGCTCGAAGTGTCCCCGACCTGCCGGGCCGAACTCGGCGACCTGGTGTGCGGAATCGACATGGCGGGCCGGTCCGTCGACATCCATGCCGTGGCGCTTGGCCCCCGCGCGGTCGAGGCGGCGAGCCCGCTCGAGGATGGGGCGCGGTTCCTGCATGGCCGCGCGCGCCTGCTTTCCGGGCGGTTCACGGGCCTCGACGGGACGGTGCTCGCCGTCGACGGGGCGGTCGTGACGCTCGGCATCGGCGCCGAGTTCGCGGCCGGAGAGCAGCTGCGGCTGCGGCTCCGGGAGGGCTGCGACCGGACCTTCGCGACCTGCTGCAGCCGGTTCGGGAACGGACCGGCCTTTGCCGGCGAGCCGCACCTTCCGGGCAATGATGCGCTGGTGCGCTATGGTGTCGACTGAGCGGGAGACGCGGCCGGGCGAGCGCATCGTCGAGGCCGCCCGCGCGCTGCTTGGAACCCGGTTCCGCCCCCAGGGCTGTTCGGCGGCGGGCGTCGACTGCGTCGGCCTCGTGTTCCTCGCGCTCGAGGGGGCGGGGCTCGGCGTTCCGTTCGAGCCGACCCATGGCATGCGGTTCCAGGCCCCGGAGGCCGCGGAAGTCAGGCTGAGGCGCCTCGGCCTGCGCGCGGTGGCGCCGGCCGGGCGGCAGCCGGGCGACATCATCCTGTGCGAGCCGGCGCCGGGGCAGCTGCATTTCGCCATCGCGACGGCCGCCGGCGTGATCGAGGCCCATGCCGGGCTGCGCCGGGTGGTCGAACGGCCGTGGCGCCCGGACGAGCGGATCCGCTCGGTGTGGCGGGCGGGTTGAGGAGGCGGGAATGGGTTCGGTCATCTTCTCGACCATTGGCCAGGCAGTGGCCGGGCCGCTGGGCGGGGCCGCGGCGGCGATGGCGGGCTCGGCGCTCGACGCCGCGCTGGCCGGGCGCGGCCGCCGCGGCCGGGTGCCCGAGTTCCGCGCGCCGACCTCGGCCTATGGCGACCCGGTTCCCGAGGTCTATGGCGTCTCGCGCGTGTCCGGGGTCCTCATCTGGGCGCTGCCATTCGCCCGATCGGGCGAGGCCAAGGGCGGAACGTCGGACCGGTCGGCCTACACGGCCTCCTTTGCCATTGCCGTCTCGTCCCGGCGGATCGCCCGGATCGGGCGCATCTGGGCGGACGGACGGCTGATCCGCGACGCCGACGGCACCCTCGGCATCGCCTGCACCATGCGCGTCCATCGCGGGGTGGCGGAGCAGGCGCTCGACCCCCTGATCGCTGCCGCCGAAGGGCCTGGCACCTGCCCGGCCTATCGCCAGCTCGCCCATGTCGTGTTCGAGGATTTCCCGCTGGCCGCCTTCGGCAACCGGATCCCCGCGCTCAGCTTCGAGGTACATGCCGACCAAGAGGGATCCGCGGCGGCGGACTGGCTCGCCGAGCATCTGGGCCGGTCCGGCCTCGGCGGCGCGCGCTGCATCGCCGCGGCGGGGCTTGGCGGCTATGCGGCGCTGGGACCGACGGCGCGCGAGGACGCGGAAGCGCTGAGCGACTTCCTCGCGGTGCGACCCGTCCTCGACCGGGACGGCGTGCGCATCGAGCGGCTGGGCCGGGAGTGGAACATTCCCGAGGAGGAGCTGGGCGCGCGAAGGCCGGCGGACGACCCCGACGCGGGGCCCCGACCCACGACCGCGGCGCTCGCCGACCGGGTCTCGGGAGCGCGGGTCGGCTATCTCGATCCCGAACGGGACTTCCAGCGCGGCGCGCAGCACTATGGCGAACGCGCCGGTGCGCGGGTGCTCGACGTCTCGGGTCCCTTCTCGGCACGCGCGGCCGAGGCGCTGCGCAGCGCGCGCACCCTGTTCCTCGATGCCCGCGCTGCCATCGAGCGGCTCGAGCTCGCGCTCTCGTGGGAGTGGCTGGGGATTGCGCCCAACGACCGGCTTCGCCTGGCGGGCGATCACCGGCTGTGGCGCGTGGTCGAGAAGCTGGTCGAGGCCGGTCTGGTTCGGCTGAGATGCGAGGCCGTTTCCGAGCATGGCGAGGCCAATCTGCCCGGCGACCATGGGCGGGTGCTTCCCGCGCCTGCCGACCGGCTCGTGCCGACCCGGCTTGCCCTCGTCGAGGCCCCGACCGGCTGGTCTGGGGAGGAGCCGCCCGCGCTCCGGATCTTCGCGCTGGCAGCCGACGGGTGGACCAGCGCGAACCTGGGGTGGGCGGCAGCGGGCGAGGACATGTTTGCTCCGCTCGGAGCGCTGCGGGTGGGCATGGCGAACGGGAGCCTGCTCGAGCCCCTCGGCGAGGCGCCTTCGACCCTGTGGGACGAGGCGAACCGGCTGGTGATCGGGTGCGATGCCGGGGACGAGCGCATCCTCTCCCGTTCCATGCGCGCCGTGCTCGACGGCGCCAGTCTCCTGTGCGTGGGGGACGAGCTGATCCAGTTCCGGTCGGCGTCGGTGCTCGGTGAGGGCAGGCTCATCCTCTCCGGCCTGCTGCGCGGCCGGCTGGGCACCACCCCCCGGCTCCACCTCGCGGGGACGCCCTGGCACGAGGTGGTTTTCTGGGCAGCCCAGGGGCTTGCCCTGCGGCCGGACTGGGCCGGAAGGACGCTGCTGTTCCAGGCGTCCGGCGCTGGCGACCCGGCCGGGGGGACGCTGCGGGAGCATGGGGTGACGGGGGCGGCGACGGCGCCGCTCGGGCCCTGCCATCTGCGGATCCTGCCCTCCGGGCCGGATCGCCTCGCCCTCGCCTGGACCGGGCGCGACCGCGCATGCCTCGACTGGAACGGCGCTGCCGAGGCGCCGGAGCGATGGTACCGCGTCCAGCTGCGGTGGACTGGCGCGACGGGGCAACGGACGCTCGCGCTGCCGGTGTTCGGCGAGGAGGTCGTCCTTCCCGAGGAGGCGGTTGCCGAGGCGAGGACGGCCGGGTCCGGCCAGCTCTGGTGCGAGGTCATCGCCGAGGGCGACGGACCGGTCACCGTCCGCTCGAGCGGCGAGCGGATGCTTGCGGTCTGACGCGGCTGGGAAGCGTTTCCGAGGAGACAGGCGATGGAAAGCACGCAACGTTTCGGCCTGCCCCTGCTGGTTCATGGGCAGGGGCAGAAGGATGTGACGCACAACGAGGCGATCGCCGGGATCGATGTCCTTCTGCACGGCCAGATCGAGAGTGCCGGACTGCTGCGCCCGCCGGCAGGAGCGGCGGTTGGCGCGGCCTGGCTGGTGGGGACACCCGCGGAGGCCGAATGGTCGGGCCGGGACGGCCAGATTGCCCATCTGTCGGCCGCCGGCTGGCGGTTCTTCCCGCCCGCCACGGGCCTTGCGCTGTGGAACGCGGCGATCGGAAGGTGCCAGAGGTTCGACGGGATGAACTGGCGTCTTGACCCGAAACCGGCGCTTGCCGTGCCTGCTGCGCCCTCGGTTTCCGGCGGAACGACGGTCGATGCCGAGGCGCGTGCTGCACTCGCCGCAATCGTGACACGCCTGATCGAGCTCGGCGTCTTTGCCGGAAGCTAGGCTCGACAACTACTTGTCCCTGTTGCCCGGGTGTCACAGCTTGTCCCCTGTTCGCGCTTGCCATTGTCGACTCCCGTCGGCTAAATGGCGTCGCACTGCGTTCGACAGGTGCGTCGGAAGGGGATCAACATGAAGAGGTTCGCCATTGGCGTGGCGCTCGCGTCGACTGCGCTGGCGGGTGCTGCGCAGGCTCGGGACAAGTCCTGGTATATTGGTCTCGAGGGCGGTGGCATGATCGCCCAGGCCGAGAGCTTCGATCTGACCACGACCGGCGCGACTCCGCGGACGACGGAGAATGCGCTGCGCAACAAGTATGAGGTCGGCTACGACGTCGGCGGTGTCATGGGCTATGACTTCGGCGGTCTTCGTGCCGAGTTCGAAGTGGCCTACAAGGACGCCAACCTCGACGCCATCACGGTGAATGGCGCGATCCCCGCGATTCCCGGCGGGGGTTGCGGTCTCGCCGGGCGAGGTCCGGGCTGCGGCGTGACGGGTGCCCCCGTCGCCGGGGCGTATGACAGCGCCGACGGCAACGCCCGCGTCCTCTCGTTCATGATGAACTTCCTGCTCGATTTCGGCGGGAACGACGAAAGCCGCTTCGGCGCCTTCGTCGGCGGCGGTGCCGGCATCGCCCGCACCCAGGCCCATATCTGGCAGCTGGCCAAGTTCGGGACCGCGTTCGCCGACGACAGCGACACCGGCTTTGCCTGGCAGGGCCTCGCGGGCATCCGCTATGCGCTGAGCGACAAGGTCGACCTCGGGCTGAAGTATCGCTACTTCAACGTCAATTCGGTCGATCTGCAGACCGCCAACGGGCTCGATCTCGCGGGCAAGTTCCGCAGCCACAGCCTGCTCGCCGGGATCACCTTCAACCTGTTCGAGCCGCCGCCGCCCCCGCCGCCCCCGCCGCCGCCCCCGCCGCCCCCGCCGCCTCCGCCCCCGCCGCCGCCCCCGGCGGTGACGCCCGGGCCGTTCCTGGTCTTCTTCGACTGGGACCGGTACGACATCACGCCGGAAGCGGCTGCCATCCTCGATCGGGCGGCGGAAGCCTACATGCAGACCGGCCAGTCCTCGGTCGTGCTTGCGGGCCACACCGACACCTCGGGTTCGGCGTCCTACAACATGGGCCTGTCCCAGCGTCGGGCGGATGCCGTAAAGGCCTACATGGCCGGCAAGGGCATTCCGGAAAGCCAGATGACGACCCAGGCCTTCGGCGAGGAGCGTCTTCTCGTCGAGACCATGGACAATATCCGCGAGCCGCAGAACCGGCGCGTGGAGATCACCTTCGGCGGGCGCATGTAGCAGGCGCCCACCGGACATCGCCCAGGCGGTGTCCAGGGTGGAAGGGTTCGGGCCCGGCGGTCAATCCGCCGGGCCCTTTCCTTTTCCGCGCACGGGGACATCCTCCCGCCCCATTGCCTTCCCGGGTGCGTTTCCGCCGCCCCTTGCCCGTGCCGCCAGCACAAGTTCTGCCGTAGCCCTGACGATGGCCTCGGGAGCATCCCGCATCATCATGTGTCCGCTTTCCGGCACGATCTCGTGCCGGCCCCCGGCAAAGCGCCGAGCAAGCGCCTGATGCGCGAGGATCCGCCATTGCCCGGCCGGGGAATCCGCGCCCTGCCCCGCACTCAGCACGATGGCGGGCGCCGGCCGTATCGCGTCGGCGCTGCTGCGGGCGGGCCCTGCCGGGAACAGATCCCGAAGCTCGGAGACCCGATGGGTCCAGGTCGGCACCGGCTGCTCGGTGGGTCGGACCCGGCAGCGCGCAAGCGGCCCCTCGGCCGGGAGGGGCCGGTTCTCCGAGACCGCGGCGAGGCACGCCTCGGCACTGGCGATGAAGGCGGAAAGCCCCGGCCCGGCCATCGCCTCGACGGTGGGATCCACGAGGACCAGGCCGACGACCCGAGCGGGCGCCTGCAGCTCCACCTGGCGCGCATGGATGGCACCGATCGAGTGGCCGACCAGGACGAGGTTCCCGGCAATCCCTTGCGAGTCGAGGGCGCGGAGCAGGTCGGTCGCAACGGCAGCCGGAGTGCGGGGAAGCGGCCCCGGCGGACTCCGCCCCGTTCCGGCGCGGTCGTAGCTGCAGGTCCGCGTGACCGCGGCGAGCTCGGGCTGAACCCCAGCCCAGGCCACATGGTCGGCAGCCCAGCCCGCCTCGAGGACTACGGTAGGCGATCCGACCCCCGAGCAGGAGAAGTAGAGGCTGCGCCCCTCCCCGATGGGCACAGCCTGGCCCGCCTCGCACCCTGCCGCCCCGATGGCCAGCGCCACCAGCGCCAGGGCACGGATCCGTCTCGCCTCGAGACGGGCTCGTTGCGGCCCCCTCATCCCCGGGCGTGCTCCGGAAGCCGCGCGACCTCTGCCCGGACGAGCGCCCAGCGCCGGCAGCTCCGCGCAATCCTTCCCGGCCCGTCTGGAATGGTCTGGCGCGTCATGCCGGCCAGGTCTAGACTGGATCCGCAAAGGAGGGATCCGATGGACCAGGACAGCCGTGCCCGGTTTCGCGCCATGACCGAGGGAACCGCAGAAGATTGGGCGATCATCGCCTCCCATGCCATTCCCTTCAACAGGCAAGGCGGCAAGCGCGTGCTCGATCACCTGCTGCTGCTCAAGGACGATCATGGCGGATTTCCCGTCGACCGGCTCACCCACTGCCTCCAGACCGCAACCCGCGCCCACCGCGACGGCCGCCCCGAGGATTATGTGGTGATGGCGCTGCTGCACGACATCGGTGACACGCTGGGGGCCTACAATCACCCCGACATTGCCGCTGCCATCCTCAAGCCCTTCGTTTCCGAGGAGCTCCACTGGATCTGCGAGAAGCATGGAATCTTCCAGGGCTATTTTTTCTTCGAGCACCTCGGGCTCGACCGCGACATGCGCGAGCAGTTCCGGGGCCACCCCCATTTCGAGGCCTGCGCCGAATTCTGCGAGAAATATGACCAGACGGCCTTCGATCCGGCCTATGACACCGCCCCGCTCGACTTCTTCGCACCGATGGTGATGCGGATGTTCGAGTTTCCCAGGCGCAGCATCTACCTGCGGAGCGAGGCGCCGCTCGCAGCGGAATGACCCTTCAGGCGGGCACCGTCCTGCGCCGCGCGGCGATTCCTCCCAAGCCGACCGCACCGGCGTCACGCGCGGTGCCGGCTGGCGGCGCCGGCCGGTCCGCCGCCATCAGGGGCGGTTCCTGCGCACCTCCACCGGAAGCCCGAGGGCACGCAGCTGCGGCTCGACCTTGCCGGCGTCGCCGACGACCACCCACTGGAGCCGGTCGGGATCGAGGAGCGTCGCTGCCGCGCGGGTGACCTGCTGCTGGTCCAGCCCCCGGAAGCGGGCCGGAAGCCGCGCATGATAGTCATCCGGGCGGCCGAGGACATGGTTGGTCTCGATCGCGCCGAGCACGGCGGCCGAGGTCTCGAACTCGCCGGGGAGCGCATAGATGTTCGAGTTGATCGCCCGCCCCAGATCCGCCTCGCTCACCGGTTCCGGCCCGGAGAAGGCGCGCACGTTGGCCATGAGGGCCGCCATGGCATCGCCGGTCCGATCCCGCTGGACCGGCGCGAGGATGCGGAACGCCATCTGCCCGACCGCTGGGGCCGCGATGGACCGCACCCCGTAGGACCAGCCCTTCGCTTCCCGGAGATCCATGTTGAGCCGCGAGGTGAAGCTCCCGCCGAGCGTCTCGTTCGCGAGCGCAAGATCGATCCGGTCGTCGCGCCCGGTCACGGCCAGCGGGTGGCCGGCGGCGATGAAGGACTGCGGGGAATCGGGCCGATCAATGAGGAGGATGCGCGGGGCGGATGGCGCGACGGCCGTGGCCGCCCGCTTCGTGCCGCGGGCCACTGCCGGGGGCTGCCAGTCCCCGAAGGCGCGCTCGAGCTGGGGCAGGATTGTATCGAGGGTCGTGTCCCCCACGGCGACCAGCACCAGATTCTCGGGCCGGATCCAGCGGGCATGGGCGTCCACCACGTCGTCGCGCGTGGCGGCCTTCAGGCCCTCGGCCGTCCCCAGGGCCGAGGCGGGAAAGGCATAGGGGTGCCCTGCTCCGAAGATCCGCGGCGCCAGTTCCCGGCTCGCCAGCGACGCGGGGCTGGCCTCCTCCTGGGCAAGCGCGGCCAGCCGGATCGCCCGCAGCCGTTCCACTTCGGTCGGCTGGAAGGCCGGGTTCCTGATCACGTCCGCCATCAGGGCGAGCGAAGGCGCGAGATTGGGTCCGAGCGCCGACAGGGTCACGCGCGTCCGGTCGAGGCCGGCTGACACCCCGAGCAGGGCGCCGAGGCGCTCCTGCTCCTCGACGATCTGCCGGCCGCTGCGCGTGGTGGTGCCCTCGCGCAGGAGGGCGAGCATCAGCCCGTTGGTCCCGGGCCGGTCGGGCCGGTCCGCGGCGATGCCGGCGTCGAAACTTGCCATCACCTCGATGACGGGAACCGCGGCACGCCGGGCGAACAGCACCGGGATGCCGTTCGACAGCCGCGCCCGCTCGATCGCGGGGAACGCCAGCCCCTCCGCCCGCTCGACCGGCGGAAGCTTCGACCGGTCCGGCTTGGCATTGCTCGCCCGCGCGGCATCCGCCTTGGCTGGCGGAACCCCGGATTCCCCCACCAGTGCCAGCTCGCGCGCGCCGCGCGCGCCGGGAAGCGTCGCCAGGCGAAAGCCGGCCGAGGCCATGTGCGCCCGGCTCGCCGCCCGCACCCGCTCCGGCGTTGCCTGCGCCAGCTGGGCGAGGCGCTTGCGGTAGAAATCCGGATTGTCGGCGTAGAGCGCGCCTTCGGCCAGCGCGACGGCCTTCCCGCCGAAGCCGCCGATCTCTTCCAGCCCGCGGATCCGGCTGCCGACGGCGACCGTTGCCACCCGCTGCACTTCATCCCGCGTCGGCCCCTCCGCCCGGAAGGCGGCGAGAAGCTCGTCCACCCGCGCCTCGACAGCCGCCGGGTCCACCCCCGGCTTC
The DNA here is from genome assembly GCA_029268145.1 of Sphingomonadaceae bacterium. Lineage (GTDB taxonomy): Bacteria > Pseudomonadota > Alphaproteobacteria > Sphingomonadales > Sphingomonadaceae > Thermaurantiacus. The sequence continues at coordinate 28,424 of JAJUHA010000010.1, read as the reverse complement.
ACGTCAACGCTGATGAGCAGGATGGAGGCGAGGCGGAACGGGAGCACGACGCCCGAGACGCCGACGGCGAGCTGCCGATCCCGCACCAGGTCGTTGTAGAGGCGGGAGGATTGTCCGCCGGCGAGCACTGCGGCAGCGATCGAGAGATCGGTCGAGACCGGGTCGAGAAGGCCCGGCACCGCCCAGGCGAAGGTGAGCCGCGCGTTGGGAACGGCGTCCCGGATCACGTCCCGCCCTGCGGAGGGCGCCGGGAGCGGCGCCGACGGCCGCACGGGTTCCGGGCCCCGCGGGATTGCGCCGAACCAGCGGGTCACCTTCTCCCTGGCGGTTGCGATGTCGATGTCGCCGGCAAGCACGAGCACCGCGTTGTTCGGGCCATAGTGCTGGCGGAACCAGCTGCGGACATCGTCGAGGCTGGCGGCGTCGAGATCGGCCATCGCGCCGATGGTCGAATGGCGATAGGGGTGGCCGGGCGGGAACAGGCCCTCGCCGAGCGCGTAGAAGGTCAGGCCATAGGGCTGGTTGTCGCCCTGCCGCTTCTCGTTCTGGACGACACCCCGCTGGTTGTCGAGCTTGGCCGTGGTCACCGCGGGCAGGAGATTGCCCATCCGGTCGGCCTCGAGGAAGAGCGCGAGATCGAGCGCGCCGGTCGGGACATTCTGGAAATAGTTGGTCCGGTCGTACCAGGTCGTGCCGTTGAAGTCGGTCGCGCCGACATCCTCGAGTGGCTCGAAGAACTCCCCGTCATAGCCGCCCGAGCCGTTGAACATGAGATGCTCGAACAGATGGGCAAAACCCGTCTTGCCCCTGGGCTCGTCGGCCGAGCCCACCCCATACCAGACCGAGACCGCCACCATCGGCGTCTTGCGGTCGGTGTGGACGATGACGCGCAGCCCGTTCGGCAGGGTGAACTGCTCATGGGGGATGGCGACGCGGCCGACAAGCTCGGCGAGCGGCGCCGGTTCCGGCGCTGCGGCGGGCGATCGTGCCTGCGCGGCGGCGACGGGTTCGAAGGCGAGAAGTGCAGCAAGGGGCGCGGCAAGGAGCGCAGCAAGGAATGCAGCAAAGGGCCTGGCAGGCAGGGCGGGGCGGATCATCGGGATGGTCTCCGGCGGAGGTCTCGGGGTGTCAGGCTTCGGGCCGCGGCGGGCCGGCGTAGCGGTTCTCGAGGAAGCGGCCCTCCACTTCGAGCGCCTCGAGCCGCTGCTCGGCAAGCCTCCGGTTGAGGCGCTCGAGCTCGCCACCGACGAGCCGCAGCCCCTCGCGCAGATGCTCGGCGGCTTCGGGGTCGCGGGTGCGCACGCCCTCCGGCACGGCCTCCCAGGTCTCGACGAGGCGGGGCAGGTGATCGGCCATCAGCCGCCGCGCCTCTGCCGCCTCGGGGCTTCCGGCGGGCAGCTTCGCCATCTCGGGGGTGAGCGTGTCGAGCTGGTGGAGGATCCGGTCCACTTCGCTGCGCGCCGGCGCCGGCAGGAGCGGCCGCTTGCTGTCGAGCCACTGGTCGAGCCGGGGCGCGATCTCGCCGACGGCAACGCCCTCGAAGCGCGGCCTCACGGGGCTGCCGCCTCCCGCCGGCAGGCGGGCGACGACGAGGGCAGCGAACAGCATCAGGAGGGGCACGAGGAGAAGGCCCCAGAAGCCGAGCGGCATGACCAGGCCCGAGAAGGCGAAGGCGCCGATGACGATGGCGACCCAGCTCCCCACCACCCAGAGGAGCCGGTTGACGATGCGGCGCAGCGTCCGCCGCCGGCGCAGGCGGCGGGCCTCGCGCGATTCCGAACGCGCGCGCACCCGCTCGAGCAGGAGTTCCGCCTTGAGGAGCGCCTGCTGCGACTCGCGGACGGTGGCAGGGGGCCGGCCGGGCATCTCAGCCCTTCAGCGGCTCGAAGGGCGACTCGGCGCCCTGGGCTGCGCCCTCGGCGCGGGCGATGTAGCCGCGCGACTTCTCGACCTCGTCGGTCAGTGCGTCCACCGTCTGCTTCATCGAGCTGAGCGCCTGGGTCTTGAACTGGTCGATCGAATCCATCGTCGCATAGATGTTGGCGAAGGCCTGCTTCAGCGTCTCGAGCGGAATGGTGGAGGCTGCGGCCTGCTTGTGGATCTCCCCCGTCTGGGTGCGCAGCATCGTGCCGGTCGCGTCGATGACGCTCGCGGTCGTGGTGTTGAGCGCCGTGATCTGGTCCAGCACCAGCTTCTGGTTGGTGAGCGCCTGGGCGACGGTGACGGCGGTGCGCAGCGCCGCAACCGTCGTCGTCGAGGCGCGGTCCACGCCCTTCACCAGCTCCTGGTTGTTCTTCTTGACGAGGTCGAGCGCGAGATAGCCCTGCACCGAGACGGCCATCTGGGTCAGAAGGTCGGTGGTGCGCTGGCGGGTGTAGAAGAGCGCCGTCTCCCTGATCGCCCGGGCCTTGTCCGGATCGGTCGCCTCGAGCTCGATCGCCTTGGCCTCGAGCCGCGCATCCAGCGTCTTCGACACATGGATCATCTGCTCGAGCTTGCCCATCGCCTCCCACAGCTTGCGCCGCTCCACATCGATGGCGGCATTGTCCCGCAGCAGCTCGTCCTTGCCGCCGGCCAGCCGGTCGAGGATGGTCGCGATGTGGCTCTGGGCCGACTTGTAGCTGTCGAAATAGGCCCGCGCCCTGCTCCCCATCGGGATGATCCCGAACAGCTTGCGCGGCGCGAGGAGCAAACCCCGCTTCGAGGGGTCGAGGTCCTCGACGGTGCGCCTGAGCTCGGTCAGGTCGGCGCCGATCCCCGTCTCCCGGTCCATCGCCCGGACCGGCCGGTCCAGGAACCGGTTCGACTGGCTCGCCGCCTCGGCGATCTGCGCCCGGCCCAGCCCGGCGAGCGCATCCACGCGCTTGCCGAACTCGGGGCTGTTGGCATCCTGCGCGACGAGGTCGGCGATGAAGGCGTCGACCTTCTCCTCGAGCTTCGACCGCTCGGCCTCCGAGAGCGGGACGAGGCCGGCCGCCTTCTCGGGGGCGACCGCCTGCACGGGGGCAGGCGCTTCCAGCGTCAGGGTCCCGGGTGCCGTGGTCGTCGTTGCCATTCCTTCACTCCCCTGCGCCGGGCACCGCCTCTCGCCCCTTCATGTGGCCCGAATCGCGACGGACGCAAGGCCCGCCCGCGTCACGGCGCGCCGACCGACCGGTCGAGGAAGGCGAGGATCGTCCGCCACATGTGGACGGCAAGGGCCGGCTCGCGGATGCCGTGGGCCTGGCCGGGATAGACCATGGTCTCGAACGGCCGGCCCGCCATCTGCAGCGCCGCCATCATCTTCGCGCTGTGGTCGAAGACGACATTGTCGTCGGCGAGCCCGTGGATGAGGAGCAGCGGCCGCGCGAGCCTTCCGGCATCGACCGTCACGTCGGCGGCGGCATAGGGCGCATCGTCCTCGGCCGGGTTGCCGAGATAGCGCTCGGTATAGTGGGTGTCGTAGAGCCGCCAGTCGGTGACGGGCGCGCCGGCCACGCCGGCGGCGAAGGCCTCGGGCGCCCTGGTCAGCAGGCGCAGCACCATGTAGCCCCCGTAGGACCAGCCGTAGAGGGCCACCCGCTCCGGGTCGACGAAGGGCTGCGACTTCACGAAGTCGAGCGCCTTCAGCTGGTCCTCCACCTCGACGGTTCCGAGCGCGCGATGAAGCGGGGCCTCGAACCGCACGCCGCGATTGGCGCTCCCCCGGTTGTCGAGCACGAACACCACATGGCCGCGGCGCACCAGATGCTGGTGCACCAGGCTTCCCCAGGCCCTGCGCACCCGCTGCACGCCCGGCCCGCCATAGACCTCGAAGACAACCGGCGCCCGCGCGCCTTCGGCAAGCCCCGGCGGCACCAGCATCATCCAGTGCAGCGCCTGCCCGTCGGCTGCCGTCAGCGTCCCGAAGCGGGGCAGCACATGCCCGGCCGCGAAGGGCGCATAGGGCGTCTCCTCCAGCCGGTTCTCGATCACGAAGCGGATCCGCTCCCCCTCGCGCGAGACGAGGCTGACCTGCGGCGGCTGCGCCGGCGATGACCAGGTCACCAGCGCCACCTCGCCCTTCGCGTCCATCACCGCCTCGGCCCAGCCGCCACCTTCGGTCAGCCTGACCGGCGCGCCGCGCCCGTCGAGTCGGGCCCGATAGAGCCCCCGCTCGAGCGGCGTTCCGACGACGCCGGTGAAGAAGACGAGGCCGGCCGCCTCGTCGAGCGCGACCACCTCGTCGACCAGCACGTCCCGCCCGGTCAGCGCGCGCAGCCGCGCGCCGTCCCACAGCATCAGCTGCGACACGCCGCTGCGCTCGCTGGTCCACAGGAAGCGCCGGCCATCGGCCAGCGGCTTCAGATTGTCATGGAGATTGACCCAGGTTCCGGAGGTCTCGGCGAACAGCAGCCGCGACCGGCCGGTCGCTGCGTCCACCTCGAGCAGGTCGAGGCGCTTCTGGTCGCGGCTCTGCCGCTGCACCACCAGCCGGTCGGCCGCCAGCCAGTCGACGCGGGCGAGATAGATGTCGGTGTCGGGGCCGAGATCGACGGCCACCGGCGCACCGCCGTCGACCGCGCGGATCTCGAGGGCGACCACGGCATTGGGCGTGCCGGCGAAGGGGTAGCGCTGCTCGGTCACCCGCGTCCCGTCCGAGCCGATCGCCGCGCGCACGGCCACGCGCACGCCGCTCTCGTCCACCCGGGTGAGGGCGATCCGGCGCGAATCCGGGGACCACCACTGCCCCGTCATCCGCTTCATTTCCTCCTGCGCCACGAACTCGGCCTGGCCATAGCTCAGCGCACCGCCGCCCTCGGTGGTGACCGGCCGCTCCGCCCCCGCCGCGAGGTCGAACAGCCAGAGGTTGGCGCCGCGCACGAACGAGACGAACCGGCCGTCGGGCGAAAGCTTCGCATCCACCTCGCTCTCGGCCGACTGCGTCAGCCGCCGCGCCGGCCCGTCGAGCGGCTGCAGCCACAGGTCGCCATCCACCGGCACCAGGAAGCCGCGCCCGTCGGCCGTCCACCGATATTCGACGATCCCGCGCGCACTCGCGATCCGCGCCCGCTCGCGCCGCTGCAGCTCGGCCTCGGTCAGCGCGCCGCCGCCCATGGCAAGGCTGTCGGCCGCCATCCGCGCGGCCCCGCCGCCTACCGGCTCGACCCAGAGGTCGGTGCGCAGCGCATCGTCTGCCCGCGGCTTCAGATAGGCGATGTGCTGCCCGTCGGGCGAAAGGGTGAGCGCCCGCGGCACCGAGCCGGACAGCGCCGGGCTGGCGAAGACCCGCTCGATCGGCAGCTCCGCCGCGTCCGCTCCCGCCGCCATCAGCATCCCCGCCATCGCCCCCAGCAACCGCCGCATCCAAGGCCTTTCCGCTTGCCCGGGCAAGCCCTGCCCGGCCATGTCGCGCCCATGTGCAACCTCTACCGGCTCACGACAACCACCGAGGCGATCCGCAACCTGTTCCGGGCCCTGGAGGGCGAGTTCCCCAACCTGCCCCCGCAGTCCGAGCACTATCCCGATCGCGCGGCACCCGTCATCCTCGCCACCGCCACCGGCCGCGCGCTCGCCCGGATGGTCTGGGGCATCCCGCCGCCCCCGGGCGTCGCCCGGCCCGTCACCAACATCCGCAACCTTTCGAGCCCCTTCTGGCGGCCGCTCCTTGGCGGCGCGCACCGCTGCCTCGTCCCGGCCAGCGCGTTTGCCGAATGGAGCGCGGCGCCCGACCCCGCCACGGGCCGCAAGGCGAAGCGCTGGTTCGCGCTCCGCTCCACCCCCGTCTTCGCCTTCGCCGGGCTGTGGCGCACCAGCGCGGATGGCCCCCGCTTCGCCTTCCTCACCTGCCAGCCCAACGCGACCGTCGCCGCCGTCCACCCCAGGGCGATGCCGGTGCTGCTCGCCGGCCCCTCGGCCGACCAGTGGCTCGCCGGCGCCGATGCCCGCGCGCTCCAGCGCCCCTGGCCGGACGAGGACATGACGATGACAGGATGACGCGGCGATGACAGCGGCCTAAAGGCGGGAAAAAACAGGAGCGCGCCCCTTGGTCCCCGTCCTTTCCGCAACCGGCCTCTTCACCCCCGCCGAGAGCATCTCCAACGCCGAGCTGGTCGAGAGCTTCAACACCCATGTCGCGCGGTGGAACGCCGCCCATGCCGAAGCGATCGCGGCCGGCACGGTCGCGCCCCTCCAGCCCTCCTCGGTCGCGTTCATCGAGAAGGCAAGCGGGATCCGCAGCCGCTTCGTCATGTCCAAGGCGCCCATCCTCGACCCCGAGATCATGGCGCCGCGCATCCCCGAGCGGCCCAACGAGGACATCTCCATCCTCGCCGAGATCGCCGTTGCCGCCGCCACCGACGCGCTGGCCCGCGCCGGGCGGGAGGGCCGGGAGGTCGATGCCGTCATCTGCGCCTGCTCCAACCTCCAGCGCCCCTATCCGGCGATCGCGATCGAGGTGCAGAATGCGCTCGGCGCGCTCGGCTTCGCCTTCGACATGAACGTCGCCTGCTCGTCGGCCACCTTCGGCCTCCAGACCGCGGCCGACATGCTGCGCTCCGGTTCGGCCCGGCGGGTCCTCGTCGTCAACCCCGAGATCTGCTCCGGCCACCTCAACTGGCGCGACCGCGACAGCCACTTCATATTCGGCGACGTCGCAACCGCCCTCCTCGTCGAGGACCGGGACGCGGCGCCCGCGGACCACTGGGAGATCCTCGGCACCCGCCTCCAGACCCGCTTCTCGAACAGCATCCGCAACAACTTCGGCTTCCTGAACCGTGCCGCGCCCGAGGGAATCGGCAAGCCCGACAAGCTGTTCGTCCAGGAAGGGCGCAAGGTCTTCAAGGACGTGGTGCCGATGGTCGCCGAGCTGATCCTCGGCCACCTTGCCGACCTCGGGGTGTCCCCGGCCCGGCTGCGGCGGCTGTGGCTCCACCAGGCCAATGCCAACATGAACCGCCTCATCGCCGAGCGCGTCCTCGGCCACGCGGCGAACGACGACCAGAGCCCGACCGTGCTCGACCGCTACGCCAACACCTCCTCGGCCGGCTCGATCATCGCCTTCCACCTCCACCACGCCGATCTCGCGCCCGGAGACCTGGGGCTGCTGTGCTCCTTCGGCGCCGGCTATTCCGCCGGCTCGGTCCTGCTCCGCCGCAGCCGCAAGGCTTGAACTGGCGCTGGCGCGCTGCTAGGCGCGCCGCTCTACCCGAGGCGGGGCTTCCCCGCGCTCCCCTGGCGTGCGGTCGTGGCGGAACTGGTAGACGCGCAGCGTTGAGGTCGCTGTGGCCGAAAGGCCGTGGAAGTTCGAGTCTTCTCGACCGCACCACCTGCCCATCCCCGTCATCCCGGCGCGCCTCCCGGCCTCCTCCGCCGGCTCGGGCCTGCGGCAGCGTCCCGCCTTGCGCGCCTCGCGCATGGAACATAGAAGGAACGCGGTCAAGACCCATGCCCGCGCTCACGCTCCGCCAGAAGCTCGAGATCCTCGCCGACGCGGCCAAGTATGACGCCTCCTGCGCGTCGTCCGGCACCAGCCGGCGCCACGCGCTCGGCACAGGCGGCATGGGCTCTACCGAGGGCATGGGCATCTGCCACAGCTACGCGCCCGACGGCCGCTGCATCTCGCTGCTCAAGATCCTCCTCACCAACAGCTGCATCCTCGACTGCGCCTTCTGCATCAACCGCCGCTCGAGCAGCGTCCGCCGCGCCCGCTTCACCGTCGACGAGGTGGTCCGCCTCACCCTCGGCTTCTACGCCCGCAACTGCATCGAGGGCCTGTTCCTCTCCTCGGGCATCATCCGCTCCCCCGACTACACCATGGAGCAGCTCGTCCGCGTCGCCCGCACCCTGCGGGAGGATCATGACTTCCGCGGCTACATCCACCTGAAGACCATCCCCGACGCATCGCCCGAGCTGGTGCACGAGGCCGGCCGCTACGCTGACCGCCTGTCGATCAACATCGAGCTGCCCAGGCCCGAATCGCTCGCGACGCTCGCGCCCGAGAAGGATGCCGGCCGGATCGAGGCCAGCATGGCCCGCCTCCACGCCGACATCGCCGAGGCGAAGGACGCCCGCCGCCGCTTCCGCAGCGCGCCGCGCTTCGCCCCCGCCGGCCAGTCGACCCAGATGATCGTCGGCGCCGACGCGGCCGACGATCTTTCCATCCTCGCCACCGCCGACGGCCTCTACCGCCGCCACGGCATGCGCCGGGTCTATTACTCCGCCTATAGCCCGATCCCCGACTCCAGCAGCCGCCTGCCGCCCGCGCCGCCCCCGCTCGTGCGCGAGCACCGGCTCTACCAGGCCGACTGGATGCTCCGTTTCTACGGCTTCACCCTGTCCGAGCTCGCCTCCGCCGCCCCCGCCGGCCGGCTCCCGCTCGATCAGGACCCCAAGCTCGCCTGGGCCCTTGCCAACCGCGCCGCCTTCCCGGTCGATGTCAACCGCGCCCCGCGCGAGCTTCTGCTCCGGGTCCCCGGCCTCGGGCCGAAGGTCGTGGCCCGCATCCTCGCCAGCCGCCGCCACCGCACCCTCCGCTTCGCCGACCTCGCCCGCCTCCTCGCCTCGCCGGCCAGGGTGAAGCCCTTCGTCACCACGCCCGACTGGCGGCCGACCGCGCTCCTCGATTCGGTCGACCCCCTGGCGCGCCCCCGCCAGCTCGCGCTCTTCGGCTGAGGCGCGTGCGCCGCGCCGTCCTCGCCCACCCGGCCGATCTCGACGGCTTCCGCCTTGCCCTTCGCGCCCTCGTCGCCGAGGGGGTCCCGCCCGCCGGGGTGCTGTGGGAGGTGTCCGGCGAAGGCGGCCTTCCCCTCGCCGACCCGCCCGCCGCGCCGCCTGCCTCCGCGCCGCCGCTCGCCGTGCCCCGCCGCTTCGCCGAGCTCGCCGAAAAGGTGGTCTGCCATTCCGATCCCGCCCGCTTCGCCCTGCTGCACGAGGCCGCGCTCCGCCTGCGCAACAGCCGCCGCCTCCTCGACGACCGCGCCGACCCCCTCACCGACCGCCTGCTCGCGCTCGAGACGTCGGTCGGCCGCGACCTCCACAAGATGCGCGCCTTCGTCCGCTTCCGCGAGGTCGCCGACCCCGATGGCCCGCACTTCATCGCCTGGTTCGAGCCCGAGCACCACATCCTGCGCGCCAACTGCGGCTTCTTCATCCGCCGCTTCGCCAACATGCGCTGGACCATCCTCACCCCCGAGGCCTCGGCCCACTGGGACGGCGCCGCCCTCCACATCCTCCCCGGCGCCACCAGGGCCGCTGCGCCCGGGGACGATCCGCTCGAAGCGCTGTGGACCAGCTACTACCGCGCCATCTTCAACCCGGCCCGCCTCAAGCCCGCCGCCATGGCGCGCGAGATGCCGAAGAAATACTGGAAGAACCTGCCCGAGGCCGCCGCCATCCCCTCGCTCGTCGCCGGCGCCGCGGCCCGCACGTCTGCCATGCTTGCGGCGGGGAAGCCCGCCGACCTCGCCGGGCTTGCCGCCGCAGCCGCCACCTGCACCCGCTGCCCGCTCCACGCCGCCGCCACCCGCACCGTCTTCGGCGAGGGCCCGGCCGATGCCCGGCTCATGCTGGTCGGCGAGCAGCCCGGCGACCAGGAGGACATGGCCGGCCGCCCCTTCGTCGGACCCGCCGGCCAGCTCCTCGACCAGTGCCTGGCCGACGCCGGGATCGACCGCGCCCGCTGCTACGTGACGAACGCCGTCAAGCATTTCCGCTTCGTCGCAACCCCCCGCAGGCGCATCCACCAGTCCCCAGATGCGTCCCACATCGAAGCCTGCCGCTGGTGGCTCGACCAGGAGCTCGCCCTCGTCCGCCCCGCGCTCGTCGTGATGCTCGGCGCCTCGGCCGGGCGCGCCCTCCTCGGCCGCCCCGTCACCGTCGGGCGCGAGCGCGGCCGCCCGCTGGCCCTGCCCGACGGCCGCACCGGCCTCCTCACCGTCCACCCGAGCTACCTGCTGCGGCTCGACAGCCCCGAGGCCGCCGCGGCCGAGCGCGCCCGCTTCGTCGAGGACCTCCGCGCCGCCCGGGCCCTGGCTCAGGCGCGCGCGGCGTGAGCGGGCCCGGCCTTCAGCGCTGCTGCTGCGGCGTCGATCGCCGCCACCCGCGCCGCGATCCGCGGCGCCATCGCCGTCTCGAGCATCGCCTTCACCTCGGGCCTCGCCGATGCCGGCGTGCCCCCGCCGATCGGCTCGGGATCATATTCGAGGGCGAGCTGGATCGCCTCGGCCACTTCGGTGCCGTGGATCTCGCGGATCAGCCGGAAGCCGAAGTCGATGCCCGAGGTCACGCCGCCCGCGGTCACGAACCGCCCGTCGATAACGCAGCGCTCGGCCACGAAGGTTGCGCCGAACTTGTCGAGATGCTGCCCCCAGGCCCAGTGGCAGCCGGCGCGCACGCCGCGGAGCAGCCCGGCCGCCGCCAGCACCAGCGAGCCCGTGCACACGCTCGTCACCCATCGCGCCCCGTCCGCCTGCGCCCGCAGCCAGCCGAGCACGTCGGCATCGTGCATCATGTCGGTGCAGCCATAGCCGCCCGGCACGCACAGGATGTCGGCCTGCGGCGCCTCGGCGAGCGTCACGCTCGGCATCAGCGCCAGGTTGCAGTCCGACATCACCGGCTCGATCCGCTTCCAGGCGAAATCGACCCGCGCATCGGGCATCCGCGCCAGCACCTGCGCCGGCCCGGTCAGGTCGAGCTGGGTCACATCGGGATAGAGAAGGAAGAGAACCCGCATTGCCGACACCCCCGCATGGTTCCGAACCGGCGCTGACCACGGCCCTCCTCACCCGCGGTCTCTGCCGGCTCTTCTGGCTACACGGCTTCGCGCCGGTTGGCGAGGTCCGCTTGGCCGACGGCCGCCGCGCCGATCTCGTCGGCGTCAATGCCCGCGGCCTCGTCTGGCTGGCCGAGGTCAAGCTCACGCGCAGCGATCTCCTCGGGGACCGCAAGTGGCCGGACTATCGGCAGCACTGCGATGCCTTCCTCTGGGCGGTGCCCGAGGCGCTCGCGCCGCTCCTCGATGCGCCGGCCTTCGCGCCGGCCGAGGCCGGGCTGGTGGTCGCCGATGCCCATGGCGCCGAACTGGTGCGGCCGCCGGTCGCCCGCCTGCTCGCACCCGCCCGGCGGCGCGCGGTCACGCTCGCGCTGGCCCGCACGGCGGCCGAACGCCTGCACCGGCAGTCCGATCCCGGCTTCGAGGGATTCGGCCAGTTCTAGGGCCGGCTTGCCATCCCCGGATGTTCCCTATACGTTCTCAGCGAGAGGGAGTGTTGAGAGGAAGTCTGGAGGAGCGAATCGATGATCGGCTACGTCACCCTTGGCACCAATGACCTGGAGCGGGCCGCGTCCTTCTACGACGCCATCGCCGCCGAGCTCGGCATCGGCCGCATGATGGAATGGGATGGCGCGATCGCCTGGGGCACGCCCGGCAGCGGCGCCGGCCTCGGCATCACCCGCCCCTTCGACGGCAGGCCGGCAAGCGTCGGCAACGGCGTCATGGTCGCGCTCGAGGCGAAGGACCGCGCCCAGGTCGATCGCCTCCACGCCATTGCGCTTGCCAGGGGCGGCAGCTGCGAGGGGCCTCCGGGGCCGCGCGGCAACGGCTTCTACGCCGGCTATTTCCGCGATCTCGACGGCAACAAGCTGAACGCCTTCGTGATGGAGCCGGCCGCAGGCGAGCCGGCCTGACGGAAGGGGCGACTTCACACTCGGCTGCTGCACGCCGTCGGTCGGGTTCAGGCCATCCGGCGGCAGAGCCGCCGGAGCGGCCTGCCCCGCCGGCCGGGCCTTCGGCGAGTCCGGCAGCGAAGCTCCGCTTCGCGCCGGCCGCCCCGGGCTTCCGCGCCGTCGGTCGGGCCGCGCGTTCGCGGGCCAAGCCCGCGAAGCGGGCCCGCCGGCCGGACTTCCGGCGTCCCGGCGGCCAGCGCTTCGCGCTGGCGCCGCGCGCCTTCAGTCTTCCGGGGCGATCGTCACCTTGAGGCCGTCGAGCTCGTTCGAGAACTTGATCTGGCACGACAGCCGCGACCGCTCGTTGCGGTGGTCCGAGCTGTCGAGCAGGTCGGCCTCGTCGGCGTGCGGCCCGCCCACCTTCGCCATCCATTCGGGGTCGACATGCACATGGCAGGTCGCGCAGCTGCACGAGCCGCCGCACAGCGCGAGCAGCTCGTCGAACCCGTTGTCGCGGATCACCTCCATGACCGAAAGGCCGGCATCGCCGCTGACGGCGCGCTCGTTCCCCTTGCGGTCGACAACGATCAGGGTCGGCATGGGCACTCCTTGGAAAGGCGGGTGGCGCGGTCCATAGCGATGCGGCGCCGCCGCGCAAGCTGCCGAGGATGGAGAGGATGGGGCTCGACGCTGCACGACTGGAGGAAGGCGTCCTGGCGCTCGCCCGCGCCGAGCCGGCCTTTGCAGCCGCGCTCGCCCGCCATGGCATGCCGGCGCCGCGGATCCGCCCGCGCGGCTATGGCACGCTGCTGCGCGCCATCGTCGCCCAGCAGGTCTCGACCGCGGCTGCCACGGCCATCTGGAACCGGCTCGAAGCCGCCTTCGGCCCCCTCGAGGATCCCGCCACCATCGCCGCCGCCTCGCCCGAGGCGCTGCGCGCGGCCGGCCTCTCCCGCCAGAAGGCCGGCTATGCCCAGAGCCTCGCCTGCCACGTGGCCGAGGGGCGCCTCCCGCTCGACGCGCTTCCCGAGGACGACGAGGAGGCGATTGCGCTTCTCTCCGCGGTCCGCGGGCTCGGCCGCTGGTCGGCGGAAATCTACCTCCTCTTCGCCGAAGGGCGGAGCGACGCCTTCCCGGCCGGCGATCTCGCCCTCCAGATCGAGGCCGGGCGGCTGTTCCACGCCGGCACCCGCCCCACCGAGAAGGCGCTGCGGGCGCGGGCCGAACCCTGGCGCCCGCACCGGGGCGCCGCCGCCATCCTGCTGTGGCACTGTTACAGCGCGCCGCCGGTCTGACCGGGCGCCATGGCTGATCTCATCGTCTCGGCCGCGAACGCGCGGGTGAAGCGGCTGCGCGCGCTGCGCGAGAAGAAGCATCGCCGCGCCGAGGGCCTGTTCCTCGCCGAAGGGCTGCGGATCGGGATCGAGGCGCTCGATTCGGGCTGGGAGCCGCAGGCGGTCGCCTATGCCGCGGAGCGCGAGGACCATCCGCTCGTCCGCCGCCTGCTGCGCGCCTGCCGGGGCGACGTGCTGCCCTGCACGCCGGCCGTGCTCGCCACCCTCTCCGGCAAGGACAATCCCCAGGCCGTGGTCGCCGCCTTTCCCATCCCCTCGCGCACCCTCGCCGACCTCCTCCCAGGCAAACGCCTGCTCGCCGCCGAGCGGCTGCGCGACCCCGGCAACCTCGGCACGCTCCTGCGCGCCGCCGACGGGGCGGGCGCCTCGGGCATGGTCCTCCTCGGGGACTGCACCGACCCCTTCTCGGTCGAGGCGGTGCGCGCCTCCATGGGCGCCATCTTCACCGTCCCCGTCGCCCACGCGACGCCAGACGAGCTGCTCGCCTGGAAGGCGCGCCACGGCGCCACCCTGACCGGCGCGGCGCTGCACCCATCCGCCCTCGACTATCGCGCGCTTTCCTGGGGAAGCCCGGCCCTCCTCCTCCTTGGCAACGAGTCCGAAGGCCTCCCGCCGCCGCTCCTCGCCGCCTGCGACCAGCTCGCGGCCATCCCCATGCTCGGCCGGGCCGACAGCCTCAATGTCGCCATCGCCGGCGCCCTCCTCCTCTACGAGGCGCTGCGCTGGCAGGCGCCCGCCGCGCCTGACTCTGCCGGCGCGCTGCGCTAGAAGGCCCCATGCCCCGCGCCCTTGCCGTCGCCGCCCTCCTGCTGCTCGCCGGCACGGCCGCCGCGCTCCTCCTCAACCGGCCGGAGCCCGAGGATGTCGCGGCCGAGGCCGAGATGACTGCTGCTGTCCTTGCCGCTGCCCCGGCGCCGCCTGCTGCCGAATCGGCCGATGCCGCGCTGCGCCGGGCGGCCGATTCGGTGCTGGACGCGCTGGTCCGGCGGGACGGGCCGGCGCTTGCGGCCGTCGCGGCGCCCGAGGGCGTGCGGGTATCGCCTTCCGCCTTCGTCGATCGGGAGGCCGACCGGCTGCTCCGCCCCGCCGATCTCGCCCGCCTCTTCACCGACCGGACGGTGCTGCGCTGGGGGTTCGCCGAGGGATCGGGCGAGCCGATCGCACTCTCCGGCGCGGCCTATGTTGCGCAGCATGTGCCCGCGGCAGAGGCACGGACGCAGGGCCGGGTCACGCTCGATGGCAGCGCCTTCCGCAGCAACACGGTCAGCAACATCGCCGAAGCCTATCCCGGCGCGCGCGTTGTCGAGTATCTGGTCGAGCCGCCGCCGGGCACCGAAGATGCGGAGTTCCGCCGCCTGGCGCTGCGTCTCGTCTTCCGCGAGGTCGACGGGCAGCCGAGGCTGGTCGCCCTGGTCACCGATCGCTGGAGCCCCTGACTTGCCAGCTTGCTGACCGAAGCCTAGGGTTAACGGCGTGGTGGGGGAGCGGTGAGCATGGGGCCGGAAGACGAGGACGAGTCGGCGGAAGGCTGCGTCGACCACAGGGACGATCCCGAAACGCCTGACGAGGATCTGCCCGCCTCCTACGGCGGGGTCGAATAATGGCCTTCGAGCTCACCTGGCTCCCGGCCGTCCTCGTCCGGGCCGGTCTCAAGGTGGCCGAGCAGCCCGGCTGGGTGAACCGCGGGCTCGGCAGCATGGCGGGTGCCAGGGGCGTGATGTGCCACCACACCGCCGGCAGCCCCAACGGCAACATGCCCAGCCTCAACGTCATCACCAACGGCCGGCCGGGGCTTCCCGGGCCGCTGTCGCAGCTCGGTCTCGGGCGGGACGGCACCTGGTTCATCATCGCCGCCGGCCGCGCTAACCATGCCGGGCGCGGCGAATGGCGCGGCATCACTGCCGGCAACTCGACCTTCATCGGGATCGAGGCGGAGAACAGCGGCACCGAGCCCTGGCCCGCCGTTCAGCTCGACGCCTACCGGCGCGGCTGCGCTGCCCTCCTCGGGCACATGGGCGCGCCGGCCGACATGTGCGTCGGCCACAAGGAATGGGCGCTGCCCAGGGGCCGCAAGCCCGACCCGCATTCGATTGACATGGACGCCTTCCGCGCCGAGGTGGCGGCCATCATGGCCGGCGCTGTCGCGCCCCCGCCCCTCATCCCCCGCACCACGGCCGAGGGCCGGCCGACGCTGCGCCGCAGCAATCCGCGCAACCCACCCTTCGTCGTGAAGGAACTGCAGCGCCTGCTCGGCATCAGCGGCGAGAATGTCGATGGCGTGTTCGGGCCCATGACCGAGGCGCGCGTGCGCGCCTTCCAGCGCGCGAACGGCCTGGTGCCCGACGGGATCGTCGGCCCCAGAACCTGGGAGAAGCTCCTCGCCTGACGAGAAGCGGGAGTTGCCCGGGCCTGCGCCGGCGGGCGAAAGCCGGGGCATGATCGACCTTGAGCCCGCCGGCCCCGCCGCCTTCGACCTCCTGCTCTCCCCGCCGGTCTGCGTCGGCCCGCCCGACAAGCTCTTCATGTTCGGCGGGGTGGGCCTTGGCGCCAGCCTGCGCGCGCTCGAGACCGTCACCGGCCGCCCTGCCGTCTGGGCGACCGCCCAGTATGAAAGCTATGCCCGGCCGGGCGAGACGGTCCGCTTCGCGGTCTCCGAACGGGTGCGGGGGAAGCAGGTGAGCCAGGCCCGGGTGACCGCGACTGTGGGAGACCGCGAGATCCTGACGGTCGTCGCCGCGCTCGGCCGGCGCGATCTCCCCGAGCGCGGCCAGTGGACGCTCGCGCCGCGCGTTCCCCCGCCCGACGACTGCCCGCCCCGCGCGCTGTGGCCCGGCCGCCACCCGGACGACATCCACGCCCGCCTCGACTTCCGCATCGCCCGCGGCGCCATGCATGGGCCCCGCGCCGGCGCAGCCCGGGTGGAGGACGGGAACATCCTGCTCTGGGCCCGGCCGGCGCCGGGCGCGGGGCCCATCGACACCGCCTTCGTCTGCGTGGTCGCCGACTATGTGCCGAGCGGGGTTGGCCCGGCGCTCGGGCGCGATGCCGGCGGCAACAGCCTCGACAATTCGATCCGCTTCCACCGCTGGACCGAGACCCGCTGGCTCCTGTGCGACGTCAAGATCCACGGCGTCGCCAACGGCTTCGCCCATGGCCGGATGCACATCTTCGCCGAGACCGGCGAGCTCATCGCAACCGCCAGCCAGTCGCTCATCCTCCGCCTGTGGGACTAGGCTGTTGGAGAATGTTCCACGTGGAACAGTGTCCCGGCAGCCTAGCGCACGGTCGCGGCCGACTGGCGGAACAGCATCGCCTTCTGTTCGTCCGTCATCTCGCCGGTCGCGAACATCGGGTCCTCGGCCTTCGCAAAGGCGCGCGCGGTGGCCGGGCGGGCCTGGATCTCGGCGATCCAGCGCGCGAGATGCGGCATCTCCGGGCCATCGGCGACGATCCTGTGGCCGAGCATCGCCCAGGGATAGGCGGCCATGTCGGCGATCGAATAGGCGTCCCCGGCAAGGAAGGCGCGATCCTCCAGCCGCTTGTCCATCACCTTCAGAAGCCGCAGGGATTCGTTGGTGTAGCGCTCGAGGGCATAGGGCACGGGCTCGGGCGCGTAGTTGCGGAAGTGGCCGGCCTGGCCCATCATCGGCCCCAGGCCCGCCATCTGTCAGAACAGCCATTGCAGCACCTCGGCGCGCCGCTGTCCCGAGGCAGGCAGGAAGGCCCCGTGGGTCTCGGCCAGCCACAGGAGGATGGCCCCCGATTCGAAGAGGTGGATGCCGGTCTCGCGGTCGACGAGGGCGGGCATGCGGTTGTTGGGCGCGATCTTCAGGAATTCGGGGCGAAACTGGTCCCCGGCGCGGATGTTGACGGGCACGAGCCGGTAGGGAAGCGCAAGCTCCTCGAGGAACAGCGTCACCTTGTGGCCATTGGGGGTTGGCCAGTAGTGGAGGTCGTAGCGCGGTTCGGGCATGGGGCGGGCTCCGGCTGGAAGGAAGGGCCAGCGGGCCATAGGGAAGATTGCGGAGGGATGCGATGGCGAGCGTGGCCGAGATCGAGAAATTCCCCGGCTGGACGACGGAGACGATCGACGACCGGATCGTGAACCCCCACCTCTACGCCGAGCCGGAGCAGCTCTTCGCCGACTATGCCGAGCTCCGGCGCCGGCCGGGCCTCCACTTCGCCGCCCCGCGCGGCTACCGGCCCTTCTGGGCGATCGTCCGCCATGCCGACATCGTCGCCGTCTCCAAGGCGAACGACCGCTTCATCAACCGCGAGCGCACCTACCTCTCCCCCGTGGAGGGCGAGCAGTGGACGCTCCAGGTCTCGGGCGACACGCACCTCTTCCGCACCCTCGTCGACCTCGACGACCCCGAGCACAGGAAGCTCCGCCAGATCACTCACGCCTGGTTCCAGCCCGGCGCGGTGCGCCAGAACCTCGAGGGGAAGATCCGGGAGATCGCCCGCGAGCATGTCGCGCTCATGCAGGAGAAGGGCGCGGAGCTCGACTTCGTCAACGAAGTGGCCCTCTTCTACCCGCTGCGCGTCATCATGATGATCCTCGGCGTGCCGCGCGAGGACGAGCCGCTGATGCTGAAGCTGACGCAGGAGCTGTTCGGCGCCATCGACCCCGATGTGGTGGCCCGCTCGCGCAACATCACCGAGGCGGCCGGCTACTGGGGCGGCTCGGGCAACCCGCAGGTCGATCTCTTCAAGATCGCCGCCATCTTCTTCGACTATTTCGGCAAGGTGCTCGCCGACCGGCGGAAGAACCCCCGCGACGACGTGGCGAGCGTGATTGCCAACGGCCGCATCGACGGCGCGCCCATCCCCGAGCGCGAGGCGCTTTCCTACTATGTCATCACCGCGACCGCCGGCCACGACACGACGAGCTCGTCGACTGCGGGCGGCTTCTGCGAGCTGGCGCGGAACCCCGCCGAGTTCCGCAAGGTGCGCGATAATCCCGGCCTCATCCCCCTGTTCGTCGAGGAAAGCATCCGCTGGACCACGCCGGTCAAGCACTTCATGCGCACCTGCACGGCGGACACCGACCTGGGTGGCACCACCATCCGCAAGGGCGAAAGCCTTGCCATGTTCTACTGGTCAGGCAACCGCGACGAGACGGTCTTTCCCGACCCGATGGTCTTCCGCGCCGACCGCGACCCCAACCCGCACATCGCCTTCGGCCATGGCGTCCACATCTGCCTCGGCATGCACCTCGCCCGGCTCGAGATGCGGATCCTCTGGGAGGAGCTGCTGCCGCGGCTCGCCGGCCTCGAGCTCAATGGCGAACCGAAGCTCTCCATCGCCAATTTCGTGAGCGGTCTGAAGACGTTGCCGGTCAGGGTCAGGTGGGCCTGAAGGACGAGGCCTGGCGCCGCGAGCCGGCCTCCTACCCGTTTTGCGCCGCGCTCCAGACCCGCTATGGCGACATGGATGCGAACGCGCACCTCAACAATGTCGCGATCGCCCGGCTGTTCGAGGAAGCGCGCCTGCGCTTCCACATGGCGGCGCGCGCGGCCGCCTCGGCCATCGACCCTTCCGGCGTGATGATCGCCCACATCGCCATCGATTATCTCGCCGAGGGCAGCTATCCCGGCGACGTCGAGGCGGGCGTGGGCGTCGAGACCCTCGGAAACCGCAGCTATCGCCTTGCCATCGGCCTGTTCCAGGGCGGGCGGGCGATGGCCGTTGCCAGCTGCGTGATGGTCCACCGGGACGGCATGCCGGAGGAGATGCGCGCCGCGCTTGCGGCGCGGGCAATCGCGGGGAGGAGCGGATGGGAATCCTGATCACGGGCGAGATCGACATGGTGCCGGGCACGCGCGAGGCCGCGCTGGCGGGGGCCAAGCCGCTCATCGAGGAGGCGCTCGCCGAGCCGGGCTGCCGCCACTACAGCTGGGCCGCGGATCCCTTCCTTCCCGACCGGATCCACGTGTTCGAGGAGTGGGAGGACGAGGCGACCCTTGCCGCCCATCTCGTCGCGCCCTCCTATTTCGGGATGCTGAAGCATCTGTCGGGCATCGGGATCGCCCACGCCGTGACCCGGAAATTCCGGTTCGACCTCAGCGAGCCGGTCTATGGGCCGGACGGGGTGGCGACCGCGCGGTTCAGCTCGGCGGGCTGAGCGCCCGGGCCAGCCGCTTCGGCGCGACGGCACGGTAGCTCTCGACAATCCAGCCGGGGAGGAGGTCCGGGTCGGGCCCATGGCCGTCGGCTGCCAGCCGCGCGGTCACCCAGCCGTGGCGGCCGAGGCCGTAGGGCGTGGGCGCGCAGCCCTCGAGCAGGAGCGCCATGGGGTGGGAGGCGGGGAGCTTGACCGACAGGCGCAGATGCCCGTCGACGCGCCAGAGGAAGAGGAAGATGCGGCCCCGCACCTTCACGACGCGCTCGCCCCAGGGGAAATCCTCATGCGCTTCGGGAAGCGCCAGCGCCCGGGCGAGGCAGTCGGCCTCGAGCGCGACCAGATCGGTCACTCGGCGGCTTCGAGCGCCGGCCCGGCCCCGGCGAGCGGGTGGGCGAGGCGGGCGAGCATCTCCTTCGGGCAGACCTGCCAGAGCCGGGCGCGGGTGCCGGCCCAGTCGAGGAGGAGCCCCTCGGCGTAGCGCGAGCCGGTCTCGGCGACATGGCGGGCGATGAGCGACTTCACCACCCCCTCCCAGTGGGCCGAGGCGAGCCGCTGCCACACCACCGACTCCGGGTTGACCCGACGCTCGAAGCTGCCGTCGTTGTCGAGCACGAAGGCCATGCCCCCGGTCATCCCGGCGGCGAAATTGGCGCCGACCGGCCCGAGGATGACGGCGGTGCCGCCGGTCATATATTCGCAGCCATTGGCGCCGCAGCCCTCGACCACGGTGGTCGCGCCCGAGTTCCGGACCGCGAAGCGCTCGCCGGCCTGGCCGGCGGCGAACAGCTCGCCGGCGGTTGCGCCATAGAGGCAGGTGTTGCCGATGATCGCATTCTCGTTGGTGGCGAGCGGCGAGGAGACCATGGGGCGGATGGCGATGGTGGCGCCCGAGAGGCCCTTCCCCACATAGTCGTTGGCGTCGCCGAACACCTCGAGCCTGACGCCCTGGACGGCGAAGGCGCCGAGCGACTGGCCGGCCGAGCCGCGCAGCCGGACCTCGATGTGGCCGGGCGCAAGGCCGGTCATGCCGAAGCGGCGGGTGATCTCGGCCGACAGCCGGGTGCCCACCGCGCGGTGGGTGTTGCGGACCGTGTAGGTGAGCTGCATGCGCTCGCCGCGCTCGAACAGCGGCTGCGCATCCTTGAGGATCTCGGCGTCGAGGCTGTCGGGCACCGGGTTGCGGGTGAAGCCGGCCGGCGGCTTGCGCAGATGATCGGGCGCGTCGACCTTGGCGAGGATGGGATTGAGGTCGAGGTCGTCGAGATGCTCGGCCCCGCGCGACACCTGGGTGAGCAGCTCGGTGCGGCCGATGACCTCGTCAAGCGAGCGCATGCCGAGCGAGGCCAGGATGTCGCGGGTTTCCTCGGCGATGAAGCTCATCAGGTTGACGACCTTCTCCGGCGTGCCGCGGAACTTCGCGCGCAGCGCCTCGTCCTGGGTGCAGACGCCGACCGGGCAGGTGTTGGAGTGGCACTGGCGCACCATGATGCAGCCCATGGCGACCAGGCTGAGCGTGCCGATGCCGAACTCCTCGGCGCCGAGGATGGCGGCAATCACGATGTCGCGGCCGGTCTTGAGGCCGCCATCGACCCTGAGACGCACCCGGTGCCGCAGGCCGTTGAGGGTGAGCACCTGGTTCACTTCGGTCAGGCCCATCTCCCAGGGCGTGCCGGCATATTTGATGCTGGTCTGGGGCGAGGCGCCGGTGCCGCCGACATGGCCGGAGACGAGGATGACGTCCGCATGGGCCTTGGCGACACCGGCGGCGACCGTGCCGATGCCGGCCTGGGAGACCAGCTTCACGCAGACCCGCGCCTCGGGGTTCACCTGCTTCAGGTCGTAGATGAGCTGCGCCAGATCCTCGATCGAGTAGATGTCATGGTGCGGCGGCGGCGAGATGAGGCTCACGCCCGGCGTCGCGTGGCGCAGGCGGGCGATCATGTCGGTCACCTTGAAGCCGGGAAGCTGGCCGCCCTCGCCCGGCTTGGCCCCCTGGGCCACCTTGATCTCGATCTCGGAGGCCGCGTTCAGATACTCGGCCGTCACGCCGAACCGGCCCGAGGCGATCTGCTTCACCGTCGAGTTGGCGTTGTCGCCGTTGGGGTAGGGGCGGAAGCGCGCCGAATCCTCGCCGCCCTCGCCCGAGACGGCCTTGGCGCCGATTCGGTTCATCGCGATGGCCAGCGTCTCGTGCGCCTCGGGCGAGAGCGCGCCCAGGGACATGCCGGGGGTGACGAAGCGCTTCCTGATCTCGGTGATCGACTCGACCGCATCGACCGCGAGCGGCGGCCGGTTGGGGCGGAAGTCGAGGAGGTCGCGCAGGTAGATGGGCGGCAGCTGGCGCACGCCTTCGGAGAAGCGGCGGAAGAGCGAGTAGCTGTCGGTGGCGACCGCCTCCTGGAGGGTGTGGATGAGGGGTGCCTCCCAGGCGTGGGGCTCGCCGCCGGCGCGGTAGCGGTAGAGCCCGCCCACGGGGAGCGCGGCGACCCCGGGGCGGAAGGCAAGGGCGTGGCGGTCGCGCGCCGACTGGAAGAGCGAGGCGAAGCCCTCGCCCGAGATCTTGGAGGGCATGCCGGGGAAGAAATCCTCGACGAGCGCGCGCGAGAGGCCGACCGCCTCGAAGTTGTAGCCGCCGCGGTAGCTCGAGATGACGGCAATGCCCATCTTGGCCATGATCTTGAGGAGGCCATCGTTGATGGCCGTGCGGTAGCGCTCGAGACACTCGGCAATCGGCCGGGTGCCGAACAGGCCCTTGGCATGACGGGCGTGGATCGCCTCCTCGGCGAGCCAGGCGTTGACCGTGGTGGCGCCGATGCCGATGAGCACGGCGAAATAATGGGTGTCGAGGCACTCGGCCGAGCGGACGTTGATGGACGCGAAGGTCCTGAGGCCCCGGCGGACGAGGTGGGTGTGGACGGCCGCGGCGGCGAGGATCATGGTGATGCCGGCGCGGGTGGGGGACTGTTTCTCGTCGGTCAGGAAGAGCTGGGACTTGCCGCGGCGGACCGCCTCCTCCGCCTCGGCGCGGACGCGGGCGATGGCGGCACGCAGGCCGGCGGGGCCGGCTGCCACCTCGAAGGTGCAGTCGATCTCCTGCGCCGAGCTGCCGAAGTGGCGGAGGAGATGGGCCCATTCCGCGTTCAGGAGGACGGGGCTCTCGAGCACCATCACGCCCGGCTGGCCATTCTCGCTGTCGAGGATGTTGCCGTGGTTGCCGAAGCGGGTCTTCAGACTCATCACCCGCCGCTCGCGGAGCGAGTCGATCGGCGGGTTGGTGACCTGGCTGAAGTTCTGCCGGAAGAAGTGGCTCATGCAGCGCGGGTTGGCCGAGATGACCGCCAGGGGCGTATCGTCGCCCATGGAGCCCACGGCTTCCTTCGCGTCCTCGACCATGGGCGCGAGGATGAGTTCCATGTCCTCGAGCGTGAGGCCCGCGGCAACCTGCAGGCGGCGCAGCCGGTCGGCATCGAGCCGGGGGGCGTGGACCAGCCCGCCCTCGGGCAGGGTGGAGGCGAAGTCGGTGAACTCGGCCACCCAGTCCGCATAGGGGTGAAGCGCGGCAATCCGGTCGACGAGGGCGCGGTGGCGGTAGAGCCGGCCCTCCTCGAGGTCGACCGCGATCATCTCGCCGGGCCCGAGCCGGCCCTTGGCGCGGATCCGGTCCTCGGGGAGAAGCACCATGCCGGTCTCGGAGCCCACGACGAGGAGGCCGTCCTCGGTCTCGACGGTGCGCATGGGGCGAAGCGCGTTGCGGTCCATGCCGGCCACCACCCAGCGGCCGTCGGTCATGGCGAGCGCGGCCGGACCGTCCCACGGCTCCATGACGCTCGCGAACCAGGCATACATGGCGCGGTGCGCCTCGGGCATGTCGGCGTCATTGCCCCAGGCCTCGGGCACCAGCATGGCCTTGGCCTCGGGCGCCGAGCGGCCGGCGCGCACCAGCGCCTCGAACACGGCGTCGAGCGCCGCGGTGTCGGACGCGCCGGCGGGGATGAGCGGCTTGATGTCTTCCGAGGCGTCGCCGAAATTGTCGGCGGCCATCTTGATCTCGTGGCTCTTCATCCAGTTGCGGTTGCCGCGGATGGTGTTGATCTCGCCATTGTGGGCGAGGCAGCGGAAGGGCTGGGCCAGCCACCATTGCGGGAAGGTGTTGGTGGAATAGCGCTGGTGGTAGATGGCGAACCGGCTCTCGAAGCGCGGGTCGAGGAGGTCGGGGTAGAAGGCCGACAGGCTCTCGGCGAGGAACAGGCCCTTGTAGATGATCGACCGGCACGAGAGCGAGCAGATGTAGAAGCCCTGGATCTGGGCCTCGACGATGCGGCGCTCGATGCGGCGGCGCAGGATGTAGAGCTGCTTCTCGAACGCCTCGCGGCCGGCGGCGCTGGTGTCGGCGGGGCCGGCGATCAGGATCTGCTCGATCTCGGGGCGGGTCTCGGCGGCCTTGCGGCCGATGACGGCGACATCGACCGGAACCTGGCGCCAGCCGTAGATGGCGTGGCCCCCGGCGATGATCTCGGCCTCGACGATGGTGCGGCAGGTCTCCTGGGCGGCGAGATCGGTGCGCGGCAGGAACACCATGCCCACCGCGGTGAGGCCGGGGCGGAGCTTCTGCCCGGCGCGCGCGACGCAATCGTGGAAGAAGGCGACCGGGAGGTCGAGCTGGATGCCCGCGCCATCCCCGGTCTTGCCGTCGGCATCGACCGCGCCCCTGTGCCACACCGCCTTCAGCGCCTCGATCCCCGCCTCGACGACGCGGCGGCTGGGCCGGCCGTCGATCGCGGCGACGAGGCCGACGCCGCAGGCATCGCCCTCGAACTCGGGGCGGTACATGCCGGCCTCGGCGAGGCGGCGGGCGGGCTCCAGGGACGGATCGGGCATGGGCGGGGCCTTCACAGGGTCACGGCGGGGCGGGCGGCGGGCCTCACTTGGGTGCGCCTGCCCCCGGCTGGGGCGGAAAGAGCTTGCGGAGCTCGGCATCGATCTTCGGCGCCAGCGCCTTCTGGGCCGCCGCCATCTTCGGCGCATACTGCTGGGCCATCTGCTGGTTCACCCGGCCCTGGAGCTCGGCCTGCTGGCGGATGAGCTTCTGGCCCGCGGGCGTCCGGTAGAAGGCGGTGATGGCGGCGAGCTCGGCCGGGGTGAAGGCCGCGGCATAGGCCGCGATCGTCGCCTTGCGGGTGGCCGGCACCATCTCGCGCATGATGGGGCCGACGGCGTCGGCCTGCATCGCGCCGATCCGGGCGATGCCCTGGTTGAAGGCCGGCTGGTTCTTGGCCGCCTCCATCTGGTAGCGCGGATTGCCGGCGAGCATGGCGCGCACCGCCGCGCCCTTGCGCATCTCGGCCAGCTGGGCCTCGAGCTGCCTCTGCGCGGCCGGGAGCGGGGCGATGAGGTCGACGAGCGCGGTTGCAGCAGCGGTCGCATCCTGGGCGGCGGCGGGGGCGGGCGCGGCAAGAGGCGCGACGAGGGTTGCGGCAAGCGCCGCGGCAAGAAGGCTTCGCGAGGACATCAGGCAGCTTCCTTCGCGCCGCGGGATGCGGCGGAGAGGAGATAGTGGTGGATTTCGGCCGCGGCGTCACGCGCTTCGCGCATCGCCCAGACGACGAGGCTGGCGCCGCGCACGATGTCTCCGGCCGCGAACACGCCGGGCAGGCTGGTGGCGAAGCCGCCGGAAGTGCGGATGGTGCCCCAGCGGGTGACGGCGAGATCGGGGGCGGCGAAGGCCGTGGGCAGATCCTCGGCGTCGAAGCCGAGCGCCTCGATCACGAGGTCGGCGGGCAGGGTGAAGCTGGCCCCCTCCTCGGGCTCGGGGACCCGCCGGCCCGAGGCGTCGGCGGCGCCGAGCCGCATCCGCTGGGCAAGGACGGCCTCGACCGGGCCGTCCGCGCCCGGCCCGGCGAAGGCCAGGGGCGCGGCGAGCCACTCGAACACCACGCCTTCCTCCTCGGCATGGGCCACCTCGCGCGCCGAGCCGGGCATGTTCGCCCGGTCCCGCCGGTAGAGGCAGGTGACCGAGGCCGCGCCCTGGCGCACCGCGGTCCGCACGCAGTCCATCGCGGTGTCGCCGCCGCCCACCACCACGACCCGCCGGCCGGCCGCGTCGAGCTCGCCCGAATCGAAGCGGGGCACGGCATCGCCCAGCCCCTTGCGGTTGGAGGCGATGAGATAGTCGAGCGCCTTCACCACCCCCGGCCGGCCGGCGCCGGGCACGCCGGCCGCGCGCGCGCGGTAGACGCCGGTGGCGATGAAGACGGCATCGTGGCGGGCACGCAGCGTGTCGAAGCCGATGTCGCGCCCAACCTCGGTTCCGAGGTGGAAGCGGACGCCGCCGGCCTCGAGCCGGGCGACCCGGCGCAGGACGACCTCCTTCTCCAGCTTGAAGCCGGGGATTCCGTAGGTGAGGAGGCCGCCGGCGCGGTCGTGCCGGTCATAGACATGGATCTCGTGGCCCTCACGGCGGAGCAGCTCGGCCGCCGTGAGGCCGGCCGGACCCGCGCCGATGATGCCGACCGACTGGCCGGTGGCCGGCCCCGGCACGAGGGGCGCGACCCAGCCCTTCTCCCACGCCGTGTCGGTCAGGAACTTCTCGACCGCGCCGATCGTGACGGCGCCGTGGCCGGACTGCTCGATGACGCAGCTCCCCTCGCACAGCCGGTCCTGCGGGCAGATGCGGCCACAGACCTCGGGCATGGTCGAGGTGGCGGCGGAGAGCTCGTAGGCCTCCTGAAGCCGGCCTTCGGCGGCGAGCATCAGCCAGTCGGGGATGTTGTTGTGGAGCGGGCAATGGACCTGGCAGAAGGGGACGCCGCACTGCGAGCAGCGCGCCGCCTGCGCTTCGGCCTCGGGCGCGGGCCAGGGGCCGCTGATCTCGGCGAAGTCGCGGGTGCGCGCACGCGCCGGGCGCTTGGCCGGGAAGGCCTGGGGGCGGTGGACGAAGGCAAGCATCGGCGATTCGGCCATGGGCGGGAAACCTTTCGCAGGTGCCCTAACAGCAAATGGCGCGCACCTCCACCTGAAACGACAGGATTACTGACCTTAATTGGGCTGCCGGCTTCGCGAGGGTGAAAGGGAGAGGGAGCTGGGGCGAAAATCTGGTTCCGCACCGGGACTATCTGGCCCAGAGCCAGGCGAGCGCGACGGTTCCGAGCGCGATCCGGTACCAGGCGAAGGGCGCGAAGCCGTGCCGGCTGACGAAGGCGACCAGGGAGCGGACCACCAGCAGCGCGGCGAGGAAGGCGGTTGCAAAGCCGATGGCGATGAGGCCGAGATCGTCGAGCGCGAGCCGCTCGCGCTCCTTGTAGAGCGCGTAGACCGTGGCGCCGAGCATGGTGGGAACCGCGAGGAAGAAGCTGTATTCGGCTGCGGTGCGCCGGTCGAGGCCCATGAGGAGGCCGCCCATGATGGTGGCCCCCGAGCGCGACACGCCCGGCACCATGGCGAGGCACTGGACGAGGCCGACTCCGGCCGCGAGCCCGGCGGACATGGTCTCGACCGAGGTGGCGCGCACCGTCTTCACCAGCCGCTCGATGAGGAGGATGGCGACGCCCCCGAGCACCAGCGCGACCGCGACCACCTGCGGATTCTCGAGGAGCGCGCGGATGCCCTCATAGGCAAGGACGCCAATCACGACGGCCGGCGCGAAGCCGAGCAGGATGTTGCGGGTGAAGGCGAGCGCGCCGCGCTCGAGCGCGAGGAGGCCGGCTGCGACGCCCCAGAAGCGGCGCCAGTAGGTGACGAGGATGGCGAGGATCGCCCCGAACTGGATCGCGATCTTGAAGGCGACCGAGCCTTGGCCGGTGAAGCCGATGAGCTCGGCGGCGAGGATGAGGTGGCCGGTCGACGAGACGGGGATGAACTCGGTGAGCCCCTCGAGGAGGCCGAGCAGGATCGCCTGGAGAATCGGGTTCATGTCCAAGGCGCGGGGCTCCTCAGCGGGAGGCGAGCGGGGCGAAGCGGCCGCCGGGGCGGTAGCGTTCGAGCCATTGCGGCGCGACGGCGGCAAGCGGGGTCGGCGTGATCCCGAGCGTGGCGAGCCCCGGCAGCCCCGGGTTCGCGACATTGTCGCGGCCGAGCATGCGATACTGATCCATGGTGAGCGGGGCGCCGGGCAGCCAGCCGAAGCCGGCGATGAGGCGGGCGGCAGCGTCGGGCACCTCGACCAGGCGCTTGTTCTGGCCGGTCGCGCGGTTCAGCCAGGCGAGGATCTCGCGCATGGTGAGGATCTCGGGCCCGCCGAGTTCGAACGTCTCGCCCGTCGGCGGCGCCATGCCTTCGGCCTGGCGATCGAGCGCGGCGACGATGGCATCGGCGACGTCGCCGACGAAGACGGGCTGGAAGCGGGTGCTGCCGGCGATGACCGGGACGACGGGCGCGCTGGCAATCAGGGACGCGAAGCGGTTGGTGAAGCCGTCGTCGGGCCCGAAGATGAGGCTGGGGCGGAGGATGGCGGCGCCGGGCAGGGCCGCGCGCACCTGGCGTTCGCCCTCGGCCTTGGTGCGGCCGTAGGCGGACGGCGAGGCCGGATCGGCGCCGATCGCCGAGACATGGGCATAGGCGCCAACCCCGGCGGCAGCGGCGGCCCGGGCGGCCGCCCCGGCGCCCGTGGCCTGGACGGCCTCGAACCCGTAGCGGCCGGAGGGTGCGAGAATTCCGACC
The DNA here is from genome assembly GCA_029268145.1 of Sphingomonadaceae bacterium. GTDB lineage: Bacteria > Pseudomonadota > Alphaproteobacteria > Sphingomonadales > Sphingomonadaceae > Thermaurantiacus. The sequence continues at coordinate 665 of JAJUHA010000010.1, read as the reverse complement.
AGGTTGACCGCGGCATCGGCCCCTTCCATCGCGGCGGCGAGCGAGGGCGGATCGAGCAGGTCGGCCGTGCGGATCTCGATCTGGCCGACCTCGGCGAGCGGCTTCAGGCGCAGCGCGCGCGCCCGGTTCCGCACGGCGACGCGCAGCCGCATGCCGCGCCGAGCGAGGCGTTCAACGAGGACCCGGCCGACGAACCCCGAGCCGCCGACGAGGGTGACGAGGGGAGCTGAACCGGGGCGGTGCATGGCCGGCCTCTAGCCGGCTCGCCTGCGGCCGGCAAATGCCCGGCAGCCGCATGGGCGCCCGCGCGCGCTCGGGGCCGTTTCCCGTTGACGGCGACGGCCGCCGGCGTTACCCCGCGCGCCTTCCGGGCACGCCCGGCCGCGCCCATGCCCAGGTGGCGGAATTGGTAGACGCGCTGGTTTCAGGTACCAGTGGCCGTGAGGCCGTGAAGGTTCGAGTCCTTTCCTGGGCACCAGGGGGCGGTGGCTCCGCCGGTGTGGGTGCGCGTGCAGGAGCCGGAATCGCAGGGTCAGGGCGCCAGGTCTGGTCGCGGGACCAGGGTCGCGGGACCTGGGTCGCGGGACCAGGGTCGCGGGCTGGGGCGCGGGGCGGGCGGGCGCAGGAGGGCGCCCGGCTCCGGCCGGGCGCCCTCGGCAAGGGTC
>JAJUHA010000009.1 GCA_029268145.1 Sphingomonadaceae bacterium | reverse complement strand
TTGGGGCCCCGCGCCCCCCCCGCCCCCCCACGCGGCCCCCAACCCGCCGCCGCTGGCGGGGGGGCGCCGTGGGGCGGCCCCGGCCGCGAAGGCCGGTCCCGCACCTGCTGCCCCGGCCGCGGAGGCGGCGCCGGCCGCGCCGGCAGCTCCTGCCGTTGCCGAGGCGCCGCGTGCCCCGGCACCGAAGCCGGCGCCCATCCCCGTCTCGCCCGAGCTTGCCCAGATCCAGAAGGCGCTCCAGAACCCGCGGCTCACCCCGCGCGAGAAGCAGGCCCTGCTGCTCCGCCTGGCCGAGGAGGAGCGGCTGCAGCGCGCCGAGGAGGCGCGGATCCGCGAGGAGCGCGAGCGGGCCGAGCGCGAGGAGGCCGAGAAGCGGCGGCTGGAGGAGAAGGCGCGTCTCGAGGCCGAGGAGAAGGCCCGCGCCGAGGAAGAGGCGCGCCGCGCCGCCGAGGCGCCGGCCACCGTGCCGGTTGCGCCCGTCGACGACGAGGAGGATGAGGAGAGCCGGCGGCGCCTGGGCGCCGCGCGGCCGCTCAAGGGCCGCGCGCCCGAGCCGGCGCGCCCGGCGCGCAGCCGGACCGATGATCGCCGCCAGTCGGGCAAGCTGACCATCACCCGCGCCCTTGGCGACGAGGATGGCGTGCGCGCGCGCTCGATCGCGTCGCTCCGCCGCGCCGCCGAGAAGCAGAAGCGCGCCCATGGCGGTGGCGGCATGGCCGCAACCGCCCGCACGCCGCGCGAAGTCCAGATCCCCGAGGCGATCACCGTGCAGGAGCTCGCCAACCGGATGGCCGAGCGCGGCGCCGACCTGGTCAAGGCCCTGTTCAAGATGGGGATGCCGACCACCATCACGGCCACCATCGACCAGGACACGGCCGAACTGCTCGTCACCGAGTTCGGCCACACGCCCCGGCGCGTCTCCGATGCCGATGTCGAGCTCGGGCTCGAGGGCGAGGCGGACCGGCCGGAGGATCTGAAGCCGCGGCCGCCGGTCGTCACCATCATGGGCCATGTCGACCATGGCAAGACCTCGCTCCTCGATGCGCTGCGCGGCACCGACGTGGCCGCCGGCGAGGCGGGCGGGATCACGCAGCACATCGGCGCCTACCAGGTGCAGGTGAAGTCGGGCGAGCGGATCACCTTCCTCGACACGCCCGGCCACGAGGCCTTCACCGAGATGCGGGCGCGCGGCGCGAGCGTGACCGACATCGTGATCCTGGTCGTCGCCGGCGATGACGGGCTGATGCCGCAGACCATCGAGGCCATCAACCATGTGAAGGCGGCGAAGGTCCCGATGATCGTCGCCATCAACAAGATGGACAAGCCGGGCGCCGACGCGAACCGGGTGCGGACGGCGCTCCTCCAGCACGATGTCCAGGTCGAGGCCATGGGCGGCGACGTGCTCGATGTCGAGGTGTCGGCGCTCAAGAAGACGGGGCTCGACGAGCTGGTCGAGAAGATCCTCCTCCAGGCCGAGCTCCTCGAGCTTCGGGCCAATCCCGATCGCTCCGCCGAGGGTGTCGTCATCGAGGCCAAGCTCGACAAGGGGCGCGGCCCGCTGGCGACCGTCCTCGTCCAGCGCGGCACGCTCCGCCAAGGCGACATCTTCGTCGTCGGCGCCGAATGGGGCAAGGTCCGCGCGCTGGTCAACGACAAGGGCCAGACGGTGAAGGAGGCCGGGCCGGCCATGCCGGTCGAGGTGCTCGGCCTGTCCGGCGTGCCTGCCGCGGGTGACAGGCTCGCCGTCGTCGAAAGCGAGGCGCGCGCCCGCGAGATCGCCGACTATCGCCAGAAGCAGGCGACAGCCAAGCGCACGGCCGCAGCGCCCGCCTCGCTCGAGAGCATGTTCTCGGCGATGAAGGAGGCCAAGACGCAGGAGCTGCCCATCGTCGTCAAGGCCGATGTCCATGGCTCGGTCGAGGCGATCGTCGCGGCGGTCAACAAGCTCTCGACCGAGGAGATCCGCGTGCGCGTCCTCCACTCGGGCGTCGGCGGCATCACCGAGTCCGACGTGACTCTGGCCCGGGCGTCGGGGGCGCTCATCATCGGCTTCAACGTCCGCGCCAACGCCAAGGCGCGCGAGGTGGCCAACCAGGCCGGCGTGCCGCTCAAATATTATGATGTCATCTACGACCTGCTCGACGAGCTCAAGGTCGCGATGGCGGGCAAGCTCGGCCCCGAATATTTCGAGAATGTCGTCGGCCGCGCCGAGATCCGTCAGGTCTTCCAGGCCGGCAAGTTCGGCAAGGCGGCCGGCTGCCTGGTCACCGAAGGCCTTATCAGGCGCAACCTCAAGGCGCGCGTGCTTCGCGACGATGTCATCGTCTACACCGGCGCGATCGCCTCGCTCAGGCGCTTCAAGGACGATGTCACCGAAGTCCAGAAGGGCTATGAGTGCGGCATCGGCCTCGAAGGCTTCCAGGACATCCGCGAAGGCGACATCATCGAGACCTTCGAGGTCGAGGAGCGGCTCCGCAGCCTCTGAGGGCCGCGGCTGGGGCGAGTGGGCTGGGAGGACTGGCAATGAAGCGTGCAACCGACGCCACCGGCCGGTCGCTCCGGACGCTCCGGGTGGGGGAAGCGATGCGCCACGCGCTCGCCGATCTCCTCGCCCGCGGCGCGGTGCGCGACCCCGCGCTCGAGGGCCGGATCGTCTCGGTCTCGGAAGTGCGCGTCTCGCCCGATCTCCGCCACGCCACCGCCTACATCATGCCGGTGGGCGGCACGGCGGACGATGAGGCCGCGGTGCTGAGGGCGCTCGCCGCCCACGCCCGCGAGATCCGCCACGCGCTCGCCCGGGCAGTCAACACGAAATATGCCGCCGACATCCAGTTCCGGGTGGACGAAAGCTTCGCCGAGGGCGCGCGGATCGACGCGCTGCTGCGGTCCCCGCGGGTGCGGCGGGACCTCGAGCCTCCGGCGCCGCGCCGCCTCGACCCCGAGGATGAGGCCTAGGCCCGCCTGAGCCCGGTGCTCGCGCGCAGCCGAAGCAGCAGGAGGCCGGCGAGCAGCGCTCCGGCCCCGCCGAGCGCGGCCATGCTCCAGTAGCCTTCCGCGCCGAAGCCGGCGCCATAGAGCCGCCCGGAGAGGTAGCTCGCCGCGGCGGTTGCCGGCGCGTTGGCAAGGCTCTGGTAGATCATCTGCGCGGTCGCACCGCGATCATCGCCGTAGAGCAGCTGGATGCCGCGCATGGTGCCGAGGAAGGTGAAGGCGAAGGTGAGCGCGTGCAGCAGCTGCAGCGGCACGAGGAGCAGAAGGCCCGGCTCCAGCGAAAGCCCCACCCACCGCACCACCGAGGCGAGGCCGCCGAGGAGGATGAGTGCTGCCGGCGAGACCCGCTCCATGCGCGCCGCCACGAACATGAGGAACAGCACCTCGGCGAAGACTCCGAGCGCCTGGAGCGTGCCGATGGTGAAGCCCGAGAAGCCCTGCGCATCGCGCCAGATGAGGTTCGAGAAGATGTAGTAGTACTGGTGCGCGCCCTGGATGATTCCGGCCGCGAAGGCGAGCAGGAAGAATTCGGGCCGCTTCAGCATGAGAAGCCCCTCGGCCAGCCGGGCGGAGAAGGGCTGGCCCTGCATCCGCTCCTGCGGCTCGGGGGTCATCCGCGTGGCCGAGAGGATCATGACGGCCGTCATCACGATCATCCAGGCGAGGATGGCGCGCGCGTCGAACCAGTCGATGAGCAGCCCCACGCCGAAGTTGCCGAGGATGAAGGCGGCCGAGGCCAGACCGCGCGCGAAGCCATAGGCCGGCCCCTCGCCCCTGCCCGTCAGGCGGAACAGCGCGGCCTCGAGGAAGGCGATGAGACCCCACACCGTCACCTGCGTCAGGAAGAGGAGCGCGAAGTCCTTGAGGGCGAGCCCGCGCGGGATGAGGGCGAGGAAAGCCAGGAGCGTGATGACCCCGAGCGCCACGATGGGCGTTCGCCGGTCGCGCCGGCCATCGGCCCAGGCCGAGGTCAAGGGCCCGATGACGATCCGCGCCAGGGTCGAGACGGTGAAGACGAGGCCGATCGTCTCGCCGGAAAAGCCGGCCACCGTCTCCATCCAGCGGCTGAGCCAGGGGATGAAGGCGCCGAACAGGGCGTAGTAGGCCGAGACCGTCGCGGTCGCGCGCCAGGCGGTCGAAGCGGTCGAATGGCTCGTCATCGCGGCTGGTTGCTGCCCCCTGCCCGGCGCCAGTCCGCTCCGGTTAGAGGCAAGCGTCCCCCGGCGCAATCAGTCCCGGAGGCCAATCCGGTCCTCACGCAGGGAGAAGAGCAGCAGGCGGTCCCCATCGCGGCAGACATGCGCGTCCACGCCGGGCACATACCAGCTCCCGTCGCCCACAGGGTAGAGCCGGCTCGCCGGGGCGCCGGGCAGCGCGAGCAGCGCTGCCTCATCCTGCCGCCAGATCCAGGCGGCCGAACCGTCGGCAAAGCGCCAGCGGCCGGCCAGCGCAGCCGGCGCCGTGCGGGTTCGGCAGGCCGCGGGCTCGGGTTCCAGCACCGGCATCCGGCCGTCGGCGGCGTCGCGCAGCAGGCGCGGCAGCCGGTGGGTCAGCCAGGGCGCCGTTCCCCCGTTGGCGACGAACGCAACCGCAAGCCTCGCCTCCCGGTCCCACCAGGCGAGCGCATCGAACCCCTCGTGATGGCCGCTGTAGTGGCAGGAGGTCCGCGCCGGGTTGCAGTACCACTGGCCGGGCAGGATGCCAGGGCCGGTCCCGGCGGTCGCGGCCCTGGCAATCTCGGGTGGAACCGCCCGCCCGCGCGCCCAGGCGTCGGCCCAGCGCGCGAGATCCCGCGCCGAGGCGATGATGTTGCTGGCCCCGTGCGTTCCGTCATTCTCGAGGGCATCGCCGATCTCGGTCCCGCGGTAGCCGATGGTCCGCGGGACCGGCCAGTCGGCGAAGCGCGCCGGGCGCACGAAGGCGGAGGTGGCACCCAGCGGCCTGAGCAGGCCGTCGATTGCCTGCGCGGGGAAGGGCGCGCCACCGGCCCGGGCCACCACCTCGGCGAGCAGATCGAGACAGAGGTTGCAGTAGGCGAAACGCGAACCCGGCGGAAAGGCGGGTGCAGGCGCGCGCAGCGGCAGGGCCTTCAGAAGGTCGGCATTGGTCACGGGGCCAGCAGCAAACAGGTCGGCGAAGGCGTCATAGTCCGGCAGCCCGGCACGATGGGCGAGGAGATGGCCGAGCCTGGTCTCCCGGTGCGGGAAGCCTGGCAGCCAGCGCACCACCGGATCGTCGAGCGAAAGCCGGCCGGCTGCGGCATGGCCGAGGACCAGCGTGCCCGTCACCGACTTCGCGATCGACCCGGTGTCGCTCGGCGTATCGGGCGTGAGGCGCCGGAGCGCCGCACGGTCGGCGAACCCGACCCCCTGAGCGAAAATCTCCTCCCCGTCCCGCATCACGACGACCGCGCCGGAGAATTCTCCCTCGGCCCCCAGCCGATCGACGATCCGGGCAAGGCGCACGAACGGATCCTCGGCCGCAGCAGGGACGGAGCCGGCGGCAAGGGCCAGGAGGCAGAGCAGGAACAGGCCGAGGGACCGACCGCGCAGGCGCCAGCTTGCCATGCGCCATGTTGTCTTGCGCGCGCCGCCACGGCAAGGGCGGCGGCCGGAGGACCCCTGCATGCCCAGTCTCTTCGACCTGACCGGCCAGGTCGCCGTCATCACCGGATCGTCGCGCGGTATCGGAAAGGCGATCGCGCATCGCATGGCCGAGCATGGCGCGCACGTCCTGATCTCGAGCCGCAAGGCCGAAGCCTGCGACGCCGCGGTTGCCGAGATCAACGCCGCGGTCGGCCGCGAGGCCGCGGTCGCCTGCCCGGCCAACATCTCGTCGAAGGAGGATCTCCGGCGGCTTGCCGATTTCGCGCTCGCGCGCTTCGGCAAGGTGACGGCGCTCGTGCTCAACGCCGCGTCCAACCCCTATTTCGGCCCGATGACCGGGATTGCGGACGAGCAGTTCGTCAAGATCCTCATGAACAACGTGGTCTCGAACCACTGGCTCATCCAGATGCTCAGCCCCCAGATGCTCGACCGTGGCGCCGGCTCGATCACCATCATTTCCTCGGTCGGCGGGCTCAAGGCCTCGACCGTGATCGGCGCCTACAACATCTCCAAGGCGGCCGATCTCCAGATGGTCCGCAACTATGCCGCCGAATTCGGCCCCCGGGGTGTCACGGTGAACGCCATCTGCCCCGGCCTCATCCAGACCGATTTCGCCCGCGCCCTGTGGGAGAACCCGGCGATCCTGGCGCAGGCGACCGCCGGCTCGGCGCTGAAGCGGATCGGCCAGCCCGACGAGATCGCCGGGCTTGCCGTCTTCCTCGCATCGAAGGCGGGGACCTTCACGACCGGGCAGGCCCTCGTCATCGACGGCGGCGCCACCATCGTCTGAGGCCAGGGCCCGGCCGGGCGGGCCGTGGCAGCCAGGGCGCGCGAAGGGGCCGGGGCAGGCCTGGCGTGCGGCTTGCCTCGGGGCTGCGCGCGCCTATGTTCGCGCGCGAGGAGGAGCCCATGAACGTCATCGCCGAGACCCACGCCCGCGACCTTGCCGCCATGGAGGCGCTGCTCGCCCGCCAGAAGGCCGCCTTCACCGCCGAGCTCCCGGTTGGCGCGGAGGTGCGCAAGGATCGCCTGCGCCGCGCCATCGATGCCGTCCTGCGGCACCGGGACGGGTTCGTGAAGGCGCTCTCCGACGATTTCGGCCACCGCTCGGCCGAGCAGTCGCTCATGACCGACATCATGGCCTCGGTGAAGCCGCTGAAGCATGCGCTCGCCCATGTCGAGCGCTGGATGAAGCCCGAGCGGCGGCGGCTGGACTTTCCGCTCGGCCTGCTTGGCGCGCGGGCCCATGTCGAATGGGTGCCGAAGGGCGTGGTCGGGATCATCTCGCCCTGGAACTTTCCGGTCAACCTCACCTTCGCCCCGCTCGCCAACGTGCTCGCCGCCGGCAACCGGGCGATGATCAAGCCCTCCGAATACACGCCCGCCACGTCCGAGCGCATGAAGCAGGCCATCGCCGAGGCGTTCGACGAGGCCGAGGTGGCCGTCGTGACCGGTGGGCCCGAGATCGGCAAGGCCTTCTCGGGCCTCGCCTTCGACCACCTCATCTTCACCGGGGCAACGGCGGTCGGCCGGCATGTCATGGCCGCAGCGGCCAGGAACCTCGTGCCGGTCACCCTCGAGCTCGGCGGCAAGTCCCCCACCATCGTGTCGCGCTCGGCCGACATCGCCCAGGCGACGCAACGCATCGCCATGGGCAAGCTCATGAATGCCGGCCAGATCTGCCTCGCGCCCGACTGGCTCCTCGTCCCGGAAGAGAAGGAGGCCGACGTGATCGACGGCCTCAAGGTGGCGACCGCCACCATGTACCCGACGATGCTGTCCAACCCCGACTATACCAGCGTCATCTCGAAGCGGCACCGCGACCGGCTCGAGGCCCTGATCGCCGACGCCCGCGACAAGGGCGCGCGCGTCATTGAGGTGAACCCGGCGAACGAGGACTTCGCGAAGCAGAACACCAACAAGATGCCGCTCACCCTCCTTGCCGACGTGACCGACGGGATGACGGTCATGCAGGAGGAGATCTTCGGCCCCGTGCTGCCCATCGTCCGCTACCGCACGATCGACGAGGCGATCGACCGCATCAACGGCCGCGACCGGCCGCTCGGGCTCTACTGGTTCGGCACCGACCCGGCCGAGGAGCGCCGCGTGCTCGACCGCACCGTCTCGGGCGGCGTGACCGTCAATGACGTCATCTTCCACGTCGCTGCCGAGGACCTGCCGTTCGGCGGCATCGGCGCCTCCGGCATGGGCCACTACCATGGGCAGGACGGCTTCCGGACGTTCAGTCACGCGCGGGCCATCTACCGCCAGCCGAAGCTCGATGTCGCGGGGCTGGCGGGCTTCCGCCCGCCCTATGGCGAACGGACGCGCAAGGCGCTCGCGCGCGAACTGAAGCCCTGAGCGCGGCCGCGCGCCGGCCGCCCCGGGCGCCTCGGTCAGCCGTCGAGCACCCGCTTCAGGTGCTGGATGTCGCGGTCCAGCTCATGGTCCTGCGCCCGGAGCTCCTCGATCCGCTTGACCGCGTGCATCACCGTGGTGTGGTCGCGGCCGCCGAAGCGCCGGCCGATCTCGGGGAGCGAGCGCGGGGTCAGCTGCTTGGCGAGATACATGGCCACCTGCCGCGGCCGCGCCACCTCGCGCGCCCGCCGCGGCGAGACGAGGTCATTGAGCTTCAGCCGGTAATGCTCCGCCACCCGGCGCTGGATGTCGTCGATGGTGAGCTTGCGCGTGTGGGCCCGGAGCAGGTCGGCCAGCACCTCGCGGGCGAAATCGACATCGACCGCGCGCCCGGTCAGGTTGGCGTAGGCGATCACCCGGTTGAGCGCGCCCTCCAGCTCGCGGACATTGGCGACGATCCGTCGCGCCAGGAACTCGATCACCGCATCCGGCACCCGCGCCCCCGGGATGGCGGCCACCTTGGCCCTGAGGATGTTGAGCCGGAGCTCATAGTCGGCCGGGTTGATGTCGGCGACGAGACCCCAGGCGAGGCGCGACTGGATCCGGCTCTCGATTCCCTCCAGATTTTGCGGGGACCGGTCGGCCGAGATCACCAGCCACCGACCGGCGCCGATGATCTCGTTCATCGTGTGGAAGAATTCCTCCTGGGTCGAGTCCTTGCCCGCGATGAACTGGACATCGTCGATCATGAGGAGATCGGCCGAGCGCAGCCGCTGCTTGAAGCGGATCGTGTCGCGCTCGCGCAGGGCGGCAAGGAACTCGACCATGAAGCGCTCGGCGGAGAGATAGACGACGCGCGCGCCCGGAAGCCGGGCCAGCACGCTCTGGCCGATCGCGTGCATCAGGTGGGTCTTGCCCAGCCCGGTGGGACCGTGGAGGAACAGCGGATTGAAGCCGGCCGACTGGCCCTGGCCGACGGCGTGCGCCAGCGTCTGGGCGGCGTTGAACGCCAGCTCATTGGCCTTTCCGGTGACGAACTGGTCGAAGGAGTAGCGCGGCTCGAAGGCGGGCAGGCCGATCGGGTCGGCCGCGCTGCGCTCCTCGGCCTCGGCATGGGCCGCGGGCGCGGCCTGCGGGCAGGGCTGGCCCGCCTCGATCCGGATCCGGACGACTCCGGGCATCCGGCCGGCGAGCTCGGCGCGGATCGACTCGCCGAAGTGGGTCTTGACCCAGTCGGCCATGAACCGCGACGGCAGGTCGAGAACCGCGCAGTCTCCCTCGACGGTCCGCAGCGCCAGCGGCTCGAGCCAGCTGGCGAAGGTTTCCGCGCCATGGGCGTGCCTGAGCGCCTGCTTGGCAGCAGCGAACTGGGCAAGCGCTGCACCGCCTGCCGCCGGGCCGGGCGCCGCGCCCGCCGGCGGCACCGAGGCCGACGGCGTGCGAATCGCTTCGAAGGCGGGAGAGGGAAGCCCTTGATACGGCATTGGCAACGGGACTCCGACGAGAGACATGGCAGGCGTCTGGCCAGGGCGGCCGGACAGGGCGTCGATGCTCCGCCCGCTAGGGGCCGGTGCGCCATCCCCCGGGGTCGGGCGGCCGGGTCGCCCCTTCGGACCGGCGTGCCGGTCGGCACGTCCGTCGACGGCTCGCTTCGCCGCTTCCGCCTGGTTCGTCCCCTCGCATGCCGCTCCCACCTCCCAGTCCGCAGTCCCGGAACCGCGGACACATCTTCCCTGTTCCCCGGAATCGCTCCGGAGACTGCCTTCTCGGGAACGGGTTCTGGCGATCCGACCCGCCCCGCAACCGACCTTCGTTCCTGGATCCGGAGCCGGAAACCTCGCCCCTGCGGACTCGGCCCTCTGCCCCGGTGACCGCACTAAACCAAAGTCCGGAGCACCCCGGCAAGGGCCAGAAATTCATCGAACTGCAAATATTTCGGTTGACAGTCCAACCCTCTAGGGAATCTGGCGAATTCGCCAAGCGTCTGATTTTCCAGCCTGAAGATGTGACAGGAAGATTGCAGAAAGGCGAATCGGATGCCGCGTCAACCTTTCAGGAACCGGGCCCAAGGGCCTGAGGCGCGGACCAAATGCCGCCATCCGCGCGCGCTGGCACGGATGACGATCTCATGAAAGAAACATGACTGCCAGCCGGGGCAACGGGTCAGGCCGGGAACCTTCCGGCTCGGGCCGGGTGGGTGTCAGGCCTCGGGAAGGGCGGCGATCCGCTTCGAAAGGCGCGAGATCTTCCGGGCCACGGTGTTCCTGTGCAGCACACCCCGCGACACGCCGCGCATCAGCTCGGGCTGGGCAGCGGCGAAGGCCTGGAGGGCGTCGGCGCGCGCGCCCGATTCGATGGCCGATTCGACCTTCTTCACGAAGGTGCGGATCCGCGACTTGCGGGCCTTGTTCACGGCCGCGCGCCGCGCGTTGCGGCGGATGCGCTTCTCGGCCGACGGGGTATTCGCCATGTGCTCCAGTCACTCCGACAGACAGGGCCGGGCCGGCGGTGCCGACCCGGAGGGACGCCGCGCATAGCCATGGAGCGGGGGAGGGTCAAGGCGGCGCCCGTTCAGCGCTGGCAGCGGCGGCAGGCATAGGTGGCGCGGCTCTGCAGCACGAAGCGGGCGATCTGCCCGCCGCAGCCGGGGCAGGCCTCGCCCTCCCGGCCGTAGACGCGAAACTGGTGCTGGAAGGTGCCGAGCTCGCCCGAGACGGCCACATGGTCCCGAAGCGACGAGCCCCCGGCAGCGATGGCCTCGGCCAGCACCGCCTTCACGGCATCGGCCAGCCGGGCGAGCCGCTGGCCCGCGATCCGGCCCGCCGCCCGCGCCGGCGCGATGCCGGCCCGGAACAGGGCTTCGCTTGCATAGATGTTGCCGATTCCGGCCACGACGCGCTGGTCGAGCAGGAGGGACTTGATGGGAGCGGTCCGGCCGGCGGCGGCGCGGGCGAGGACGGCGCCATCGAAGGCGGCGTCGAGCGGCTCCGGCCCCAGCCCGGCGAGAAGCGGAAGCGCGGATGCCGCTCGCCCGGCGACGAGATGGAGCGAGCCGAACCGGCGCGGGTCGTGGAAGGCCAGCCGGTGGCCGCTGGCGGAGATGACCACATGGTCATGGGGGAGCAGACGGTCCGGATCGAGCCGGAACCGGCCCGACATGCCGAGGTGAAAGACGAGCGTGTCGCCCCGGTCGGTGCTGATCAGGCCATATTTGGCCCGGCGGCCGAGCGCGATGATGCGCGCACCCGCCAGCCGGTCGGCGAGATCGGCCGGCACCGGCCAGCGCAGGTCGCCCCGCCGCACCTCGACCTGCGCGATCCGCTGGCCGAGCAGCAGGGGGCGCAGGCCGCGCACCACGGTCTCGACCTCGGGAAGCTCGGGCATCGCGCCGCCGTGACAGCGGCGCCGCGCTCGGGCAAGGGGCGGCCATGACCGAGCCACCGCCCGCAACCGTCAGCTTCGGCTATGCCGATGTCGCGCCCGAGGAGAAGACCGCGCGGGTGGGTGACGTCTTCGCCCGCGTCGCCCGCCGCTATGACCTCATGAACGACCTCATGTCGGCGGGCCTGCACCGGGCCTGGAAGGACCGGTTCGTCGCCATGGTCCGGCCGCGCCCTGGCGAGGCCATCCTCGATCTTGCCGGCGGCACCGGCGACATCGCCTTCCGCCTGGCGAAGGCCGGCGCGCGCGTGACCGTCGCCGACATCAACCCGCACATGCTTGCGGTCGGGAAGGAGCGGGCGCGCGCTCGCGGCCTTGCCGGCCTTGACTGGGTGGAGGCCGATGCCGAGGCACTGCCCTTCGCCGACCAGGCCTTCACGGCCATCACCATCGCCTTCGGGATCCGCAACGTGACCCGAATCGACCGGGCGCTCGCCGAGGCGCATCGCGTGCTCGCCTGGGGCGGGCGCTTCTTCTGCCTCGAATTCTCGACGACCGAATGGCCGGGGTTCGCGCGCCTCTACGATCTCTACTCGATGCAGGTGGTGCCGCGCATCGGCGCGGCCGTCGCCCGCGACGCCGAGGCCTACCGCTATCTGGTCGAGTCGATCCGCCGCTTTCCCGACATGGCGACCTTCCGCGGCATGATCGAGGCGGCCGGCTTCCGCCGGGTTGCCGTCACGCCCATCCTCGGCGGCGCCGTCGCCATCCACCGCGGCTGGAAGATCTGATTGCTCGTCGCCTCCGGCCACGCGCTGCGCCTGCTTGCCGATGCCCGAAGGCTGGCCCGCCACGGCGCGCTCCGGCCGTTCGAGCGCCATCCCGATGTCCCGGCCGAGCTTGGCCTCCTCGCCCGGCTGCTCCGCTTCGGCGCCTTCGCGCCATCCGTGCCCGACTTCGCCGGGGGGCTGCGCGCCTGCGGGCCGGCCGCAGTCAAGCTCGGCCAGGCGCTGGCGACTCGGCCCGACCTCGTCGGCAGCGACGCCGCGGCCGACCTCAGGCGCCTGCAGGACGATCTCGACCCCGCGCCCTGGGACGCGATCGCCGACGCGCTCGACCGGGCGCTGCCCGGCGGGTGGCGCTCCCATTTCGCCGAAGTGGCGCCGACACCCGCGGGTGCTGCCTCGGTGGCCCAGGTGCACCGCGCCGTCACCCACCGGGGCGAGGTGCTGGCATTGAAGGTGCTGCGGCCGGGGATCGAGGAGCGCTTCGCCTCGGCGCTTGCAACCTATGCCTGGGCGGCCGACCGGCTCGAGGCGCTCGGGGGCGAGTTCGCGCGGCTCCGGCCCCGGCAGGTGATGGCCACCTTCCGCCAGTGGACGCTCGCCGAGCTCGACCTCCGCCGCGAGGCCGGCAATGCCTCGGAGCTGGCCGATGCCGTGCGCGCCGAGCCGGGCGTGCGCGTGCCCGCGGTGCGCTGGGACTATACCAGCCGCCGGGTCCTCGCGCTCGAGTGGGTGGAGGGCATCAAGCTGACCGACATCGCCGCGGTTGCCGCCAGCGGCGCCAACCGGCCGGCGCTCGCCCGGACCGTGGTGCGCGCCTTCCTCGCCCAGGCGATCGGCCGCGGCTTCTTCCACGCCGATCTCCATCAGGGCAATCTGCTGCTCTGCCCCGATGGGCGCATCGCGTTCCTCGACTTCGGGATCATGGGCCGGCTGGACCGCCGCGCGCGCGTCTATCTCGCCGAGATCCTCTACGGCCTCATCACCGGCAACTACCAGCGCGTCGCCGACATCCATTTCGAGGCCGGCTATGTGCCGCCCTACCATGACCGCGGCGCGTTCGCGACCGCGCTCAGGGCCGTGGGCGAGCCCATTCGCGGCCGCGCCACCTCCGAAATCTCGGTCGGCGGCCTCTTGGACGGCCTGTTCGCCATCACCCGCAGCTTCGACATGGAAACCCAGCCCCATCTGCTCCTTCTCCAGAAGACCATGGTGATGGTCGAAGGCGTGGCGAGCGCGCTCGACCCCGACATCAACATGTGGGACGCCGCCAGCCCCTATGTGAAGCGCTGGATCCGCGACGAACTCGGCCCCGAGGCGCGGCTTGCCGACCGGCTGCTGCGCGGGGCCGGCCTCATGGGCGCGCTTCCGGGTGCGGCGCGCCGGGCGCTCGCCCTGCTGCCGCCCGATGGCGCTGCGCCACCCCCCATCCCGCTGCCGCCGCTGCCCCCGCCCCGCCCCGCCCGCTGGCCCTGGCTCGCGGCGGGCGCCGCGCTCGGGGCTGCCGCCATGGCGCTCCTTGGGTGATTGGCAGCGGGTGCGGGCGCGGCTAGGCAGGCGCTCATGCTCGCCGGCAAGCGCCTGCTCCTCGTCATCGGCGGCGGGATCGCCGCCTACAAGGCGCTCGAGCTCATCCGCCTGCTGCGCCGGGCGGGCGGCGCGGTCACGCCCGTGCTGACCCGCGCGGCGCAGCAGTTCGTCACGCCGCTTGCCGCCGCGGCATTGGCCGACGCCCGCGCCTACACCGACCTGTTCGACCTCAAGGACGAGGCCGAGATGGGCCACATCCGCCTCTCCCGCGAGGCCGATCTCCTCCTCGTCTGCCCTGCGACCGCGGACCTTCTGGCGAAGATGGCCGCGGGCCTCGCCGACGATCTCGCCTCCACCCTGCTCCTTGCGACCGACAAGCCGGTGATGGTCGCGCCCGCCATGAACGTCCGCATGTGGGAGCATCCGGCAACGCGCGCCAACGTCGCGACGCTCGCGAGCCGGGGCGTGACCGTCCTCGAACCCGATGTCGGCCCAATGGCGTGCGGCGAGCACGGCCCCGGGCGCCTCCCCGAGCCGGACCGCATCCTCGCCGCCGTCGCCGCCGCGCTGGCCCCGCCGGAGCGCCCGCTCGCCGGCCGCCACGCGCTTGTCACGGCCGGCCCCACCCACGAGCCGATCGACCCGGTGCGCTACCTCGCCAACCGCTCCTCCGGCCGGCAGGGATTCGCGATTGCCGAGGCGCTCGCGGCAAGGGGCGCGCGCGTCACCCTCGTCGCCGGGCCGGTCGCCCTTGCCACGCCCCCCGGCGTCACCCGGATCGACGTGGAGACCGCGCGCGAGATGGAATCGGCCGTCCTCGCCGCGCTTCCGGCCGATCTTGCCGTGATGGTGGCCGCCGTTGCCGACTGGCGGGTCGAGCCGGCACCGGCCAAGCGCAAGAAGGGCGAAGGGCCGCCCATGCTGGCGCTCGTCGAGAACCCCGACATCCTCGCCCGCCTTGCCTCCCCGGGGCCGCACCGCCCGGCCCGCGTGGTCGGCTTCGCCGCCGAGACCCACGATCTCCTCGCCCACGCCCGGGCCAAGCTCGCGCGCAAGGGCTGCGACATGATCGTCGCCAACGATGTCTCCGGCGACGTGATGGGCGGCAGCCGCAACGCCGTCCACCTCGTCACGGCCGAAGGAGTCGAGAGCCTGCCCGAAGCCAGCAAGGCGCAGGTGGCCGAACGCCTCGCCGACCGCTTCGCCCGCTGGTTCGCGTGACCATGGCCGCGCCCATTCTCCGCATCGCCCGGCTGCCGCATGGCGAGGGCCTGCCGCTCCCGGCCTTCCAGACCGCAGGCGCCGCCGGCATGGATGTCTGCGCCGCCGAGGACCGGGTGCTCGACCCGGGCGGGCGCGCGGCCGTCGCCACCGGGCTCATGGTCGCCGTGCCGGACGGCTTCGAGCTCCAGGTGCGCGCCCGCTCGGGCTGGGCGCTGAAGGACGGGATCGCCGTCCTCAACGCGCCGGGCACCATCGATTCCGACTATCGCGGCGAAGTGAAGGTGATCCTCGCCAATCTCGGGCCCGCGCCGGTGGCCATCGCGCGGGGCATGCGCATCGCCCAGCTGGTGCTCGCCCCGGTGGTGCAGCCGGCGATCGTCGAGGTCGGCGCGCTCGACGAAACTCCGCGGGGCGCGGGCGGGTTCGGCTCGACGGGCCGGGCATGAGCCTCTCCGACATCGAGCTCGAGCGCTACGCCCGCCACATCGTCCTTCCCGAGGTGGGTGGCGCCGGCCAGGCCCGTCTCAAGGCCGCAGCCGTCGCCATGGTGGGGGCGGGCGGGCTCGGCTCGGCGGCGCTTCCCTGGCTCGCCGCGGCGGGCGTGGGCCGCCTGACCCTCATTGACGACGATACCGTCAGCCTCTCCAACCTCCAGCGCCAGACGCTCTATGCAACCGCCGATGTCGGCCGGGCCAAGGTGGAGGTGGCGGCCGCCCGGCTCGCGGCGCTCAACCCCCATGTCGCGCTTCACCCCCGCGCCGTCCGGCTGACCGCGGCGACCGCCCGCGAGCTTCTCGCCGGCCACGACCTCGTCCTCGACGGCTCCGACAGCTTCGCCACCCGCGCGCAGGTCAACCGGGCCGCGGTCGCGCTCGGCACTCCCCTGGTTGCTGCCGCCATGGGCCCGTTCGACGGCCAGCTCGGCCTCTTCGCCGGCCACCTCCCCGATGCGCCCTGCTGGGCCTGCTTTGCGGGTGCCGCCGAGGACCGGCCCGGCGAGACCTGCGCCGACCACGGCATCATCGGCGCGCTCGCCGGCGTGATGGGCGGCCTGCAGGCGCTCGAGGCGCTCCGCGTCCTCACAGGCTATGCGCCCCGGCCGTTCGGCAGCCTGCTGCTGTTCGACGGCAGGGCCTTTGTCACCCGCACCGTCCGCGTGCCGAAGGACCCGGCATGCCCGGTCTGCGCTCCGGCCTCCTCCTGATCCTCGCCGAGCGCGGCACGCCGCGTGCCGACGCCGCGCTCGAGACCGCGGCAGCCCTGGCGGCGCTCGGCCGCCCGGTCGCGGTCCTGCTCAAGGGGCCGGACCTTGGCGACTGCCCGGCGCTTGCCACGCTGCGCGAGCTCGGCGCGAGCCTCCATGCCTGCCAGTCGGCCATGGCGGCGGCCGGCGTCACGGCCGATGCGCTTCCCCCCGGAGTCGCGCCGGCGGGGCTCGTCGCGCTTCTTGCCGAGCGCGCCGACTGGCAGCTGCTGCTGGCCTGAGGGGCTCAGCGCGGCCGGCTTTCGCGCAGGTCGCGGTTCGCCGAGGCGTAGAGGGCGATCGCCAGGCACCCGGCCGCCGCCAGCCAGTAGGGCAGCGCCGGCGCCAGCTCGTAGAGCCCGATCCCGATCGCGGGCGCGAGCACGAAGCAGGCGCCGTTGACCGACGTGACGGCCCCGGCGACGGCGCCCTGGTCGGACCGCTCGACGGCGAGCGAGGCGCCGGCGGTGAAGCCGGGGCGGGCCATGCCGAACCCCGCCGACTGCAGCGCGAAGGCGATGACCAGCGCGTGAAAGTCGGGCGCGAGCGCGATGCCCGCCGTGCCGAGGCCAGCGAGCAGCGCCCCCCAGCGCATCAGCTGCGACGGCGTCATGGCGAACTGCCGGATGATGCCCCACTGGGCGAGGAGCGTTGCCGCGGCACCCGCCATGAAGGCGAGGCCGATGAGCTTGGCGGCTTCCGCGCCGCCGCCGCTGGCGATTCGGTCGATGACGAGGAAGCCGAGCGCCTGGCCGGTGGCGGCCTGGAGCGAGCCGGCGGCAAAGCCGTAGATCATGAAGGCGCGCACCCGCGGGTCGCGGACTGAGACGCGGCGCCGCTCCCCCGATTCGCTTGCCGCTTCCGCGGCCATCACATGGGCGCCGCCGGGTGCCCCGCCGACGCTCGCGATCGAGACGGCAGCGCCCCGCCCGCCGCCGGGCGCGTGCGTCGGGTCATCGTCGGGAAGGCCGAGGCGCACCAGAAGGGTGACGAGCGCCGCGATGCCGGCGAAGGCGAACATCGGGCCGGAGAGCGCGACACCGGGCAGGATGAAGAAGGGCGCGACCGCCGGGCCGAGGATGGTGCCGAGCCCGAAGGCCGAGGAGAGGAGCGCAAGCGCGTTGGTGCGCTCGGCCGGAGTCGTCCGGCTGGCGACGAAGGCCTGGGCGGCCGGGTTCGCCGCCGAGCCGAACACGCCGAACAGCGCCCGGGCCAGCGTGAAGAGGCCGAAGGTCAGGAGCGGCGCGAGGAGCCCGCGGATGCCGGCGAGGATGATGATGGCGCACAGCAGCATCGACAGTCCGAAGCCGGCAAGCCCCACCTGCAGGAGCAGCCGCCGGCCGCGCCGGTCGGACTGGAGCGCCCAGTAGGGCGCCGAGAAGGTCCAGATGAGGGCGGAAAGCGAGAAGACGAAGGCGATGCCGAGGTCCGGGATGGCGATGGCGCGGCCGATCACCGGCAGCACCGACTGGAGCGCGGTGTTCCCCGCCGCCGTCACGAGCAGGGCGGAGAAGACGAGGGCGAAATGGGTGCCGGGAAGGCTGGAAGAGGTCACGCGGACGCTGCTAGGCGCGTCGGTGCGTCCGGTTCAAGGAGGGAGACCCATGCGCCTCTACGACAGCCTCGGTCCCAATCCGCAGGTGGTGCGCACCTTCGCCGCCGAGAAGGGCATCCGCCTCGAGACGGTGCCGATCGACATCATGGGCGGGGAGAACCGCGGCGAGGCGTTCCGCGCGATCAACCCGATGGGCCAGATGCCCGCGCTCGAGCTCGACAGCGGCGCCGTCATCACCGAAGTGACCGCCATCTGCGAACTCCTCGAGGAGCTGCACCCGCACCCCGCGCTCGTCGGCAACACGCCGGTCGAGCGCGCCGAGACGCGGATGTGGGTCCGCCGGTTCGACCTCGCCATCCTCGAACCCTTCATGCTGGGCTTCCGCGCCACGGTCGCGCGCGCCTTCTTCAGCCCCCGCATGCCGCTCCTCTCCGGGGCCGCGGGCGCGGAGATGATGGCGCACTGGGCCGAGCGGCTGCGCTTCCTCGACGGCCTGCTCGCGGGCCGGACCTTCGTCTGCGGCGAGCGGTTCAGCCTGGCCGACATTCCGCTCGGCTGCTTCCTCCGCTTCGCGCCCACGGCCGGCGTGCCGCTTCCCGAGGGACTGGCCTTTGTGCCCGGCTGGCTCGACCGGCTCGACGCGCGCGGCACGTTCGCGGCCTAGGCAGGGGCGGGAGCGCGGCGCCGCGCCTGCCACAGGCAGGCAGCGATGATGACGAGCGCGCCGAGCAGCGTCCGCCACGACAGCGGCTCGCCGAAGACGGCCCAGCCGAACAGCGCGGCCCAGAAGAGCGCGGTGTATTCGAACGGGGCGAGCGCCTGCGCTTCGGCCCGGGCGTAGGCGCGGGCTATGAACTGGAGCGCGACCGCGCCGGTCAGGCCGGCGCCGGCCAGGAGCGGCCAGTCGGCGCGCGGCGGCACGCGCCCCTCGGGCGTCAGCAGGACGAAGGGCAGGAGCAGCAGGGCCGGCACCACGGCGCCGAGGATGCTGACGATCGAGGGCCCGTCGCGGCTGGCCCGTGCCCGCATCAGCACGATCGAGCCGGCGTAGCAGGCCGCAGACAGCAGCACGGCCCCCACGCCAAGCAGCCGGGCGCGGGGGATGGCGGTGGGGTCGGTGCCGACGGCCACCAGCACGCCGAGGAAGCCCAGCCCGACGGCCGCGAGGCTCCGCCCCTCCATCCGCTCGCCAAGGACCAGGGCGGCGAGCGGCGGAATGAGCAGCGGGGCCACGAAGGCGAAGGTGACGGCCTCGGCGAGCGGCAGCACGGTGAGCGACCAGAAGAACAGGAAGGCGGCCGCCGCGATCAGGCCTCCGCGCAGGAGGTGCGGCACGGCCATGTCGCGGCGGAAGCCCGGGCGGCCCTCGCGCCACCAGAAGGGGAGGATGAAGAGGAGCGCGGCGATGTAGCGCCAGAAGGTCGCGACCACGGCCGGGTTGGTTGCAACGAGCGCCTTCATGATGGCGTCCATGGCGCAGAAGAAGGCGATGCCGACCACGTAGAGCAGGAAGGGCCCGGCGCGCATGGGCACCCGCTCGCGGCAATCGCAGCGGATTGCAAGCCGGCGCGAATGGGGATTAAGGGGGTCCGCTTTCCGTGCGCCGCGCCCCTGTTGCGCCGCGCGCGGCTTCAAGGGGCAAGGAGACGAACATGGCAAAGCTTCTTGGCAATCTCTGGAATGCGGTCGGGCTCGGCGGCCTGCTCGCCATCATCGTGCTGTGGGGCTTCCATGGCACCCACCCGGCCCTCGTCAACGGCATCTTCCGCTTCCTCCACGTGCTTATCGGCATCATGTGGATCGGGCTTCTCTACTATTTCAACTTCGTCCAGATTCCGACCATGCCCAAGGTTCCGGCCGAGCTGAAGCCGGCCGTCTCCAAGTATATCGCGCCGGAGGCCCTGTTCTGGTTCCGCTGGGCGGCGCTCTTCACCGTGGTCACCGGGCTCGTCATCTCGATGATCAACGGCTACATGGTGGAAGCGCTTTCCCTCCAGCCCGGCTACCGCGTCATCGGGCTTGGCATGTGGCTCGCGCTCATCATGGCCTTCAACGTCTGGTTCGTGATCTGGCCCAACCAGAAGAAGGCGCTGGGCATCGTCGAGGCGGACGCCGACACCAAGGCCAGGGCGGCGACGACGGCGATGATCTTCAGCCGCACCAACACGGTGCTCTCGCTCCCCATGCTCTGGTGCATGGTGAGCCAGGGCGCGCTCGGCGGGGTGTGAGCGGGAAAGTCCGGCCTTCGCCGGGACCGGCTCAGGCGAGGTAGGCCGCGCTCGTCTTCGCGGCCACCTCGTCGGCCGTCACGCCCGGTGCCAGCTCGACGAGGCGGAAGGGGCTTCCCTTCCGGTCCGGCCGCTCGAAGACGGCAAGGTCGGTGATGACGACATCGACGCAGTTGCGGCCCGTCAGCGGCAGGGTGCAGCGGGGCACGAACTTGGGTCGCCCGGCCTTGTCGACATGCTCCATCATCACGACGATCCGCGGCGTGCCGGCCACCAGGTCCATGGCGCCGCCCATGCCCTTCACCATCTTCCCGGGCACCATCCAGTTGGCGAGATCGCCATTCTCGGCCACTTCCATCGCGCCGAGGATCGAGAGATCCATGTGGCCGCCGCGGATCATGGCGAACGAGGTGGCGGAATCGAAGTAGCTGGTGCGCCTGAGTTCGGTCACCGTCTGCTTGCCGGCGTTGATGAGATCCGGGTCCTCCTCCCCCTCGAAGGGGAAGGGCCCCATGCCGAGCATGCCGTTCTCGGACTGGAGGGTGATGTCCACGCCGTCCGGCACATGGTTCGCGACCAGCGTCGGCATGCCGATGCCGAGGTTCACGTAGAAGCCGTCCTTCAGTTCGCGGGCGGCGCGCGCGGCCATCTCGTCGCGGGTCCAGGGCATCACTCCTCCTTCGGGGTCCAGCGCGCCGATTCTGGCACGACATCGTCAAGGGACAGCGGCGGGTCGTTCCAGCGGCCATAGATGGGGTTGGGGATGAGGAACCAGCGCTCGCCCCACAGCCGCGCGAAGACGCCTGCGGCCATCCTCGTCCGCTCCGCCGGGCTGTGCCTGCGGCCATCGGGCGCGAAATCGATGGCATCGACGAAATCGCCCATCTGGTCGCCCACCTGCGCCAGCACGCAATAGCGCTCGGCAATGGCCACGCGCCGGCCGTGCTTGCGGCTGCTGCCGTCGGCATCGCCGGCAAGCCACAGCGTCTCGCCATGCACGGCCGCGCCGAAGCCGAGCCGGGCGAGCGCGCGGGCCGTCTCGGCGGCATGCGCGGCCGAGCGGTTGGAGTTGAACACGGGCGTGATCCCGAGCCTGCGCAGCGCCTCGACGGCTGCGACCGCGCCCGGCACCGCCACCAGAAGTTCGCCGCCCTCCCGCTCCCACTGGTCCCAGCGTCGCGGATCGAAGCCGGCCGCCCGCCGCGCCTGGTCGGCCTGCGCGCCCATGTTCCACGCCAGCGTCTCGTCGATGTCGAACACGACGGCCGGCCGGTGGAAGCTGAGGTCGCATTCCCGAAGCCGAACCTTGTCGCCCTCGAGGTCGCGCACGATCGCGCTCTCGAACCCCGAGCCGAAATGGAGGGCGCCAAGCCGCGATTCCGCCTTGTCCACCAGCGCGCGGAAGCTGGTCTCGGCCAGCATCGCCGCTTCCGCCGACCCATAGGTCCAGGTCGTTGCCTGGAGCGCGGGCGAGACCGGCGCGACTGCCGGCCGTGCCGGAGGCGTGGCCGCGCAGGCGCCGAGCAGCAGGGCAAGGCCGAGCGGGGCTCCCCTCGCGCCGCGCCAGGACGAACCGCCCCTCACGCCGCGCCCTTCATGCCGCTTCGCGCGTCCTGACCGTGCGCTGCTCGATCCGCTTCTCGTGGGTACCCGCGAACAGCCGCTGGACATAGACGGACGGGGTGTGGATGCAGTCCGGGTCGAACGCGCCCGGCTCCACCATCTCCTCCACCTCGGCCACCGTCACCCGCCCGGCGGTGGCCGCCATCGGGTTGAAGTTGCGCGCCGTCTTCCGGTAGACGAGGTTGCCATAGGGGTCGCCCCGCCAGGCCTTGACGATGGCGAGATCGGCGACGATTCCCCGCTCGAGGATGTAGGTCTCCCCGTCGAACTCCTTGTGTTCCTTGCCTTCGGCGACCAGCGTGCCCACCCCGGTCCGTGTGTAGAAGCCCGGGATCCCGGCGCCACCGGCGCGCATCCGCTCGGCAAGCGTGCCCTGCGGGCAGAATTCGAGCTCGAGCTCGCCCGAGAGATACTGCCGCTCGAACTCCCGGTTCTCGCCCACATAGGAGGAGATCATCTTCGCAACCTGCCGGCTCTCGAGCAGGAGCCCCAGCCCGAAGCCATCCACGCCCGCATTGTTGGAGACGATGGTGAGGCCCTTCACGCCGGAGTCGCGGATGGCGGCGATGCAGTTCTCCGGGATCCCGCACAGGCCGAAGCCGCCGGCGACGATCGTCATCCCGTCGAACAGGAGGCCGTCGAGCGCCTCGCGCGCATCTGCGAAGATCTTGTTCGCCACCCATTTCTCCCTTGCCGATTCGCGCCGTTGACCAGCCCCTAGCGCCCGGCGAGAGGGGTTTCCAATGCCCCGGCTTCTCTATCTCGCCCGCCATGCCGAAACCGTGTTCAACCGCGCCCGGCGGATGCAGGGAAACCATGCCGTCACCCCGCTGACGCTTGCCGGTGTGCGGCAGGCCGATGCCATGGGGGCGGCACTCGCCGCCCATTTCTGCGCCACGGGTGAGCCGGTGCCGCCGCTCTGGTCCTCGCCTGCGCCGCGCGCGCTCCAGACCGCGGCCATCGTCGCCGACCATCTCGGCATCGACTGGTTCGCCGTTCACCAGGACGCGCGCCTCAGGGAAATCGAGGTCGGCCACTGGACCGGCCGCGACTATGCCGAGATCATTGCCGCCGAAGGACCCATCATCGACGAGGAGAACCGCCTGTTCCGCATGCCCATCCCAGGCGGCGAACATTATGCCGACATCGCCGCGCGCCTTGCCGACTGGGTGGCGGACGTGGCGGGGGCGCCCGCCATCGTCATCAGCCACGGCATGACGGCGCGCGTGCTGCGCGGCCTCCTCGTCGGCGGCCGGCCCTACCATGGAGTCGCCGTGGCCGAGGATGTGCCGCAGGGCTCCATCGTGCGGGTTGCCGATGGCCGGGAGACCCTGCTCCACCTGGGCGACGGCACGGCCGGTCCCCGCGCCGCCTGATGCGGCCGGTTTACCATGTCACTTCCGAAAACTGTCGGAAGTCTTGACAGTCGGCGCGCGCACGCCGTGACAGCGCGAATGCAACTCTCTGGAAACAGATGGGATTGCTGCGATGGTGAGTTTGGCACGCTTCTTGCAAACGGTTGAGCATCAGTCGGCAGCCCCTGCTGCCCAATCGAAAGGGATCGGACCCATGAAGAAGCTTCTCCTCGCGCTTCCGGTGCTCGCGCTCGCCGGTGCCGCCAGCGCAACCCCGCTGCCGAACTATCCCACGCCCGGCGCGGTGAACCCGGCCGACTATGCCTTTACGGCCACCGCAAACGGCACCGTCGTCGCCTACTTCGGGGGCGCCACCGCGGGCTTCACCAATGTCCTCGGCCTCATCGTCAACGGCGTCGATGTCGGCGTGACGGGGCTCAACAACCAGACCTCGCAGGTTGGCGAGTCCTTCGATTTCGGCGGGTTCACCGTGAATGCCGGTGACAGCCTCATCTTCTACATCGACGTCCTGACCACCGGTGAGCGCTTCTTCTCGCGCCGCATCGACAATCCGGACGGCATCACCCACATCTATTCGGCGCCCTACGCCGGCGGCCTGATCGGCCCGGGCGGCACCATCCCGGCCGGCATCTATGTCGGCTTCGAGGACATCCTGGGCGGGGGCGACCTCGACTATGACGACCTCAGGTTCGTCTTCACGAATGTCGGCGGCGGCGTCATTCCCGAGCCGGCGACCTGGGCGATGCTGATCGCCGGGTTCGGTCTCGTCGGCTTCGCTGCGCGTCGCCGCAGGGCCGCCGCGATCGCCTGATCCTCTTCTCCGGGGGCATCGAGGGGCCGGGCGTCGGGGACGTCCGGCCCTTCATCCTGCATAGCGCCAGACGGGAAGGGGCCGCGCCACCCGTGTGGCGCAGGCCCCTTGCCCGTGCCGGACGTCAGCCCGCTGCCAGCCGTCGCCGCCGCGCCATGCCGCCCATCAGGCCGAAGCCGGTGATCAGCATCGCCCAGGTCGCCGGCTCGGGGATCACGCCTCCGGGATCGAAGATGGCCGAGAGCGCGAAATTGTCGATCCCCCAGCTCTCGTCCAGCCCGCCCTGGAAGCCGGCGCCGCCGAAGCGGATCGACAGGCTGAAGCTCGACGCCACGTGCGGAAAGAGGAACTCGTAGCTCACCACCGTGTCGGTCCACGCGGAGTTGTAGCCCAGGTTCTTGGCCGTGGAGACAACCGTTCCGGGCCCCACGTCGAACACGGTGCCCAGCGCGTGGTTCACCGTCCACTGGTAGCTCTGGCCGCCGAAATCGACGAAGAGGATATCGGGCGCGCAGCAGGCTCCGTCGAGCGAGTCCCAGCTGTCGATGAAGGCGAGGTCGAACTTGAGGCGAAGCTGGCTGTGGGCGGCCAACCCGACGACATTGAGCGACGTCGTGCCGCCGGTGTCGTTGCGCAGCATCTGCGTGTCCATGCCCGGAAAGCCGGCCGCAGACTGGAGCGATGCGCCTCCGTAGCTGACGATCAGCCCGCCGGACGGGAAGGGCCCGACCGACTCGATCTCGCCGGTTTCGAAGGTCGTCGACCAGATATTCTCTTCTGCCGCAAGTGCCGGTCCGCCCAGCAGCAGCACGGACGCCGCAAGCGCGAGATGCCGTTTCATGTCCGCTTTCCTCCCTCCTCATCTTCCAGCAAGATTCATGCCATGATCTCCGGCCCAAAGACATCAACGGGTTGACGGAGGGCGCGAAGACACATGCGTAAAGATTTTTGACAGGTGCCTGTCATGACCCGTCGCATCGAGGCGGTGGCCAGTCTTCCGCGCGCTGCCCTGAACGCCTATCTCCGCCCGATGCCCACGCCCCTCATGCCCATTCCAGGCCCGGTCGAGCCGGTGCCCGTGCCGCGCGCCGCCGCAGCGCGTGGCGATGGCCGCGTCGATCTCGTCGGCCTCGACCGCGCCGCGATCGCTGCCGCCCTGGTCGAGGCCGGCCTCGTCGAGCCGCGCCAGGCGCGGATGCGCGCCCGCCAGCTCTGGCACTGGATCTACAGCCGCGGCGCAACCGACTTTGCCGCCATGACCGATCTGGCGAAGCCGCTGCGCGATGCCCTCGCCCGCCATTTCGCCATCGGCCGGCCGGAGGTGGTGGAAGCCCTCGTCTCCGCCGACGGCACGCGCAAGTGGCTGCTGCGGTCGGGCGGCGAGGCGTTCGAGGCGGTCTTCATTCCTGACGCCGACCGGGGCACGCTCTGCGTCTCCTCCCAGGTGGGCTGCACCTTGAACTGCCGCTTCTGCCACACCGGCACGATGAAGCTCGTGCGCAACCTGACGGCGGCCGAGATCGTGGGGCAGGTGCTGCTCGCGCGCGATGCGCTCGGCGAATGGCCGAGCGCACCCGATGGCCGGCTTCTCACCAACATCGTGATGATGGGCATGGGCGAGCCGCTCTACAATTTCGAGAATGTCCGCGATGCCCTGCGGATCGTGATGGACGGCGAGGGCCTTGCGCTCTCGAAGCGGCGGATCACGCTTTCCACCTCGGGCGTCGTTCCCATGATGGCGCGCGCCGGCGAGGAGATCGGCGTCAATCTTGCCGTCTCGCTCCACGCCGTCACCAAGGAGGTGCGCGACGAGATCGTGCCCCTGAACCGCAAGTGGGGAATCCCCGAGCTGCTCGCCGCCTGCGCGGCCTATCCGGGCGCCAGCAACGCCCGGCGCATCACCTTCGAATATGTCATGCTCGATGGCGTCAACGATTCGGATGCCGACGCGCGCGAGCTGGTCCGCCTGATCCGCCAGTATCGGCTGCCGGCCAAGGTCAACCTCATCCCCTTCAACCCCTGGCCGGGCAGCCCCTATGCCTGCTCGCCCGATGCGCGGATCGCCCGCTTCTCGGACATCATCTTCGCATCCGGCATCTCCGCGCCCGTGCGCACCCCGCGCGGGCGCGACATCATGGCCGCCTGCGGCCAGCTCAAGTCCGCCTCCGAGCGGCTGTCGCGCGCCGAGCTCGACGCCCGCGCCGCCGAGAAGGAGACGGCCTTCTAGCCGCTAGTTGCGCTGCGCGGTCTCGGCCGGCTTCATCGGCGTGAAGCGCCCCAGCCCGCAGCTCGCGCCCGTGTTGGGGCCGATGCCGGGGATGATGACGGTAATGATGTCGACATTGCACAGCTGGTTGATCGAGGTGCGGTAGCCGAAGCTCTCCTGGAAGCCGAGCTGCGGGCACTTCGCCGGCAGGGTGTTCCGGAACACCTGGCCATTGTCCATCACGAAGTCGATCACCTGGTCCGAGAGCACCCGGGTCTCGCGAATCCGGCTGAGAAGAATGCAGTCCTGCGGCGCGCCGGCCTCGACCCAGGCCGACATCTGCGCGGCGCGGCGCTCGCTGCGGCTCTCGGCCAGTGCCGGCGCGGCCAGCGCCAGCGGAAGCAGCAGGGCGGCGAGCGAACGGATCCTTCTTGTCATGGCGCTTCCTCCTGTGAGGGCTCCGAGTCTCCGCCAGAGTTCCTGAACCCGCGCTTGACGCGCGCGGCTGGCGCTGTGCGCTTGTCCGGGAAGCGGCAGTCGCGCGCGATGGGGCAGCGCCAGCATTCGGGAGCCCGCGCCTTGCACAGGTAGCGGCCGTGGAGGATGAGGAGATGGTGCGCGGCCCGGGCCCAGCGCTTCGGCACCCGGGCGAGGAGATCCCGCTCCACGGCCTCGGGTGTCCGGCCCGCGGAAAGGCCGATTCGCCGCGCCACCCGGAAGACATGGGTGTCGACTGCAAGCGTCGGCTCCCCGAAGGCCTCGTTCAGCACGACATTGGCCGTCTTGCGGCCCACGCCGGGCAGCGCCTCGAGGCTCGCCCGATCGCGCGGCACCTCGCCGCCGTGACGTTCCAGGAGCAGCCGCGAAAGCGCCCAGACATTGGCCGCCTTGGCCCGCCACAGGCCGATGGTCCGGATGTGGGCGGCGATCCCCTCCACGCCCAGCGCCACCATCTTCTCCGGCGTGTCGGCCACCGCGAACAGCCTACTCGTCGCCCGGTTCACGCCGGCATCGGTGGCCTGCGCCGAGAGCACCACGGCAACGAGCAGCGTGTAGGGGCTGGAATGCTCGAGCTCGGTCGCCGGCGCCGGGTTGGCGGCGCCCAGCGCGTCGAAGATGCGCTGCACCCGCATGGCCGACATGCGCGGCGCGGCAGCCCCGGCGCCGGCATCCGTCACCGTGTCGCGTGGTCCCCCCGCCATCCGCCTGCTAGGCCACAGACCATGGCCGACAGCAAGCCGCCCCTGTTCCTCGATCTTCGCCTCTGGCCCAACCGGTCGATGCAGCCGCGCCACGTCCCCTGGGTGGTGGGCGGCGTCAGCCTGGTCTTCGCGCTGATGGCGCTGCGCTTCCTGCTGCTGGGCGCCTGGCCCGTCCTGCCCTTCCTGCTCGTCGATCTCGCCCTCCTCGCCTGGGCGCTCCGGGCCTCCTTCCGCTCCGGCAATGCCGCCGAGCTTCTCCGCCTCGACACCCACGCCCTCGAACTGGTCCGGGTGAGCCCGCTCGGCGCCCGTCGGTGCCATCGGCTCGAGCCGCTCGCCGTCCGCGTCGAACTCGAGCGCTTTCCCGACACCCGCAACCGGCTGTGGCTGGCGTGCCGCGACCGGCGGATCGCGGTGGGAAGCTTCCTCTCGGCTGCCGAGCGCGAGGAGCTGGCGCGCGCGATCGAGGCGGGCCTTGCGCGCTGGCGATCCGGCCGGGCCTGACCCCGCGCGTCCCGCACGGGCTCCGCGCTACCCCCGCGCGAGGCGGGCGATCGCCGCCGCCGTCTCGGCCGGCGCCGTGAGCGGAAGATCGTGCCCCGAGTCGATGACGACAAGCTGCCAGCCCTCGCGTTCCGCCTGGGCCCGGCCCGCGGCCGGCCCGGCCATGCTGTTCCGCGCCGCCGCGACATAGGTGCGCGGCAGATCCCTGAACCGGCCCGGCAGGGGCGGCAGCGGCTCGACGAGGGACCGCCAGGGCATCGGCGTCGTCCGCCGCTTCGCCCAGGCGTGGGCCGGATGGCCGGCGGGCACGTCGAAGGTCTCCGGGTCGGGAGGTGCCAGCGCCAGCCCGTCCACCAGCGTCGCCCTGGCGGCCGCCACGGCCTCCTCCGGGAGGCCGTGGGTGAGCGCCTGGCCCTCGATGACGGCCACCCCGTCCAGCGAGACATGGCGGGCGATGGCCGGATGCCCAGACACCAGCGCAGCCGGCAGCGCGCCGTAGCTGTGGCCGACGATCGTCACGTCCGCCATCTCCTCGGCCTCGATCACGGCGTGCAGGTCGGCGGCGTGCTGGGCAAGCCCCGTCTCGGCGGACAGCAGATGGGCGCGCTCGCCAAGCCCGGTCAGCGTGGGTGTCACCACCCGCAGCCCTTCGCTGCGCAGCAGCTCTGCAACATGCCGCCAGCACCAGCCGCCGTGCCAGGCGCCGTGCACCAGCAGGATCTCAGCCATCCTCCTCCCTCCACCATGCGAAGGCCCGCGCCTGGTGCGCCTCGACGAACCGCCGCGCCTCCGGCCCCTCGAACGGCCCCTCCCACGGATCGTGCGACTTGGAAAGCCACCAGCCCTGGCCCGGGATCCCGTCCGTCTGCCGCACCACGAGCGACGCCAGCTCCGGCCGCCCCGACCCCCGCTGGCGCGCATCGACTTCCTCGAGCGCGGCGCACAGCTGCCCCACCTGGAAGCGCTGGAAGGGGAGGCCGAACCACTGGAACACCTCGCCGTAGCTGATGGCGCGCCCGGACCGCGCCCGCAGGACGAGAAGCGCCTCCAGCTCATCGACAGGGAAGAGGGCCATGCGCGCGGGGCTAGCAGGGCCTGTGCCGCTTCGCTATCGCCCGCCCATGATCCCGGGGCAGTTTCCCGCCACCCGCCTCCGCCGCAACCGCCGCACCCCCTGGCTGAGGGCGATGGTGCGCGAAACGCTGCTCACGCCGGCCAGCCTCATCTGGCCGGTCTTCGTGACCGAGGGTGCAGAGCCCGAACCCATCGTGACGATGCCGGGCGTCGTCCGCCACCCGGTCGGGTCGCTCGGCGCCGTCGCCCGCGAGGCCGCCAGCCTTGGCATCCCGGCGATCGCCCTCTTCCCCAACACGCCTGCCGACCGCCGCAGCGCGGATGGCCGCGAGGCGCTCAACCCCGACAATCTCGTCTGCCGGGCGATTGCCGAGCTGAAGGCCGCAACCGACGCGGTCGGCATCATGACCGATGTCGCGCTCGACCCCTACACCACCCACGGCCATGACGGGCTGGTCGACGCGGCCGGGCGGGTGCTGAACGACGCCACGGTGGACATGCTCGTCGGCCAGGCGCTCAACCAGGCGCGGGCCGGCGCCGACATTCTCGCGCCGTCCGACATGATGGACGGGCGGGTGGCGGCCATCCGCCGGGCGCTCGAGGCCGAGGGCTTCGCCGATGCCCACATCATGGCCTATTCGGCCAAATATGCGAGCGGCTTCTACGGCCCGTTCCGGGACGCCGTCGGCGCCGCCGGGCGGCTCACCGGCGACAAGGCGACCTATCAGATGGACCCGGCCAATGGCCGCGAGGCGCTCGCCGAAGTCGCGCTCGACGTGGCGGAAGGTGCCGACAGCGTGATGGTCAAGCCGGGCCTGCCCTATCTCGACGTGGTGAAGGCGGTCGCCGACCGGTTCGACCTTCCCGTCTTCGCCTATTGCGTCTCGGGCGAATATGCGATGGTCGAGGCGGCGGTCGCCGCCGGCATGCTCGTGCGCGAGACAGTGGTGCCGGAGATGCTCACCGCCTTCCGCCGCGCCGGCGCCGCCGGAGTCCTCACCTACCACGCCCCCTTCGTGGCCCGCCTGCTCGGCCGATGACCGACTTCGCCGCCCTTCTCGCGCCCGACCGCGGCGAAGCTGCCGTTCCCCTCCGTGCCGTGAGCGAGGCGGGCCTTGCGGCCTTCCGCGCCCGGCTCGGGCCGGCGGCGCAGGCCGCCGTGGACGGCGCGGGCTTCCGCGGCCGCGCCGACCAGGCGCTCGTCCTTCCCGAGGGCGAGGGCTGGTTCGCGGCGGTCGGCACGGGCCCCGCCGATGCGCCGCCGGGGCGCTGGACGCTTGCTGCTGCTGCCGCCGCCCTGCCCGAGGGCCGCTACCGCTTCGAGGGGCCCCTCGCTCCGGCGGCGCTGCATGGCTGGCTGATGGCGCAGCACCGCTTCGCCCGCTACCGCAGGACCGCCGCGGAGAAGGGGCCGCGCTGCCTGCTCGTTGCCGATCCGGCCGCGATCCCCGTGGCCCTTGCCGAAGCCGAGGCGGCCGCGCTGGTCCGTGACCTCGTTGACACCCCCGCCGAGGACCTGGGGCCCGCGGACCTCGAGGCGGCCGTCCGCGCGCTGGCGGACCGGGCGGGCGCGCGCGTGGAGGCGCACGCCGGCGAGGCGCTCCTCGAGCGCAACCTGCCCGCCATCCATGCCGTCGGCCGCGCCAGCCCGCGCCGTCCGCGGCTCGTCAGCCTGGCCTGGGGCGCGCCGGCCCATCCCCTCGTCGCCCTCGTCGGAAAGGGCATCACCTTCGACACCGGCGGCCTCAACCTGAAGCCGGGCAATGCCATGGCGCTCATGAAGAAGGACATGGGCGGCGCCGCGCACGCGCTTGCGCTCGCCCGGCTCGTCATCGCCCGGGGGCTGCCCGTGCGGCTGCTGCTGCTCATCGCCGCCGCCGACAATGCCGTCTCGGGGGACGCGCTTCGCCCCGGCGACGTCATCGCGACGCGCAAGGGCCTGTCGGTCGAGGTGAGCAACACCGACGCCGAGGGGCGCCTCGTGCTCGCCGACGCCCTGGCGCTTGCCGGGGAACAGTCCCCCGCCCTCATCCTCGACTTCGCCACGCTGACCGGCGCGGCCCGGGTCGCGCTGGGCCCCGAGCTGCCGGCCCTGTTCGCCAATGACGAGGCGCTCGCCGCTGATTTCCTGGCCGCCGCCGCCGACACCGGGGATCCGCTCTGGCGCCTTCCGCTCTGGGCGCCCTACCGCGAGATGCTGCGCTCGACCGTCGCCGATCTCAGCAACTCCCCCGAGGGCCCGTTCGCCGGCGCGATCGCCGGCGCCCTGTTCCTCGAGCAGTTCCTGCCCGATGGGGTGCCCTGGGCCCATCTCGACCTCTATGCCTGGAACGGGACCGCGCGCCCCGGCCGGCCCAAGGGCGGCGCGGCGATGGGGCTGTTCGCGGCCTTCGCGCTGCTCGAGCGGCGCTTCGGCCGGGCATGACCGGCGCGCAGGCAAGGGAGGAACCGATGACGAGCCGGATCGCCGGGCCGCGCTGCGCCGGCCCCCTTTCCGCTCTCGACCCGCGCACGGCGGCGTGGCGCCCGGGCCTTGCCGACATTGCGCTCGCCCCCGTCGTCGCCGTCTCGCACTATGCCCTGCCCGTGCTGCGCATGGTCACTGCCACCACCGCGCCCATGCACGCGGCGCCCTCCGAGGGCGCCGAGCTGGTGAGCGAACTGCTCCACGGCGAAACTGTGGCCGTCCTCGAGGACGAGCGCGGCTGGAGCTGGGGCCAGGCCCGGGACGACGGCTATGTCGGCTATCTTCCCTCCTCCGCGCTGGGGCCGGTGGCGGAGGCCGCCGGTGCGCGCGAGGTGCGCGTCGGCCCCGGCGATGCGCTCCTCTTCCCCGCCCCGGCGCTCAAGGCGCCCGCCGTCGGCACCCTGCCGGCGCTCAGCCGCCTTCTCGTCCGGGAGGGCGAGGGCGAGTTTCTTCCGGTTGTCGCCGGCCCGCACGCCGGCAGGTTCGTCCATCGCCGCCACCTGAGGGGCGCGGATGCCGCGGCGGACCCGGTCGCCATGGCCATGGGCTTTCTCGGCACCCCCTATCGCTGGGGCGGGCGCACCCGCGCCGGCATCGACTGCTCCGGCCTGGTCCAGGTTGCCCTCCGCCTCGCCGGCCACCCGGCGCGGCGCGATTCCGACATGCTCTTCGCCGACGCCGGCCCCGACGTGGCAGCCGAGGCGCGCGCCCGCGGCGACCTTGCGTGGTGGCCGGGCCACATCGGCATCCTGCTCGATCCGTCCACCCTGCTGCACGCCAATGCGCACTGGATGGCAACCGTTGCCGAGCCGCTGGCCGATGTCGAAGCCCGGCTCGGAGCCGCGCCCCGATGTCGCAGCCCGGTGCGGAAGGCTGCCTGAGAGACGTTCCCGCCCACAGCCCGTTCACTGTTTTTGCACCGGAATATCCGCCCTTGGAGGTCCGGGTTTGCTTGCCCCGGCCGGGCGGTTGCGATAAGGGCGGCGGGCTTCCGGCAGCCTCCTGCCGCGGCGGGTGGGGCTGGCCGGGTTCGTGATGCGGGGAGCAGCGAGTGTCTGACGCGCGTTCAAGGGGTTCCGGCTCCGACATCCTCGAGACCGAGGCCGTTCTCGCCGCGCTCGGGGAGGTCGACCTTCCCGCCGATTACCGGCCGAGCGAGGACGAGCCCTTCATGAATCCCAACCAGCTGGCCTATTTCCGGCGCCGGCTGCTGCTGTGGAAGGCCGAGATCCTCGGCGAGGCGAAGGCAACCCTCGCCCAGCTCAAGGCCGAGCCGCTGCAGGAGCCCGACGCGACCGACCGCGCCTCCACCGAGACCGACCTTGCGATCGAGCTGCGCGCCCGCGATCGCCAGCGCAAGCTGCTCGCCAAGATCGACGCTGCGCTCGAGCGCATCGAGACGGGCGAATATGGCTATTGCGAGATCAGCGGCGAGCCCATCTCGCTCGCCCGCCTCGAGGCGCGGCCGATCGCGACCATGACGATCGAGGCGCAGGAGCGGCACGAGCGTGCCGAGCGCGTCAGCCGCGACGACTGACGCTCAGCCCTGGCGGGCGATCTCGTCCTTGAGGCGCAGCTTCTCGCGCTTGAGCCGGCTGATCCGGGCGGAATCGGGAGCGGGTCGGCGCATCTCGCTTGCAATCTCGCCGTCGATCACGCGGTGGCGGCTGCTCAGTGCCTCGAGATGCGCGCTGGCCATGGTTCCATGCCCTTCCGTGCCTGGCCCGGCGGCGGCAGCGCGGCCGGGCCACGCATGAAAGCATGCTTTGCCAGGCCGGCAAAGCCGCCACATCTTGGGGCGAGCGGTCCCCCGGACCTCCACTGCTTGCGAGACACCTCCCTCCCGCCGGCCGACCGAGTCGCGCTGGCTTGACGCCGCCGCGGCGGCTTCGGCAAGGTCGGGGACGGTGACGGGCAACGGGCCCTGCGGGAAGGACAGGCGCGTGGACGAGACGGAACTGAGGGCCCGGCTCTCGCACCTCTCGCAGGAGCATCGTGACCTCGACGCAGCGATCGCCGCGCTGGCCAGCGCGCCGGGGGCCGATGCGCTCCAGCTTGCCCGGCTCAAGAAGCGCAAGCTCCGCCTAAAGGACGAGATCCGCCTGCTTCAGGACCTGCTCATCCCCGACATCATCGCCTGACCGGGACGATTGGCCGGGGGCGGGTGCGGCGGCCGCGGCGGGGATCAGGCCGCGAGGAGCGAATCCACCGTGGCGTGGAAGCGGGCGATCCCGCCCTCCAGCCCGCCGAGCAGCAGCTCGGGAACGGCACCGCTCGCAAGGCCGCGCTGCCCCGCCTCGGCCGCGCCGAAATCCTCGGTGCCGAACACCCGGCCGTCGAGCAGGGCCCAGCTCTTCGCCCAGTGCGCCTCGGCCTCGGCGCTCGCCGGCGGCTCGGGAATGAGCATGAAGTCCTCGACGAGGGTCAGGTCCGCCGCCTGGGGCATCAGCGTCATCAGGTTCACATAGTCGGGGCTGGCGACGAGCACGGTTCCCGGCAGCAGCTGGTAGGCGTAGGTCACCACGCGCCGGAGCGCCGCCCAGTCGGCGAGATCGACTCCCTCGAGCCCGCCGACGCGCACGACGGCCGAGCGCATGTGCGGGCCGATGCAATCTCCCCGCGTCACGCCATCCTCGAAGAAGCGGGCAATCGAGCCGGCGTGCAGCCGCTGCACATGATAGCTTTCGAGGAAGGCATCCATGATGAGCTTCCAGTTGGCCTGCACCCGGTGCGTCCGGCGGGCATAGAGGTGCATGGCGCCAAGCCCGAGCGCGTCGAAATCGGCGGCAAGCGGGCCGGCCACGTCGCCGAAGTCGGCGGTGCCGAAGGGCGCCGCCCAGATGAGCCCGCCCGCCTCGACGTGCGGCACGGGCACGAGGCCGAGCGCCTTGCGATCAAGACCAGGGAAGGTCTCGGCGCGCGGCACCGCCTCGAGCGCGCCGGAAAGTCCGTAGGACCAGGCATGATAGGGGCAGACGATCCGCGGCTGCCGCACCGGCTCTTGCGCGTCGACGAGCCGGGTGCCCCGGTGCCGGCAGGCATTCACGAACAGACCGAGCCGCCCCGACCGGTCGCGGGTCAGCAGCAGGGGTGCGCCGAAGCCATCGTGGGTCAGCGCCGTGCCCGGCTCGGGCAGCATCGCCGAGGGGCCGAGGCACAGCGGCAGGCGGCCGAACAGCCGTTCCCGCTCGGCTGCGAAGCGGTCGGGGGCGAGATAGCGCGCGGCATCCACCCGGAGGATCGCTGAGGCCGGCGGCGGCGCGGTTGCCGGGTCCCGGCATGCTTCCGCCAGCGCCAGCTGGCCTTCGGTCGGAGTCCGCGGGGCGTCGAAGGGCGCGTTCATGATATGCCATCAAACGCCTTCGCGCGGCCCCGCGCAAGCTTCCCTTTGTGCGCGTCTCGCCTAAGGAAGGGCGATGCACGCAACCGCCGGCCTCAGCCGCCTCGTCGCGGCGATTGCGCCCTTCCGCGAGAAGGGGCCGGTTGGCGCCCTCCTT
The DNA here is from genome assembly GCA_029268145.1 of Sphingomonadaceae bacterium. Lineage (GTDB taxonomy): Bacteria > Pseudomonadota > Alphaproteobacteria > Sphingomonadales > Sphingomonadaceae > Thermaurantiacus. The sequence continues at coordinate 43,967 of JAJUHA010000009.1, read as the reverse complement.
CTGGGCCTCGCCTCGGGCTTTCCCTTCGCGATGATCGCCTCGACGCTGACCACCCGGCTGGCCGAGGCCGGGATCGACAAGCGCGCGGTCACTGCCTTCGCGCTGACCTTCCTCCTCTATAACCTGAAGTTCCTCTGGGCCCCGCTCATCGATCGGGTCCGCCTGCCCCTGCTCGCCGCTGCCATCGGCCAGCGCCGGGCCTGGCTGGTGACGCTGGCGCTTGCCGTGACGGTGGCGGTGACCTGGCTCGGCGCGGTCGATCCGGTCGCCAACCTTCCCATGCTGGTGGCCGCCGCGCTCGCCGTCGCCTTTCTCGGCGCCACCTTCGACATCGTCATCGACGCCTTCCGGATCGAGACCCTCCGCCCCGACCAGCTCGGCGCCGGCTCGGGCATGAGCCAGTATGGCTGGCGTCTCGGCTCGGCCGGCGCCGGTGCGCTCGCGCTCGTCGTGGCCGAGCGCATGGGCTGGCCGGCCGCCTATGCCGCGGCCACGGTCTTCGCGCTTCCGGCGCTTGCCGCCGCGCTGCTGCTCGGCGAGCCCGCGACGCGCACGGCAGCGCTGGCCGGCGCGGCTGCCGCGCGCAGCCTCTCGGGCCGCTTCCGGGACACCTTCGTGGCGCCCATCGCCGACTTCGTCACGCGGCGGAACGGCTGGATCGTCCTGCTCTTCATCCTGCTCCACAAGGTCGGCGACACGCTTGCCAACCTGTCGCTCCGCCTGCTCCTCAACGATCTCGGCTTCACCAAGGACGAGGTCGCCGCCTATGACGTCGGCTTCGGCCTCGTGGCGACCCTGGCCGGCATCCTCATCGGCGGCATCCTCTTCGCACGGCTGGGGATGATGCGCACCGTGCTCCTCAGCCTTGGGTTGATGGCCGTTTCCAACCTTTCCTTCGCGGGCCTCGCGCTCGTCGGCCACTCCAACCCGGGCATGGCGGCCGCGGTCGGCTTCGAGAATCTTGCCAGCGGCATCGGCGGGGTTGCGATCGTCGCCTACCTGTCGTGGCTGTGCAACCTGCGCTTCACTGCAACGCAATATGCGCTGCTCTCCGCGCTCGCCTCCATCCTCGGGCGGTTTCTCTCGGGCACCACCGCCGGCGCCCTCATCGAGACGCTCGGCTTCGTGAACTTCTATCTTCTGACCACGCTGCTCGCGCTTCCCGGCCTTCTCCTCTTCCTCTGGCTGATGCGCCGCGAGCCCGGGCCAGCGCCTGCCGCCGGGCCGGCCTGACTCCATCCTGTCATCCGCCGTCACCCGTTCTGTCACATTTCTCGGCTAGCGCCGGTTACGGTTTCCGCAGAGTAGGGGTTGGGTGATGGCGGGTTTGCCTGTGCTCGCGTCGACGGCGGTCGCGCCGCATGTGCTCGCGAAGTCGCCGCACATGCACCGGCTGGGCCGGCTCGATGTGCGCATCGCGACGACCGAGGAGGAAATCGCCGCTGCCCAGGCGCTGCGCCACCGCATCTTCTATGGCGAGATGGGCGCGGTTCCGACGCCCGAGGTCGCGCGGGCCGGCCGCGACATCGACCCCTATGACAGCATCTGCGACCATCTGCTCGTCATCGACCATGGCGAGGCCGGGGATGGCCGGGCGCATGTGGTGGGCACCTACCGTCTGCTCCGCCAGGTGGTTGCCGCCATGCACCGCGGCTTCTACTCCTCCGGCGAATATGATCTGACCCCGCTCATCCGGTCGTCGGAAACCGGCGGCCAGCTGCTCGAGCTCGGCCGCTCCTGCGTTGCACCCGAATGGCGCAACAACACCACCATCGCGCTGCTCTGGCGCGGGATCGCGAGCTATCTGCGGATGCACGGCATCGGCTACATGTTCGGCTGCGCCTCGCTCCACGGGACCGACGCCGACGTCCACGCGGCCGAGCTCTCCTACCTCTACCACAACCATCTCGCGCCCGAGCCGCTGCGCGCCCGCGCGCTTGCCGACCATTATGTCCCGATGGACCGGCTTGCCCCCGGCAGCTATGACCCGCGCATGGCCGCGCGCGCTCTCCCCCCGCTCATCAAGGGCTATCTGCGGGTCGGTGCCATGGTGGGGGACGGCGCCTTCGTCGATCGCCAGTTCAACACCGTCGACGTCTTCGTCGTCATGCCGGTCGAGCAGATCACCCGCCGCTACCTCGATCGCTTCCTCTGCGGTCGCGGCGCCGCCGACAGCGATTAGCGCGGCCGGGGCGGTGGCGACCGCGCGGGCCCTCGACCTCGCCGGCCGCCGCGTGCCGCTCGCCATCCGGCGCGATCCGCGCTCGCGGCGCATCATCATCCGTCCCTGTCCGCAGAGCCGCACGGTCCGCCTGACCCTTCCGGCCCGCGCGCCGCTGCGGGCCGGCCTCATGCTGATCGAGGCCAATCGCGACTGGCTCGAGGCCGAGGTGCGGCGCCGGTTCGTCGCCGCCATTCCGTTCAGCCCGGGCATGCACATTCCCTTCGCCGGCCGGCCGCTGCTCCTCGACGGCAGGCCCGGCTGCCGGATCCGCATCGAGCCGGACCGGATCGTCGCCGGCACCGACGGGGGCGGGTTCAACCGCCGCGTGCTGGCGGCCCTGCGGCGGGCCGCCCGCGCGCTGCTTGCCGGCGAGGCCGAAGCGCTCGCCCGGCCGCTCGGGCTCGCCATCGCCGAGGTCCGGGTGGGAGACCCGATCCGGCGCTGGGGCAGCTGCGCGCGGAACGGCCGCATCGCCTTCTCCTGGCGCCTCGCGCTGGCGCCCGACGAGGTGCGGCGCGCGGTCGTCGCCCACGAGGTGGCCCATCTTCTCCACTTCGATCATTCGCGCGCCTTCCATGCCGCGGCCGAGCGGCTGCACGGCGCGCCGCTCGACGGCGCGACCGACTGGCTGCGCCGCAACGGCCCCTGGCTTCACGCCTTCGGGGCAGAGGAGGAGCGGAGCGACGAAGGGCGCCGGGGTTAGGGCTGCGGCGCCGGTTCGGCCGCGGCCTCGGCCGGCGGTGCCGTGATTGCCTCCTCGAGCCAGGCCTCGGAGAGCGGCTCGGCCGGCTCCGGCTCGGCCGGCGGCGCCGTCTCATCCGAGAGGCCGTAGACCTCGGCATCGGGCTCGAGGCCGAAGATGCTCTCCTCGACAGCGGTGTTGAGCTCGCCCACCGGAACGCCGGCAAGCGCGGGCCGCATGAAGGCGGCAAAGGCCCGGGCCGGTGCGCGGCCGCCGGCAAGCCCCGGCACGGGGCGGGCATCGTCGCGGCCGATCCACACGCCGGCCACCAGCTCGGGCGTGAAGCCGATGAACCAGCCGTCCTTGTTCGCCGTCGTCGTCCCCGTCTTGCCGGCGAGCGGCCGGCCGATCTGCGCGGCCCGCGCCGTCCCGGTCTCGACCGCCGCGCGAAGAAGCGCCGTCATGTGCGCGGCCACGTGGGGCGCCAGGAGCACGCGCGGCGCGGGCTCCTCGCGGCGGTAGAGCAGCCGGCCGTCGGCCGTGGTGACCCGGGTGATGCCGAAGGGCCGCACCTCGCGCCCTTCCGCGGCGACGACCGCGTAGGCCGCGGTCAGCTCGATGAGCGTCACTTCTGACGCGCCGAGCGCCATTGCCGGCTCGCGCGAGATCGGCGTGGTGATGCCGAGCCGACGCGCCATTCCCGCCACCGTCTCGAAGCCGACCCGGTCGGCGAGCCGGACGGCCACCGTGTTGATCGAGCGGGCGAAGGCGTCGCGCGCCGTGACTGCGCCGACGAACCGGCGGTTGTCGTTCCGGGGCGACCAGCCGCCGATGGTGATCGGCTCGTCGACGACGATCGAGTCGGGCGCAAGGCCGTCCTCGATCGCGGCGAGATAGGGGAAGAGCTTGAACGCCGAGCCGGGCTGGCGCCTCGCCACGGTGGCGCGGTTGTAGCTGCTCGTCGCATAGTCGCGCCCGCCGACCATCGCCGTCACTTCGCCCGTCGTCCGCATGGCGACGATGGCGCCCTGGGTGCCGGGTGGAAGCGCGGTCATGACGGTCGCCTCGGCGGCCTTCTGGTGCGCCGGCACCAGCGTCGTCGTCACTTCGAGCGGCAGCGTCGCCTCGTCGACCAGCGTTTCGAGCTGGGCGAGCACCCAGTCGGTGAAGTAGCGCACGTCACCCTGGTCCCGGGCAATCGCGAAGCTGACGGCATCGGTGTCCGCGGCTGCGGCCTCGGCCGGCGACAGCGCCCCCGTCTCGCGCATGGTCTCGATGACAATGGCGCCGCGCGCCCGCGCCCGTTCCGGGTCGGCCGAGGGCGCGTAGCGGCTCGGCGCCTTGACGAGGCCGGCGATGATCGCGGCCTCGGCGACCGAAAGCTGCTGCGCCGAATGGCCGAAGAACTTGCGGCTGGCGGCATCGATGCCGAAGGCGCCGCCGCCGAAATAGACCCGGTTGAGGTAGAGTTCGAGGATCGCCCGCTTGGTAAACTTCCGCTCGATCGCGAGCGCGAGGACGGCTTCCCGGAGCTTCCGGTCCCACGTCTTCCGGTTGGTGAGGAACAGGTTGCGCGCCAGCTGCTGGGTGATGGTGGAGCCGCCCTGCACGGTGCGCCCGGCGCGCAGGTTGACAAGGAAGGCGCGCGCCGTGCCGATGGGGTCCACGCCCGGGTGCCAGTGGAACCGCCGGTCCTCGACCGCGAGCATGGCGGCCACCATGTGCGGCGGGATCTCGTCGAAGCGGAGCCAGCGGCCGAAGCTCGGCCCCACCGTCACCAGCTCGGTGCCGTCGGCCGCGCGCACCACCACCGACTGGCCCTGCGGGCTCTTCATCATCTCGCGGAAGGTGGGCAGCGACTGCGCCGTCAGCATGACGGCTGCGAGCAGCGCGAGGACGGCGAGCGCGACGCCGATGACGCCGGCAAGCAGCAGCGTGCGCACCATGCGGCCGAGGAACGACCGGCGCGGCCGTCCGCTCGGTCGGCGAAGCCGGGCCGGAGTGCGCTGGTCCATCTGCCTTGTGCATCTAGGCGCGGTGCAGGCCTGCGGCAAGGAGGCCACGCCATTGCGGCGCGCCGCCCGGCCCGCTAGGCGCCCGCCCCGGCAGAGAGGAGAGCGGAATGACCGATCGGCGCGGCGAAGTGCGGAAGGTGGTGCTGGCCTATTCGGGCGGTCTCGACACCTCGGTCATCCTGAAGTGGCTCCAGGCGACCTACGGCTGCGAAGTCGTCACCTTCACGGCCGATCTCGGCCAGGGCGAGGAGCTGGAGCCCGCCCGCAGGAAGGCCGAGCTGATGGGGGTCAGGGAGATCTACGTCGAGGACCTGCGCGAGGAGTTCGTGCGCGACTTCGTGATGCCGATGATGCGCGCCAATGCGCTCTACGAGGGCCAGTATCTCCTTGGTACCTCGATTGCCCGGCCGCTCATCGCCAAGCGCCAGATCGCGATCGCCCGCGCCGTCGGCGCCGATGCAGTCGCCCATGGAGCGACCGGCAAGGGCAATGACCAGGTCCGCTTCGAGCTCGGCTACTATGCGCTCGAGCCCGGCATCCGCGTCATCGCCCCCTGGCGCGAATGGGATCTGACCAGCCGCGAAGCCCTGATCGCCTTCGCCGAGGCGCACCAGATCCCCATCCCCCGCGACAAGCGCGGCGAAGCGCCGTTCTCGACGGATGCCAACCTCCTCCACACCTCGTCGGAAGGGAAGGTGCTGGAAGACCCCTGGGAGGAGGTTCCGCCTTATGTCTATTCGCGCACCGCCAGCCCCGAGGAGGCGCCCGACACTCCCGAGACCATCACCATCGACTTCGCGCGCGGCGACCCGGTCGCGGTCAACGGCGAGGCCCTTTCGCCGGCGGCGCTCCTTGCCCGCCTCAACGACCTCGGGCGGACGCACGGAATCGGCCGGCTCGACCTCGTCGAGAACCGCTTCGTCGGCATGAAGTCGCGGGGGATGTACGAGACGCCTGGCGGCACCATCTGGCACGTCGCCCACCGCGGGATCGAGAGCATCACCCTCGACCGGGGTGCCGCGCACCTCAAGGACGAGCTGATGCCGCGCTACGCCGAACTCGTCTACAACGGCTTCTGGTTCTCGCCCGAGCGCGAGATGCTGCAGGCCGCGATCGACCATTCGCAGGCGCATGTGACGGGCACGGTGCGGTGCCGGCTCTACAAGGGGAGCGTCACGGTGACGGGCCGCCGGTCGCCACACTCGCTCTATTCGCTGCGCCATGTCACCTTCGAGGACGATGCCGGGGCCTATGACCAGCAGGACGCGCAGGGCTTCATCCGGCTCAACGCGCTGCGCCTTCGGCTGCTGGCCGAGCGCGCCCGCCGGCTGGCGGAGCCCGGGGGCGAAGCGGCCGATCGAGGTTAACGACCCGGGAGCCTGTCAAGAATTTTGACATGGCCGACACGGGCGGAATGCTACGCGCCCGCAAAAAGTGTCTGACTTGCAGTGCGTTGGCGCGTCTCCTCGAGCCTGGCACGGTTCTTGCTGGCACGCGTGCATCAACGCCTGGAGGTCCTGACCATGCGCCTGCTTCTTCCCCTCGCCGCCCTCGCGCTCGCCACGCCGGCGAGCGCCGCCACCGTCATCTTCGCGGACGACTTCAACGCCGAGACCCCGCGCCTTGCCGAGACGTCGGCCCTTGCCCAGTGGACGGTCACGGGCAACGTCGATCTCGTGGCTGAGGCCAATCCCTTCGGCATCACCCAGTGCCCCGGCGTGTGCGTCGACCTTGACGGCACGACCGGCCCGGGCCGGATCACCTCGGTGCCCATCGCCTTTGCTGCCGGCCAGCTCCTGACCCTCAGCTTCGACGTGAGCGGCAACCAGCGCAGCGGCACCTTCGACCAGTTCGAGTTCACCGTCACCTTCGGCCAGCCCACCGACATCACCGGCTTCAACGGCTTCGGCGCCATCGACATGGGCCAGCTCATCCCCGGCGACTACACCGGCCTCCTGTCGCTCGGCACCTACAGCGAGAGCCTGTTCGGCAGCCGCGCGCTCCTCACCTATGGCCTCGTCTGGACGCCGCAGACCAGCGGCACCATGCAGCTCGCCTTCTGGACGACGAGCGCCGACAACATCGGCCCCATCCTCGACAATGTGCTGGTGACGCAGGTGCCCGAGCCCGCCACCTGGGCGATGCTGATCGCCGGCTTCGGGCTCGTCGGCGCCGCCGCACGCCGCCGCCGCCCGGCGCACGCCTGATCCCGGCCGGCGCGGGTGGGGTGGCCGGCCTTCCCACCCGCGCCGATTCAGGGCATGGCGGCACCATGAACGAGGCGCTCCGCCCGCCGCCCATCGTCGAGCGCCCCGCTCGGGCCGGGGAGGCGACGCGCGTGTTCCGCAACGGCCTCCTCTTCATGGCCGCGGTCGGCACGGCAGTCCTCGTCTGGCAGCTCTCCGAGCTTCTCCTCATCGTCTTCGCCTGCGGGCTCGTCGCCATGATGGTCGCGGGCTTCGCGGGAAGCCTCCGCCGCCGCCTGCACCTGCCCTTCTGGCTCGCCTTCCTGCTCGCCGTCGTCCTCCCGCTCGCCTTCGTGATTGCCGCCTTCTCGCTGTTCGGGGCGACCATGGCGACCCAGTTCCAGCTCCTGCTCCAGTCGCTCCCCGCCGCGCTCGAGGCGGCCAAGTCCATGCTGATGGCGAGCGAGCCGGGCCGCCGGGTGCTTGCCGAAGTGCCCCAGCTGATGCCGAGCGGCGCCCGCGTGATCGAGCTGGCCCAGACCGTGCTTTCCAACATCGGCACCGTCGTCTCGATGGTCGCGATCATCCTGGTCGGCGGGATCTACTTCGCCGCCCAGCCGCGCCTCTACACCCGCTCGCTCCTGGCGCTCGTGCCGCCGGAGGACCGGCTGCGGGCCCTGCGCTCGTGGAGGCGGATCGTGGGCTCGCTCCACGCCTGGCTCCGCGCCCAGGGGGTGGGCATGGCCTTCGTCGGGCTGGCGACGGGCACCGGGCTCTCACTGGTCGGCATTCCCGGCGCGCCCGCCATCGGCCTCGTCGCCGGCCTGTGCGAGTTCGTGCCCTATCTCGGCACCTTCGTCGTCGCGATCCCTGCCATCCTCATCGGCTTTTCCATGAGCCTCGAGACCGGCATCTGGACCATCGTCGTCATCATCGCCGTGCAGCAGATCCAGGGCAATCTGGTCTCGCCGATCGCCCAGAGCCGCCTCGCCGACCTGCCGCCGGCGCTCACCATCTTCTCGCTCATCGCCTTCGGCGTGCTCATGGGGCCGCTCGGCGTCATCCTCGCCGTGCCAATGACGGTGGTCGGCGTTGCCCTCATCCGCGAGCGCGTCATCCTCGCCCGCAGCCGCCGCGCCTAGGGCGCGACGCCCATTTCGGCGAGCAGCCCGGCCGCGCCGTCCACCCGCTCCATCACGAAGCGCATGTAGCGCTGGTCGACCGCGATGGTGCGCGTGGTCGCCTCGTCGAACCACCAGTCTGAGAGCATCCCCTCGAGCGTGCCGTCGAAGGCCAGCCCCACCAGCTCGCCCTTCGCGTTCAGCACCGCCGAGCCGGAATTGCCGTTGGTGATGTCGGTGGTCGAGAGGAAGTTGACCGGGAGCGTGCCGAGCGACGCCGAGCCGAGCGGCCCCCACTTCCCCTCCCGGAGAGCGGCCAGCAGGGCAGGGGGGCTGTCGAAGGGATCCTTGCCCGTGTCCTTCGCGAGGATGCCGCCTGCCGTCGTGAAGGCGGTCCAGGCCTCGCCGTCGCGGGTCGGCCGGCCGCGGACATGCCCGAAGGTGAAGCGCAGCGATCCGTTGGCGTCCGGGTAGAGCAGGCGCCCTTCGGCCGCGGCATGGGCGCGGACCGCCCCCATCCACGCCACCCGTGCGGCATCGAGCCTCCCTTCGAGATCCTTGCGCCGCGCTTCTGCCGCCATGTCCTGCGCATAGGCCGCAACCGCAAGCTGGATGAAGGGATCGTCGGAAGCGATGAAGTCGGCGACCGGACGGTCGAGCCAGGCCAGCCGCTCCGCCTGGTCGGTGAGGCGCGTGCCGGCGTAGAGCCGATCGAGGCCGATCTCGGCGATCCGCGCTTCCAGTGCCGTGTTGCGCTGCGCCGGCGGAAGCGTCGCGACCTCGGCGAGCGCCTGGGCGAGGATCGCCCGGTCGATCCGCGCCACGAAGCGCCGGTCGATGACGCTCAGGCGGTCAATGACCGACTGCCGGTCCCGCTCCTGGAAGCCCGGCTCGCGCTCGGAATCGGGCTTCATCCGCTCGTTGGCCCAGCGGTAGAGCGTGCGCGCGGCGTTCAGAAGCTGGGCCCGGTTGAGCGTCTGGTTGACGAGGCGCGCCTCGTCGGCGGCCAGCGCCTCGGCCGCGAGCGAGTCATAGTTGGAGATGGCGAGCGCGTGGGTCCGCCGGTGCTCCGGCCGCGCCGCCCACTCCCCCAGCCGCGCATCGCTGGCGCGCTTGCGCCCCACGAGGTCGAACTGCCGGGCTACCGCCATCTGCCCGGCGATCTTCTTGGCATAATTGTCCGCGCCCGCCTTGATCGAGGCATAGGCGATCCGGTCGGCTTCGCCCTGCGTCTCGCGGGCGATCAGCGCCGAATAGTCGGCCAGCAGCCGCTGCTGGCGCGGATAGATGCGCCCGTACCAGCCTTCGGTCTCGGCGGCGGTGCGGAACCGCTCGGTCACGCCGGGAAAGCCGGCGATGAGCACGAAATCGCCGTCCTTCAGATCGTCATTCGCAAGCTTCAGGTGGGCGCGTGGCACATAGGGCACATTCTCTGCCGCATAGGCCGCCGGCCGGCCATCGGGCGCCACATAGGCGCGGTAGAAGCTGTAGTCCCCGGTGTGGCGGGGCCATTGCCAGTTGTCCACCTCGCCGCCGAAGTTGCCGACGCTTCCGGCCGGCGCATGCACGAGCCGCACGTCGCGGATCTCCAGCATCCGCTGCCGCCAGTATTGGGCGCCGCCGAAATAGCTCCTGACCTCGCAGCGCCGCCCCGGCTCGGCCTCGCAGGCGGCGATGATCGCCTTGCGGTTGGCCTCGAGCGCGCGGACCCGCGCCGCGCCCGTCAGCCGCGGCGTGACTCCGGTCATCATCGCCGCCGTCACGTCGTCGAGCGCCTCGATCACGTAGACGCGCGTGCCCGGCGCCGCCGGAAGCTCCTCCGAGCGGGTACGGGCGAGGAAACCGTCGCGGATGAGGTTCCGCCCCTCGCGGGCGTTGAACTGGATCGAGCCCAGCACGCAGTGATGGTTGGTGGCAACGAGCCCCTGGGGCGAGACGAAGCTTGCCGAGCAGCCGCCGAGCGAGGCGATCGCTCCCATGGGCGCGGCGGCGAGGTCGGCGAGCCGCTCGGGCGGCAGGGCAAGCCCCGCCTCGCGGAGCCGGGCGGAGAGCGCCGGCGCCTGGCCTGGCATCCACATGCCTTCCGCTGCCAGCGCGGCCTCCGCTCCCGCGAGGGCCAGGAGGAACCCGGAAACCTGCCGACCTGTGCGCATGTCATCTCCCCGCCACGAACGGGAGGGCCACTGCCCGACGCCTGTCCGCGAGGCAAGCGCGGGGCTCAGTCGCTGCGGAGCACGCCGGCGAAGGTCAGCGCCGCGATCGGCACGAAGACGAGCCCGATGAGACTGTAGAGCAGCAGCGCCCAGGTCGCGCCGCGCGCGCCGGCGAACTGCGCCGGCGGGGCCACCACGCAGCGGCGGTCGAAGCCGAGGTCGACGAGCGGCAGGAAGGCATCGAGCGTGTAGCCCAGCGTGTCGACCGTGCAGGGCTGCTCGGCGCGCACCGGCTCGCCGACGAGCGGGGCGCCGCCGCCCGCGATGTCCGCCGCCGGCGCCGGGCGGATGGCGAAGCTGAGCACCGGCTCGGCATCGACGAGGCCGCCGGTCCGCTTCAGCGCCTCGACGCCGGCAAGGCCAAGCGCGAGAAAGGCGAGCCCCCACAGCAGGGTGCGCGCTGGCGAATAGCCATAGTCGAAGAACAGGTGGAACAGCCAGTTGCCGAGCCCGGCGAGGCCGCGGTCGACGCAGCGCCGCTGCATCTGCCGCTTGGTCGAGCCGACCCGGCCGGCGCCATAGCGGTCGCCCTTGGCGCGGAGCAGCCGGGCCGCCTGCTCATAGGGCTGCGGGCGGAAGGTGGCGGGCGCGGGCGCGCCGTTCACATACTGCCGGGCGAGCCAGGCCAGCACCACCCGGCTGTCCTCGCTGCGGTCCCGCCGCCCGCCTGCCGCGCCTTCGGGGAGGGCGACATCGCCGCGATCGTAGGTCAGCTCGTCGAGCTCGAGCCTGACGCCTGACCATGTGCCTTGGGAGTCGGTCGTCGGCGGCTCGCCCCAGCGCGTGAGCTCGAGGTTGGGGAGGTTGCCGACATGGGCGCTCTCCAGGCTGAAGAGGCCGCGGCTGCCCGGCGCCAGGCTGACGAGGAGCGCGGTGCGGATGGTCGCACCCTCGAAGACGGCGATGGGCGCGAACGGCTCCTCGCGCGCCAGCCCCGGCTGCAGCACGCACCCCTGCAGGCGGCAGAAGCCAAGCGTTGCGTTGGGAAAGCCGAGCGCACCCCTGACCTCGGTCGCCACCGGCGCGGCACCGTCCGGTACCTCGTGGAAGGGCACCAGAAAGAGGCCGCCCTCGATGCGCGCGCCACCGCCAAGGATGGCCTCGCCCAGGGCTTCGAGCCGGGTTCCGCGGAACGAGAGCTGCGAGCCGACCTTGGCGTCGATCAGGCGGATGCTGCCGCGCACCAGGCAGCGGGTGACTCCGGGCGGATCGCCCGCGCCCGCCTCGGCAGGCAGGCTGTCGAAGGTGAGCGACTGGCCGATGTCCGCGCCGTCGCCATTGACCGCCACGCCCTGATCATGGCCGAGATCGGCGCCCGAGAAGATGGCATCGCCCCGGATGCGCGTGCCGGCAAGGCTGATGCGCCCCAGGGTGTCGAGGTGGCGCCCCCCCTGCGCCGCCGCATTGAGGTCGCCGCCGATCTCGGCCCGGTCGAGCACCAGCGCCGGGCCCAGGGTGTGCCGCCTCCCCTCGCCGTCGGGTGCTGCGCAGGGCCCCTCGAGCAGGGCGCCGCCCATGGAGATGTCGCCGCGGATCGAGGCGCCCGGCAGGGCGACCGTGCCGCGGGCGATGAAGCTCCGCGCGCCGGCGACAGGGCGGAGGAAGACGTCGCCGCGCACGTCGATGCCGTCGGCGGAAAGGGCGCGGAACGGCGCAGTCGCAGCGCGGGCGTGCGGATCGTCGCTGTTCGGGTCGCCGGGGCGGGCGTCGAGATAGGCGCCGTTCAGCACCAGGTTGCCGCCGATCCGCGCGTTCATGAGCAGAAGCTCGCCCTCGACGATCGTGAGCGAGAGGTTGAGGTCGAAGCCGCAGACCAGGTTCCGGAGGTTCGGCCGGTCGATCCGGCAACCGCGCAGGTCGAGCCGAGCCACCGCCGAATCGGACAGGTCGAGCCCGTCCTCCACGCGGCACTCGGTGAGGCGGAAGGGCGGCAGCGGTGCTTCGGTGCGGCCGAGCCCCGAGAGATCGAGGCCGCCCGTCACCCGCACCCGGGCAAGGAGGATGGCGGCGCCGGGCAGGGGATTGGCCACCCGTTCGAGCAACAGCGCGCGCAGGAAGGCGCCGCGCACGCCCACCCAGTCGGCCGGCGCCTCCTCCGGCCCGACATAGGGTTCGCCACGCCGCAGGGCCTCGGCCAGCGCCTGCTCGATGTCCGATTCCGGCGCCATGCCGCCGTCTCCCCCTGTCCCTGGACACCATTGTCGCAGCTGGGCCCTCCGGCGTCAACGCAGCCGGCAGGCGGCCGGTGCCGGCGGTTGCGCACGCGGGCGGGAGCAGGGATGGGGGGCCCATGCTCGCACCTCCAGTCCAGGCCTGGTTCGCGGCGCGCGGCTGGGCCGTCCGCGCCCACCAGACGGCCATGGTCGAGGCCGCGCGGGCCGGCGCCCATGCCCTTCTCGTCGCACCCACCGGGGCGGGCAAGACGCTCGCCGGCTTCCTGCCCGTGCTCGAGGCTGCCGCCCGCGCGCCGCGCGGGGCCCCGCCGCGGCTGCGCGCCGTCTATGTCTCGCCCTTGAAGGCGCTGGCCGCCGACATCGCGCGCAACCTGACCGGCCCGATCGCGGGCATGGGCCTTTCCCTGCGCGTCGAGAGCCGCACGGGCGACACGCCGGCCGAGCGCAAGGCCCGCCAGCGCCGCGACCCGCCCGACATCCTGCTCACCACGCCCGAGAGCCTCTCCCTCCTCCTCACCTGGCCCGAGGCGCCGATGCTCTTCGCCGGCCTCGACACCCTCATCGTCGACGAGATCCATGCGCTTGCCCCGACCAAGCGGGGCGATCTCCTCGCGCTCGCTGCGGCCCGGCTCCAGGCCCTGGCTCCGGCGATGCGCCGCGTCGGCCTCTCGGCGACCGTCGCCGACCCGCCGGCGCTCGCCCGCTGGCTCGTCCCCACCGGCGCAACCGCGCGCATCCTCATCGGCGAGCCCGGCGCGCGGCCCGACATCCGCATCCTCGTGCCCGACGGGCGAATCCCCTGGTCGGGCCACAACGGCCGCCACGCCGCGGCCGAGGTCATCCGCCTCATCGAGGCGCACCGCCAGACGATCGTGTTCGTCAACACCCGCGCGGTCGCCGAACTGGTCTTCCGCGACCTCTGGGCCGAGAACCGCCATGCGCTTCCCATCGGTCTGCACCATGGCTCGCTCGCCCCCGAAGCCCGGGCGAAGACCGAGGCCGCGCTCGCCGAGGGGCGGCTGCGCGCCGTGGTGGCCACCTCCAGCCTCGACCTCGGGCTGGACTGGGGCAATGTCGACCTCGTCGTCCAGATGGGCGCGCCCAAGGGGGCGGCGCGCCTCCTCCAGCGCACCGGCCGCGCCAACCACCGGCTCGAGGAGCCCTCGAGCGCCGTGATCGTGCCAGGCAACCGCTTCGAGTATCTGGAAGCGCTCGCGGCCGTCGAGGCGGTCGACGCGCACGACCTCGAGACCGACCCGCCGCGCGCCGGCGGGCTCGACGTGCTCGCCCAGCACATCGTCGGGATGGCGGCGAGCGCTCCCTTCCGCGCCGACGCGCTGTTCGCCGAGGTCCGTTCGGCGGCGCCCTATGCCGGGATCGACCGGCGCCAGTTCGACCGTACGCTCGATCTCGCCGCAACTGGCGCCTATGCGCTGCGGGTCTACGACCGCTTCCGCCGCATCGCGCAGGGGCCCGATGGCCGCTGGCGCCTTGCCCACCCCCGCCTTGCCACCCAGCACCGCGCCAACGCCGGAGTCATCGTCGAGGCTCCCGCCGTCACGGTCCTCCTCGGCCGTGGCCGCGCGCTCGGCACCATCGAGGAATGGTTCGCAAGCCAGCTTGCCACGGGCGACAGCTTCGCCTTCGCCGGCCTGACGCTCGAGGTCATCGGCCATGGCGAGGATTCGCTCCACACCCGGCTGTCCCGCCGTCCGCCCGCCATCCCCACCTATGTCGGTGGCCGCATGCCGCTGGCGACCAACCTCGCCGACCGCGTGCGGGCCATGCTGGCCGATCCCGCCACCTGGTCGCGGATGCCCGCCGATGTGCGCGAGTGGCTGGCACTCCAGCGCGAGGTCTCGGTCCTTCCGCCGCCCGACCGCCTGCTCGCCGAGACCTTCCCGCGCGACGGCCTCCACCACCTCCTCCTCTACGGCTTCGAGGGGCGGAACGCGCATCAGGCGCTCGGGCTTCTCCTCACCCGCCGCATGGAGAGGGCCGGCCTCATGCCCGTCGGCTTCGTCGCGACCGACTATGCGCTCGCGCTGTGGGGGCGCCGCGAGATCGGCGATCCGGCCGGGCTCCTTGCCGCCGGGGTGGTCGGCGAGGAGCTGCGCGACTGGATCGAGCAGACGCCCTTCCTCCGCCGCGCCTTCCGCGATGTCGCCATCGTCTCGGGCCTCGTTCCGCGCGGCGAGCCGGGCCGGCCGAAGCGGGCGCGCGCGCTCACCGTCTCGACCGACCTCATCTTCGACGTTCTCCGCCGCCACGAGCCCGACCATCTCCTCCTCGAGACCGCCTGGGCCGAGGCATCGGCGCGGATCACGGACCTCGCCCGCCTCGAATCGCTCCTCGCCCGGGCCCGCGCCCACCTCCTTCACGTCCCGCTCGCCCGCGCCAGCCCGCTCGCCATCCCGGTGCTCCTCGAGGCTGGCCGCGAGTCGGTGCCCGGCGTCAGCGAGGAAGCGCTGCTCGCCGGCCTTCCGCTCCTCGAAGCCTGAGGGCGATCCATCGCGGGCCGCCGCCGCTGCAAACAATCCGTAACCGTCCGGTCATCCAAGCGTCACCCCGCAGGGCTAGGGCGCCCCTGTCCGGAGGCGTCGCGGCGCCGGTCGGGCGCGCCAAATTCCTGCCAACCGGCAAAGAGGGGACTCCCATGTCGAACGCCAGCGGCTCGCAACTCCGCTCCCTGCTTCTCATCGGCTCGGCGCTCGCGCTCGCGGCCTGCTCCGGCGCGGTCGACGTGGCCTCGCCGGGCGACGGCGTGATCATCCAGCCCACGCCGACCCCGACTCCGCCTCCGACCCCAACCCCTCCGCCGACGCCGACCCCGACGCCGGGGCCTGATCCGGACTGCCCGACGGGCACGACCAACGTCGGTCTCATCGCCGATCTGCGGAACTGCCAGATCTCGGGCGTCATCACTGGCAACCTGCTGCTCCCGTTCCGCCGGGGCACGCTCTACTCGATCTCCGGGCGGGTCGATGTCGGTGTCGACACCGGCGGCGACGGCACCAGGCCCGGCGGCCAGGCGGCGACGCTGGCGATCGAGCCGGGCGTGGTGATCTTCGGCTCCTCGGGTGCCGACTTCCTTCTCGTCAACCGCGGCTCGCAGCTGATCGCCAACGGCACGTCCACGCGCCCCATCGTGTTCACCAGCCGGGCGAATGTGCTCGGTACCTCGACGCCCTCGTCGATCGGCCAGTGGGGTGGTGTCGTGATCCTCGGCCAGGCGCCCATCAACCGCTGCATCGGCGCGGGCGTGCCCGGCGGGTCGGCCGGGTGCGAGAGCCAGATCGAGGGCACGACCAACGCCTTCTACGGCGGCGCCGACATCAATGACAGCTCGGGCTCGCTCCGCTTCGTCCAGGTCCGCTACGCCGGGTTCGAGATTTCGGCCGGCAACGAGCTGAACGGCATCACGCTGGGCGGGGTCGGTGCTGGCACCGTGTTCGAGAACATCCAGGTGCACAACGGCTCGGACGACGGCATCGAATGGTTCGGCGGGCGCGTCAACGGCCGCTTCCTCGTCGTGACCGGCGCCGACGACGACAGCCTCGACACCGACTTCGGCTACAAGGGCGTCAACCAGTTCGTGCTCGTGGTCCAGCGCAGCGGCGGTGGCGACCGCGTGATCGAGGGGGACACCTCGGGCAATGACAACTTCACGCCGCGGTCCAACCCGGCCTTCATCAACGCCACCTTCCTCGCCCGGCGCACGACCCAGGCGCTGCTGATGCGCGGCGGCACCGACTACCGCATCTACAACACGGTCCTGAACCAGGATCCGGCGGGTGCCTGCGTCCAGTTCGCCAACCCCTTCACCATCTCCGGGGCGGACACCACCCTCGACAAGGTCGGACCGCCCGTGTTCCGCTCCACCTTCTTCTCCTGCGGCGCGACCACGGCGGCCGCCGGCTCGGGCATCACCGCCGACCAGACGACCGCGATCCTCAACGGCAGCAACACCACCCCGGCGACCGAGACGCGCAACGTGCTCAATGGCACCAGCACGCTCGGGAACGGCGGTGTCGCCGGTGCCGGCAACTGGTTCCCCGGCGCCAACGAGACGGGGGCAACCCCCACCACCGTCCCGCCGCAGAGCAGCACCAACCCCGGGGCGGGCGTGGTCACGCCGGCTGCCTATGTCGGCGCGTTCCGCAACGCCGACGACCGCTGGTACGATGGCTGGACCTGCGGCCTCGGTGGCACCAACCCGACCTGCGAAACCGCGCCGACTCCGCGGAACTGAGCGGGAGAGGGGGAGGAGAGGGAATGGTGGTCGCCATCCCCTTCCCTCCCCGAGCGGCAATGACCTGGTTCGGGGAACGTCCATGACGAGCATCCAGAGGCTCTCGAGCCTGCTTCTCCTCTCTTCCGCGCTGTCCGGCTTCCCGGTGCTGGCGCAGACGCAGCCCGGTGCGCCGCCGCAGCAGGCCCCCGAGCCGGCGCCCGCACCCGAGGAGGTGGACGAGGTCGAAGTTGCGGGCGCTGGCGTCGAGGGGCTCGAGGCCGAGGAAATCGTGGTGCGCGGCACCCGGATCCCGAACGTCGTGCGGACCACGCCTTCGGTCGTCTCGCTCCTGTCGACGGCCGAGATCGCCCGGACCGGCGAAGGCGACATTGCCGGTGCGCTCAAGCGCGTGACCGGCCTCTCCCTCGTCGGCGGCCGCTACGTCTTCGTCCGGGGCCTCGGCGAACGCTATTCCTCGGCGCTTCTGAACGGCCTGCCGCTGCCCTCGCCCGAGCCGCTGAAGCGGGTGGTCCCCCTCGACATCTTCCCGACCTCGGCGATCGCCTCGTCGCTGGTCCAGAAGACCTTCTCGGCCAACCTTCCCGGCGAGTTCGGCGGCGGCGTCATCAACCTGACCACCCGGTCGATCCCCACCGAGCGCTTCGTCGAGCTCTCCGGCGCGATCGGCGGGAACTCGGTGACCACCGGCCAGCTCGGCTACACCTACCAGGGCTCCGGCCTCGACGTGCTCGGCTGGGACAATGGCACGCGCGACCTGCCGGTCGCCATCCGCAACGCCAATGCCAGCGGCAATCGTCTCATCGTCGGCGAGAATTTCACCAAGCGCGAAGTCCAGGACGCCACCGCCTCGCTCGTCAACGCGCCCACCACCCTCATCCAGCGCAATCCGAACATCCCGGCTGACTTCGACGTGGGGTTCTCGGCCGGCAACAGCTGGGAAGTGGGCGAGAATCTGCTCGGCCTCGTCGTCGCCGGCGGCTGGGAGCAGGTCTGGCGCACGGAAGGCGGGCTGCAACAGGCCGCCGGCGGGGTCTCGATCCTGCCCGGGGGCGAGGAAGGCCTCGTCACCGACCAGGATTACCGCTTCCTCTCGACCGAAATGAACGTCCAGGTGACGGGTCTGCTCGCACTCGCCTACGAGTTCGGCGAGCACAAGATCCGACAGACCAATCTCTTCGTCCGCGACAGCGTCAAGGAAGCGCGCATCCAGACCGGCCTCGACACCGTGAACGTCGGCGAGGAGGAGCCCATCAACCGCGGCTTCACCAACTGGTTCGAACGCCAGCTCTGGACCTCGCAGCTGGTCGGGGAGTTCAAGTTCGGCGAGCTTTCGGTCAATGCCCGGGGGACCTACGCCCGCTCCAAGCGGGACTCCCCGTACGAGCGGGTCATCAGCTACCGCTTCTCGCGCGAGCTCGGAGACTATTTCAACGATCTTCGCACCAACGGCACCTTCTCCCGCATTTCCTTCTCCGAGCTCGACGACGTCGTCTATGGCGGCTACCTCGACCTTGGCTACGACCTTCCGACCGATCGCCCGTTCCGGGTGACGGGCGGCTTCGGCTACACCAACAACGACCGCACGTCGGAACGGCGCGACTATGCCTTCCGCCGCGCGGACGGGTCGGCGCTGCCGATCGACGTCGCCCAGACCCGGCCGGACTTCCTGCACTCCGACTTCAACATCTACACCTATGACGTGGTGCTCGAGGAGACCTCGGGGGCCGAGGGTGCGGCCCTCTACGACGCCGGCCTCGAGGTACTCGCCGGCTATGTGAACCTCGACGCCGAGCTTGCCGATGGGGTGAAGCTCACCGCCGGCGTGCGCTACGAGGATGGCAGCCAGTTCGTCCAGACGCTGCCGCTGTTCCGCACCGATCCGGCCGGAACCCGGACCGAGATCGACCGGAGCTACTGGCTGCCGGGCGGCACGCTGACATGGAACTTCGCGCCCGACATGCAGGTCCGCGTCTCCGGCTCCAAGACGATCGCCCGGCCGCAGTTCCGCGAGCTGGCACCGCAGCTCTACCAGGACATCGACAACGACCGGGTCGCCTTCGGCAACCAGTTCCTGGTCGACAGCCAGCTCCTCAACTTCGAGGGACGCTACGAGTATTTCTTCGAGGACGAGGCCCGCGTGACCGTGGGCGCCTTCTACAAGCGGATCAACAATCCGATCGAGCCGGTCTCGTTCGAATCCGGGGGCACCTTCCTCATCACCTTCGCCAATGCCCCGCAGGCCCGGCTCTACGGTGGCGAGTTCGAGTTCGTGAAGTATTTCCCGCTCGACAGGGTCGGCTGGTCCTTCCTCGACGAGCGCCGGCTCCTGCTCAACGCCAACTATACCTTCACCGACAGCTCGCTGCAGATCGGCGAGGACGACACGACGATCAACACCGCCGGGGACGTCATTCCCGCCTCGTCCTTCTTTGCCGATGGGGCTCCGCTGGTCGGCCAGTCCCGCCACATCGCCAACCTCGAACTCGGCATCTCCTCGCGCGAGCGGCTGTCCGAGCAGACCCTGCTTTTCACCTACGCCAGCTCGCGCGCGACCCAGCGGGGTCCGACCGGCACGCCGGACTATCGCGAGTTCCCCGGCTTCATGATGGACTTCGTGGTGCGCCAGGAAGTGTCTCTCTACGGCCGGCCGCTCGAACTTTCCTTCGAGGCACGCAACCTCACCAATACGCGCTACGAGGAAAGCCAGACGCTCGGCAACACCACCATCTGCGTCATGTGCTACGAAATCGGCCGCTCGTTCCAGCTCGGCGCCAAGATCCGCTTCTAGGGACGGAGGAAGCGGGGAGC
The DNA here is from genome assembly GCA_029268145.1 of Sphingomonadaceae bacterium. Classification (GTDB taxonomy): domain Bacteria; phylum Pseudomonadota; class Alphaproteobacteria; order Sphingomonadales; family Sphingomonadaceae; genus Thermaurantiacus. Next base: position 24,289 of record JAJUHA010000009.1, on the reverse strand, counting down.
GCTGCGGAGGGGGGGAAGGCGGGCTCAGGCGTCCTGGCGGACAGCGGCGGGAGCGGGGGGACCCCGCCGCAGCCAGCGCCGCCGGTGGGGAACGACTCCGAAACAGTCCTCGAGCGCGGCCTCGAACTGGCCGACGGCGGCGTCCCAGCTGAAGTCGCGAGCCCGCGCCAGCGCGGCCGCCCGCGGGATCCGGAGTGCTGCGATCACGGCCGCGCCCAGATCCTCGTCGAGCACGCCGGCACCGCTGTCGGCGACCACGTCGAGCGGGCCGGGCACCGGGTAGGCGGCAACGGGAAGCCCGCTGGCCATGGCCTCGACGAGTACCAGCCCGAAGGTGTCGGTTCGGCTCGGAAAGACGAAGAGGTCGGCGCCGGCATAGGCCCGCGCCAGCGCTTCGCCCGAAAGGGCACCAAGGAACAGGGCGTCGGGAAACCGCGCCTTGAGGCCGGCGAGCGCCGGGCCATCGCCCACCACCACCTTGGAGCCGGGCACATCGAGCGACAGGAAGGCCTCGAGGTTCTTCTCGACCGCCACCCGCCCCACGTTGAGGAGGATCGGCCGCGCGAGACCGGCATAGGCGGCCGGTGCCGGCAATCCGGCACGGAACCGGGCGAGGTCGACTCCGCGCGACCAGATCCGCGTCTGCTTGAGGCCATGGCCGGCAAGCTCGGCAGCGAGCGTCGGCGTTGCCACCAGCACCGCCCGGGCCGGCCGGTGGAACCAGGAGAGGAAGGTCCAGCCGAACCGCGCCGGAATGCCGGTCCGCGCCTCGACATAGTCGGGAAAGCGGGTGTGGAAGCTCGTCGTGAAGGTGCGCCGCACCCGGAGGCAATGGCGCCGTGCCGCAAGCCCCAGCGGCCCTTCGGTCGCGATGTGCACTGCGTTGGCCCGATGCGCCTCAATCAGCCGGCCGACCGCGCCAGGCCTGGTCAGTGCCAGCCGGATCTCGGGGTAGGTGGGGCAGGGAAGCGAGGGGAACCGGTCCGGCGAGATGACGAGCACGTCGCCGCCGTGCGCCCGCAGCCGCTCGACCGTGGTCTGAAGGGTCCGCACCACGCCATTGACCTGCGGCGACCAGGCATCCGTCACCAGCGCCAGCCGCAGCTGGCTCGACGGCGCCTCCCCGGCCACCCCGGCCTCAGCCGGCAACGGCTGCCCGCCGGCGCGCCGGCGCCAGGGCCTCGGCGCGCTTGCGCGCTGCCCAGTCGATGAGCTCCATCCGCCCGTCATGGTGCTCGACGAGCGCCGTGCAGCTCTCCACCCAGTCCCCGTCGTTGTAGTAGGTGATGGCGCCCATCTGGCGGATCTCGGCCGAATGGATATGGCCGCAGACCACCCCATCGGCACCGCGCCGCTCGGCCGCGTGCGCCACCGCTTCCTCGAAGGCGGAGATGAACTCGACCGCCCGCTTCACCCGGTGCTTCAGATGCGCCGAGAGCGACCAGTAGGGAAGCCCGAGCGCGCGCCGCGCCGCGTTGAACCAGATGTTGAGCCGCAGCAGCAGCGCATAGGCATGGTCGCCGAGGAAGGCGAGCCAGCGGGCGTAGAGCACCACGCCATCGAACTCGTCGCCGTGCAGCACCAGCAGCCTGCGGCCATCCGCCGTCTCGTGCACGGCTTCCGCCACGATCTCGATGTCGCCGAACGAGAGGCCGACGAAGTCGCGCAGCACCTCGTCATGGTTGCCCGGGATGTAGACGACCCGCGTGCCCTTCTTGGCCATCTTCATCACCCGGCGGACCACGTCATTGTGGCGCGTGGGCCAGTACCAGCCGCGCTTCAGCCGCCAGCCGTCGATGATGTCGCCGACGAGGTAGAGCGTCTCGCACTTCACCGAATGGAGGAAGTCCCACAGCAGGTCGGCATTGCACCCCGGCGTGCCGAGATGAATGTCGGAGATGAAGACCGTGCGCACCCGGAGCTTCGCGGGCCGCTCGTCGCCATCCTCCTCGTGAAGCCAGGCCGGCCCCCGGCCGGGGACAACCCGAAGCGCAACCCCGGGCGCGTCACCCGTCGGGACCGCATCTGCTCTCGGAAGGCTCTGGGGCGGGCAAGCCGCCGGTCGCGTCGCCATAGGCCCTCTGTGCAAGCCGCCTTGTGGGCTCGTCGATGAGAGACCCCCATATGTTGAGGCAATGACAGGGCGATGAGGATCCGGTGACGTTCGCGTGACAGCGCGACGGCCGGCTGCTCAGGCGCCGTCGGGCCTGAGTGGCCGCGCGAGGAGCTGTTCGGTCACGTCCGCCGCCGTCACCCGCCCCTCGAGCAGCGCGGCAACCGCCGCGCAGATCGGCATCTCCACGCCGAGCCGCGCTGCCTCCCGCACCAGGACCGGCGCCGTCGCTGCCCCTTCGGCAACAGAGAGCCGGCCGGCAAGCGCATCTGCCGCCGGCACGCCGCGGCCCAGCGCTGCGCCAAGCGACATGTTGCGCGACTGCAGGCTGCCGCAGGTCAGCACCAGGTCGCCAAGGCCCGACAGCCCGGCCAGCGTCTCCGCCCGCCCGCCGCGGGCCACCGCGAAGCGCGTCATCTCGGCAAATCCGCGGGCAACCAGCGCGGCGCGGGCGCTGTCGCCAAGCCCCGCCCCCACCACCACGCCGCAGGCGATGGCGAGCACATTCTTGACCGCACCGCCCACTTCGGCGCCGATCATGTCGTCGGCGGCATAGGGCCGCAGGCCGGGCCTGGCGAGGCGCTGCGCAAGGGCAGCCGCCTCGGCCAGGGTCGGCGCTGCCAGGGTCACTGCAGTCGGAAAGCCGGCCGCGACATCGGCGGCGAAGCTCGGCCCGGACAGCACTGCGAGCGGCACGCCCGGCGCCGCCTCGGCGGCGACTTCGGTCATGAGCCTGCCGGTCGCCGCCTCGATGCCCTTGGCGCACAGAACCAGCACTTCGGCCGCCCGGCAGTCGAGGCCGCCGAGGATGCCGCGCACATGCTGCGCGGGAACGACCACGAGCCAGGGCCGCCCCGCCGCCTCGCGGGCGAGGGCTGCCAGGTCCGCCGTCGCGCGGATGGCGGGGTGGAGCGTGCGGCCGGGCAGGAACAGGGGGTTCTCGTGGCCGGCGTTGATCGCCTCCGCCACTTCGGGCTCGCGGGCCCAGAGCAGCACGGGCGTGCCGTCACGGGCCATCGCCTGGGCGAGCGCGGTGCCCCACGCGCCCGCGCCGAGAACGGCGATCATGCCTTCACTCCGGCGCCGCGCACCGGCTCGGCGGCGGGATCGAGCGGCCAGCGCGGCCGCGCCGCCATGTCCGGGTCGTCGGCGAGGCCGGCGTTGCGGCGCTCGATCGCGGCCCAGGCGACCATCGCGGCATTGTCGGTGCACAGCGCCGGCGGCGGCACCACCAGCGGCAGGCCGTGCTGCGCGGCAAGCCGGCCGAGCGCTGCGCGGATGGTTGCGTTGGCGGCGACCCCGCCGGCCGCGACCAGCGCGCGTGCTGCGGGGAAGGTGCCGAGCGCCCGCCTGGTCCGGTCGATGAGGCAGTCGGTGACCGCGGCCTGGAAGCTCGCGGCAAGGTCGGCCGTGCGGTGGTGCCCGCCCTCAACCGCGCGCAGCACCGCGGTCTTGAGCCCGGCGAAGCTGAAGTGCGGCTCGCCCGAGCCGACCAGTGGACGGGGAAGCGGGACGGCTGCCGGGTCGCCCTCGCGCGCTGCCTGCTCCACCGCCGGCCCGCCGGGAAAGCCGAGGCCGAGCAGCTTCGCCACCTTGTCGAATGCTTCGCCGGCGGCATCGTCGATGGTGGTCGCCAGCCGCCGGTAGCGCCCCACCGCCTCCACGCCGAGGAGCTGGCAATGCCCGCCCGAGACGAGGAGCAGCAGATAGGGGAAGCCGAGCCCGGGCTCCACCAGCCGGGGGGAGAGCGCATGGGCCTCGAGATGGTTGACCGGCACGAACGGCCGGCCGGCCGCAAAGGCGAGCGCCTGGCCCGAGACGAGGCCCACCATCACGGCGCCGACGAGCCCGGGGCCGGCGGTTGCCGCCACGGCGTCGACCGCGTCGAGCGCGAGCCCGGCCTCCGCCAGCACGGCCTCCACCATGGGGGCCAGCCGCTCGACATGGGCGCGCGCGGCAAGCTCGGGCACCACACCGCCGAAGGGCCGGTGCAGCTCCATCTGCGCGGCCACCCGGCTCGCGCGGATCCGCCTGTCGGAGGAGACGATCGCCGCCGCCGTCTCGTCGCAGCTCGACTCGAGGCCGAGCACGATCATGCCGGGCGGTCCCCGGCCTCCCCGTCGTCGCCCTCCTCGCTGTCGCGGATTCGCGCCGCCGAGACCACCTGCTCGTCGTCCGCCACCTTGAACAGCGTCACCCCCATGGTCGCGCGGCCGGCGATGCGGATGTCGGCGACGCCCATGCGGATGAGCTTGCCCTGGTTGGTCACCAGCATCAGCTGCTCGGTCGGCTCCACCGGGAAGCTCGCCACCACATGGCCGTTCCTGGCCGAGGTGTCGATGCTGACGATTCCCTTGCCGCCGCGGTTGGTCCGCCGATACTCGTAGGCGGACGAGCGCTTGCCATAGCCGTTGGCAGTGATGGTCAGGATGAACTGCTCGCGCTTCTGCAGCTCGGCGAAGCGCTCCGGCGAGAGCCCCTCGAGCGGCTGCGGTGCCGACTTCCAGGGCGCCGAGCGCAGATAGGCCTCCCGCTCCTCGGCGCTGGTCCCCACCCGGTTCAGCACCGAGACCGAAATGAGCGCGTCGCCCTCCTCGAGGTCCATGCCCTTGACGCCGGTCGAGGTGCGGGACTGGAACTCGCGCACGGCCGTCACCTCGAAGCGGATCGCCTTTCCCGAACGGGCGGCGAGCAGCACATCCTGGCTCTCGTGGCACAGCACCACGCCGATGAGGCGGTCGTCGGTCCTCTCCTCGAACCGCATCGCGATCTTGCCGTTCGCGGGAATGCTGGCGAAGGCGTCCATGCTGTTGCGCCGCACCAGGCCGCGGGCCGTCGCGAACAGGACATGGAGCCGGCTCCACTCGCTCTCGTCCTCGGGCAGGGGGAGCACCGTCGTGATCGTCTCCCCCGGCTCGAGCGGCAGCAGGTTCGCCATGGCCCGGCCCCGGGTGGCTGGCCCGCCTTCGGGCAGGCGCCACACCTTCAGCCGATAGACCTTGCCGGCCGAGGAGAAGAACAGGACCGGCGCGTGCGTGGACGCGACGAACAGCTCGGTCACCACATCCTCTTCCTTGGTGGCCATGCCGGTTCGGCCCTTGCCGCCGCGCTTCTGCGCCCGGTAGGTCATGAGCGCGGTGCGCTTGATCCAGCCCGTTGCCGTCACGGTCACCACCATGTCCTCGCGGGCGATGAGATCCTCGTCGTCGACGTCGTCGGCCTCGACGATTTCGGTGCGGCGCGGCGTGGCGAACGCCTCGCGGACCTCGCGAAGCTCGTCGCGGATCACCTCGACCAGGCGCGCCCGGCTGCCGAGGATCGCGAGCAGGTCGGCGATCCGGCGGCCGAGCGTCTCGAGCTCCGCGCCGATCTCCTCCCGCCCCAGCGCGGTCAGCCGGTGCAGCCGGAGATCGAGGATGGCGCGCACCTGCGCCTCGGAGAGCCGGTAGGTCGGGGCCGTCAGATCCTCGCCCTCGAGCTCGAGCTCGGCGGCGTCGACCAGCCGGAGATAGGGGGCGATGCCCGCGACGGGCCATTCCCGCGCGAGAAGCGCCGCGCGCGCCTCGGCCGGTGTCGCGCTCGCCCGGATGGTCTGGACCACCTCGTCGAGATTCTCGACGGCGACCACCAGCCCGAGCAGGACATGGGCCCGTTCGCGCGCCTTCTCGAGCTCGAAGCGCGACCGCCGCGTCACCACGTCCTCGCGGAAGGTGAGGAAGGCCTCCACCATGTCGCGCAGGTTCAGCTGCTCGGGCCGCCCGCCCCGGAGTGCCAGCATGTTGACCGCGAACGAGCCCTGCGCCGGCGTGTGGCGGAACAGCTGGTTGATGACGACGTCCGGCACGGCGTCGCGGCGGAGGTCGAGGACGATCCTGACGCCCTCGCGGTTGGATTCGTCGCGCAGGTCCGAGACGCCCTCGATCCGCTTGTCCTTGACCGCCTCGGCAATCTTCTCAACAAGCGCCGCCTTCCCCTGCTGGAAGGGAATCTCCGTGATCACGATCCGGTTCGCGCCGCCCGTGGTCTCGTGGGCCACGCGCGCGCGCACGATGATCGAGCCGCGCCCCGTGATCATCGCCTGGACGAGGCCCGAGGTCTTGAGGACGAGCGCGCCGGTCGGGAAGTCGGGGCCTGGCACATGCGCCATGAGGTCGGCCGCCGAGAGGCTCCGGTCGTCGAGGAAGGCGAGGGCGGCATCGACCACCTCGCCGAGATTGTGCGGGGCGATGTTGGTCGCCATGCCGACCGCGATCCCGCCTGCGCCATTGACGAGGAGATTCGGGATCCGGCTGGGGAGGACGGTCGGCTCCTGCTCCTGCCCGTCATAGTTGGGCTGGAAGTCGACCGTTGCCTTGTCGATGTCGGCAAGGAGCGCCATCGCGGCCTTCGAGAGCCGCGCCTCGGTGTAGCGCATGGCCGCCGGCGGATCCGGGTCCATGCTGCCGAAATTGCCCTGCCCGTCAATGAGCGGCAGCCGCATCGACCAGTCCTGCGCCATCCGCGCCAGCGCATCATAGACCGCGCTGTCGCCATGCGGGTGATATTTCCCGATGACATCGCCGACGATCCTGGCCGACTTCCGGAACGGCCTGTCGGGCGTGAAGCCATTCTCGTTCGCCGCATGGAGGATCCGCCGGTGCACCGGCTTCAGCCCATCGCGCACGTCGGGCAGCGCGCGCGCGACGATGACCGACATCGCATAGTCGAGATAGGAGGCCCGCATCTCCTCGACGAGCGAAACGGGCGCAATGTCCCCGCCCGGCACCGGGGGGACAGGAGGATCGTCAGGTTCGGCCATTGTCACCCGTCTCTAGCCATTTCGGCCGGCAGCGCAAACGCGGCGATAACCTTGCTACCCCCGCCTTATGTAAGAAAATCTGACAGCCGCACCTGTGTGATAAGGCCGGATGCGAGCCAAATCAGCCACTTGCCGATACCCCCCGATTGGCACGAAGTTTGCAGACCTTTCTGCTGCAACATCGCATCTGATACGGGGAGACTTTCATGCGTACCATTCTCGCTCTCGCCGCCGCGCTCGCCGCCGCCCCCGCCTTCGCCACCTACCTGCCCGTCGGTCCGCAGACCGGCGTGGCGCTGGCGACCGTCACCGGCGGCGGCTGGAGCCTCTGCTACTCCGCCGCCATGGGCACGCCCTTTGGCACCAGCGCGGCAACGACGCTCGCCGCGTGCGGCGCCGGCAGCCTCATCATGCTGGCCGGCCGCGAAACCGGCTCCAGCACGCTGATGGTGCTGGCCCAGACCACAAAGGTCGACGCCTTCACCGACACCGGCGCTGCCGACAACGGCATCTTCACCACCTCCAACGGCGCCGACTGGTTCTACGCCGACGGCTGGTCCTGGGGCTTCAAGCCGGTGGGGGCGACCTTCGAAAAGACCGAGTGCAGCTTCTCCCCGCCCGTCGGCAGCATGTGCGTCCACACGCTCGATTCGGTCGGCGGCTTCTCGATCAACACCATCACCGGCCTCAACAGCTCCTCCGACTATGAGAAGCTCGTCTTCGTCTACACCGGCGGCGGCGTCATCCCAGAGCCCGCGACCTGGGCGATGCTGATCGCAGGCTTCGGCCTCGTTGGCTTTGCCGCCCGGCGCCGCACCGCCGCGATCGCCTGATCCGCCCGGCGCGCAGCTGGACAACGGGGCGGCGGTGGCGACACCGCCGCCCCTTTGCGTGGGCGCACCCCGCCGCTACATGGCGACTTCCCTCCCGCCAGCGAGCTCCCCATGTCCCGCCAGTTCAGTTTCGTCATGAAGGGCCTCACCAAGACCTTCCCCGGGCAAGCCAAGCCCATCCTCAACAACATCCACCTGCAGTTCTACCCCGACGCCAAGATCGCCATCATCGGCCCCAACGGCTCGGGCAAGTCGACGCTCATGAAGATCATGGCGGGCATCGACAAGGACTTCTCCGGCGAGGCCTGGGCGGCCGAAGGCGTGACTGTCGGATATCTGCCGCAGGAGCCGCAACTGGATCCGGCGAAGTCGGTGCGCGAGAATGTGATGGACGGGGTGCGGAAGGTGGCCGACCTCGTCGAGCGCTTCAACGCCATCTCGGCCGAGATGGCGGACCCGAAGGACGATACGGACTTCGACGCCCTCATGGCCGAGATGGGCGAGCTCCAGGAGAAGATCGACGCCGTCGACGGCTGGACGCTCGACAACCAGCTCGAGATCGCGATGGACGCGCTGCGCTGCCCGCCGCCCGACAGCCCGGTCACCAACCTCTCCGGTGGCGAGAAGCGCCGCGTCGCGCTCTGCCGGCTTCTCCTCGAGAAGCCCGACATCCTCCTCCTCGACGAGCCGACCAACCACCTCGATGCCGAGAGCGTCGCCTGGCTCGAGACCCACCTCCGGGAATACAAGGGGAATGTCATCCTCGTCACCCACGACCGCTATTTCCTCGACAATGTCGTGGGCTGGGTGCTCGAGCTCTACTACGGCCAGGGCATTCCCTTCGAGGGCAACTACTCCGCCTGGCTCGAGGCCAAGGAGAAGCGCGTCAAGCAGGAAGCGCGCGAGGAGGAGGCCCGCTCCAAGGCCATCGCCCGCGAGCTCGAATGGATCCGCTCCAGCCCCAAGGCGCGCCAGGCCAAGTCCAAGGCCCGCATCACCGCCTTCGAGGAACTGGTCGCGAAGCAGGAGGTGAAGCGCGGCGGCGAGCGGGAGATCCTGATCCGCGTGCCCGAGCGGCTGGGGAGCGAAGTGATCGAGGCCAGGAACATCTCCAAGGCCTATGACGACCGGCTCCTGTTCGAGAATCTCTCCTTCCGCCTGCCGCCTGGCGGCATCGTCGGGGTGATCGGCCCCAATGGCGCGGGCAAGACCACGCTCTTCCGCATGATCATCGGCCAGGAGACGCCGGACTCGGGCACCATCAGCATCGGCGAGACGGTGCGCCTCGGCTATGTCGACCAGAGCCGCGACCAGCTCGACCCCAACAGGACCGTGTGGGAGGAGATTTCGGGCGGCAACGACCGCTTCACCTTCGGCAAGGTCGAAGTCGCCACGCGGGCCTATGTGGGCGCCTTCGGCTTCAAGGGCCCCGACCAGCAGAAGAAGGTGGGCCAGCTCTCGGGCGGCGAGAGGAACCGAGTCCACATGGCGAAGATGCTGAAGGAGGGCGGCAATGTCCTCCTTCTCGACGAGCCGACCAACGACCTCGACGTGGAGACCTTGCGTGCGCTCGAGGAGGCGCTCGAGAGTTTCGCCGGCTGCGCGGTCGTCATCTCCCACGACCGCTTCTTCCTCGACCGGCTTGCCACCCACATCCTCGCCTTCGAGGGCAACAGCCATGTCGAATGGTTCGAGGGCAATTTCCAGATGTACGAGGAGGACAAGCGCCGCCGGCTCGGCGACGCGGCCGACCGCCCGCACCGGCTGCAGTACAAGAAGCTGACCAGGGCCTAGGCCTCTGGCGGGCAGGGGCGTGACGCCCCTGCACCCCCCAGGCTTGAACCGGTCTGGCTACCGGTCCTGTTGCGGGCCGTGGCTGAAGTCTCAGCCCATGTTGCCAAGAGCCACTGGTCCCGCCTGCTCGCCAGCGCCGGCCGGCAGGGGGGACTCGAGGTCCCCACCCACTGAGGCAGGTTCTGCCCACCGTCGCCTTTCACGAAGTTTTCACGCAACCGGACCGGCATCGCTCACGCCCGTGCGCCAAGGCGGCATTCGCGCCGGGGTCAACCCGGCCACCGCCACAGGAGAACGCAATGTACAGGGATTTCAGCTACCAGTCTGTCCTCGCCAGCGCCGGGCGCGCGGCGTGGCAGCTCGAGGACGTGTTTCCGCCGGGCACGCGGCTCGAATTCACGTGCCCCTTCCTGCCCGAGGCCCTCGCCCGCACCGGCGAACTCCCCTTTCTTTCCCCGGCCGAGCGCCTCACCCTCAACCATATCCGCGGGCATGAATATCTGGCCATCTTCGGGCTGGTCGAGGAGTTCATCCTCCCCTTCGTGCTGGATCATGTGCGCACCGAACTGTCAGCAGACGACTGGCGCACCCGGGCGCTTCTCAATTTCGCCGGCGAGGAAGCCAAGCACATCCAGCTCTTCCGCCGCTTCCGCAACGCATTTGCCCGCGATTTCGGTCACCGCTGCGAGTCCATCGGCCCACCCGAAGCGATTGCCGCCCAGGTTCTCGCCCAGGATCCGATGGCGGTCGCGCTCGTCATCCTGATGATCGAATGGATGACGCAGGCCCACTATCTCGACAGCGTGCGGGACGACACGGGCATTGATCCGCTGTTTGAGAGCCTGCTCCGGCACCACTGGATGGAGGAGGCCGGCCACGCCAGGCTCGACACGCTCATGGTGGAAGCGCTCGCCGAAGGTCGCGACGATGCCGGGATCGCGTCTGCCATCGACGGGTTCTTCGCAATCGCAAGCCTGCTCGATCAAGGACTGGCGACGCAGGCCGCGCTCAACCTCGAAGCCTTCGAGCGGGCGACCAACCGGCGCTTCGACGAAGACGAGCGGGCGACCTTCCTCGCCCGCCAGCACCAGGCGCTCCGCCACACCTACATCGGTTCGGGCGCCACCCATCCCCGCTTCCGGGCAACGCTCGGCGCGGTTTCGCCCCGGGGCCTCGCCGCGCTCGATGCGGTCGCCCCCAACTTCAACTGAGCCACAGGAGAGAAAGACATGACGACCAGCACCATCGAACGAACCATCAACGGAATCGACGTCGCAGCGCTTGGCGCAACCGTCGAGGCCGTGCAGGCGAGCCCCGAAGCCGGGAACGTCGCCTTCCGCGTCCGCTCCGACTGGACGGGCGGCACCACCTCGCGCGCCACCGTCACCGGCTGCCGGATCGGTGGCCAGGAGATCGCCCGCCGCTTCACCATGCAGGCGGATGAGCCGCTCGAGCTCTGCGGCACCAACACGGCGCCCAACCCGCAGGAGCTGCTGATGGCAGCCGTCAACGCCTGCATGATGGTGGGCTATGTCGCCCAGTGCGCCATCCGCGGCATCCGCCTCGACGAGCTGCGCATCGAGATGGAAGGCGAGCTCGACCTCCAGGGTTTCCTCGGGCTTGCGCCCGTCAACCCCGGCTATGATCGTCTCGCCTACACGGTCACCATCGCCGGCGACGCGGCCCGAGAGACGTTCGAGGAGGTCCACGCGGCCGTCATGGCAACCAGCCCCAACTTCCACAACATGGCGCGCGCCATCGCCATGGAGCCGAGGCTGGTGGTCGCCTGATTCCGCGCTTGTCGGCTTGAGGGGCGGGGCGGCGCTGCCGCCTCGCCCCAACGCGCGGCACCCTGCGCCGGCGTCTCGGGCAGCGCCTCGAAGCGGAGGAAGCCCTGCTGGCCCGAGTCCAGCCGGCCGAAGCGCAGCCTGAGGACATGGCGATTCTCCCCCCGGCTCATCCGGGCGTCCGCGCGGTCGGCCGTCTCCGCGGGCTGCGGGAGGGCGGGGAGCAGAAAGCGCATGTCGGCTGCGGCCCCTTTCGGCGGTGCCAGCCCGTTCGCCGGGCGTGAGGCTTGTGCCGGGCGGCGCGCGCCGATAACGGGCGCGCCATGCCGGCCCCCGCCAAACCCCTGCACGACCGACCGGCGCGGCGCCCGGATCTCCTCGTCGCGCTCATCCTGCTCGTCGCGCTGGTGCGCGGCCTTGCGCCGGTGGGCTGGATGCCGGCGTTCGGGCCCGACGGGGCACGGCTCGTCATCTGCACTGCCGCGGGCCTGGTCGAGGCGCCGTCCGAGCTGGCCCCCGCCGGCGACGCGGATGCACCGTCACCCGTGGCGGAGAGCGCACCCTGTGCCTTCGCCGCACCTGGTGCACTGCTTCTTCCCGCGCTTGCCCTCCTGCCGTTTCGCCACGCGCGCCTTGCCGGCCATCCGCCCACCGGCCCGCCGGCCGAGACTGCAGGGCCGCTCCGGCATCTCCGCCCGCCCGCCCAGGCGCCACCCTTCCTGCACTGACGCTGCCGGCCTCTTGGCCGCGCGGTCCCCCGTGCACGCCGCGGGGGGCCCTTTCCCGTCATGCCGGAAGGGATTTCGATGCCTCTTGAGCCTCTCTGCCTGCCCATGGGGCCGCGGCGCGGACCGGGCGCCGCCCCCGCACTCGCGTCCGCCATCCTCGTCTCTCTCGCGCCCGCAGCCGCCGCCCAGGGGGTGGGCAACCGCACCTCGCTCGAGCCGGAGGAGATCCTCGTCACGGCGTCGGTCGCCGGCTCGCTCACGGCCCTGACGGACGCCGAGGCCCGGCGTCTCCTCGAGCGGGTGCCAGGCGCCATCGGCTTCGTCGAGCAGGCGAGCTTCGCGGATGATTTCACCCAGAGCCTCGGCGACGCGCTGCTCTGGACTCCGGGCGTGTTTGCCGACACGTCGGCCCAGCGCGAGAGCCGGATCTCGATCCGCGGCTCGGGGCTCAATTCCGGCTTCGAGCGGCGCGGCCTCACCGTGCTGCGCGACGGCGTGCCCATCACCCGCGCCGCGGGCTCGACCGAGTTCCAGGAGGTCGACCCGCTCTCGATCGCCCGGCTCGAGGTCTACAAGGGCGCCAACGGCCTGCGCTGGGGCGGCGCGGCCCTGGGTGGCGCCATCAACACCGTCTCGCCGACTGGGCGCACCGTCGAGGCGCCGCTTGCCGTCCGGGTGGAGGGCGGCAGCTTCGCCACCTTCCGGGCGAGCGTCGAGGCCGGTGGCGTGACCGGCCCGGGCGACTGGTGGTTCGCGGTGACGGGACTGGCAAGCGACGGCTATCGCGCGCACAGCGCGATCGACAGCGTCTACGGCTTCGGCAACGTCGGCCTGCGGCTGTCTGACCGGGTGGAGACGCGGTTCTTCCTCACGATCCTGCAGGACAGTTTCGAACTTTCGGGATCGCTGCGCCTCGACGACGCGCTGGCCAATCCGCGCGCGGCCGGCCGGCCCGTCACCATCCCGAACCCGGTGCCGGGGCGCCCGCCGATCGTGCTCGACCCCGGGCCGGTTGCCGATGACTGGGACCGCAATCTCGGCGTGATCCGGCTGTCCAACCGCACTGCGGTCGATTTCGGCACGGCGCGGCTCGAGGGGGGGCTGTGGTATGCCTATCGGGCGCTCGACCACGCCATCACCCGTTTTGCCGGCATCATCGACCAGAAGGAGGACGAGGTCGGAGGCTTTGCCGAACTCGGCACTGGCGGCGGCCCGGCGCGGCTGCCGGTCGAATGGGTTGTCGGTGTCCAGCTCAACCGCGCGTCGAACAACGCCCGGACCTTCGCCAACCTGTCGGGCGAGCGGGGCGCGCTTCGCAACAGCTCGCTCCAGCAATCGGCCAATCTTGCCGCCTACGGACAGGTCGACGTCGGGCTCTCCCGCACGGTGCGGCTGATCGCGGGCGGCCAGTTCACGGCGGCCCGGCGCGAGGTGACCGCGCGGTTCAACAGCGTTCCGGGCCGGCGGAGCTATCGGCAGTTCAACCCGCGCGTCGGGCTTCTCGTGACCCCGGCCGAGGATGTCCAGCTGTTCGCCAATGTCAGCCGCAGCTTCGAACCGCCGAGCCTTGCCGACCTGACGGCGGGCGGTGCCTTTCCCTTCGCTCCGCTCGACCCCCAGCGCGCCTGGACGACCGAGGTCGGCGCCCGCGGCCAGTGCGGACTCCTCGCCTTCGACGTCGCGCTCTACCGGGCCCGCGTTGCGAACGAGTTCATCGACCTGCTCGCCCCGTCCGGCCAGTCCTCCTTCACCACCAATGCCGAACGGACGATCCGGCAGGGCATCGAGGCGGGGTTCGATCTCTTCCTCAGGCAGGGCATGCGCTCGGGCGGGGTCGATCTCGTCCTCCGGCAGGTGTGGACGTTCAGCGACTTCCGCTTCACCGATGACCCGGTCTTCGGCGACAACCGGCTCGCCGGCGTCCCGCGCCACGTGCTGGCGACCGAGCTCAGGGTCGATGGCGCGGCCGGCTGGTCTCTGGGCGGCAACCTGCGCTGGGTGCCCGAGGGGCCCTTCGTCGACTATGCCAACACGAGCAAGGCACCGGGATACAGCATCTGGGGCCTGACGGCGGGCTGGACGCTCGCGCCGCGTCTGACCCTGTTCGGATCGGTCGAGAATCTGTTCGACACGGTCCACGTCTCGAACGTCGCAACCAACGCCAACCAGTCGCGCGAGAATGCCGCCGCGTTCACGCCCGGCCAGGGCCGCGCCCTCTTCGTCGGCGCGACGAGGCAATTCTGAGAAAGGCTCGCGCAATGGCCACACGCACCATCGACCTTCCCGCATCCGCCCGGCCGAAGGCGCGGGGCAAGTGGCGCCGCCTTGCGATCCGCTGGCACCAGCTGCTGGCGCTCGCCGGAGGTCTTGCCCTGCTGCTCTGGGGGCTGTCCGGCCTGCTCCACCCGCTCATGTCGAGCTTCGGGCCGCAGCAGGCGGTGGTCTTCCCGCCCGACCGGCCGCTCCAGCTTGCGGGTGCGCGCCCGCTGACGGAAATCCTCGCCGCGGCGGGCATCCGCGAAGCGGCGGCCGTCAAGCTCGTTGCCAGCGAGGGTGGCACGCTCCTCCAGGTGACCGAGACGCAGGATGCGCCGCGCCGCTACTTCCGCCTGTCGGACGGGCGCGAGCTTCCAGGCCATGACCGGGCGCAGGCCATCTGGCTCGCCCGCCACTACGCCGGCGTTCCCGATGCGCCCGTGCGGGCGGTGGCCTGGGTGACCAGCTTCTCGGCCGACTATCCGGCCGTCAACCGGCTGCTCCCGGTCTGGCGGGTCACCTTCGACCGGCCGGACGGGCTGGCGCTTTCCATCTACACCGAGACCGGCGCGGTCGCGGCCGTCGACAACCGCTGGAAGTCGGGCGTGCAGCGCTGGTTCCAGTGGGTCCACACCTGGAGCTTCCTGCCGCGCGAGGCCGAATGGGCGCGCATCCTGCTGATGGCCGCCCTCGTCGGATCGCTGTTCGCGCTGGCCGTGACGGGCGTGGCGATGCTCCTTCTCATCCGCCGGTCCGCTCGCGCTCCCGGCGCCAGGGGCTGGCACCGGATTGCCGGGACCGCGCTTGCGCTTCCCATCCTCGCCTTCTCCGCAAGCGGGCTCTACCACCTGCTTGCCCATGGCTGGAGCAAGCCCGAGCGCACGCTCACCCTCTCGCCACCTGTCCGCATTCCCGCCCGGGGCCTCGACCTGGCGCGCGACTGGGACTCGCTGAGGAGGGGGCTGGCCGTCAACGCCGTCTCGCTCGTTGCGACGGCCGACGGCCAGCTGCTCTACCGGCTCGGCCTTGCGCCGGACCGCCGCGGCGGCCCGGCCAGTCCCGCGGCCATCCGCAACGCCCGCTTTGCCGGCACGACGCCCACTGGCCCCGCGCTCTACCTTGACGCGGCGAGCGGCGCGCCCTGGGCTCCCGGGGACCGCGAACTGGCGCTCCAGCTGGGCGAGCGCTTCACCGGGGTCGACCGCGCGAAGGTGCGGCAGGCCGTGCTCGTCACGCGCTTCGGGCCGGACTACGACTTCCGCAACAAGCGGCTGCCGGTCTGGCGGCTCGACTACGGAGCGCCCGTCAACGCGTCGATCTTCGTCGACACGGCGACCGGCGTGCTTGCCGACCGCACGCTTGACCACGAGAAGCCCGAGCGCTGGAGCTTCTCGATGCTGCACAAGTGGAACTTCCTGTTCCCGCTGGGGCGCGCGGCGCAGAACCTGGTGGTGAGCGCGGTGGTGATCCTCTCGCTCGCGCTGATGGCGGTGCTCGGCCTGCAGATGGACCTCGCCCGCCGCCTTCGGCGGGCGGCATCCCGCTGAGGCCGGGCGCGGGAGAAGGCGCCAGGACCGGACCCATGGCGGAGGGAAAGGAGCCGGGATCGAACCTTCTCCTCGCAGATTTCCGTATTTCCGCGCGAAATGGCGTATTGTTGGACATCGCAGTCATTCTCTGACCTGTTCTCCGAGGGCGTTCCCAGCTCCCGGTCTTGCCCAACAAAAATGGATCCATTGGGCAACACGCTTTGGTCATGTCCCACGGGGTGGTGCAGATAGGTTTTCCTGATGGGGTGGCCGCCGTCGATCTTATGGTGGGGTTCGGATGCGAGCTTTGGTCTGAGCCCGTGGACTTCCTCCAGGTTTTCGTAGAGTCCGGCCCGTGAAGGAGTCGGATGGATATGGAAAGGGAGCAGGTTCAGCGAGGAGTACGTCATCGCGGTGTTAAAGTGACAGGAGGCCGGTATGGCGACGGCGGAGGTGTGCCGCCGCCACGGGATCAGCTCGGCGATGTTTCACAAATGGAAAGCCAAGTATGGCGGTCTGGAGGTCTCCGATGCCCGACGGCTGCGGTCGCTGGAGGAGAACAACGCGCGGCTGAAGCGTCTCTTAGCTGACGCCATGCTCGATAACGCCATGCTCAAGGTGATCAGCGCAAGAAGGTTCTGACGCCTTGGCGCCAAGCGGCAGGTGGTGGCTCATCTCCAGGAGGTTTTCGAGGTGAGCCAGCGCCGGGCCTGCGAGGCGCTGGGTGTGGATCGAACGACGGTACGCTACGTCAGCCGTCGGCCAGACGATGCCGAGGCACGAACCCGCATCCGCGAGCTGGCGGGGCAGCGCCGCCGGTTCGGCTATCGCCGACTGCACTGGCTGCTGTGCCGGGAAGGATGGACGATGAACCACAAGAAGTTCCGGCGGCTGTATCGCGAGGAGCGCCTGCAGGTGCGCCGGCGCGTTGGGCGCAAGCGGGCATTGGGCACGCGGGCGCCCATGGCGATCCCTCAGGGGCCGAACCAGCGCTGGAGCCTCGACTTCGTGTCGGACGCGCTTGTCTGCGGACGTCGGTTCGGGATGCTGGCCTTTGGCCAGCTGCGCTTCCGCCTTGGTCGATGACTACAGCAGCGAGGGCTTGGCGCTCATCGCCGACACCTCGATTTCGGCTATGCGCGTTGCGCGCGAGCTCGATCTCGCCATTCTCGAACGCCTGGTCAAGCCAGCCATGGTGGTCAGCGATAACGGCACTGAACTGACCAGCATGGCGATCCTGCGATGGGTGCGGGATCGTGACGTCGAGTGGCATTACGTCGCGCCAGGCAAGCCGGGCCTGTCAGTAATTTTGTGCGCGAGGTCGGTTTCGTTCATCAGACCATGAACCTGTCGCCGAAGATGATGGCGAACTGGGTTTTGGCCTCGAACCACTCGCGCGGCGGCCGTTTCCATTCTTCGGCCGCATGATTGAGAACGAGGTATAGCAGCTTCATCGCTGCCTCGTCACCGGGGAAGTGTCCGCGGGTGCGAACCGCCCGCCGCAATTTCGAGTTCAACGCCTCGATGGCATTCGTAGTGTAAATGATCCGCCGGATCGGCGCGCTGAACGCGAAGAACGGTATCACCTGCTCCCAATGCCGGCGCCAGCTCTGCGCGATGGCCGGATATTTCTGGCCCCATGGCCCTTCCTCGAAGGCCTCCAGGGCGGCCAGGCCGGTCTCGGCATTCTCGGCGCGATAGACGCTGCGCAGAGCCTGAGCGATTGCCTTGCGGTCCTTCCATGACGCGAAGCCCATCGAGTTGCGGATCAGATGCACGATGCAGGTTTGCACGACCGTTTCGGGGAACACCGCATTGATCGCGTCTGGGAAGCCCTTCAGGCCATCGACCACGGCGATCAGGATGTCGGCCACGCCCCGGTTCTTGAGCTCATTCATGACGCGCAGCCAGAACTTGGCGCCCTCGGTCTGCTCGATCCAGATACCGAGGATTTCCTTGGTGCCGTCGGGCAGGATGCCGAGTGCGATGTACACTGCCTTGTTGCGGACAAAGCCCTCGTCGCGGATCTTCACCCGGATCGCATCAAAGAACACCAGCGGGTAGCAAGCGTCCAGCGGTCGCCCCTGCCATTCGGTGACCGTTTCCAGCACGGCGTCGGTCACCGTCGAGATCAGGTCCGGTGACACGTCGATCCCGTACAGCTCCTCCAGGTGCCCCCGGATCTCGCGCACCGTCATGCCGCGTGCGTACATCGAGATGATCTTGTCGTCGAAGTCCGGGAAGCGGCGTTGGTATTTGGCGATTAGCTTGGGATCGAACGTGCCCGAGCGGTCGCGTGGAATGTCCAGCGTCACTTTCGACGAGCCGGTCAGCATCGTCTTCTTCGATGTGCCGTTACGGCGATTGCCGATCCCCACTTCGGCTTCCGATTCGAGGTGATCGTCGAGTTCGGCGGCGAGCATCCTCTCCGAAAGCGCCTTCTTCAACTCGTCGATCAGCCCGTCCCTGGCGAACAAATCCTGCGGATCACGCCCTGCCAGCAACTGATCCAGTAACTCCTTGTCGATTGCCATATCGATGGTCCTTTCCATTCCATCTATATGACCTCGCGCACAAAATTACTGACAGGCCCGGCAAGCCGCAGCAGAACGGCTTCATCGAGAGCTTCAACGCTCGCCCGCGTGACGAATGCCTTAATGAGACGCTGTTCACCAGCCTTGGCCATGCCCGCCAGGTGCTGGCTGACTGGCAACACGACTACAACCACTTCCGCCCCACTCGAGCCTCGGGAACAGAACCCCGGCCGAGATGGGGGCCGCTTCACCGGTTCCGTCGGCAAACCGGGTTGGGACTTAACCCCCATCCCGGCTGTTGCCATCACGCCCATGCATGGGCATCAAACCGGGCGCAGGCTCTACTCATAGCTGGTAGAAACGTCGGGCTCAGACTATCTGCCTTAGAGGCCGTTTCGAAAGGGGTTGAGCGGCTGAGGTTCCTGTGATTCCGGGGGTTTTGCAGACAACCCGGAGATTTTGATGTGGACCCCAGCCACCCGCGCACAGCATACGCGGGTTTCGAAGCGTTACCAGACGGATTTGAGCGATGCCGAGTGGGCGTTGATCGCGGCATTTGTCCCCGAGGCGCGCACGACGGGGCGGCGACGGCAATGCCCGATGCGCGAAATCATGAACGCAATTTTCTACGTTCTGCGCGGCGGGATTGCATGGCGGTTGCTGCCCAAGGACTTCCCGCCTTGGCAGACGGTCTACCGCTGGTTTGCCCGGTTTCGTGACGAATGCCTGTTCGAGCGGATCAACCACGCGCTGGTCGCGCTCGACCGCGAGCGAGCCGGAAGGGACGCCTCGCCAAGCGCAGCCATCATCGACAGTCAGAGCGTCAAGACCACCGAGAGCGGCGGGCCGCGCGGCTACGATGCTGGCAAGAAGATCAAAGGTCGCAAGCGTCATGCTCTGGTCGATACTGACGGCAGGCCGCTGCTTGTCGAGCCGCACACCGCCGATGTCCAGGATCGTGATGGCGGCGGCGCGTTGCTGCAAATCTCGCGCGGCCTCTTCCCGTTCATCGAGAAGGTCTGGGCCGATGGCGGCTATAACCATCACCGTGTCACCGAGGCGACCAGCATCACCGTCGAGATCGTCAGCAAGATCGCCGGGCAGTCCGGCTTCGTCGTCCTCCCTCGGCGCTGGGTGGTCGAGCGGTTCTTCGCTTGGATCAATCGAAACCGGCGTCTGGCCAAGGACGTGGAAGCCACCCTCAAATCCGCCGAAGCCTTCCTCTACGCCGCCGCCGCCATGCTCATGTTACGCCGATTGGCTCGGTCAGCCTGAGTTTCGAAACCGACTCTTATCGGAGCGGGATTGATCCTGTGGGGACCAAGTCGCAGGTAAATGAGCGCCGCAACCGATCAATGCGGCAACTAGTGCTGCGCGTATACGCTGGTGCGCGCGGCCCCGAAGGCTATGACGTTAAACCGCTGTGGGCGAACGCCGGACACCTCCATGCCGGGCGAACCGATCGGCATGCCTGCGACCGCAAGCCCGCGAACACCATTCGGGCGGTTCGCCAGCACGCGGCGCATGTCAATAATGGGAACGTGTCCCTCAAAGGCGATCCCGTCTACAATCGCAGTGTGACATGACGCCAGGCTTGCCGGAAGACCCACGTGCCGCTGGAACGCAGCACGGTCCGCGTCATCAATGATCCGCACATTTCTGCCGAAGGCTTGGCGGACCCGGGCGGCCCATTGTTCGCAGCAACCGCATCCTGGATCGCGGTGCATCAGGATGTCACCTGCCGCGAGTGCGGGGGTCGAAAACAACGCCAGTGCCAGGACAAGCTTTCGCATGTATAATCTCCTCATTCGCAGGCGGCGCTGAATCGCAACGGCGTCAACTGTCAATTATAGCCAGAATGCGCTTTGGCCGGTAGTCACATGGCAATGCGCGGAGGGTGGCTAAGCACCCTCCGCGCACCATTGCTTACTTGTGATCCACGCCGCTCATGTCGTGACGAGCATGCTGACCAGCCTGCTCGCCATGCTCCTTGCAGCAGGCCATCTGGCCGTGTTCGCCCTTCTTGCAGCAACAGCACGGCTTTTCTGGCGTAGGCGCAGGCTCGGCTGCAAACGCGGCAGTAGAAAGCGAGAGCGCGAGGACGCCCAGCAGATACTTGGACTTCATGTGTATTCTCCAGATAAGATTGAAGCGGATCAGGAAACCGGCTGGCGCGGGGGCGGTGTCGGTGGCTCTTGCTTCAAGCCGGACAGGCTTCGGGGCGCCCGGATCTCCGGGCCGACCCGGTCCCATCGCATGACATTCAGATTGGTGCCAATGGCAGGCGCAGCAAAAAGGCACGCGTGACAGACCCGCACCACGTCCGGTGCGCCATGATCATGTGAGCGGTCGCCGCGTTCTGGCATGTCGCCACATGCCATGTTGGCGGACTGGATCGAAGCCGCTGCCGGGGTGGCGCAAAACGGTCCTGCGCCGAACGCCAGTCCTAGAGTAACCATGAGAGCGACGACCGACTTCATAGGATCAAGTCCTGCTTCATTGCGACCCGTCGGTCCAGCCAAAGCCTTGGTGCCTTGCTATCGGTATCAGAACCACACCCTCAGGCCAGCGGCAAAACTGACCACATCCGGATCTTCTCCTGCGAACCGTGCCAACCGCGCGGTGTCGCCCGCCTTCCGGCTCCATTCCACGCCAACATAGGGCGCGAACTCGCGCCGGATCTCATAGCGCAAGCGCGCACCCAGTTCGAAATCGGTGAGTCCCGATCCGACGCCGATCGCAGGCATGTCCTGAGCCGAGAAATTGAGTTCCGCGCGGGGCTGGAAGATCAGGCGCTGGGTGATCCGCTCATCGTAACTTCCCTCAAGGCGAGCCCGTATGTCACCCTTGTCGGAGAGGAACATCTGCCCCGTCAAATGAAACCAGTACGGCGCGATCCCTTCGACGCCGACAACGGCATACGTTTGCGAGGGATTGGGTGCTATATCGTGCCGCAAGCCGACATGCGCATTCCAGAACGGCATGATGGCACGTGAATAGAGTGACTGGATTTCCAGATTCTCGATCGGCTCGCCGAATGCGCCCTCGCCCTCCGTTTTGATCAGGAGGCGATTGACGTCGCCGCCGAACCAGGCCTCGCCAGCCCAGCGATAACCGTCCCTGCCCTTGCGCACGTGGAATTCGGCGAGATCGAAGAGCACCATCGACCCAATGAAGGCACCAATCTCCCGCCCTAGGGCCTCTCTCGCACGCGCCATTTCGACGGGATCGAAGAAGCTGTCGGCGGCATGGTCGCCTGGCGGCGCAGGGGCGGGAGCAGTTCCGATTCCCGGATCACCCTCGGGAATGCCCGCCATGGCATTCATATCATGGCCGGAGTGATCGATCGCTTCAGGCCGTGGCGCAGTCGCTGGCTTAGGCTCGGCAGCGTGTCCGGCATGGGGATCGACTGCGACAGGCGCGGGAACGGCAGCTTCGGGCTGACTATGGCCGGAATGGTCCATTGCAACCGGCGGGGCCTCGCCTCGAGCAACTGTGCCGGCCGCATCCTTCATTTCCATGCCTGGCATGGTGGCTTGGGCCCCCGCAAAGCCGGGCGTCACCAGCAAGACACAAGCGATGATGATATGGGTCGCCTTCACGCCGCGTCTTCCTCGTGGCGCACGGTCACGACCCGGAACATCCCCGACATCATGTGCAGCAGCATGTGACAGTGGAACGCCCAGTCGCCGAGTTCATCGGCCGTCAGGTCGAACGAGACCTTACCGCCCGGCAGGACATTGACCGTGTGCTTCAGCGGATGATGGCCCGCATTACCAGTGACCAGTTCGAAGAAATGACCGTGCAGGTGAATCGGATGCGGCATCATCGTGTCGTTTATAAGATTGACGCGCACCCGCTCCATGTGGCGGAACGGGATCGGCTCAGTGTTCTCGCTGAACTTTTCGCCGTCGAAGGACCACATGTAGCGCTCCATGTTGGCGGTCAGATGGATGTCGATCTCTCGCGACGGCGTGCGCTTGTCGGGATTGGGGGTCAGCGATTTGAGGTCACGATAAGTCAGCACCCGGTGATCGACTTTCTCTAGGCCCGTCGGGCGTTCGCCTGTGCGGTCCATCGGCATTGGCGAAAGCGTTGCCACGCCTGGCCCCAGTTTGACCTGCGGCGCGACCGCCGGATCGCGCATCTTCATCGAGCCGTGATCCACCCCGGGCATCGCGTGGCCCATCGCTGCGTGATCAGCTACACTCGCATCGGCACCGGGTGCAGACATATCGCCCATGCCCATGTCTTTCATGGACAGCAGCGGGCGTTCGCGGATCGCCGGGATTGGCGCGACCATGCCGAGGCGCGGAGCAAGCGTGGCGCGCACCTGACCGGAGCGGTCGATGGCTTCGGCGATGAAGCCATAAGCCTCATCACTCCTGGGCTCCACTATGACGTCATAGGTCTCGGCAATGCCGATCTGGAACTCGTCGGTCTCGACTGGCTGCACGTTCTGCCCATCGGCGGCAACCACCGTCATCGCAAGGCCCGGAATCCGGACATTGAAATTGGTCATGGCGGCGGCATTGATGATGCGCAGGCGCACACGGTCGCCGGGGGCGAACAGTCCGGTCCAATTCGCGGCGCTGTCATGCCCGTTGACCAGGAAATGATAGGTTGCGCCGGTGACATCCGAAATGTCTGTCGGGTCCATCCGCATCTTGGCCCACATACGGCGCTCGGAAGCGGACTGGTCTTTGCCATCGAGCAATCCCGAAAAGGTCTGCTTTTGCATGTTGAAATAGCCGGGCTGGGCCTTCAACTTCCGCAACTGGGTGTGCGGATGCATGAAGCTCCAGTCGGCGAGCATGATTACATGTTCGCGGTCATAGACCACCGGATCGGGCGCGGCGGGATCGATGACGATCGCGCCATACATGCCCAACGCTTCCTGCATGCCGGAGTGGCTGTGATACCAATAGGTGCCAGACTGCCTGACGGGAAACTCGTACACGAAGGTCTGTCCGGCCTTGATCCCGGGAAAGCTCACTCCCGGCACGCCGTCCATCTGGAAAGGCACGAGCAACCCGTGCCAATGGATCGAGGTTTCCTCGTTGAGTGTGTTGTTCACTGCGAGGCGAACCATTTGGCCCTCCTTCAGCCGGATGACCGGGCCAGGTGTCACACCATTGATGCCGATGGCATGCCCGTCACGTCCACCGACCCTGAGCGAGGCATGGCCGATGGATAGTGCGATTTGCTCCCCGGACAACACGGCCATCGGGGCACCAAGACCAGAAGTTCCGCTGCGCGCCCAGGCCGGGAGCGCTGCCGAAAGCGCAAGGCCCCCGCCTCCCAAGGCAGCCGAACGGATGAGTGTACGGCGATCAAGCGCAAAAGAGTGCATGAATGGTGTCCGGTGAGATTGACGGCTTCAACGTCCTATACGCAGCCGCTTTCCCTACCCCTCAGATCTGGTTGCCAAGCATCGCCTTTAATTTTCCCCTGGCCCGATAGAGGCGGGTCTCGACCGTCTTCTCGCTGACTCCCAGCACCTCTGCGGCTTCAGCCTGGCCGAGGCCGTCGATCGTGCGGAGGACCAGCGCCTCGCGCAGACGGGACGGCAAGCGCGATATGGCCGCGGTCACGCGCGCCAGTTCGGTCCGGTCCGCGGCTTGCACGTCGGCAGGAATGGAATCATCCGAAACTTCGAAAGCCATCTCCAGCGGCGCTGCTCGCGTGAAGAAAGCCCGAACCTTTCTCCGCCTCGCCCAGTCCCGGCACTTGTTGAGCGCGATGTGCTTAAGCCAGACCAGGAAAGGGCGCTCATTGAACCGCGCTGGGTTTGCCGGAGGCTGATTTCGTTTAGTTACGCGGCCATGGGTTCGGTTTCCAGAGCTGTATAGAAGTTGGCCTCGGCTTCGGCTGGCGGGATGTTCCCGATCGGCTCGAGGAGACGGCGGTTGTTGAA
>JAJUHA010000008.1 GCA_029268145.1 Sphingomonadaceae bacterium | reverse complement strand
GGGTGCCGGCGAGCTGGCCGCGGACGTTCCCGCCGCTCCCGTGCCTGCGGCCGAGACACCAGCCGCCGAGCCGCCAGCCGCCGAGCCGCCAGCCGCCGAGCCGCCAGCCGCCGAGCCACCGGCCGCCGAGCCGGTTGCGCCGCGCCGGGGTTGGTGGCAGCGCACCTTCGGCAGCTAGGCCAGTCGAGTCGGAGCGCGCGCAATGGGAAGCTGGATCGGGGTCCTCATCATCGGTTTCCTTGCCGGGCTCGTGGCGCGCTTCTTCGCAAGGGATCCGAAGAACCCGTCGGGGTGCCTTGCGACCACCGTGCTCGGTGTCGTGGGGGCGGCCGTCTTCACCTGGCTCGGGCAGCAGCTCGGCCTCTATGCGGAAGGGGCGCGCGCCGGCTTCATCGGCTCGGTGCTGGGCGCGATGATCGTACTCGCCATCTGGCAGGCGCTCGCCGAGCGCAGGGGCTGACAGGCGGTCGCGCAGCGGCCGGCGCTGGCACGGAGACGGGGCGCCGGGCAGGGCCGCACGCGCGGGTGGGCCGCCGGGGTGGGAGCGCGGGCTAGAGCCTGCCTTCGAGATAGGCGTCGAGCGTCGCGTGGAAGTGGCGGATCCGGCTCTCCTGGTAGCGGCCGAGCTCCACCCGGTCGTTGGGCGAGGAAATCAGGCCTTCCTGGACATGGGGGAGGTTGCCCATGTCCTGGTCGAACACGGCGCCGAGCCGGCCCCAGGCGGTGACCGAAGCCCAAGGCTCGTCGTCCTTGAGGAAGATCATCTCGGCGGCGCGCGGCACGGGCTGGCCCTCGGGGGCCTTGGCGAGCACCCGCACCTCCATCAGCGTCGCGTGCTGGTCGGGCCAGGGGCGCCAGCGGTAGACGATGTTCGACATGTAGCCGCCCCAGGGGGAGAGGTTGGGGAAGACATTGTAGGTCCAGGCGTCGAGCAGCTCGCTGTCGGAGGCCTGGTCGGCGCCCGGGAAGCCGGTCGCGCGCAGGACGTCGCGGTTGCGCGCGCCCATGGTCTGGCGCGCGGTCATGCCCGGCCGGAGCGCGATCTCGGAGCTTTCCACCTGCGTCCGCCCGGCACCGCCCGAGAAGGCCTCGAGGATCTCGGCATCGGAAAGCGGCCCGAGGTGCGGGCTCGGCACGCCGAAGGGGGTGAGCGCCAGGTTCACATGATCGCCCCAGATCGAGTAGCGGGTGTTGGCGTCCCCGGTGAAGGGCAGGATCTGCGGGTGGGTGACGATGGAATGCCAGGCTTCCATGAAGGCCTCGGCCACGGCCTTCCAGTTGCAGCGGATGACCTTCGCCACCCAGACCGCAGTGAAGTTCCGCTCCTGCTGCCAGTGGGCGAAATGCTCGGGCAGCGGGGCCAGATAGGCCTCGAGCGGCGGCGCCTTGCCGTCCCAGTTGACGAACCAGTAGCCGGCGAAGCGCGCGGCGCGGACCTCGGGCAGCCGCATCGCCTCGTCGGAGAGGTGGGCGAAGTCCCAGCGGCAGGGGATCTCCTTCAGGCTGCCGTCGGTGTTCCAGGTGAAGCCATGGAAGGGGCACTGGAGCTCGCTGGCGTGGCCGGCCTCGGTCCGCAGGCGCCGGCCGCGGTGGAGGCAGACGTTCCAGAAGGCCCGGACCGAGCCGTCGGCCTGGCGCACCAGGAGGACCGACTTGCCGAGATTGTCATAGACCACGACATCGCCCGGGTCGGGGAACTCCTCGTCGCGGGCCGCCATCTGCCAGACGCGGGGCCACATGCGGGTCTTCTCCGCCTCGAAGAAGTCGGCCGAGGTGTAGCGCGAGGCGGCGATGGGTGCGGTGCCGAAGTCCCGCCAGCTGTCGGCCAGGAGCTTCCCGGGCACGGGCGGCTGGTCGCGGGCGAGGATGTCCTCCACCGAATCGCCGGGGCAGCGGGCAAGCTCGGACGGGTTGCGATCGGCCATGCGGGTCTCCCTCGCCGGCACCCTAGGCGCATTGCCTGCGCTGCGCCTTCCCCGATTTTGCAAGGTGGGGCCGGCTGCGGCTATGGCTGTGCCGGATGAGCCTGCCGGTTCCCATCGCCCAGCCCGGGCCGCGCCCCGGCCGCCGGCTGCATGGCCGGCGCCAGGGCCATGCCCTGAAGCCGAGAGCGGGGCGGCTGGTGGCCGAGCTCCTGCCCCGGATCGCGGTGCCGGCCGACGGGCCGCTCGACGCCCGCCTCCTGTTCGGGGATGACCGCCCGCTGGCGCTCGAGATCGGGTTCGGCAAGGGCGAGCATCTCGCCTTCCAGGCGGCGCGGGCGCCGGGCACCGGGTTCATCGGCTGCGAGCCCTATCTCAACGGCGTGGCCGGCCTGCTCGCGGCAGTGGCGGATCAGGGCCTCGCCAATGTCCGCATCCACATGGGCGACGCGCTCGACGTGCTGGAAC
Organism: Sphingomonadaceae bacterium; assembly: GCA_029268145.1. GTDB lineage: Bacteria > Pseudomonadota > Alphaproteobacteria > Sphingomonadales > Sphingomonadaceae > Thermaurantiacus. Next base: position 85,364 of record JAJUHA010000008.1, on the reverse strand, counting down.
GGCTGGCGCCGGCAAGCCTCGCGACCGCCTGGCTCCTCCACCCGGACCCCTGGCCGAAGGCAAGGCACGCCAAGCGCCGGTTCGTCAACCCGGGGCCGCTCGATCTCCTCGCCCGGGCGCTGGCACCGGGCGGGCTGTTCAGGATCGCGACCGACCACCCGCTCTATCTTCGCCACGTGCTGGTGACGATGCAGCAGCGCCGCGACTTCGCCTGGACGGCACGCACGCCCGAGGACTGGACGCGGGTGCCCCAGGACTGGCCCGACACCCGCTTCGCCCGCAAGGCGCGCGGGCTCGGCCACGAGATCTGGCGGCTGGAGTATCGGAGGAGATGAGGATGCTGCGCACCTTCCCGCTGGCGGCCGCGCTCGGAGCGGCAGTGCTCGCCATCGCTCCGGCCACGGCGCAGCGGGCGCCCGCCGGGCTTTCCGCGAGCGAGAAGGCGCAGGGCGCGCAGGTGCGGGAGCAGATCCTCCGCGAGTTCGGCGGTGCGATCGAGGGGCCGCTTGCCGACTATGTCCGCCGCGTGGGCAGCCGCGTGGCAGAGGTCGCCTCGCCGGGCGCCAGGCCCGGCGACTATGCGATCACCGTGCTCGATTCCCCCATTCCCAACGCGATGGCGACCCCTGGCGGCTTTCTCTACATCACCAGGGGCCTGCTCGCGATGATGAACGACGAGGCCGAGCTTGCCTCGGTGCTCGGCCACGAGGCCGGGCATGTCGCCGCGCGCCATTCCGCGCGAACGCAGCGGCGCGCGACCCTTGCGACCATCGGGGCGGTGGCCGCGACCGTGCTCACGGGTTCGGATCTCGTGGGTGCCGGCGCGCAGCTGCTTGGCGCCGGGGTGCTCGGCCAATACTCGCAGAAGCAGGAATATGAGGCCGACACGCTCGGCCTCAGATACATGACCCAGACGGGCTACGATCCCTTCGCGACCGCCTCGATGCTGGCGGCGCTCGGCCGCGCGCAGGTTGTCGAGCGCGGCACCTCGGCCGAGCGCAACCGCGGGGCCTCCTGGTTCTCGACCCACCCGCTGACCGAGGCGCGCGTCGCCCGGGCGCAGAAGCTCGCCGCCGAGACGGGCGTGGCGCCGGGAAGCCGCGCCCGCAACCGCGATGCCTTCCTCGCCGCGATCGACGGCATGACCTGGGGTGACGCGCCCGAACAGGGCCTCGTCCGCGGCTCGAGCTTCCGCCACGCCAGGCTGGGGTTCGGCTTCGATGCACCCGCGGGCTTCCGGCTGCAGAACAGCCCCTCGGCAGTCCAGGGCGTCGGGCCGGATGGCAGCCGCTTCCTCTTCTCGGGCGCCCGGGTTCCGCCGGGCCGCGCGCTCGACGATGTCGCGCGTGACACCTGGCGCCAGCTTGCCGGCGGCGTGCCGGGCAATGTGCAGGTCAACCGCACCCGCGTGAACGGCCTCGAGACGCTCGACACCCGCGCCCGGCTGAACAGCCGGCAGGGCACGGTGGATGCGGGCGTCACCGTCTATCGCTGGGATGGGGATGGCGCCTTCCTGTTCGCCACCCAGGCGCCGGCGGGCCGGCTTGGCGCGATGGATCCGCTCCTCACCTCCTTCCGCCGGCTTTCGCCCCAGGAAGCGCGGGCCGTGGGGCGGGGCCTCCGGCTGGAGGTGGTGACGGTCAAGCCCGGGGACACGGTGCAGTCGCTCGCGCGCCGCATGGCCTTCCCCGACAACCAGCTGACCCGCTTCCTCGCCCTCAACGGCATCGAGAACCGGCCGCTCAGGCCCGGCGAGAAGCTGAAGCTGATCGTGAATGGCTGAGGCGCGCCCGGCCGGGGGAGAGGATCTCGCCTGCCCCGGCCACGCGGCCGTGGCCGGGCGCCCGGTCCTGCTCGTCGCCTGCGCGGTCCTGGTCGACGCCGAGGGCCGCGTGCTGGTGACCGACCGGCCCGCCGGCAAGGACATGGCCGGCCTGTGGGAGTTTCCCGGCGGCAAGGTCGAGCCCGGCGAGAGCCCGGAGGCAGCACTTGTGCGCGAACTCGCCGAGGAGCTCGGGATCGAGACGGCCGCGAGCTGCCTTGCGCCCTGCGGCTTCGCCAGCCACGCCTATGACGAGGCCCATGTCGTTCTGCTCGCCTTCGCCATCCGCAAGTGGCGCGGCGCGCCCGCCCCGCGCGAGGGCCAGAAGCTCGCCTGGGTCGAGGTGCCGGCGCTGTTCCGCCTGGCCATGCCGCCGGCGGACCGGCCGCTGCTTGGCCAGATCGCCGCGATCCTCTGAAGCGGCGGGGCTAGGTGCGGTAGCTCGGGTCCAGCCGGTCCATCTTCCGCATCAGCGCCGGCCAGGCCAGCATGTCGGAGATGACGCCCATGGCCGAGGAGACCTGGCCGGCCACCTTCTCCGGCGTGCCCTGCGGCGGGTGGCTGACGAGCGCTGCTCCGCCCGAGAGCGCCAGCACCTGCGCCTCGCAGGCGCGCTCGAGGAAGTACATGCGCAGGAACGCCTGGCCGACGGTTGCCCCCACGGTCAGCGTGCCGTGGTTGCGGAGGATCATCGCGTGCTTCGTGCCGAGGTCGGCGACGAGGCGCTCGCGCTCGTCGAGGTCGGTCGCGACCCCCTCGTAATGGTGGTAGGCCACCTCGTCGCGGATGAGGAGCGCGGTCTGGGTCAGCGGCATCAGGCCATCGGCCATGGCGGACACGGCCTGGCCGTGCGGCGTGTGCAGGTGGAGCACGGCATGGGCATCCTCGCGCGCCATGTGGATGGCCGAGTGGATGGTGAAGCCCGCCGGGTTCGTCATGTAGGGCGTTTCCATCACCGGGTTCCCCTCGACGTCGATCTTGACCAGCGAGGAGGCGGTGATCTCGTCGAACATCAGATTGTAGGGGTTGATGAGGAAATGATGCTCGGGGCCGGGCACGCGCACGGAAAGATGGGTGAAGATGAGGTCATCCCACCCATGGTGGGCGACGAGGCGATAGGCGCAGGCGAGATCGACCCGGAGCTTCCATTCCTCCTCCGAGACCCGCGCGCGCACGTCCTCGGGCGTCGCCGGCTGCATTGCCTTCATCTGGGTTGCCATGTCCCGTCCTCCCGCTTCGCCAGCGCCGGCACCCTGCGCCGGCACGCATCCGAACAATAGCGCACATTCTCCCAGTCGCGCGACCATTTCTTCCGCCACGCGAAGGGCCGGCCGCAGTGGGCGCAGATCTTCTCGGGCAGGTCCGCCTTGTCCCGTCGCCGCGCCATGGGGACTGCCTTGCCGCGGGCGTCGCACATCTGCAACCTTGGCGCGCCAAGGAGGCGGCCATGCAAGATGCTTTCCCGCTCGATCGCCGAACCCTCCTCGCCGGCGCCGGTGCCGGCCTGCTGCTCCCGCGCCGGCTCTTCGCAGCCCCGCTCGCCGGGTTCACCCATGGAGTCGCGAGCGGCGAGCCCGGAGCCCGGTCCATGCTGTTCTGGACCCGGTTCGTCGGCACCGCCGGCACGCCGCAGGAGCTGGAGCTCGAGGTCTCGGCGAGCCCGCGGATGACGCGGCCCGTTGCCCGGACACGCGTCCTTGCCGACCCGGCCAATGACTGGACCGCCAAGGCGAAGGTTGCCGGCCTCGCGCCCGGCACCACATATTACTACCGGTTCACGGCTCCGGGGCGGGTGCGCTCGATCGTCGGCCGGACCCGGACGCTGCCGGAAGGTGATGCGCCCCTGTTCCGCATCGGCCTCTTCTCCTGCTCCAACCTCCCCTACGGCTGGTTCAATGGCTACGGCCATGCCGTTGCCGCCGACGACATCGACCTCTTCGTCCATGTCGGCGACTACATCTACGAATATGCCCGCGGCACCTATCCGGACGCCCGGGTCGCGGTGCCCGGGCGGGTGATCGAGCCGGCCGGGGAGATCGTGACGCTTGCCGACTATCGCGCCCGCTACGCGAGCTACCGGGCCGATCCGGACCTCCAGGCCATCCACGCCCTGTTCCCGGCGGTGACCACCTGGGACGATCATGAGATCGCCAACGACGGCTGGACCGGCGGGGCCGAGAACCATCAGCCGGAGACGGAAGGCGGCTGGTCGGCCCGGCTTGCCGCTGCCCGCAAGGCGTATCGCGAGTGGATGCCCGTCTCCGACGCGCCGTACGAACGCTACGAGATCGGCCGGCTGGCGACGCTCTTCCGGCTCGACACACGGGTCGAGGGGCGCGACCGGCAGCTCTCGCTCACCGAGGCGCTCAAGGGCGCGACCGACATGGCAGCCGCGCTCGTCCGCTTCCGGGACGAGCAGTGGCTCGCCGGCAACCGGCAGCTGCTGGGCTCCGCGCAGGAAGCCTGGCTGTTCGCCGGGATGAAAGCGGCAGCAAGGCGCGGCGTGCGCTGGCAGCTGCTGGCCCAGCAGGTCATCATGGGCACTCTGCGCGCCCCGGCCGATGCCGCCGCCCTGCTTCCGCCCGACCCCGACGGGCGGGTGAAGGCGCTGGTGGAGGCGGGCGCTGCCGCCGCCCGGGTCGGTCTCCCGCTCAACATGGATGCATGGGACGGCTATCCAGCAGCGCGCGCCCGGCTGCTCGCGGCAGCGCAGAAGAACGGCGTCAACCTCCTCGTGCTGGCCGGCGACAGCCACAATGCCTGGGCCTTCGACCTCCAGAACGACGGCCGCCCGGCGGGCGTCGAGTTCGCCACCCACTCGGTCACCTCGCCCGGGTTCGAGGCCTATCTCGCCGCCGTTCCACCCACCGGCCTTGCCCGGGCGCTGATGGGCGCCAACCCGCTGCTGCGCTGGTGCGAGACCTCGCAGCGCGGCTACACCCATGTGACCCTCACGCCGCGCGAGGCGGTGGCCGAATGGCGCTTCACCGCCCCCGTCGGCGGCCGGGTGCCGAAGCTCGTGGCGGCCAGCAGGGCCCGCGTGGTGGCGGGCACCAACCAGTTGCAGATCGGCTGAGCCCCCCTTACGGCGGCGGGCATGATCCCCCGCTACACGAGGCCCGAGATGGCGGCCATCTGGTCGCCCGAGGCGCGCTTCCGGATCTGGTTCGAGATCGAGGCCCATGCGCTCGACGCCATGGCGGCGCTCGGGATCGTGCCGGCCGCCGCGGCCGAGGCGGCCTGGCGCTGGTGGGCGACCAACCCGGCGATCGACGTCGGCGCGATCGACGCCATCGAGGCCGAGACCCGCCACGATGTCATCGCCTTCCTCACCTGGGTCGAGCGCCAGGTCGGGCCCGAGGCGCGGTTCATGCACCAGGGGATGACCTCGTCCGACCTGCTCGACACCGCACTCGCGGTCCAGCTGGTGCGCGCGAGCGACCTGCTGCTCGCCGACCTCGACGCCCTTCTCCAGGCGCTCGAGGCGCGCGCGCGGGAGCACCGGCTGACCCCGACGATCGGCCGGAGCCACGGGATCCACGCCGAGCCGACGACCTTCGGCCTCAAGCTCGCCGGCTTCCACGCCGAGTTCCAGCGCGCCCGGGCCCGGCTGGTCGCCGCGCGGGCCGAGATCGCGACTGCGGCCATCTCGGGCGCGGTCGGCACCTTCGCGCACATCCCGCCCGAGGTGGAAGCCCATGTCGCGTCCCGGCTCGGGCTTGCGGTCGAACCCGTCTCCACCCAGGTCATCCCGCGCGACCGGCACGCCATGTTCTTCGCAACCCTTGGCGTCATCGCCTCGTCGGTCGAGCGGCTGGCGACCGAGATCCGCCATCTCCAGCGCACCGAGGTGCTCGAGGCCGAGGAGTGGTTCGCGCCGGGCCAGAAGGGCTCGTCGGCCATGCCGCACAAGCGCAACCCGGTGCTGTCGGAGAATCTGACCGGGCTTGCCCGTCTCGTGCGCTCGGCGGTCACGCCCGCGCTCGAGAATGTGGCGCTCTGGCACGAGCGCGACATTTCCCACTCCTCGGTCGAGCGCGGGATCGCCCCGGATGCAACCGTCCATCTCGATTTCGCGCTGGTGCGGCTCACCGGCCTCGTCGAGCGCCTCGTCGTCTATCCCGAGCGCATGGCGCGCAACCTCCACCTTATGGGCGGGCTCGTCCATTCCCAGCAGGTGCTCCTGGCCCTGACCCAGGCGGGCATGTCCCGCGAGCAGGCCTATGCCGCCGTCCAGCGCAACGCCATGAAGGTCTGGGAGGCCGATGGCGCGCTTTCGCTGCGCGACCTGCTCGGCGCGGACCCCGAGGTGGCCGCGCATCTCTCCCCCGAGGCGCTCGACCGGCTGTTCAGCCTCGCGCCGCACTTCGCCCGGGTGGATGCGATCTTCGCCCGGGTGTTCGGCGACGGCTGAGCCGCGGTCAGGCGAGGCGCATCCCGATCAGCGTGCCCTTGGTGCCGCCCCGGACATGGCGGAAGCGGAAGCCCGGCCAGCGCCGCTTCCACCGCGCGGCGACCACCCGTTCGCCTGGCCGGGCCGCGTCGTCGAGCATCACGACGCCACCGACCGGGATCCGGTCGAACAGGGTCTCGGCCGCACCCCGGGCGTAGGGATGGACCGTCCAGGGCGGACCATCGACGATGAGGAGCTCGATCCGCTCGGGGACATTGGCGAGCTGGTACCAGGCCCCCGGCCAGCCCTGCGGCGGCGGACCGAGCGGGGCGACACGCAGGTCCGAAGGGATGCCGAGCCCGCCGAGCCAGTCACGGATCTCCGCCACGAACGGCGCATGCTGGTCGAAGGAGACCAGCCGGCCGCCGCTCCACAGCTGGAGCGCCCGGCCGGCGACGAGGCTGGTCGAGCCGGCGCCGAGCTCGACCACCGTGTGCGGGCGCGCATCGCGCACATGCTCGGCAATCAGACGGAGGAAGAAGGCGTCGGCCTTCCAGCTTCCCAGCCTGGGCAGGGCGGCATCGGGGAGTTCGAGGAGGTGGAGCAGCGCGGTGCGCGCCACGTCCGGCCCGCCGGAGAGGCTTCGCAGCAGCCACGGCCACTGGATGAGGCCGAAGGCCCAGGTGAAGGCGCGTTCCGACAGGCGCCGGGGCATGGCGGCCCGGCTTCCCGGATCGGCCGCGCGCGGAAGGTAGGAGGTTCGTTCGGGCGCGGCCATGCGTGGCGGATCCCCTCTGGGCATGTGCCGGGACGCGGCACGGGTGGCCTCGGGCCCTGCCCAATCGGTGCCGGAAGTCAAGGCGGGCGCGGGGGGGGCCGGTCCTCGTGCCGCGCCGGGCGAGGCCGCCGTCAGCGCCGCGTTCGCTTCGCAGACCTCAGTTGAGGTCGGACCGTTCGGGAAGCACGCGGTCGCGGCCAGCCCGCTTCGCCGTGTAGACGGCGGCATCGGCGCGATCGAGCAGGGTGTCGACGCTGTCGCTGGCCCGCACCTGCGCCACTCCTGCGGAGAAGGTGACCTTGCCGAGGCGGGCGCCGTCCGAGGCGCGGCGCATCACCTGCCGGCCGAGGGCGGCGCGGATCGCCTCGAGCGCCCGGCAGGCGGCGTCCAGCGCCACGCCCGGCAGGACGATCACGAACTCCTCGCCGCCGTAGCGGGCGGCAAACGCCCCTTCCGCCTTCTTCAGGCAGTGGGTGAGGAAGCTGCCGAGGTAGCGGAGCACCTCGTCGCCGATTGCGTGGCCCCACTTGTCGTTGATCTGCTTGAAATGGTCGATGTCGAGGATGGCGAGCGACAGCGGCACGCCGCAGTCGCGCGCGGACTGCATGAGCTGCCCCAGCGCGTCCGTCAGCCCGCGGCGATTGCCGAGCCCGGTGAGCGGGTCGGTCCGGGCCTTGCGCTCGGCCGTGTCGAGCCGCTCGACCAGCGCGGAGTTTTCCCGGCTCACCTGCTCGAGCTCCGTCTCGAGCCGCCGGTTCGCCGCGAGGATGCGGGCGTTCGCGGCGCGCAGCCGCTTGATGCAGGCCAGGATCTCGTCGGGGCGGACCATGCCGGAGGCGAGCAGGTCGTCCTCGGTCAGGATCGCGCGGTCGTGGCGGGCGATCTCGTCCCTGCCGCCTTCGAGCTTCTCGGCGAGCCGGAGCGCTGCGCCATGGGCGCTCGACACCATCTGGTGAAGCTCGCCTGCGGCGATCTCGGGGAGATGGGTCCGGCGCAGATCGGCGATGGTCGCCCGGTCGAGGCGCTGGGCGGCGAGCGCGCGCTCGAGATCCCGGCTGAGCGCCGGGTCCTCGCCCTTGAGGTGCAGCCAGATCAGCTCGTAGGCCGGCGGCTCGGGCGACAGCCCCGTTTCCACGAACAGGGCGCGCGCGGCGTCGAGGATGGCGATGTCGGGGTGTCCAAGCGCGTTCTGGTCGACGTCCTCCAACCCCGCCTCGGGGTTGAACCGCATGGTCTGTTCCACACCCTTGTCTCCAGGCGTGCACCCCCGACCCTGGCAGATGCACATGCTCCAGAACGGCATGGCTGGTCCGACTTTAGTCGGCTTGCCCAGCTTTTTCCGCTTGCCTAGGACCCGGGGAGACAGCGACGGGAGACGGACATGACGGCAGCGGGCATCGACAGCCTCGGCACCCGGGCGACCCTCGAGGTGGACGGCCGGAGCTACGTCTATTTCAGCCTGGAGCGCGCGGCCGAGCGTCTCGGCGATGTCGCGCGGCTGCCCTTCTCGATGAAGGTGCTCCTCGAGAATCTGCTGCGCTTCGAGGATGGCGGGGCAACCGTCTCCGCTGCCGACATCGAGGCGCTGGCGGGCTGGCTTGGAACCCGCACCTCGGACCGGGAGATCCAGTATCGCCCGGCCCGCGTTCTCATGCAGGATTTCACCGGCGTTCCCGCGGTCGTCGACCTTGCCGCCATGCGCGATGCACTCGCGCGCCTCGGCGGCGATCCGCAGCGGGTCAATCCGCTCGTCCCCGTCGACCTCGTCATCGACCACAGCGTGATGGTGGACGCGTTCGGCAACGCGCAGGCCTTCGCCCGCAATGTCGAACTGGAATATGCGCGGAACCTCGAGCGCTACGAGTTCCTGCGCTGGGGCCAGACCGCGTTCCGCAACTTCCGGGTCGTCCCCCCCGGCACCGGGATCTGCCACCAGGTCAACCTCGAGTATCTGGCCCAGGTCGCCTGGGTCTCGGAAGGGCCGGATGGCGCCCACCATGTCTATCCCGACACGCTGGTCGGCACCGACAGCCACACGACCATGGTGAACGGGCTCGGCGTGCTCGGCTGGGGCGTGGGCGGGATCGAGGCCGAGGCCGCCATGCTCGGCCAGCCGGTCTCGATGCTCATCCCCGAGGTGGTCGGCTTCCGCCTGACCGGCACGCTGGCCGAAGGCGTGACCGCGACCGACCTCGTCCTCACCGTCACCCAGATGCTGCGCAAGAAGGGCGTGGTGGGCAAGTTCGTCGAGTTCTGCGGCCCCGGCCTCGACGCGCTCACGCTCGCCGACCGCGCCACCATCGCCAACATGGCGCCCGAATATGGCGCCACCTGCGGCTTCTTCCCGGTCGACGCGACGACCATCGCCTATCTGCGCTTCACCGGCCGGGATGACCACCGGGTCGCGCTCGCCGAGGCCTATGCGAAGGCGCAGGGCCTGTGGCGCGATGCCGCCACGCCCGATCCGGTCTTCACCGACATGCTCGAGCTTGACCTCGCGACCGTCGAGCCCTCGCTCGCCGGGCCGCGCCGCCCGCAGGACCGGGTGCCGCTCGGCCAGGTCGACGACAGCTTCATGGCCGAGCTCGCCGGCGGCTACGGCAAGGCCGGCGAGGAGGGCCGGAGGGTGCGCGTGGAGGGGACCAACCATGATCTCGGTCATGGCGACGTGGTCATCGCCGCCATCACCTCGTGCACCAACACCTCCAATCCCAATGTGCTCGTGGCGGCCGGCCTCGTCGCGCGCAAGGCCCGCGAACTCGGCCTCAAGCCCAAGCCGTGGGTCAAGACCAGCTTCGCCCCGGGCTCGCAGGTCGTGACCGACTATTTCGACCGCTCCGGGCTCACGGCCGACATGGATGCGCTCGGCTTCAACCTCGTCGGCTATGGCTGCACCACCTGCATCGGCAATTCCGGCCCGCTTCCGGCGCCGATCTCCGAGGCGATCAACCGCCACGACCTGGTCGCCGCATCGGTGCTCTCGGGCAACCGCAACTTCGAGGGCCGGGTCAGCCCGGACGTCAAGGCCAACTATCTCGCCTCGCCCCCGCTGGTCGTTGCCTATGCGCTGAAGGGGGAGATCCGCACCGACATCATCGAGACGCCCATCGGCCAGTCGCGCAGCGGCGAGGATGTCTATCTGAGGGACATCTGGCCGACCAACGCCGAGGTCGCCACCATGGTCGCCTCCGCCGTCACGCCCGAGATGTTCCGGGCGCGCTATGCCAATGTCTTCGATGGCGACCGCCACTGGCAGGACATCCGCGTGACGGGCGGCGCCACCTACCAGTGGAACCCCTCGTCCACCTATGTCCAGAACCCGCCCTACTTCGAGGGGCTGTCGATGACGCCGGCGCCGGTCACCGACATCCTCGAGGCCCGGGTGCTGGCGCTGCTCGGCGACAGCATCACGACCGACCACATCTCGCCGGCGGGATCGATCAAGGCCGACAGCCCGGCCGGGCGCTACCTCATGGAGCGGCAGGTACCGCGCGACCAGTTCAACAGCTATGGCGCGCGCCGCGGCAACCACGAGATCATGATGCGGGGCACCTTCGCCAACATCCGCATCCGGAACCGCGTGGCGCCGGGCACTGAAGGCGGCTTCACCACCCATTTCCCGAGCGGCGAGGTGCTGCCGATCTACGATGCGGCGATGCGCTACCAGGCGGAAGGGACGCCGCTCATCATCCTCGCCGGGCGCGAATATGGCACCGGTTCCAGCCGCGACTGGGCCGCCAAGGGCACCCGGCTGCTCGGCGTGCGCGCCGTGATCGCCGAGAGCTTCGAGCGCATCCACCGCTCGAACCTGGTCGGCATGGGCGTGCTGCCGCTCCAGTTCCCGGAAGGGTCGAGCGCGGCCTCGCTCGGTCTTGTCGGCGACGAGCATTTCACCATCGCCGGGCTGCAGGATCTTGCGCCCCGGCAGATGCTCGAGGTGCGCTTCCGCCGGGCCGATGGCAGCGAGGGCGCCTTTGCGGCGCTGTGCCGGATCGATACGGCCAACGAGATCGACTATTTCTACGCCGGCGGGATCCTGCCCTTCGTGCTGCGGAAGCTGGCGGCCTGAGCGCGGGCACGGCCATGGCAGCCGCGCCGGTCCCCCCGCTGTCCTGGTGGGACCGCCATGTCGTCCCGAGGCTCATCGGCCTTGCCTGCACCCAGCCGCCGGTGATGCGCCGGCGCGCCCGCCTCATCCCCCGCGCGCGGGGCGAGGTGCTCGAGTTCGGCGTGGGCGGCGGTGCCAACCTCGGCCTCTATGACCCGGCGCAGGTGACGGCCGTCACCGGGATCGACCCGTCCGATCCGCTGCTCGCCCGGGCCCGCGCGGCACCGCATGCCGCGGTCCCCCTGCGGATCGAGCAGGGTGTCGCCGAGCAGCTCCCCTTCGCCGACGGGAGCTTCGACACGGTGGTCTCGACCTTCACCCTGTGCAGCGTGACCGACCCGCAGCGGGCGCTGGCCGAGGCGCGCCGCGTGCTGAAGCCGGGCGGCACGTTCCTCTTCCTCGAGCATGGGCGCGCGCCCGATGCCGGCCCCTGCCGCTGGCAGCACCGGCTCGAGCCCATGTGGAAGCGGATCGCCGGCGGCTGCCACCTCACCAGGCCGGTCGCGGCCGCCAACGCGGCGGCCGGCTTCCGGCTCGGCGACGTGGAGCGGGGCTACATGGAGAAGTCCCCGAGGTTCCTCGGCTGGATCGAGCTGGGCAGCGCGACGGCGGACTGATCCGGCCCGGCGAGCCTCGTGGACGGCAGGGGCGCGGTCCTCAGGGCACGGCGGGTCCCGGCACGGCCCGCGCGTTCCGGGTGCCGGGGAAGATCGCGAAGTCGGGCGTGAAGCGGGTGAGGGCCGAGCGCAGCTGGTTCCACGGCGTGCGGTCGCCCGCCAGCCGCGCCCGTCCTTCGGCTTCCAGCTGCTCGAAGGTCTTCCGCCCGCGCAGCACGTCGGAAAGGTCGGCGCGCTCGACGGTGATGGTGAGCGCCGCCTTCGGGTCGGTGAAGCCGGCGATGCTGGTGAGCGCCTGGTTCGACATCTCGATCTTGAACTGCTCGCCGGTGTCGGGGATGATGAGGTTCATGGTCCAGGCCCAGCCCGCGGCCCGGTCGCTGTCCAGGCTGATCGCGAGATAGTCGAGCCACTGGCCGGTCGTCATCGCCCCCACGATGTCGGCGCTGGTCGAACCCGCTGCCATTCCCTCGGCAAGGCCGGTGCGGAGCTCGGCGGCGAGCTGCAGGTAGGAATTGCGGAAGCTGGTGCTCTCGTCCTGGTAGCCCAGCTGCTCGTAGGCGTCGGCGAGGACCGCCCGGCCCTCCTGGTTTTCGGGCTCGGCGAAGACGAGATGCTGCACAAGCTGCGCCGTCTCGCGGTAGCGGCCGGCAGCGTTGAGCGCGCGCCCGCGCGCGATGACGCGCGCGGCACCGCCCATCATCTCGACGAACAGCCTTCCCGTCACCTCGGCCGGCGGGGGATCGAGGTTGGAGGGGCTGCCATCCCAGAAGCCGAGATGGCGGTTGAGGATGCCGCGGACATTGTTCCTGACCGCGCCGTGGTAGCTGCGCGCGGCCCATTGCCGCTGCAGCGACCTCGGCACCTCGTAGACATTGTGGATCTGGCTGATCGGCACACCCCGGTTGGCGAGATGCAGCGTGCGCTGGTGCAAGTGGGCGTAGGCGTCGCGCTGCGCGCGCATCACCTCCATCACCCGGGCATTGCCCCAGCGCGGCCAGTGGTGCGAGGCGAACATCACCTCGGCATCGGGAAACAGGTGGATCGCCCGGTTGATCTGCTTTGCCCAGTTGTGCGCATCGCGGGTCTGCGCGCCGCGCAGCGTGTAGATGTTGTGCACGGTGGCGGTCACATTCTCGGCTGCCCAGAAGGCCTTCCAGTCGGGGAACCAGCTGTTCATCTCGGCCGGGGCCTCGGTGTCGGGCGTGTTCTGGAACAGGATGCGCACGCCATCGACGGTCAGCTCCTCGAGGTCGCCGGCAATCTCGCGCGTCGGCGCAATCAGCGTCGGCACGCCGGCCGAGACATTCTTGCCGAGCGACTGGTCGACATGGCCGAACGGGCTGCGCTGCAGGATGGTCGCATACTGGATCCGGCTGCGCCGGCTCATCGCATTTCCGGCAAAGACATTCTCCGCGACGGCCTCGTCGAGGAAGCCCCTTGGCGCGATGATCTGGACCCGGCCCGCGCGCACGTCGGCCTCCTCGACCACCCCGCGCACGCCGCCGAAATGGTCGATGTGGCTGTGCGAATAGACGACCGCCGTGACCGGCCGGCTCCCCAGCGTCCGGTTGACAAAGTCGAGCGCGAAGCGGGCCACCTCCTTCGTGGTGAGAACGTCGAACAGGATCCAGCCGGTCTTGCCGCGGATGAAGGTCATGTTGGCGAGGTCGAGGCCGCGGACCTGGTAGATCCTGCCCGGCAGCACTTCGTACAGGCCGGCGTTCATGTTGAGCCGCGCCATCCGCAGCAGCGAGGGGTGGATGCTGGGGAAGTCCCGCTCCTGCCGCAGCCACTGGTAGCTCTCGAGGTCCCAGGCGATGTGGCCGGCATCGGCCATGACGGTGCTGGCCGGAAGCGGCGCGATCAGCCCCCGCTGCGCCTCTTCGAAATCCCGGAGATCGTCGAAGGGCAGGGTGCGCGCGCCCGCCTCGCGAACCGCCAGCGTTGCTGCCGAGGGCGGCTTTCCCTCGGGATGGAAGTGCCGGTTCGCGCGCGCGGCCGGGTCGACGAGCGGGTTCTGCGCCGCGGCCGGCGCCGGCAACGACGCCAGGGCGAGGAGCAGGAGGCCGGCCCTCCGCCTGCGCGCGGCTCCGGCCAGCCGCGATGCCGCCTCGTTCCTTCCCGATCCGTGCGTCATGGGTCCTCCCCCCCGATCCCGTGCCGGGCGCCGGCCGGCATCTCCCCGCGCCCCTGCACCCGGGCGACTGTAGCATCCGCGCGCGTGCCGGGACATGCATGGATCCCGCCAGATGCGGCGTGCCCTTGGGTTCGCCCCATCCCTTGCCGGGTCAGGCGCGCCGCACCGTCTCCCAGCGTTCGGCGGTCAGCGGGTAGCCGATGCCTTCTGGAATGGTGAGCCATTCGCCCTTGATACGCGGCTGGATGAAGGGCGCCGGCGTCGGGTCGGCGAGAAGCGCCGCGGCGGACGCGAACTGGGCGAGGCGCGCGATGTTGCAGCGCGTGGGAAAGAGCAGCGAGATGGTGCCCTCGTCCGCCTCGGCGAGAAGGTCGGCGGGCCGGGCGAAGCGGGCGTGGACCGCCTCGGCGCCGTCGGCGAGATGGGCTTCGCCCTCGGGCAGCAGGGCGAGGTAGAAGCGGGTGTCGAACCGCTTGTGCAGCCCCTCGGGCGGCAGCCAGCGGGCGAAGGGCCTGAGCGCGGCTGCATCGAGCACATGGCCGAGGCCGGCGAGGATCTCGGCGAAGGCCAGCGCGTGGCGGTCCGACAGCGGCCGCAGCCGCGCCCGCTCGCTGGCCACGACCCGAGGTCCGCTTGAGAGGAGCACGCCGGTTTCCTCGAAGGCCTCGCGCGCTGCCGTCAGCCGCCCGGCTGCGTCGTCCGCGGCGAGCCCGTCGAAGCCCCGGAACGCGGCGCCCTCGGGTCGGTCGGAGGCATCCACCTTGCCGCCCGGGAAGGCGACGGCGCCACCGGCGAAGCCCATCCCCTTCGCCCGCTCGATCACCAGCACCTCGAGCCCGCCCGCGCCGTCGCGGGCGATGATGACGGTGGCGGCCGGAACGGCGCCCGACGTGTCGATCCTCTCCATTGGCCGCCCCATGCATTGCCGCGGGCAGGCTGTGAAGCTAGCAGCCGCGCCATGCCCGCCATCGCCCAGTGGGACGGCCGCTCGGTGCCCGAGCTTCTCGCGCTCGAGCCGCTCGATCTCAACCTGTTCACCAACCGGCTCAACCAGCGCAACGCCAATGGTGCGCTGTTCGGCGGCCAGGTGCTGGCCCAGGCGCTGGCGGCCGCCACCATGACCGCACCCGATGATCGCGCCGTCCACTCGCTCCACGGCTATTTCCTGCGCGCCGGGCAGAGCGACCGCGCCGTCATCTACAGCGTCGAGCGCACGCGAGACGGCGGGCGATTCTCCACCCGCCGCGTGACCGCCATCCAGGCGGGCGAGCCGATCTTCCACATGGAGCTGGGGTTCCACGCCGCCGAGGAGGGCTATGACCACCAGCGCGCCATGCCCGAGGGCGTGCCCGGCCCGGATGCCCTGCACGATCTCGCTGGCCTCGCCGAGACCATGGGCGAGCGCCTGCCCGAGTTCGTCCGCCGGCGCTGGGCCGATCGGGCACGGCCGGTCGAGGTCCGCCCGATCGACCCGGACGCCTTTCTCGACGGGCGCGGGCGCGAACCCCGCCGCCGCTTCTGGCTGCGGATGCCGAGCGCGGGCGCGGCCGCGGAGTCCGCCCAGGCCGCGCTCCTCACCTATGTCTCGGACTACTGGCTCGCCGGGACGGCGGTGCTGCCCCATGCCGTCCCCATGCCGGGCCCCGCGGTGTTCCTGGCCAGTCTCGACCACGCCATGTGGTTCCACCGCCCGGCCCGCGTCGACGACTGGCTGTTCGTCGAGACGGTGAGCCCCTCGGCGCAGAATGGCCGCGGCCTCTCGCTCGGCTTCGTCCATGACCGGGCCGGCCGGCTCGTGGCCACGATGGTGCAGGAAGCGCTGATGCGACCGCGCCGCCCGGCCTGAGCCCCCGGCCTGAGTTCCCGACGGACGCCCGACCAGGCCTCGGCCCGCGCCCCACCTGCCTCCCGGCCACCGGCGCGCGGCCCTTGCCTCGCGCGCGCCGCTTGGCTAAGGCCGCCACTCCCGCGGCGGGCCCTCGGCACTGGGGGGACGTAGCTCAGATGGGAGAGCGCAGCAATCGCACTGCTGAGGTCAGGGGTTCGATCCCCCTCGTCTCCACCAGCCGCTGAACCTGATGCCCGAACGGACCGCAGCGCCGCCATTCTGTTGCGGAAATCTTGAGAATTGGTGACAGTCTGCTAGGTTTGCCGGCAGGTGCCCGGACCGCCGGGTGTCAGTGGACTGTTGCGACCCGTGGCCGATTATGATTCCGGGCGGTCGCCGCCCGATCCTTCCCTTCTGACCGCCCCGCCACCGGCCGCGCCTGCTGCTCCCGTCCTGCGCCGCGAACGCGTGCGCCACTTCGGCGCGATCGACCTTGGCACCAACAACTGCCGCCTGCTCATCGCCCGGCCCGCGGCCGACGGCTTCCAGGTCGTCGATGCCTTCTCGCGGGTCGTCCGCCTCGGCGAGGGGCTGGCCCAGTCCGGCCGCCTCGGCGAGGCGGCAATGGACCGGGCGATCGCGGCCCTTCGCATCTGCGCCGAGAAGCTGGCCCGCCGCCATGTCTGCGAGGTCCGCTCGGTCGCGACCGAGGCCTGCCGCAGCGCGGCCAATGCGCCCGAGTTCGTCGCCCGCGTCTATCGCGAGACCGGGATCGCGCTCGACGTGATCTCGCCGGCCGAGGAGGCGCGCCTCGCCGTCCTCGGCTGCCAGACGCTCATCGACCGCGAGGTGCCCCGCACGCTCGTGTTCGACATCGGCGGCGGCTCGACCGAAGTGGTCCTCCTCGAGCGGCGCAGGGCCGACGGCGATGCCTGGCGGCGGCTTGCGGATGGCGGCCTCGGGTCCGATCTCCTGATGCGCGGCTGGGCGAGC
Organism: Sphingomonadaceae bacterium; assembly: GCA_029268145.1. GTDB lineage: Bacteria > Pseudomonadota > Alphaproteobacteria > Sphingomonadales > Sphingomonadaceae > Thermaurantiacus. The sequence goes on along the minus strand of JAJUHA010000008.1, from coordinate 68,685 downwards.
GTGCCGTGGGGCGTCGTCAGCCTTGCCGAGACCGAGCGCGAGGAGGCGCCGACCTCGGCCGGGCGGCTCGAGGCCTTCTTCCGCATGAAGGCGCGGGTGAGCCGCCACCTGGTCGACCTCAGGCGCGTCGCCGGCCGCGACCTCGCCCTCCTCGGCGCCTCGGGGACGGTGACGACGCTCGCCAGCCTGCTGATGGGCCAGACCAGCTACGACCGCGCCCGCGTCGATGGCTGCTGGTCCGCCTCGATCGGCCTGCGCGCGCTCGGCCGGAAGCTCGCCGCCATGCCGGCGGCCGAGCGCTGCGCCATCCCGGGGATCGGCCGGGACCGGGCCGAGCTGGTCGTCGCCGGCGCCGCCATCCTCGAGGCGCTCCTCGATCTCTCCGCCTGCGAGCGGATCCGGGTTGCCGACAGGGGCCTGCGCGAAGGCATCCTGCGGTCCATGATCGCCGCCGCCGACCATCCGGCGCACGGCTGATGCCCGCCTCGCGCGGCGGCAGCGGCGGGCGCGAGGGGCGCCGGCTTGCCCAGAAGCGCGGCCGCAGCGCGTCGTCCACGCGCTGGCTCGAGCGGCAGCTGGCCGACCCCTATGTCCGCCGCGCCAAGGCCGAAGGCTACCGCGCGCGGGCGGCCTACAAGCTCCTCGAGCTCGACCGGCGCTTCGGCCTCTTGAAGGGCGTGAGCCGGGTGGTCGATCTCGGGGCTGCGCCGGGAAGCTGGTGCCAGGTGGTGCGGCAGAAGGCACCCGCCGCGCAGCTGGTCGGGATCGACCTTCTCCCGATGGACCCCGTGCCCGGCGCCATCCTGCTCCAGCAGGATTTCCTCGCGCCCGATGCAGCGGCCGCCATCGAGCAGGCGCTTGGCGGGCCGGCCTGCCTCGTCCTTTCCGACATGGCCGCGAACAGCGTCGGCCACGCCCCGACGGACCATCTGCGCACCCTTGCCCTCGTCGAGGCCGCGGCCGCCTTCGCGGCCGAGGTGCTTCGGCCGGGCGGCGGCTTCGTGGCCAAGGTGCTCGCCGGCGGCACCGAGGCGGCGCTGCTTTCCGATCTCAAGCGCCAGTTCGCGAGCGTCAGGCACGCCAAGCCGCCCGCCAGCCGGAAGGACTCGCGCGAGACCTATCTGGTCGCCCAGGGATTCCGCGGCTGACCGGGGCTCCGCGGTGGATTTGCCACGTTCGCCCGACTAGGAGGGCGCCATGCCCTGGCCCGCCGAATGGGCGCCGCAGCGCGCCATCTGGACGGCGTTCCCGTCCGACCCCGGCCTGTGGGAGGCCGACCTTGCCCCGGCCCGGGTGGAAGTGGCGGCGCTGGTCCGCACCCTTGCCGCCTCGGTCCCGGTCAGGCTGCTTGCCAGCGGCGCCGAGGCGGCCGCCGCCGCCCGCGCTGCAACGGGCGCCATTGCCGAGGTCCACGACCTGGCCTTCGGCGACATCTGGCTGCGCGACACCGGCCCCCTCTTCCTTGCCGAGCGCGAGGCGCGCGCCTTCCGCTTCAACGGCTGGGGCGGGAAGTATGACCTGCCCGGCGATTCCGACCTCGCCGACCGGGTCGCCGCACTGGCCGGTGCGGGCCTGACCCGCTTCGACCTCGTGCTCGAGGGTGGCGCCATCGACACCGACGGCCAGGGCCTGCTGCTGACCACCGAGCAGTGCCTCCTCAACCCGAACCGCAACCCGGGCCTCGACCGGCGCGACATCGAGGCCCTGCTCAGGGCCGCGCTCGGCATCCGCCGCGTCATCTGGCTTGGCGAGGGCCTGGCGAACGACCATACCGACGGGCATGTCGACAATCTTGCCCGCTTCGTCGCGCCGGGCACCGTCGCGATCCCGGTCGCAGCCGGCGCCGGTGACCCCAATGCCGCCACGTTCGCCGATGCCCGCGCCCGCGCGGCAGACGCCGGCCTCCTCGTCCTCGACATGCCGTCGGTGGGCCGCTTCGAGCTCGGCGGCACGCTCGCCCCGGCAAGCCACATGAACTTCGTCATCGCCAACGGCCAGGTCGTCGTGCCGCTCTACGGCGGCCCCTCCGACCAGGCGGCCGTGAAGGCGCTCGCCCGCGCCTTCCCCCGTCACCGGGTGGCCGGGCTTCCCTCCACCCACCTGCTCTCCGGCGGCGGCAGCTTCCACTGCATCACCCAGCAGCAGCCCGCCGGGCGTGCGCCCGGCCCGACCGGAGGACGCGCATGAGCCGGGAGCTTCGCGTCGCCGCCATCCAGATGGCCTTCACCGGCGACCGTGCGACCGACATCGCCCGCACTGCGGAGCGGGTGCGCGAGGCGGCTGCCATGGGCGCGCAGCTCATTCTCCCCTCCGAGCTGTTCGAGGGCCACTATTTCTGCGTGACGCAGGACGAGGCGCGCTTCGCCGACGCTGCACCGGTCGAGAGCCATCCGGCGGTCACGACCATGCAGGCCGTGGCGCGGGAGCTCGGCGTCCTCGTGCCGACGAGCTTCTTCGAGCGCGATGGCCACCACTACTACAATGCGATCGCCTTCGTCGGGGCGGGCGGCGAGGTGGAGGGCGTCTACCGCAAGTCGCACATTCCCGACGGCCCGGGCTACATGGAGAAATTCTACTTCCGGCCCGGCAACACCGGCTTCCGGGCGTGGAAGACGCCGCTCGGCACCATCGGGGTCGGCATCTGCTGGGACCAGTGGTATCCCGAGACGGCGCGCGCGCTGATGCTCGAGGGCGCCGAGATCCTCCTCTTCCCGACCGCGATCGGGAGCGAGCCGCATGATCCCGCGCTCGACACGCGGCGGCTTTGGGTCCGCGCCATGGTCGGCCACGCGGTCTCCAACGTCGTTCCCGTGGTGGCCGCCAACCGGGTGGGCACGGAGAATGGCCAGACCTTCTACGGCAACAGCTTCATCACCGACGAGCGGGGCGACATGCTCGCCGAGATGGGGACGGCGGAGGAGGGCGTGATCCTGGCGACGGTCGATCTCGACCGCGCCGCCCGCCACCGCGCCGCCTTCGGCTTCTTCCGTGACCGCCGGCCCGACCTCTACCGGCGCCTCGCCGAGGACCGGTGAAGCGGCGCACCATCCTTGCCGGTGGCGCGCTGTGGCTTGCGGCCCCCGCGCTCGGGCAGTGGACGCCGCAGCCGAAGGAGCGGGTGGCAAGGCCGCCGGCGGCGCCGCCGCGGTTCCGGGCTCAGCCGGCGCTGCCCCGCCCGGTGCAGGAGATCTACCCCGCCTTCTTCGATGCCCGGATCATCGTCGGCGGCGGATTCGAGGCCCGCGTCGCGCACGTGGCCGGCCTTGCCGACCTCGCGCCCACCGCCGCCGTCCACGCCTTTCGTCCCGGTGCCCGGGGCTGGGACCGGCTGCCCGACCTTCCGCTGCCGCTCCACCACCCGCTCCTCGTCGCCCACGCCGGCCGGCTGTGGTGCATCGGCGGCTTCACCTCCGGCCCCAGCGCGCTCTGGCGGATGGAGCGGCGGGTGTGGACGCTCGCCCGCGGTGCCGCGCGCTGGGAGGAAGGCCCGCCGCTGCCGCGGCCCCAGGCGGAGATGGTGGGGGGCGTGGTCGGCGGGCGCCTGCTGGTCGCGGCCGGGCGCACGCCCGTGGAGGCGGCCAACGCCGGCTATGCCGACCATGGCGACACGCAGGAGTGCTGGATTCTTGCTGCCGATGGCCGGCAGTGGGAGCCGGGGCCGAAGGTGCCCCGGGGCGTGAACAGCGCCGCGTTTGCCGTGCTCGATGGCAGGCTGCACATGGTGGGCGGCCGCCATTCGACAGGCGGGCAGATCCTGAACGTCGCCGACCATCAGGTCTACGACCCGGCAACCGGCGCCTGGACCAGCAGGGCGCCGCTCCCCGCCCCGCGCGGTGGGCACGCGGCAGCCGTGGCGCTCGGGCGGCTCTACGGCTTCGGCGGCGAGAGCTTCGGGCCGAGCCCGATGGTTCACGCCGAGGTCCTTGCCTATGATCCGCGCACCGACCGCTGGCAGGAAGTGATGCGGATGCCCGAAGGGCGCCACGGCCTCGGCGCGGTTGGCGTGGCTGGCCGCATCCACCTCCTCGGCGGCGCCGCCGAAGTCGGCGGCCGGGCGACGCGCGCCACCCACGAGCAGTTCACCCCCTGAGGCCGGGCCTCCGGGGCGGCCGGGTCGCTCAGTCCGGCCGGTAGCGCGGCGGGCGCTTCTCGAGAAAGGCCGCGACCCCTTCGGCGAAGTTGGCGTCGCGCGCGGTCAGCACCTGGTTCCTGTCCTCCATCGCGATGACGGCCTCGAGGCTTCCCATGTCGATGGCGTGGTTGAGCGCCTCCTTGGTGAGCCTCAGGGCCAGCGGGCTTGCCGCGAGCATCTCGCCGACGAAACGGTCCCCGGCGGCGCGGATCGCCTCGGGCTCCACCACCTCCGAGACCAGGCCGAGCCGCAGCGCGGTCGCAGCATCCATGAAGCGGCCGGTCAGCATGTAGTCGGCGGCAACGCTCGCCCCGACCATGCGCGGGAGGAAATAGGAGACGCCGATGTCGCAGGCGGAAAGCCCGATGCGGATGAAGGCGGCGTTCATCCGCGTGCGCGGCGTGGCGATGCGGATGTCGGAGGCGAGAGCCAGCGCGAAGCCGCCGCCGGCGGCCGGGCCGTCGACGAGTGCCACGATCGGCTGCGGGCAGCGCCGCATGGCGATCACGATCTCCGAGATGCGCCGCTGGGCCTTGAGCGCTTCGGTGACCGTCGCCTCGGGAAGCGCCGTGCCGCCCTTCAGGTCGAGCCCGGCCGAGAAGGCCCGGCCGGCGCCCGCGAGCACCACGACCCGGATGTCGCGCCGCCAGTAGAGCCCGACGAACAGACCGCGAAGCGCCTCGACCAGGTCCGGGGACAGGGCGTTGAGCCGCTCCGGGCGGTTCATGGTGGCCCGGAGCACCGGACCCTCCTCGGCAAGCAGAAGCTCGGTCATCCCTGTCCCCTCAGCTGCATGGCCTGCGAAACGACGGCGCGGAACATGTCGGCGGTGAGCACGCCGGTGTTGGTGTTGAGCCTGCTGCAATGATAGCTGTCGACGAGATGCAGGCCCGACGGCAAGCGATGGACCGCGCCATGCGCGAAGCGCGCCTTGGGAAGCTTCCCGCCCAGCGCCTTCACGGCCGACTGGTGGGCGATGGACCCCAGCGCCAGCACCACCCGGAGATTGGGAAGGCCGGCGAGGCTCGCCTCGAGGAACGGCCGGCAGCCGTGGATCTCGGCCGTGGTCGGCCGGTTGCCAGGCGGCACGCAGCGCACGGCATTGGTGATGAACACGTCCTCGAGCACCAGCCCGTCGGCGGCGTGCTCGGCGTAATGGCCTGTTGCAAGCCCGAGGGTGAGCAGCGTGTCGTAGAGCAGCAGACCGGCATGATCGCCCGTGAAGGGGCGTCCGGTGCGGTTGGCGCCGGACAGGCCCGGGGCCAGCCCGACGATGGCGAGCCGGGCAAGCGGGTCGCCGAAGCCGGGGACGGGCGCGTTGAACCAGTCGGGCCAGCGCTGCCGGTTCTGCTCGCGGAACACGGCCAGCCGAGGACACAGCGGGCAATCGGGACCGGGATCGCGCATGACCGCAGAGGCTAGCAGGCACGCGCGGCGGCACAAGGCCGGCACCCGGGTCGTCATCGGGCTCGGCTCCAACCGCCCGCACGGGCGCCACGGGCGGCCGGAGGCGGTGCTGCGGGCGGCCGCGCGTGCCCTTGCAGACGCCGGCATCGCCGGGCTGCGGCTCTCGCGTATCCGCGCGACCGACCCGCTCGGGCCGTCCCAGCGCCGCTTCGCCAATGCGGCAGCGCTCGGCCTGTTCGACGGCGACGCGGTCGCGCTCCTCGCCCTGCTGAAGCGGATCGAGCGCGACTTCGGCCGGCGCGGCGGCCGACGCTGGGGCCCGCGCGTGCTCGATCTCGACCTGCTGGCCTTCGGCGAGACGGTCATCGCGGCGCCCGGGCTCCGCGTGCCGCACCCCGGCCTGCCGCATCGCGCTTTTGCGCTCGCGCCGCTCTCCGAGCTGTGGCCGCGCTGGCGCCACCCCATCCTCAACCTTCCGGCCCGGGCGCTCGCCGCCCGGCTGGGCAGGCCCCGTCCGATTGACCGGCCCCACCCGGCCCCCTAGGGCAGCTTGGGGCGGGCTCGTAGCTCAGTCGGTAGAGCAACGGACTTTTAATCTGTAGGTCCCGGGTTCGAATCCCGGCGAGCCCACCCTCCGGGGCTCGCGCAGGTCCCGCGCGCGGGGCAGGGCGACGCCGCCCGGTCGGCTCGGCCCTCAGCGGCGCCGGGCGATCATCAGGCCATCCCAGCCCTTGGTGCCCACCACCTGGATCGCCGTCGCCTCGAAGCGGCCGTCCATGCGCATCGCGGCATAGAGGCTTCGCGTGCCGAGGATCTGCGGGTCGGTCGCAAGATCGTCGGTGATGCGCCCGTCGCGCACCACATTGTCGACGATGACGAGGCCGCCGGGCCGCACCAGGGTCGCCGCCCAGTCGGCATAGGCAGCGTTGTTCTCCTTGTCGGCATCGATGAAGGCAAGGTCGAAGGCGTGGCCCTCGTCGACGAGGCCGGGCAGCACGTCGAGCGCCTTGCCCACCCGAAGATCGATCCGCTTCACCAGACCGGCGCGGGCGAAGTTGGCGCGCGCCACTTCGGCCGTGCGGGGATTGGCCTCGATGGTGACCAGCCGCCCGTCCTCGGGCAGCGCCCGGGCCATCTGGATGGCCGAATAGCCGCCGAGCGTTCCGATCTCGAGCACATGGTGCGCCTTCACCACGCCGCACATCAGGGCGAGCAGGCTGCCGATGAGGCGGGAGACGTCGATGGCGGCAAGCCCGGCGGCAGCGTTGGCCTTCAGCACCTCGTCGAGCAGCGGGTCCGCGGGCAGAAGGTGGCGGGCGATCCACTGGTCGACCTCGGCGAAGCGCTCGGGTGTCATCGGTTCTCCACTCCTTCCTGCCCCAGCCGGACCCTAGCGGCTCTGCCGCGGAAGCAAAGCCTCCGTCGTCAGGGCCGCAGGCCCCGCGCCCTTGGCCCCGGCACCAGCGCGCGCTGCGCGGCATTGGCGAAGGCGCACAGCTCGGAGCGCGTCTGGCGCGGATCGATGATGGCCTCGATCCCGAACCGCTCGGCCGTGCGGAAGGGCGAGCGGACCCGCTCGAGCCGGGCGCGGATCTCGGCCAGCCGCGCAGCCGGATCCTCGGACGCCTCGAGCTCCGCGCGATAGGCCGCCTCGAGGCCGCCGGCGATGGGAAGCGAGCCCCAGTCGCCCGAGGGCCAGGCCATGCGCCAGCGGAACCGGTCGGCCGGTGCGTGGGCCGAGCCCGCCATGCCATAGGCCTTGCGGAGGATGACGGTGGCCCAGGGGACGCGCGCCTGGTGGATGGCAGCGAGCGCACGGCTGCCCCAGCGGATGGTCGCCTCCTCCTCGGCGCGGCGGCCGATCATGAAGCCGGGATTGTCGACCAGGTGGACGACGGGGAGGTGGAAGGTGTCGGCCAGGTCGACCATCCGCTCAACCTTGCGCGCGGTGGCCGCCGTCCACAGGCCGCCGAGCGCCTCGGGGTTGGAGGCGAGCACGGCCACCGGCCAGCCGTCGAGCCGGGCAAGCGCCGTCACGATGCCATGGCCCCATTCGCCGCCGATCTCGAACAGCGAACCCTGGTCGACGATCGCCTCGAGGATGGGGCGGATGGGGTAGAGCCGGCGGCTGTCGCGCGGGACGGCGCCAACGAGCCACTCCTCGGCGCGGTCGGGCCGGTCGTTCGCGGGGGCGCGCGCGGGAAGCGCGTGGACCGAGGAGGGCAGGTAGGAGAGGAAGCGCTTCAGCCGGGCAAAGGCCTCGGCCTCGCTCGCCACCCGGTCGTCGACCGCGCCGTTGCCGGCATGGATGGCAGCACCCCCAAGCTCCTCCTTGGTGCGCCGTTCGCCGGCGGCGGCGACCACCGGCGGCCCGGCGACGAACATCTGGGCGAGCCCGTCGACCAGCAGGCTGTAGTGCGCCATCACCATCCGGCCCGCGCCAAGCCCCGCCACCGGCCCGAGCCCGAGGGCCACGACCGGAACATGGGAGAGGTTCGCCGTCATCAGCTCCCAGCCGGGGATCTCGGGAATGTAGGTGTGGCCCATGTCCTCGAGGCTCCTGACCGACCCGCCGCCGCCGGTGCCCTCGATCATGCGGATGAGGGGCATCCGATACTCGTGCGCCAGCTGTTCGGCGGCGATGAGCTTCCGGTGCAGGCTCGCATCCGCTGCGCCGCCGCGCACGGTGAAGTCATCGGCCGTCAGCACCACTGGGCGGCCATCGACGGTTGCATGGCCGAACAGGAAGTTGGCCGGCCGAAAGCCCGCGAGCGCGCCATCCGCGCCATAGGTGGCAAAGCCCGCCAGTTCGCCCACTTCGCGAAAGCTCCCCGGATCGGCGACGGCGGCGATCCGCTCTCGGGCATCGAGCCGGCCGGCCGCCTTCTGGCGGGCCAGCTTCTCCGGCCCGCCCATGGCGTGGGCGAGACGCTGGCGCTGGCGCAGCTCCTCGATCTCCTTCTCCCAGCCCATGTCCCTCCTCCCCTCGGGTGACGGTGCGCAGCGCGCGCCGGCACCTCTTCGGGGATTTCGGCCGCGCGCACCACTTCCACGAAGGAGAGGCAGAGCGCAGCGTGCACCCAAAGGCGCACGCACGTGGCTGCTCGTCCTGGCCGCCGCCGATTGCCGAACCGGCAGGGGGGCGGCTAGCCTCGAGCGATGCGCCTCCTCCTCATCGTCCTTCTTCTCTGCGCCGCGCCCGCGCCGGCGCTCGAGACCCTGCCGCTTCGGGAGCGCGCGGCGCTCCACGACCGCATCGTGCGCGACCGGCTCGACACCCTGCTCCCGGGCCTGATGCGCGAGGCGGGCATCGACATGTGGATCCTCGTCGCGCGGGAGTACAACGAGGATCCGGTGCTTGCGACCATGCTCGATTCGACGAGCTTCCACGCCCGCCGCCGCACCATCCTCCTCATCCACGATCCCGGCCCGGGGAAGCCACTCGAGCGCCTCACCATCAGCCGCTACGGCCTCGGCGGGCTGTTCGCGCCGGCCTGGGTGCCCGAGGAGGAGCCCGACCAGTGGAAGCGCCTGGCCGAGCTCGTCGGGCAGCGCAACCCGAGGCGGATCGGGATCAACACCGATCCCGGCTCCGCCCTCGCCGATGGCCTCACCCACGCCGAGCATGGCGCGCTGGTCGCCGCCCTCGGGCCGGAGCTCGCCGGCCGCCTCGTCCCGGCCGCATGGCTGGCCACGGCCTGGCTCGAGACCCGCACGCCCGCGGAAATCGCCACCTATGGCGCGGTGGTGCGCCTCGCCCATGGCCTCATCCGCGAGGGCCTCTCCGGCGCGGTGATAGCGCCCGGGGTCACGACCGCCCGCGATCTCCAGTGGTGGTATCGCACGCGCATGGCCGAGCTCGCGGTCGAGCCCTGGTTCCACCCATCGGTTGCGATCTTCCGCGCGGGCGCGCGCAGCGAGCTCGCCGGAGACACGGTGATCCTTCCCGGCGACCTCGTCTGGACCGACGTCGGCATCCGCTACCTCGGGCTTGCGACCGACACGCAGACGCTGGCCTATGTGCTGAAGCCCGGGGAGACGGCAGCGCCGGCCGGGCTCGCCGCCGGCCTCGCGGGCGCCAACCGCGTGCAGGATGCGCTCACCGCGTCGATGCGGGCGGGCATGAGCGGCAACGCGATCCTCCTCGAAGCGCGCGCAAGGGCGCTGGCCGAAGGCCTTCGTCCCTCGATCTACAGCCACCCGGTCGGAGCCCACGGCCATGGCGCGGGGGCAGCGATCGGCTTCTGGGACAATCAGGAGCCGACGCCCATGGGCGCGCATCGCCTGCGCGCCGGCACGCTCTGGGCGATCGAGCTCTCCCACACTGCGGCGGTTCCGGAATGGGGCGGCCAGGAGATCCCCTTCCGCACCGAGGTGAACGCAGTCTTCGACGGCCGCGCGGTCCGCTACATCGACGGCCGGCAGACCGAACTCATCCTCATCCCTTCGCGCTGACCCGCGCCTCGAGCCAGCCGATCACCTCGGCCACGGGGACGACATCGGCATATTTGAGCGCGAGATCGGTGAGGTTCGCATAGTGGAAGCTGGCGTGCTTGTCGGCGCAGGTCTCGAGCGGCACGATGGTGCGAAAGCCGTGGGACAGGCTGTCGACGGCGGTTGCCCTGACACAGCCCGAGGTGGAGCCGCCCGTCACCACCACCGTGTCGACCTCGTGCCACTGGAGCCAGGAGCGCAAGGGGGTCTCGAAGAAGGCCGAGGGCATGCGCTTGGTGAACGCGAGGTCCTCGGGGCGCACGTCGCAGCGCGGGTCGAACTGGTGCCGTTCGCTCCCGATCGCGATGTTCTGGAGCGAATCGGGCGTGTTGGTCCGCGTGCCCCAGACGCCGGCATCGGCGCCGTCGGGCCGGTAGCCCACCCGGGTCCACACCACGGGCATGCCGGCCGCACGCGCGGCCGCCGACAGGCGGTTGACATGGCCGATCTGGTCGGGGTCGGTCTCGTAGGCGGTGCGGAAGGACAGGATGTCGGTGTAGGCGCGCTGGAGGTCGACATTGACCACCGCGAGCCTGCGGCCATAGCCGAAGCGGGCGCGCGCCGGGTTGGCGAGAACCTCCTCGAAGATTGCCTTCGCCGTGCGGCCGTCGTCGACCATGCGGGTTCCATGCGGCTGGGTCATGGCGGAATCGGCTAGCGCGCCGCGCGGCCCCGTGCAAATGTCCGGACAAATGGGCGGGCTGATGCAGCACGGCGCAATCCTCTGCGGGACGGTGAACACCCCCGTCTTCGACCTGTCGCTCGGCGACTATCTCGCCGAACTTTCCATGCGCGTGGTGGCGGAGGGCCGCGTCCCGCCCGATCTCGCCCGCAGCTGGGGTGCGCCTGCCCAGGTCGGCTGCCGCTTCGCCCTGCTCGCCCCGCGCGAGGGCGGAAGCGGCGGGTTTCTCCGGCTGGTGGAGGGAAGCCGGGTGGAGGGCTATCGACCGCTCGCGAGCCATGGCTGGGCAGCGTTTGAGATGACCGTGCGCGATGCCTTCGCCCTCCATGCCCGGATCGACCGGTCGGCCTTCCGCGTGCTCGGTGCGCCCAGGCTGGTGCCGGGCTTCACCAACTTCATTCCCTTCCAGGTCGAGGGGCGGGCCGGCGAGGTCCTCTATCTCAACACCGTGCTCGAGAGCCGCATGACGGGTCTTGCGCTGCCGGTCGCCGAGGCGGAGGTCGACCGCATGTTCATCGCCGTGCTCGCCGCTGCGGATCGCGCGGCGACGCTCGCCTTCCACGTCGAGGCGCTCGGCTTCGAGGAGGGCGAGACCTTCACCTTCCCCTATTCGATGATCAACCAGAGCTTCGGCCTGCCCGAGGACCATCCGACCACGCTCACCATGACCAGGGTGGGCGAGATGCCGGCCTCTGAGATCGACCAGTATCCCGAGGCCGCCACCTTCCGCCCGCGGAGCCCCGGCGAGCTTCCGCCGGGCAATGCCCTTCTGACCTTCGCCCATCGGAACCTCGATGAGGTGCAGGCGCCCTTCCTCGAGCCGCCCGTGGTGCGCGAGGGCCCGCTCTACGGCGGCCGGCGCGTGGCAACCGTGATCGGCCCGTCCGAGGAGCGGATGGAGCTTGTCGAATGCGCATGACCCGCGCCTTCATTGATGTGCCCAACCCCGACGGCTCGACCCGCCGGGTCCACTATCGCCGGGCCGGAAGCGGCCCGCCGCTCCTCCTCGTCCACCAGTCGCCGCGTTCGTCGGCCGAATATATGCCGCTCATCGGCCGCTGGGCGGCGCACTTCACCGTGATCGCGCCCGATACGCCGGGGTTCGGCGATTCCGCGCCGCTGCCGCTCGCCCTGCCCGAGTGCGAGGACTATGCCGATGCCGTCGTTGCGCTCCTTGACGCGCTCGGCCTGCCCCAGGTGGGGGCCTACGGCTTCCACTCGGGTGCCATCATCCTCGTGACGGCAGCCAAGCGGCACCCCGATCGGTTCTCCTGCCTTGCCTGCGGCGGCTATGCCGTATGGACCGAGGCGGAGAAGGCCGACTTCGGCGCTGCCTACACGCCCGATTTCCTGCCCGTGCCCTTCGGCGAGCACCTCGCCTGGCTCTGGGGCCGGGTGCAGGAGCAGAGCTGGTTCTTCCCCTGGTACCGGCCGGGCAACGGCAACCGCCTGCCGATGGCGACGCTGGATCCGGCGCAGGCCCAGCCGATCGTGATGGAGTGCCTCGCCGCCGGGAACAGCTTCTCGCTGGGCTATGGCGCAGTGCTGCGCGCCAGGCGCGACGTGCCGCCGCCGGGCGCGCCCACGCCTCCCGTCCTCATCTCCGCCTATGAGGGGGATCCGCTGAAGGCGCACATCGCCCGCCTGGGCGAGGTGCCGCCGAACTGGCGCGTGCGGCCGGTCGAGACGCCCGCCGAGCTCGAGGCGGAGGCGCTGGCCTGGCTCCTCGCCCACCCCGCGCCTCCCGCCACCCCGCGCACGCCCGATGTCGGCGAGGGCTTCATTTCCGTCTCGGCGGGCGGGTTCGACGGCCTCCTCCACTGGAAGGGGGCGGGCGATCTCGCGCTTCACGCGCCCGGGTCGGCGCTGACCGCGGCGCCGCCGGGCATGCTCGCGCTCGACCTGCCCGGCCACGGCCTCTCCGACCCCTGGCCCGACGCGCCCGGCAGGCTCGCCGCCTGGGCCGAGGTGGTCGTGGCGGCCATGCGCGCGCACGGTGCCGCGCCGAGGCGCGTGGTCGGCGCCGGCTGGTGCGCGGTGCTCGCGGCCGAGGTGGCCGCGCGGCTCGGCCTTGCCCATGATCCTGCCCCGCTTCCCCCGGGCGACCGGGGCGCGTGGCGGGCGCAGGGTCTGCCCGACCTCACGCCCGACTGGGCCGGCACCCATCTGCTCAGGGCCTGGCGGATGCTGCGCGCCGAAACCTGCTTTGCGCCCTGGTTCGCGGCCTCGCCCGCGACCGCGCGCCCCTTCGATCCGGCGGAGCTTGCGCCCGAGCGGCTGGCCGTGCGCCATCTCGCGCTGATGCGCGCATCGGCAGCCCGGCCGCTGCTCGCTGCCTGCCTTGACGCTGCCGGACCGCAGTGATTGTCACCGCAAGCGAAGGAGAAGACCCATGGGAATTCGCGAGGACATGCCGCTTCTGGCCCGCCACGAGGGCGTGTGGGAGGGTACCTACCGCTACTATGACGCGAGCGGGAAGCTCATCGACGAGCACAAGTCGCGGCTTCTCTGCCGCTTCCCGGATTCGGGGCCCTATCCCTATCACCAGACCAACCATTACGAGTGGGCCGACGGCCGCAAGGAAGTGCGCGACTTTCCGGCCGAGTATCGCGACGGGCGCATCTGGTGGAACAACGAACTCATCCAGGGCTGGGCGGCCGAGCTTCCGCTCGACGACAAGCTGCGGACTGTCGTGCTCTACTGGCAGCGCACCGGGGACCCCGACCTCTATCTCTACGAGATGATCCAGCTCTCCGACGACGGCACGAAGCGCTGCCGCACCTGGCACTGGATCCGCAACGGCCAGCTGGAGACCCGCACCGCAATCGAGGAAGTGCTCGTCTCGCGCGACTGGCGGGCAGCCGACGAGGAGCTGAAGCGGGCGGCGTGACCGGGCCGGGCTGGGTGCGCGCGTGGATCCGCCCGATCATTACCGGCCGCTCCTGACGCCGGCGGCGATGCGCGCGGCGGAAGCCGCGCATTTCGCCGCCGGTGGCGACAGCTTCGCGCTCATGCAGCTGGCGGCCGTGGATGTCGCGCGCACCGTCGGCCAGTATCTGGAAGCATCGGGCAATGCGCGGGGCCGCGTTCTGGTCGTAGCCGGGCCGGGGAACAATGGCGGCGACGGGCTTGCCGCGGCCCATTTCCTCGAGACGGCTGGGCACAGGGTCAGCGTCGTCGGCCTGCCGCCCGAGGGCGGGTGGCGGGGGGACGCCGGCCGCGCGCGCGCGCTGTGGGGCGGTGAGGTCCTGCCGCCCGACGCGCCCTGGCCCGAAGCCGACCTCGTGGTCGATGCGCTGTTCGGGATTGGTCTGATGCGCGATCTCGACGGGCCGGCGGCGGCCATCGTCGAGCGGATCAACGCGAGCGGCGCCACCGTCTTCGCAGCCGATCTGCCGTCGGGCGTGTGCGCGGAGACGGGGGCGATCCGCGGCGTCGCCGTGCGCGCGGATGCAACCTTCGCCTTCCACGCCATGAAGCCGGGGCACATGCTGCTGCCTGGCACGCTCCATTGCGGCCACATCTTCGTGACCGATCTCGGCCTGCCGCCGACGGCAACCGATGTCCACGCCAACGGGCCCGGCCTCTGGCATCTGCCCGAGCCGGGGCCGGGCGCCCACAAATATGCCCGCGGCGCTGCCCTGGTCTGGTCTGGTCCGGAGCTTGCGACCGGGGCGTCGCGCCTTGCCGCGCAGGCGGCGCTGAGGGCCGGGGCCGGCGCCGTCACGCTGGTGGGCGATGCGGCAGCGCTGCGCGTCCATGCCGCGCAGCTGACGGCCGTGATGCTCCAGGAGGGCGATGCGGCCGCTCTGGCGCAGGCCCTTTGCGACCCGCGCGTGACGGCCGTGTGCGTGGGGCCAGGTGCCGGGGCGCACGCGCGCGCCGCGGCGGAAGCTGCGCTTCGCTCCGGCAGGGCGGTGGTGCTCGATGCCGATGCGCTCACCGCCTTCGCCGGCGAGGTGGATGCGCTGGCGCAGCTCGTCTGCGCCGAGGACCGGCCGGTGGTCCTGACCCCGCATGATGGCGAATATGCGCGCCTGTTCGCCCCCGGCGAGGGATCGCGCCTGGTGCGCGCGCGGGCGGCGGCCGCCGCCACGGGCGCCGTCGTGATCCTGAAGGGCACGGACGGCGTGGTGGCGGCGCCCGATGGCCGGGCCGCGATCGCCACCAATGCCACGCCCTGGCTGGCGACGGCAGGATCGGGTGACGTGCTGGCGGGCTTCGCGACCGGGCTTCTGGCACAGCGCATGCCGGGCTTCGAGGCGGCCGCCGCGGCCTCCTGGCTTCATGGCGCGATCGGCACGCTCCTCGGCCCCGGCCTCGTGGCCGAGGACCTGCTGCAGCATGGCCCGTTCCGGATGACCTGGGACCGCGCCCAGGGCCGCCGGCCGGGCGAGGCCTAGAGGGGCCCGCCCCCGAGTGGCGGGATGCCGCAGCGCGCGAGCCAGCCGTCGACCGCGTCATGGGCCGCGGGCGGCCGCGTCGCGTCGTCGAGGTCGCCCCTCGGCACGAAGATGACCATCCCCTGCCGGGCGCGGGTCAGCAGCACGCGGTAGCTGTTGAGCCGGTACGCGCGGCGGGCATCGCGAAAGCCGGCCGGATCGGAAGGCTGCCAGCGGGTGCCCGAGAAGCCACGCGCGACCCAGCCCGTCTCGCCGCGGCTGAGGTCGAGGTCCCAGGCGACGCACACCCAGTCGAGCTCGAGTCCCTGCACGTCGAACGCGGTCGCGGCATCCTCGAGCATGTCGGAGCTGCGGATGTCGTGCGGCTCGTTCAGGAACCAGTGGGGCGGATCGACCTTGGCCTTCACGAACAGGCCCTCCGGCTTCAGGCGAAGCGCGTTGGCGGACGCCACGATCCCCGCGCGTTCGGTGCCGCGCCGCTTCCTGCGCAGCCAGTTCCGCGCCTCCGCAAGCGAACGGGTGCGGAGGATCGGGAAGGTCTCGGGGTGCGGCAGGAGCGCGCGGGCGGCTCCCGCATCCTCGTCGAGAAGCGCAGCGACGAAGGCAGACACACGCGCGGCGCGGAAGCTGCGCATCGAGACGGTGAGGTGGAGGTGCGGGTTCCCGCCACCTGCCCGATGCGCGAGGTAGCGTCGGAGGGTCTCGTCAAGCCCGCCGTCCAGGCCCATGAGGTGCGGCGAGGCGTGCACATGCCAGTGGGCGAAGGCGGGCTTTCCCAGCGCCTCGACCCAGGCGCCGATGCCGGCCTCACCGCGGTTGATCTCCTGCCCCTCCCCGACGAGGCAGACGACGGTTGCCGCGCCGTCGTGCCGGTTCATGACAGAGAGCAGGAACGCCGGCTCGCTGTCTGTCCAGTCAGGATGGCCGCGCTTGGCCATGAACCTCGCGGTCTCCTCTGCGGTCCAGGCGCGCTGCGCCTCGTCGAAGATGACGACGCGCTCGGCTGGGGGGCGAGGGTCGGCGACATGATGGTCGCGCCACTTGTGGAGGTTCTGGATGAAGGCGTCGGCCTTGCGCCGGCCGGTCGGGTCGGGGGGTCGTTCCCCTGGCTCGCGGGCGCGGCTGCGGCGGCGCTCGTCGCGCAGCAGCGCTTCCTGCAGCACGGCAACCAGCGGTCCGTTGCCAGAGAGATAGGTGGCCGCAGTGGCCGAGCCCGCCTCCATGTGCGTGGTCGCGAGGTTGAGCCCGGCCAGCGTCTTGCCCGAGCCCGGCACGCCGGTCAGGAACACGAGAGACTTTGTTCGCCCTGCGGCGTCCGCCGCGACGATGGCGCGGATCGCGTCGGTCGCCTCGGCGAGGTTGTCGGCACCGGCACGGGCAATCTCCTCGACCTGGTGCCCCCCGAACAGCGCCTGCGCCGCCTCGATGATGGTAGGGGTGGGGCGGTAGGCCCCTTGCGCCCAGGCGAAGGGGTCGAGCGGCGGGGCGGGGCTGGCTGCGACCGTCTGGCGAATGGCCGCCAGGAGGTCCCCGGGCGCGAGGCAGAGGACGGGCCGGGGCGAGCCGGTCGCGCCCGGGAGGAGCGGCACGCCCTGCGCCGGTGCTTCGGTTGCGACGAGCACCGGCGTCAGCGGAACGGCCCGGCTCGTCTCGTGGAAATGGGCAAGGTCGAGCGCATAGCCCTCCACCTGGGTGCGGGCATGGCGCGGGAAATCCCGGGAGCCGACCTTCATCTCGACCACGAAGACGTGGCCGGCATGCACGATGACGGCATCGGCCCGCCGGCCCATGCGCGGGATCGCGAACTCGAGGAAGACGGTCGCGTCGGGAAGCGCCGCTGTCGCTGGTTGCAGGTGGCGGACGGTCGCGTGCCAGGCTGCCAGCTGCGCCGGCTCGACCGGGAAGGGCGAGCAGCTGGCGAGCGCGCCGCAGACCGCATCTGGATCTGCCGCGGCCAGCTCCCGGCCCGAGCCCTGCCACCAGGCCCGGATCACGGCCAGGCTGCGCGCCCGGTCAGGCCGCCTCGGCCAGCATCAGCGCCTCGAGGCGCGCGAGATGGTGATCCTGGTCGCCGAAGCGGCTCTCGAGCATGGTGAGGCGCTTGAAATAGTGGCCGGCGGCCAGCTCGTTGGTGATCCCGATCCCGCCATGGGTCTGGATCGCGGCCTGGCCGAGGAAGCGCGCGCCCTTGGCAATCTTCGCCTTGGCCTGGCTGACCGCACGGGCCCGCTCGGCTGCCGGAAGGTCGAGCCGGAGCGTCGCCTGATAGGTCATGGAGACCGCCTGCTCGACTTCCATCAGCATGTCGACGAGGCGGTGCTGGATCACCTGGAAGCGGCTGATGGGCTGGCCGAACTGCACCCGCTGCCTGGCATAGTCGAGGGTGAGCTCGTGGAGCCGGCGCATCGTGCCGGCCGCCTCGGCGCAGGTGGCCGCCGTCGCGCGGTCGATGAGTTCCTCGACGAGGGGCAGCGCCTTGCCCTCGCGGCCCAGCAGGGCGTGCGGCCCCACGTTGGCCCGCTCGAAATGGAGCTCCGAGGCCATCCAGCCATCGACCGTCGGATAGTCCCGCCGGCTGATGCCCGCCGTTCCCGCCCCGACAAGGAAGAGCGACACGCCGTCCCGATCGCCCGGATTGCCCGCGGTCCGGGCGGTCACGAGATAGTGGGTGGCATAGGGGCCGGCGATCACCACCGCCTTGTCGCCGTCGAGCGTCCAGCCGGAGCCATCGGCGCTGGCACGCGTTGCGATCCGCGCCGGGTTGTAGCGGCTCCTCGCCTCGGCCCAGGCGAAGCCGATGATGACCTCGCCGGCGATGATGGCCGGGATGAGCGTCTCCGCATGGTCGCCGCCGGCGGCCAGCAGCGCGCCGCCGCCGACGATGCAGGTGTCGAGATAGGGCTCGACCGCGATCGCCCGGCCCAGCTCCTCCATGATGACCATGTGCTCGACCGGGCCGCCGCCCAGCCCGCCATGCGCCTCGGGAAAGCCGGCGCCGAGGATGCCGAGCTCCTCGGCCAGCGCCTTCCACACCGCCGGGTCGCGCCCGCCCTCGAGGGCGAGCATCTTCTGCCGGGTGTCGAAGTCGTAGCGTTCGCGCAGATAGCGCGCGAGGCTGTCGCGCAGCATCCCCTGCGTCTCGGTGAAGCTGAAGTCCATCCGTCCTCCCCTTGCGCCCGGGTTCAGAGCCCGAGCACCATCTTCGCGATGATGTTGCGCTGGATCTCGTTGGAGCCGCCGTAGATCGAGGTCTTGCGCATGTTGAAGTAGGTGGGTGCCGCGCGGTGGGCGTGGGCCGGGCCGATCGGATACTCGTTCGAACCCTCCGGGAAGGCGCGGAAATAGGGCGCGCCATAGTGGCCCACCGCTTCCAGCACCAGCTCGGTGATCCGCTGCTGGATCTCGGTGCCCTTGACCTTGAGGAGCGAGCTCTCCGGCCCGGGCCCCCTGCCGGCCGCCTCGCCGGCGAGCGTCCTGAGCTCGGTGAACTCGAGCGCGGTCAGGTCGCACTCGAGATCGGCCACCTTGCGCCGGAAGAAGGGGTTCATGAGGAGCGGCTGGCCGTCATCGTCCACCTCGACCCGGGCAATCGCCTTCAGCCGCTCGATCCCGCGCTTGGAGCGGGCCACGCCGGCGATCCCGGTGCGCTCGTGGGCGAGCAGGAACTTGGCGCAGGTCCAGCCCTTGTTCTCCTCGAACACGCGGTTCTCGACCGGCACCTTCACATTCTCGAGCCACACCTCGTTCACTTCATGCTCGCCGCCGAGCGTGATGATGGGCCTCACCGTGACCCCGGGCGTCTTCATGTCGATGAGGAGGAAGGAGATGCCCTCCTGCGGCTTGGCGGCAGGGTCGGTCCGCACCAGGAAGAAGCCCCAGTCGGCGTGCTGGGCAAGCGTGGTCCAGGTCTTCTGCCCGTTCACGATGTAATGGTCACCCTGCCGCTCGGCGCGGGTGCGCAGGGAGGCGAGGTCGGAGCCGGCGCCCGGCTCGGAATAGCCCTGGCACCACCAGTCGTCGCCCGAGAGGATGCGCGGCAGGAAGCGCGCCTTCTGCTCGGGCGTGCCGAAGGTGTAGATGACCGGGCCGACCATGTTGATGCCGAAGGGCAAGACAGGAATGGTGTCGGCGCGCGCCAGCTCTTCCGAGAAGATGTAGCGCTGGGTCGCGTTCCATCCCGGCCCGCCATATTCCTTCGGCCAGGCCGGCGCCACCCAGCCCTTCCGCGCCAGCACCCGGTGCCAGGAGAGCATGTCCTCCTTGCCGAGCTCCTCGCCCTCGTCCTGCTTGCCGCGCAGCTCGGGCGGATAGTTGTCGGCGATGAAGCTGCGCACCTCGTCGCGGAAGGCGCGCTCCTCGGGCGAAAAGGCGAGATCCATGGTGCCAAACTCCCGTTGTCCCCTGAACCTCCGCTAGCAGCGCCCTTCCGGCGGGCCAAGCTTCCAGTTTGCCTCAGCCGCGCTATGGGTGCGGCACGATGTGGCGGCTCCACCAGTTCACCCTGTGTCCCTTCTCCCGCGCGGTCAGGTTCGGCCTCCTCGAGAAGGGCGTGGTGTTCGAGCTGGTCGACTGCTTCCCCTGGGAGCGCGGCGAGACGCTGACCCGCCTCAATCCCGCAGCCCAGACCCCGGTGCTCGAGAATGGCAGCCTGGTGCTTGCGGACTCCTCGACCATCCTCGAATATTTCGACGAGACGGTGGAGAAGGCGCCGCTCCTGGGGGCGGGTGCCGCCGAGCGGGCCGAGGCCCGGCGGCTTTCCGCCTGGTTCCGGGAGAAGTTCTTCGCCGAAGTGACGGCGCCGCTGATGCGAGAGCGGATGTGGAAGCGCGTGGTGGTGCGCGAAATGCCCGACGGGCGCGTCATCCGCGAGGCAGCGCGGGCCTGCGAGGCGCACCTGCAATATGCCGAATCGCTCCTCATGGAGAGCCGCTGGCTCGCCGGGCCCACCTTCGGTCTGGCGGACATCCATGCCGCCGCGCAGATCTCGGTTGCCGACTATCTGGCCGGAGTCGACTGGGCCGGCCATTCCCAGGTGAAGCAATGGTATCAGGCGCTCAAGTCGCGCCCGGCCATGCGCGTCATCCTCGGCGAGCGGATGGAAGGCATCCGTCCGCCGGCGCACTATGACGACCCCGACTTCTGAGCCTCTCGAGGCGCGCCTGCGCGCCGAGGCGCGGTCGCTGGGGTTCGTCGCGGTCGGGATCGCGCCGGCGGAGATGGCGCCAGAGGCCGTCCGCCGGCTGCGGGACTGGCTTGCCGCCGGCATGCACGGCGGCATGGCCTGGATGGAGGGGCCCAGGCGCGAGCAGCCGCGCGCCATGTGGCCCGAGGCGCGGACGGCCGTGGTGCTGGGCTTTCCCTACACGCCTCCGGTCGATCCGTTCCGCAATGCCGAGCGGCCCGATTGCGGCACCATCTCGGTCTATGCGCTGGGCCGCGACTATCACGAGGTCATCAAGCCGCGCCTCCGGCGGCTGGCGCGCTGGCTGCTCGGAGAGGCGGGCAGCGGCGACGCCCGGGTCTTCGTCGACACCGCGCCGCTCATGGAGAAGCCGCTCGCCGAAGCGGCCGGCATCGGCTGGCAGGGCAAGCATTCCAACCTCGTCTCGCGCTGCCATGGCAGCTGGCTGTTCCTTGCCACCATCCTGACCAGCCTCGACCTTGCGCCCGGCGGGGAGGATGGTGCGGTCGGCGCCTGCGGCCGCTGCACCCGCTGCATCGCGGCCTGCCCGACCGGCGCGATCGTCGCGCCCTACCTTGTCGACGCGCGCCGCTGCATCTCCTACCTCACGGTCGAGCATCGTGGCCCGGTCGAGGAGGCGCTCCGGCCGCTCCTCGGCAACCGCATCCACGGCTGCGACGACTGCCTCGCCGTCTGCCCCTGGAACCGGTTCGCCCACGCCCCCGCCGACCCGGCGCTTGGCCCCCGCGAAGGCAGCATCGCGCCTGCGCTCGCCGGGCTGCTCGCGCTCGACGAGGCCGGCTTTCGCGCCCGCTTCGCCGGAACCCCGGTGCGGCGCACGGGGCGCGACCGGTTCGTCCGCAACTGCCTCTACGCGGCAGGGAACAGCGGCGAGGCCGCGCTGCTTCCCGCCGTCGAGCGGCTGCGCGACGACCCGGACCCGGCGGTCGCGGATGCGGCGCGCTGGGCCGCCGCGCGCCTCACGACGCCTTCGCCGCCTTGAGCAGCCTGAGGCAGTCCCCGGCGGGGATCGGGCTGCCGTCCGGCCGGCGGGCGTCGGCGTGGCGGGCGACCTGCGCGTTCCCGGCCTCCGCCCGATAGTAATAGAGGTCGAGGATGCAGGCTGCGCTGCCGAACTGGAGATGCCGCGCTTCGCCTTCGCGGCGGTCGAGCCGGCTGGGGCCGACGATCGCGATCGCCACATCGGGCCCGCGGCCGAGGATCGCGGCGAGGCCGGGATCGGGCGGCGGCGGCGCCGGCGCCGGCGCGGCAACCTCGGTCGAGGCACAGCCGCCGAGCAGGGCAAGCGCGAGCAGCGCGGGACGGGGAGGGCGGCGAAGCGGGTGCATGTGCGGGAGACTAGCCAGCCCCGGGGGCCGATGCTAGCGCCCGGCAAGCGCCAGAAAGGGGACAGGATGCCGGACTTCGACGTGCTCGCCGTCGGCAATGCGATCGTCGACGTGATCGCCCAGGCGGACGAGGCGTTCCTCGAACGTGAGGGCATCGCCAAGGGCTCGATGCGGCTCATCCCCGCCGAGGAAGCGCAGGCGCTCTACGCCAAGATGGGGCCGGGCCGGGAAGTCTCAGGCGGCTCGGCCGCCAACAGCTGCGCCGGAATCGCCGCGCTCGGCGGCCGCGCCGCCTTCATCGGCCGGGTCTCGGACGACCAGCTGGGCACCGTCTTCGCCCACGACATCCGCGCCGCCGGCGTGGACTATCGCACGCCGCCCGCGGTCGGCGGCCCGCCCACCGGCCAGTGCCTCATCCTGGTGACGGCCGATGGCCAGCGCACCATGAACACCTATCTCGGCAGCTGCCAGGAGGTGGACGCCGAAGACGTCGATGCCGAGCGGGTCCGGGCGGCGCGCGTCACCTATCTCGAGGGCTATCTCTGGGATCCGCCGGCCCCCATCCGCGCCTGCACCCGGGCGATGGAGATCGCGCGGGCGGCCGGCCGGACGGTCGCGATGACCCTTTCCGACGTGTTCTGCGTGGAGGGCCACCGCGAGGATTTCCTGCGCCTTATTGCCGGGCCGGTCGACCTCGTCTTCGCCAACGAGAATGAGGCGAAGGCGCTGTTCCGGACCGACGATGCCGATGTCGCGATCGCCGAGCTGGCGCGCGCGGCGCGGCTTGCCGTCGTCACCCGCAGCGAGAAGGGCGCCGTGGTGGTGCAGGGCGACGAGCGCCACGCGGTGCCGGCCCAGAAGGTCGCCCGCGTGCTCGACACGACCGGCGCAGGCGACCTGTTCGCCGCCGGCTTCCTGGTCGGCTACACGCGCGGACGGCCGCTTGCCGAATGCGCCACCATGGGCACGATCGCGGCCGCCGAAGTGATCGAGCATTACGGCGCACGGCCGGAGTCGGATCTGAAGGCGCGGGTTGCCGCCGTCCTCGGCGCCGACGCGCTCCCCGCCGGGGCCTAGGCGGCAGAGGCGCGCGGGCCTCCGCGCCCGCCCCGGCGCCGCCCCGTGCCGAAGCGCCGCGGCCGCGCGGCGACCCCGCCGCCGCGTGCCTCGCCAGACGGAGCCGGCCGGGCCGGCCGCTGCTCACCGGTCCGCGCCGCCGGGCGCTCGTGCACCGGTTTCGGCAGCCGGGCGGCCTGTGCCACGAAATCGGGTGGCAGCGGCGCTGCCGTGATCGTCTGCCGGGTCAGCTTCTCGATGTCCTTCAGATAGGCCCGCTCGTCGGGTGCGCAGAAGCTCAGCGCATCGCCGGCGCGGCCGGCGCGCGCGGTGCGCCCGATCCGGTGGACATATTGCTCGGGCACGTTCGGCAGCTCGAAGTTGATGACATGCGAGACGTCGTCGATGTCGATCCCGCGCGCGGCGATGTCGGTGGCGATGAGCGCCTGAAGCTCGCCCCTGCGGAAGGCCTCGAGCGCCCGCTCGCGCTGCGGCTGGGACTTGTTGCCGTGGATCGCCGCAGCACGGATTCCCGCGCCCTCGAGATGCCGGACGACGCGGTCGGCGCCATGCTTGGTGCGGGTGAAGACCAGCGTCCTCGCATGGACCGGGTCGCGCAGGGTGAGCGTGAGGAGCGCCTGCTTCTCGGCCTGATTCACGAAGATGACCCGCTGTGCCACCCGCTCGGCGGTGGTGGCGGCGGGCGCGACCGCGACTTCGACCGGATCGTGCAGGAAGCGCCCGGCCAGCTCGCGGATTGCCGGCGGCATGGTCGCCGAGAAGAACAGCGACTGGCGCCGCCGCGGCAGCAGCCCGTGGAGCTTCCGCAGGGCATGGATGAAGCCGAGATCGAGCATCTGGTCGGCCTCGTCGAGGACGAGGATCTGGACATGGTCGAGAAGGAGCGCGCCGCGGTCGACGAGGTCGAGGAGGCGGCCGGGCGTGGCGACGAGGATGTCGAGCCCGGACTCCGTCATCCGGATCTGGCGGGCGATGGGAACCCCGCCGAAGACGGTCTCGATGCGGAGCTTCAGGCCCGCGCCGAGCGTGCGGAAGCTGTCGGCGATCTGGCTCGCCAGCTCGCGGGTGGGCGAGAGCACGAGCACGCGGGTCGAGAGCTTGCGCCGGTGCGCGGGCTCGCGGGCGAGGCGGTCGAGGATGGGCAGCGCGAAGGCCGCGGTCTTCCCGGTGCCGGTCTGGGCGATGCCGAGGAGATCGCGCCCCGCCATGGCAGGCGGAATCGCCTGGCGCTGGATGGGGGTGGGCTGCAGATAGCCGGCCTTGCCAAGGGCAAGGCGGAGCGGCTCGGCGAGGCCGAGCGCGTCGAAACTGGTCACGAAAACGCTTTCCTGTCGGGCACCCGCGCATGACTGGGGGTGCCTGGGTCTGGTCGGGCCAGCGGGGCGCCTTGTGGCGCACGCCCGCGATCACGCACCCGATGCCCCTCTATAGGGTGCGCCGCAGCAGAAGGCAAGGAAGGGGCGAATCCGGGATCAGCCGGTCCGCCGGGCGAGGGCCGTTGCCATGTGGCTGCGGGTGCGTCCGTAGCCATAGTAGACGATGAGCCCGATGATGGCCCAGCCGAGGAACATCAGCTCGGTGGCCCCCGAAAGCTGGAAGAAGAGGAAGACGCAGCCCGCCGCCGCGAGCGGTGCGATGACCCAAACTGCCGGGGTGCGGAAGTGGCGGGTGCGCTCGGGCTGGGTGCGGCGCAGGATCATCACGCCAATGGCCACGGTGAAGAAGGCGAACAGCGTGCCCGAGTTCGAGATGTCGGCAAGCTGGCCGACCGGGAACAGCGCGGCGAACAGCGCGACGAACACCCCCGTCGTCAGCGTCACCACGTGCGGCGTGCCATATTTCGGGTGGATCCTCGAGAAGACCGCCGGCAGCAGGCCGTCACGGCTCATCACGAAGAAGATTCGCGTCTGGCCGAACATCATCATGAGGACGACGGACGGGAGCGCGAGGCCGGCAGCGATGGCGACGAGGTCCCCGGCCCAGCCGTGGCCCACCTCGCGCAGCACGAAGGCGAGCGCCTCGCGCGAGCGGGCGAGCTCGCCGCCGGGCTGGGCACCGACCGAGCCCGTCGCGGCCGCCGCCACCACCAGATAGATGAGGGTGCAGATGGCAAGCGAGCCGATGAGCCCGATGGGCAGGTTCCGCTGCGGGTTCTTCGTCTCCTCGGCGGCGGTCGAGACCGCGTCGAAGCCGACATAGGCGAAGAAGATCGAGGCTGCGGCTGCCGCCACTCCCACGGTGGCGATGTTTCCGGTGATGGGATCGATCACGTTCTTCGCGAAGAAGCCATTGGGCATGAAGGGCTGGAAATTCTCCGCCTGGATGGCGGGAACGGCGAGGAAGATGAACAGGAACAGGGCGGAGAGCTTGACGGCGACGAGGGCGGTGTTGAACCGGGCGCTCTCGCGCGTGCCGATGACGAGCAGCCAGGTGACGAGGAGCGCGATTCCCATCGCCGGCAGGTTGAGGATGCCGGGATCGCGGTCGAACGGCCCGGCGGTCAGCGCCTGCGGGAGGCTGACCCCCAGCACCTCGCGGACCAGGCCGACCATGTAGCCCGACCAGCCGACCGAGACGGCGGACGCGGCCACGGCATATTCGAGCACCAGGGCCCAGCCCACCACCCAGGCGATGAGCTCTCCCATGGTCGCGTAGGAATAGGTGTAGGCCGAGCCGGAGACGGGGACCATCGCGGCCATCTCCGCGTAGCACAGCGCCGCCACGGCGCAGACGAAGGCCGCGATCACGAAGCTGATCATCATCGCCGGCCCGGCCTTGGTGGCGGCCTCGGCCGTCAGCACGAAGATGCCGGTGCCGATGATGGCGCCGATGCCCAGCATGGTGAGCTGGAAGGCGCCGAGTGTCCGCGTCAGCGCCTTCTTCTCCGCCGTCTCCATGATGAGGTCGAGCGGCTTCACGCGCCAGAACAGCATCCGCGGTCTCCCCGTTGTCCGGCCGCAACAGCCGGGTTGCAGTCCCGTGTCAAGCGGCCGGCCGCCGCGCCAGCATCGGCCCCAGCGGCGCCCCACCGAAGATGTGGACGTGGAGGTGCGGCACCTCCTGGTGGCTGTGCGGCCCGGCGTTGGCGAGGATGCGATAGCCGCCCTCCTCGAGACCGAGGAGCCGCGCCGTCTCGCCCACGGCCCGGAAGAAGCCGGCGACGAGCTCGGCCGGCGCATGCGCGGTGAAGTCCGCCATCGAGACATAGGGCCCCCTGGGGATCACCAGCACATGCACCGGCGCCTGCGGGTTGATGTCGTGGAAGGCCAGCGCATGCGCGGTCTCGTGCACCCGCCGGCACGGCACCTCGCCCCGCAGGATGCGCGCGAAGATGTTGCCCTCGTCATAGGGCTGGTCGGTCCTGACGCTCATGTCCGCCTCTCCCGCTTCTCGTCGATCCCCGATGTGCCCTCGCGCCGCTCGAGCTCGGCCAGCACGGCAGCAAGCGGCACGCCGCGCGCGCCAAGGAGGAGCAGCAGGTGAAAGAGCAGGTCGGCGGCCTCGCCGGCAAGCGCCGCGTCATCCTCGGCAAGCGCGGCGACGACGGTCTCGACCGCCTCCTCGCCGAGCTTGCGGGCAAGCCGCGTCGGCCCCTTCGCCAGCTGCCGGGCGACATAGCTGGTCTCGGCCAGCGCCGGATCGCTGGTGAGCGCGGCCCGCCGCGCGGCGATCAGCCCCTCCAGCCGCGCGAGGACCCCGCTCATGCTGCAACCGGCGCGCCGGCGCGCACCGGAACGCCTGCCCGGGCAAGGGCTGCCCGGGCTTCCGCGATAGTCGCCTCGCCGAAGTGGAACAGGCTTGCCGCGAGCACGGCGGAGGCGCCGCCGCGCCTTGTCCCCTCGACCAGGTGATCGAGCCCCCCCACGCCGCCCGAGGCCACCACGGGCACCCGCACGGCGCCGACCACCGCGCGCAGGAGTTCGAGATCATAGCCTTCGCGGGTGCCGTCGCGGTCCATCGAGGTCAAGAGGATCTCCCCGGCCCCGAGCCGGGCCATGTGCGCGGCGTGGGCCACCGCGTCGACACCCGTGCCACGACGACCGCCGTGGGTGAAGACCTCCCATCGCCCCGGCGCCACCCGCTTCGCGTCGATCGCAACGGTGATGCACTGCTCGCCGAAGCTCCGGGCAAGCTCGGCCACCAGCCCGGGCCGGGCGACGGCGGCGGAATTGACCGAGACCTTGTCCGCCCCCGCGCGCAGCAGCGCCCGCACGTCCTCGGCGCTGCGCACTCCGCCGCCCACTGTCAGCGGCATGAAGCAGCGCCTCGCCGTGCGCTCGACGATGTCGAGGAGGATCCCGCGATCCTCGTGGGTTGCGGTGATGTCGAGGAAGACGAGTTCGTCCGCCCCCTCGCGATCATAGCGCTCGGCCGCCTCGACCGGGTCTCCGGCATCGACGAGCCCGGCGAAGTTCACGCCCTTCACCACCCGGCCTCCGGCCACGTCGAGGCAGGGAATGATGCGCACGGCCAGCGTCATGCGGCCTCGGCGAGCGCCTGCGCCAGCGTGAAGCGCCCCTCGTAGAGCGCGCGGCCGACCACCACGCCGGCGATGTTGGCGTGGCGCTTGAGCGCGGCAATGTCGGCTAGGCCGGCAACGCCGCCTGATGCCAGGACGGGAATGGGCACGGCGGCGGCCAGCGCGGCGGTTGCCTCGACATTGACGCCGCGGAGCAGCCCGTCGCGGCCGACATCGGTGAAGAGCAGGGCGGCAACCCCGGCGTCGGCGAAGCGCAGGCCAAGCTCGGCCGCGCTCACCGCCGAGACATCGGCCCAGCCCCTCGTCGCCACCCTGCCGTCCCGGGCGTCGACCGCGACGACGATGGCGCCGGGGAAGGCGCGGGCGGCGGCGCGGACGAGCGCGGGATCCTCGAGCGCGGCCGTGCCGAGGACGACGCGCGCCACGCCGGCGCCGAGCCAGCCCTCGATCGCGGCCATGGTGCGGATGCCGCCACCCACCTGCACCCGCGCCGGAGTGACGGCGAGGATGGCCGCGACCGAGGCCCGGTTGCGCGCATCGCCGGCGAAGGCGCCGTCGAGGTCCACGACATGCAGGTTGGCCGCACCCGCCGCGGCAAAGGCGCGGGCGGTCGCGGCCGGATCCGCGCCATAGACGGTGGCGCGCGCCATGTCGCCTTCGGCCAGGCGAACCACCTGCCCGCACCTGAGGTCGATCGCCGGCCAGATCTCCATCAGGGCCTCCAGGCGAGGAAGCGGGCGAGGAAGGCAAGCCCCCAGGCCTGGCTCTTCTCCGGGTGGAACTGGACGCCGAGGATTGGCCCCCGGCCGACCGCCGCGACGACCGGGCCGCCATGATCGGTCTCGGCCAGCACGTCGCCGGGCTCGGCCGGCGCGAAGGCGTAGCTGTGGACGAAATAGGCCCATCCGGGGGCGACAAGGCCGGGCTGCCTCACCGTCACGCTGTTCCAGCCCATGTGCGGCACGCGCAGCGACGGGTCGGCCGGTGCGAGCCGGCGCACGTCGCCCGGGATCCAGCCGAGCCCGGCGTGGGCGCCGAACTCGTGGCCCGTGGTGGCGAGCAGCTGCATGCCCACGCAGATCCCGAGGAACGGCCGGCCCTTCTGCAGCACGGCCTCGGCGAGCGCCTCCTCGAGCCCGGAGATTGCGCGGATCGCGCCGATGCACTGGCCGAAGGCGCCAACCCCGGGCAGGACGAGACGCTCCGCCCGGCGCACCCGCTCCGGCGCGGCGGTGACGGCGACATCGGCAGCGCCGGCCGCGCGCAGCGCATTCTCGGCCGAGCGCAGGTTGCCTGCGCCATAGTCGATGAGGAGGACGGTCACCCGGGCCTCAGGCGGCTGCGCCGGGGCTGCCCCCGTGTGTTCCGCCGAGCGTGCCCTTGGTCGAGGGGATCTGCCCGGCCATGCGCGGGTCGATCGCGACCGCCTCGCGCAGGGCCCGGGCCACGCCCTTGAAGGCGCTCTCGATGATGTGGTGGTTGTTGGTGCCGTAGAGCGTCTCGACATGGAGCGTGATGCCGCCCTCCTGGGCGAGCGCCTGGAAGAATTCGCGGAACAGCTCGGTGTCCATGTCGCCGAGGCGCGGCTGGCTGAACGCCACCTTCCAGACGAGGTAGGGCCGGCCCGAGATGTCGATGGCAACCCGGGTCAGGGTCTCGTCCATGGGGATGAGGGCGTGGCCGTAGCGCCTGATGCCGGCCCGATCGCCCAGCGCCGTCGCGATCGCCCGGCCGAGCGCGAGGCCCGTGTCCTCGACGGTGTGATGGGCATCGATGTGGAGATCGCCCTTCGCCTCGAGGTCGAGATCGAGGAGGGCGTGCTTCGCCAGCTGGTCGAGCATGTGGTCGAAGAAGCCGATTCCGGTCGCGATCCGGCGGTTGCCGCTGCCGTCGAGGCCGAGCCGCACGGCAATCGCGGTCTCGCTCGTCGTGCGGGAGATGGTGGCGGTCCGGCCGGTCATGGGCGAAGGGCCTTAGGCCCGCCGGGCCCGGCCTTCAACCTCCGTCGGCGATGCGGCCGGCCTCCTCGGCCTGGACCAGCCGGAGCGTGGTCTCGACGCCGCGGCCCTCGGGCAGGGGCTCGCCCCGGCGGTCGGCGCCAAGCTCGCCGAGCTTGCGGCCCGTCACCAGCACCCGCCCCTCGACCGAGCCGACGAAGGCGTTCCACGCCCGCGCCGTGTCGTCGAGATTCTTCCCCACCCGGTTCATGTGGCCGGCCATCACCTTCAGCCGCTCGTAGAGCTCGGCGCCGAGATCGCCGATGGCGCGGGCCTCCTTCGCCATCTTCTCCTGCCGCCACACCATGGCGACGACGCGGGCGATGGCGAGAAGGTTGGTGGGCCCGACGAGGAGCACCTTCCGTTCCATCGCCCAGAGGTGGAGCCCGGGGTCCTCCTCGAGCGCGGCGGTCAGGAAATTCTCGCCCGGCACGAACATCAGGACGAAGTCGGGCGCATCCTCGAACTGGTCCCAGTAGGCCTTCTCGGCGAGCGACTTCGCGTGCGCGCGCACGCGCGCGGCATGGCGGGCGCGGGCCTCCGCCCGCTCGCGCTCGGTGCTTGCCTGCTGCGCGTCCATGTAGGCGTCAAGCGCGCATTTCGCATCGACGATGAGCTGGCGCTCCCCGGGCAGCTTGATGATGGCGTCCGGCCGGCCGCGGCCGCCCTCGTCATCGCTGCCGCTCGCCTGGAGGGCGAAGTCGACCCCTTCGGCGAGGCCGCCCACCTCGAGCACGCGCCGCAGCCGCGCCTCGCCCCAGGTGCCGGCGGCCCGCGTCGAGCCCTTGAGGGCTGCGACGATCCGGCCGGCCTCGGCGCGCATGGCCTCTTCCGTCATGACGAGGGCGCGCAGCTGCTCCGAAAGCGAGCCATAGGCCTGCTCGCGCTTGGCCTCGAGCGCCTTCAGCTCCTCGCCATAGCGCCCCAGCGTCTCGCGCACCGGCTGGATCAGCTCGGCGAGCGCGGACTTCTGCTCGGCCAGGCCCTTCTCCGCCTCGGCCCGGTGGCTCCTCAGCGTTTCCGCGGCCTGCTCGGCGAAGCGCTGCTGGGCGGTGGCCAGCGCCTCGCCGGCGAGCCGCTCGAACTCGCCCCGGAGCTGGGCCAGCTGCGCCGCGTGCGCCCGGTCCCGCTCGGCGGCGGCGGCCTCGTGCGCGGCGAGCCGGGCCTCGAGCTCGTGGGCGCGGGCGGCGGCGGGCTCGGCGAGCGCAAGGCGCTGGCGCAACCCCTCGGCCTCGGCCAGGCGCCCGGCAAGCTCGGAGCGCGCCTGCCCGAGCGGCCGGCCCCAGGCCAGCCAGAGCGCGACGAGCGCGACGAGAAGGCCGAGCATACCGGCCAGAAGAAGCAGCGCAGCAGGGGAGACCATCGCGGAACATTAGGCGAACAGCCTTGCCATTGTCACGCGGATTCGACAGGGCAGGCCACGGAGGTGGGGCCATGGAGTTCACCGTCATCGCCGAGGGGCTGGCATTTCCCGAAGGGCCGGTCTGGCTCGACGACGGCTCGGTCCTGGTGACCGAGATCGCCGCCGGCAGGCTCACCCGCGTCACCCGCGACGGCAGGACCCAGGTGGTGGCCGAGACCGGCGGCGGCCCCAATGGCGCCGCGATTGGGCCCGATGGCGCCGTCTGGGTCACCAACAACGGCTGCTTCCGCTGGGCGAAGGTCGAGGGCATGCTGATCCCGGGTGGCGCGGCCGAGGATTATGAGACCGGCCGGATCGAGCGGGTGGACCTTGCGACCGGCCGGGTCGAGCGGGTCTATGCCGAGGTGGACGGGCACCGCCTGTCGGGTCCGAACGACCTCGTCTTCGCCGCCGATGGCAGCTTCTGGTTCTCCGATCTCGGCAAGGGCTTTCCCCGCCACCGCGACCATGGCGGGCTCTACTGGGCAACGCCCGACGGCAAGACCATCCGCTGCGCCCAATATGGCCCGCACATCAACGGGGTCGGCCTCTCGCCCGACGGGCGCACCGTCTATGGTGCGCTCACCGAAGAGCGGCTCATCCTCGCCTTCGACGTGACCGGCCCGGGCGAGGTGGAGCCCCCCTTCCTCGGCGCGCTTCCGGGCCGCGTGGTGGCGAGCTTTCCGGGCCGCACCCTCCTCGATTCCATGGCCGTGCTCGCCTCGGGGAAGATCGCCCAGGCAACCCTCGTCGAGAATGCCGGCATCGCGACGGTCGATCCCGCGACCGGCGCGGTCGAGAGCACGCCCTTCCCGGACCTCCTCACCACCAACATCGCCTTCGGTGGCGCGGACATGCGCGATGCCGCCATCTGCCTCTCGACCTCCGGCCGGCTCGTCGTCGCCCGCTGGCCCGAGCCGGGGCTGAAGCTCGCCTTCGGTGCCTGAGCCGCTTTCCGACGGCCGCGCGATCGCGCTCTTCCTCGACATGCTGGCCGCCGAGCGCGGCGCGGCGCGCAACACGCGCCTCGCCTATGGCCGGGATCTCGCGCTCGCCTCCGAGGCGCTGGGCGGTGGCCTCGCGCGCGCCGGCGAAGGCGATCTGCGCCGGCTCTTTGCCGGCATGGCGCACCTTTCCACCGCCACGGTCGCGCGCAGGCGCTCGGCCCTGCGCCGCTTCTTCGGCTTCCTGCTCGCCGAGGGCCTGAGGGACGAGAATCCGATGCAGGCGCTCGATCCCGTGAAGCCCGGCCGGCCGCTGCCGCGCACGCTCGCGCGCGCCGAGGTCGAGGCGATGCTCGCCGAAGTGGCGCGGCGGGCGGACGCACGACCCGGATGGCGATCCGACCGGCTCGTCGTGCTGTTCGAGCTGCTCTACGGCTCGGGCCTGCGGGCGAGCGAGCTCGTCGCCCTCCCGCGCAACGCGATCCGCCCGGATGCGCCCTTCGCCATCGTCCGCGGCAAGGGCGGGCGCGAGCGGATGGTGCCCCTCTCGCCGCCTGCGCTCGCAGCGGCGGAACGCTGGCTCGCCCATGTCCCCCGCGACAGCCGCTTCCTCTTCCCTTCCGGGCGCGCGCACCTCTCCCGCGCCCAGCTGTTCAACCTGGTGCGCGAGGTGGCGGCGGCGGCCGGCATCCCGCCCGGGCGCGTCTCCCCGCACGTCCTCCGCCACGCTTTTGCCACGCACATGCTCGAGAACGGCGCCGATCTCAGGAGCCTGCAGACGCTTCTCGGCCATGCCGACATCTCGACGACGGAGCGCTACACGCATGTTGCAACACGGCATCTCGTTGACCTGGTCACGACGCGCCACCCGCTGGCGCGGCGCTGAGCCGCGGCGCCGGGGCCGCTTCGCCCTCGACCGCGCCGGGCGGCCGTGCGAGAGTCGAAGGGCATGACGATGCTGCACGCGCTGCCCGCCTCGCGAACCGTCGCCCATGTCAACCGGATCGCAACCGCGGTTCCGGAGTTCGACGTGCACCGCGCCTTCGAGCGCTTCGTCGAGGACCTGCTGGGCGAAAGCCGCGAGCGCATCCT
This sequence comes from Sphingomonadaceae bacterium, assembly GCA_029268145.1. GTDB lineage: Bacteria > Pseudomonadota > Alphaproteobacteria > Sphingomonadales > Sphingomonadaceae > Thermaurantiacus. Next base: position 36,044 of record JAJUHA010000008.1, on the reverse strand, counting down.
CTTCCGCCGGCTGGCCAGCCGGTCGGGGATCGAGCGGCGCTTCTCGACCATGGCGCCCGTCTATGATCCGGCCGGCTTCGTGACCGAGGCCGGCGGCTTCTACTTCCCCGGCAGGTTCCCGACCACGGCGCAGCGCATGAAGCGGTTTGCCGAGACCGCACCCGGCCTTGCCGCCGAGGCCGTCGCGAAGCTCGACGTCGATCCGCAGTCCGTCACCCATCTCGTCGTCGCCTCCTGCACCGGCTTCATGGCCCCCGGGCTCGACCAGGTGCTCATCGCGCAGACGGGGATGCGCCCCGAGGTCGAGCGCACCGTGGTCGGCTTTATGGGCTGCTATGCGGCCGTCAATTCGCTGCGGCTCGCCCATCACATCGTCCGCTCCGACCCGGCGGCGAAGGTGGTCGTCGTCAATCTCGAGATGTGCACGCTCCACTTCCAGGACACGCGGGACCTCGAGAGCCTCCTTTCCATGATGCTGTTCGGCGACGGCGCGAGCGCAGCCCTCGTCACCGCCGAGGAGCGCGGCCTCGCGCTCGACGACTTCCTCTCGATCGCCATTCCCGAGAGCGGCGGGCTCATCACCTGGGACATCGGCGACACCGGCTTCGACATCGGGCTTTCGGGCGAGGTGCCGCGGCGGATCCAGGCGGCCATGGCCGAGGAGGACATCCGCAACGCGCCCGACGGCCTGCTGCGCGGCCAGCGGCCCGACGCCTATGGCCTCTACGCGGTCCATGCCGGCGGGCGCGCCATCCTCGACGCGGTCGAGACCGGGCTCAAGCTCGGCGCCGACCGGCTCGCCGCCTCGCGCTCGGTCCTGCGCGACTTCGGCAACATGTCGTCGGCGACCATCATGTTCATCCTCGAGCGCCTGATGGCGAGCCCGCGCCTCAGCGACGGCCCGGAAACCGGCCTCGCCATGGCCTTCGGGCCCGGGCTCGCCTGTGAGACCTTCCGCTTCCGCAGGCTCTGAGCCGGCCAGCCCGGGCAGCGGGGCGGGCAGCGGGTCCGGCCCGCTCTTCCGCTGGCGCGACTTCTCGCGCCGCGCCGACGAGCCCGAATGGATGGACACCGAGGCCGTCAGCGCGGCGGATTTCGCCGCCTGCCTCGCCGATCTCGAGAAGGTGAACCGGCTCACCCTCGCCGCCCGGCCGACGCTCGCCTTCCTCGCGCGGCTGACGGCGGGATGGCCGCGCGGCACCGAACTCCGGCTGCTCGATGCCGGGTCGGGCCAGGGCGAGATGCTGCGCCAGATCCACCGCTTTGCCACGCGCCGGGGCCTGGTGCCGCGGCTCACGGGGGTCGACCTCAATCCCCACGCGGCTGCAGCCGCGCGCGCGGCGACCCCCGCCGGCATGGCGATCGACTGGGTCACGGCCGACATCTTCGACCTGCGCGGCGTGCCCGCGCCGCATGTGATCACCAGCGCGCTCTTCGCCCATCACCTCGACGATGCCGGCGTGGTCCGCTTCCTGCGCTGGATGGAGGAGACGGCAAGCCACGGCTGGTTCGTGAACGACCTGCACCGCCACTGGTTCGCCCACCACGGCTTCGCCCTGCTGGCGGCGGCGATGCGCTGGCACCGCTTCGTCCGCCACGATGGCCCCCTCTCCGTGGCCCGGGCCTTCGTCGCCGCGGACTGGGCCCGCCTGCTCGGTGAGGCCGGCGTGCAGGGTGCCCGCGTCACCTGGCACCTGCCGTTCCGGCTCTGCGTCGCCCGGATCCGGCGATGAGCCGCGCGCGCCCCGCCGCGTTCCCGGAGGTGCTGGTCGCCGGCGGCGGCCTTGCCGGGGCGGCCACGGCCATCTGGCTTGCCCGCGGCGGCAGGCAGGTGCGCGTGATCGAGCGCGACCTCCATCCCCAGCACCGGATCTGCGGCGAGTTCCTGTCGTGGGAAGCCCAGGCCCTGCTCGCCGACCTCGGAGTCGATCTCGCCGCGCTCGGCGCCGTTCCCATCCGCCATGTCCGGCTGGTCGCGGGCGGGCGGGCGGTGGCTGCACCGCTTGGCTTCACCGGCCAGTCGCTGACGCGCCACCGCCTCGACGCCGCGCTCCTCGAACGCGCGGCGGCCGCCGGAGCGGAGGTGGTGCGCGGCTGCCAGGTCCGCGCGCTCGAGCCCGATGGCGCGCTTGCGACCAGCCTTGGCCCGATGCAGGCCGACGTCACCGTGGTGGCAACCGGCAAGCACGCGCTGCGCGGGGCCTTCCGGGCGCATGCCGGCACGCTCGACCATCAGCTCGGCTTCAAGAGCTATTTCCGGCTGCAGCCGGCCATGCGCGAGGCGCTCGCCGACCATGTCGAGCTCATCCTCTTCTCCGGCGGCTACGCCGGGCTCCAGCTGGTCGAGCGGCAGATGGCCAATCTCTGCCTGCTCGTCTCGGCCGAGCGCTACCGGGCCGCGGGCGGCCGGTTCGATTCGCTCCTCGCCAGCCTCTGCGCCGAGTCGGCGCATCTCGCCCGCCGGCTCGAGGCCGCCCTGCCGCTGCTCGACCGGCCGCTCGCGATCAGCCGGGTGCCCTATGGCTATGTCTGGCGGCCCGGCCCGGACGCGCCGGCGCTGCGCCTGCCGGTGGGAGACCAGGCGACGGTCATCCCCAGCTTCACCGGGGACGGCATGGGGCTCTCGCTCCACGGCGCCCGTCTTGCCGCAACCGCGATTCTCTCGGGACAGGGGGCCGCCGCCTATGGCGCCGCGCTGGCGCGCGACGCAGCGCCCGCCATTGCCCGCGCCACCCTGATCCAGAAGCTGGTGGGCGAGGGGCCCGTGCGCCAGGGCCGGCTCGTCACGCTTGTCCGGCTCGTGCCGGGCCTCCTCACCCTTTCGGCGCGGCTGACGAGGCTGCGGCCCGAGGCGGTCCGCGCAGCAGCAGCAGGCCCTGCCGCCCGGCACCGCGGCTATGCCTGAGGCCCCCCTGACGCGTTCGCGCCGGCCCCGCGGCGCGAGGCTATTTCAGATGCTGCGCCAGATACTTGTTCATCTCGAACATGGTGCAGCTGTCGCGCCCGAACACGCGCTTCAGCGTCGCGTCGGCATTGATCCGCCGCTTGTCCTTTGGGTCCTGCAGCTTGTTGGCCTTGATATAGTCCCACACCCGCTTGACCGCCTCGCCGCGCGCGACCGGGTCGGGCCCGACGATCGCGGCAAGCTCGGCCGACGGCGTGAGCGGTGTCTGCAGCGCGTTCGGTTTCCTGGTGGCCATTTCGAACCCTCTCCCTTCACCCGATTGTCTTGACCCTCGCACGGATCCCCGCCGTCCGTGGCCTGGTGCAGGCCATGCGCTGAAACATTCGGGAAACACAATGGGGGAGTTGCCGGGATGGGTGCAATTCTGCCGGAGCAGGCACACTGATGACGCACCCGCCGGCGGTCGGTGCCCCCGCTGGACCGGAGCTGGCAAAGATCGTTAACAATCCTTGGTCAGGCATCGTGCTAGGTTCATCCCTGCGCTATTGACGAGGATGGAGCCGATCATGCGATGCGCGGTGGTGGACGATGACCGGGCCCAGGCCGAGCTGGTGCGCAGCCTCCTCGAGGGGGCCGGCCACAGCTGCGACATGATGACGTCCGGGCGCGCGCTCATCAGCCGGCTGCGCCACGAGACCTATGATCTCGTCGTCCTCGACTGGTGCATGCCCGGGCTCGACGGAGTCGAGGTGCTCCGGATGCTCCGGCAGGGGCCCTATGCCGGGACACCCGTGCTGATGCTCACCTCGCGCGCCGATGATGGCGATGTGGTGACGGGCCTCGAGGCCGGCGCCGACGACTATATCGTCAAGCCGCTGGTGCCCGAGGTGTTCCGCGCGCGGGTCGAGGCCATCCTGCGCCGCGCCGCGATGCAGCGGCCGTCCGCGCCGGTGGTCCGCTTCGGGCCCTACAGCTTCGACCGGGCGAACGAGACCGTGCGCTTCGACGGCAAGGAGGTGAAGCTCACCGCCAAGGAATTCGCGCTGGCGCTCACCTTCTTCGAGAATCTGGCGCGGCCGCTCGCCCGGTCCTGGCTGCTCGAGACGGTGTGGGGAACCGCCGCCGACCTTGAGTCGCGCACGCTCGACGCCCATGTCTCCAAGGTCCGCGCCAAGCTTCACCTGCGTGCCGAGACCGGGTACAGACTGCTTCCGGTCTACTCCTATGGCTACCGGCTCGAGCGGGCCGTGGCCGTCGAGGAGGCGCCCGCGGCCCAGACCACCCATGACCGGAAGGAGGCACCGCCCGCCCCCGCATGATCCCGCTGCTCGCTCCCCTTCTGCTGCTCATGGCAGGCGCGTCCGTCCCGCCCCGCGCTGGCGGGACGGATGCGTCCGTGCGCGCGGCCGATTCCGGGGATTTCCTGGTCTACGAGACGGTCGCGGGGGACACGCTGGCCGGGCTTGCCGAAGCGCATTTCCGTGACCCGGCCGACTGGCGGCGCGCCCGGGCCGCCAATGCGGCGATCCTTGCCGGCATGGGCGCGACCAGCCCGCTCGCTGCCGGCACCCGGCTCCGGCTCGATGCCGCCTGGCTCCGGCGGACGCCCGCGGCTGCCGAGATCGTCGCCTTTCGCGGCGATGTCCGGGTGCGCGCTGGCGGGACGACGCGGGCGGCGCGGATCGGCATGCGGCTGCAGGAGGGGGACGGGATCGCGACGGGTGCCGTCGGCTTCGTGACGCTGCGCCTGCCGGATGGCAGCGAGATTGCCCTGCCGACCTCGAGCGCGATCCGCTTCGAGCGGCTGCGCCGCTACAGCCTGAACGGCGCCCTCGACCGGCGGATCCGGCTGGAAGCCGGGGGCACCCAATCGCGGGTGGTACCGCTGCCCGATCCCACCAGCCGGCACGAGATCACCACGCCGGTCGGCGTGGCAGCGGTGCGCGGCACCGAGTTCCGGGTGCGCTACACGCCGGGCATGGCCAGGGCGTCGGCCGGCGTGATCGAGGGCAGGGTCGGCGTTGCGGCGGGCCGTGCGCCCGAGCGGCTGCTCCGGGCGGGCACCGGCATCGTGTTCACGGCGGCGGGCCCCGGCCCGGTGACGCGGCTGCCGGCGCCGCCGGTCGCCCTCGACATGCCGGCGGTGCAGCGGGGCAGCGTGGCGCGGTTCGCGCTCCGGCCCGAGCGCGGCCTTGGCTTCCGCGCCATCGTCGCGACCGACCCGAACCTGCGCGATCCCGTGGCCGAGGCCGAATCCGCGGACGGGCGGTTCGTCATCGAGGGCCTGCCCTCCGGCCGCTACCATCTGGCCGTGACCGCCGTGACTTCGGACGGGTTGGAGGGCCTGCCGGCGCGCTTCACCTTCGACCTCCCCGACCGCAGTGCCTCGGCGGCAGGCGTTGGGCCGGGGCGCAACGGTCCATCGGCTCCTACGGCGCCCGGACCGGATCCGGAACCGGAGGGGACGGGCAGCGCGCCGGCCTCGGAGCCGGTCTCGGGCGATCTCGACGAAGGGCTTGCCGAAGTCGGCGAGTCGATCGCCCGCGTCTATGCCGAGACCTTCGGGGCAAGCCTTCTCGAGGAGGGCGACAGCTCCGAGGGTGTCGAGGAGCTCCTCGACGAAGGCGGCAGCTCCAGCGTCGCGCTCTGGTCGCTTGGCCCCGTCGGGCAGATGCGTCCCGCCCTGGCGCCAGCCGGCAGCTGGGGCAGCTCCGGCGGCGTCGGAGCGCCGGTCTCGCCTGTCACGCCGGCCGAACCGGGCCTGCCCGCACCGGAACTTCCTTCCCCTGCCGTGCCCGACCCCGGCCTTCCGGCGCTTCCCGGCGCTCTCGGGCTTCCCATTCCGGGTTCCCCGCCGATCGTGCCTGGCACCGCCGCGCCGGCGCCGATCGTGCCACCCCCGGCACTCCCCGTGCCTGGCCCCGCCACGGGCCCCGTTGCCGCCCCCGTTCCCGAGCCGGCGACCTGGGCGATCCTCATCGCCGGGTTCGGGATGATCGGCCTCGGGCTGCGCGCCCGCCGCGCGCGCGCGGACAGCCGGAGAGCGGGTGCGTCCTGAGCTCCGCCCGCTTGCCGAAGGGGGCGGGCGAAGCGCGCCGCGGGCAGCCGTCCGGCATCATGCCCCGCCCGCAGCGCGCCGGGGCCTGCTCTTCGAATGGATCGGCCTGCTCATCGGCGCCGTGGTCGCGGTTGCCCTTGCCACCTGGACCCGCCCGATCGAGCGGCTCGACAATCTCCTCTACGATGCCGCGCTCCGGCTGAACCCCCGGACGCCCTCGGCCGACATCCAGATCGTCGCCATCGACAACCGCAGCCTGCAGGCGCTCGGCGAATGGCCCTGGCCGCGCCGGCGCCACGCCGAGCTCATCGACCGGCTCCGCGCGGCCGGTGCGCGCGTCATCGGCTATGACGTGCTCTTCCTCGAGCCCGCTGCCGACCCGGCCGACGATCGGGCCCTGGCCGAAGCCATTCGCCGCGCCGGCAACGTCGTCCTCCCCTATCTGGTCGAGGTGCCGGGGAAGGACGGGCGGGCATCCGAAGTGCTGCGTCCGGTCGGCGCGCTGGTCGCGGCCGGGCCTGCGCTCGGCCACGCCGGCCTGCGGCCGGAGCGCGACGGCGTGCTCCGCGCGATCGAGCGGCTGTCGCGCGCCGACGGCACCCCGGTGCCCCACTTCATCGAGGCGGTCGACGCGCGGGCGCGCGGCGCGCGCCTCGCCGCAGGGCCCCCGCCCGATGGCGCGCGCCTGTTCGGCAGGCGCAACGTGCGGATCCGCTTCGCGCCGCTCCCGGGAGGCTATGGCCATGCCTCCTTCGTCGACGTGCTCGAGGGCCGGACTCCGCGCGAGTTCCTTGCCGGGCGGATCATCCTGGTCGGCGCCACCGGCTCCGGCCTCGGCGACAGATTCGCGACACCGGTTTCCGGCGATGCCGCGACGATGGCGGGGGTCGAGCTCCTCGCCAACGCCCTCGACGGTGCACGATCGGACGATGTGATCCGGGTGGCGCCCCTTCCGGCGCAACTGGCCTTCGCGCTCGTCCCGGTCCTGGCGCTGATGGCGGGCCTCCTCCTTCTCCGCCCGCGGACCAACCTGTGGATCGGCGCGGGCCTGGGGCTTCTGGTGCTCGCCGCCGCGGCCGGGCTGGTGATGGCCGGCTGGTGGTTCCCGCCGGCCAATGCGCTGGTGGCGCTCGCCCTGCTGTTCCCGCTGTGGGGCTGGCGCCGGCTCGACTTTGCCAACCGCTACATGGCCACCGAACTCGAGGCGCTGGCGGGCGAGGGCGGCTTCCTGCGCGGCGAGCGCGAGGTTCCGGTGGGGGACCCGGTCGCCCGGCAGGTCGCCCTCATGCACGGGGCGATCGAGGATGTGCGCAACCTGAAGCGGTTCATCGCCGAATCGCTCGACAGCCTGCCCGACGCGGCGCTGGTGACCGACCTCGACGGCCGGGTCCTCATCGCCAACGAGGTCGCCCGCGCGCTGTTCGCGCCCTATCGCGCAGGCGATCTCGAGGGCCAGCCGCTCGCCGCCGTGCTCGGCGCGCTCGCCCCCGCGCTCGATGGCGGCGAGGATGAGGTGTCCGACATTGCGGCGCGGATCCGCCGCGGCCTGCTGCCCTCGCCCGAGCCGCGCGAATGGACGCTCGACGACGGCCGCGTCCTCGACGTGCGCCTTGCCTTCCTCTCGGACGACACGCGCGCGCCGCTCGGCTGGATCGTCCGGCTCGCCGACATCACCCGCCTGCGCGAGACCGAGCGCCAGCGCGAGGAAGCCCTCAAGCTCCTCACCCACGACATGCGCAGCCCGCAGGCCTCGATCCTCGCGCTGCTCGGAACCGAAGGCCGTGCGCTTCCGCGCGACCTCGCCGACCGGCTCGCCCGCTACGCCCGGCAGACGCTCGATCTCGCCGACCAGTATGTCCAGTTCGCCCGGGCCGGCACGGTGACGCCGACGCTTGCGCCCATGGACCTTGCCGATGCCCTGGTCGATGCCGTCGACGATCTCTGGCCCCAGGCCCGCAGCCGCGGCATCAGGGTGGAGACCGCGCTGCCCGAAGGCGAGGCGCTGGTCATGGGGGATCGGGCGCTGCTCACCCGGGCCATCCACAATCTCCTCGGGAATGCGCTCAAGTACGGCGGCCGGGGAACGGTGGAGACCGGGATCCGCCTCGACGGGGGCGAGGCGCTGCTCTTCGTGCGCGACCATGGCCAGGGCATCGCCGAGGCGGACCTCGCCCGGGTGTGGGAACCCTTCCACCGGCTCGCGCCCGCCGAGGGCCAGCCCGCGGAGTCTGGCGCGGGGCTCGGGCTGCCGTTCGTGAAGCGGGTGGTCGCCCGGCACGGCGGACGGGTCTTCGTCGACTCGCGGCCCGGGGAGGGCGCGACCTTCGGCTTCGCGATCCCGCTTGCCGGGCGGGACGGCTGACCGGCCGGGTCAGGCGGCGGTGCGGATTCCGGCTCCCGCCGCCAGCGCCCGCGCGCTCTCATAGTCCGGCTTGCCGTTGGGGGCGCGCGGCACCTTCTCCACCAGCACCACGCGCTTGGGCGCCTTGTAGTGGGCGTGGCTCGCCTTCACATGGGCGATGAGATCCGCCTCGCTCACGGGCGCGCGCGTCTCGGCGACCGCCGTCACCGCCTGGCCCCAGGTCTCGTCGGGCACGCCGAAGACCAGCGCGTCTTCCACCGCCGGGTGGGTCTTCAGCGCTTCCTCGACTTCCTCGGGGAACACCTTCTCGCCACCGGTGTTGATGCACTGCGAGCCGCGCCCGAGGAGGACGATGCTGCCGTCGGCCTCGAGCGAGGCGAAGTCGCCGGGGATGGTGTAGCGCCTGCCGTCGATCTCGACGAAGGTTCGCGCGCTCTTCTCCGGATCCTTCCAGTAGCCGAGCGGCACCAGCCCGGTGCGGGCGATCCGGCCGATCTTCCCCGATCCGGGTGCGATCGGGCGCATGTCCTCGTCGAGGACGATCGTGTTGGGGTCGTGCTGGAAGCGGGTGGGCGCATCGGGCGCGGCCGCAGTCGAGACCGAGGTGCCATAGCCCAGCCCTTCCGACGAGCCGTAGCTGTCGACGCACAGCATCTGCGGGGCGTGCGCCAGGAGCCCGGCCTTCACTTCCGGCGACCACATGGTGCCAGAGGAGATCATGACCTTGAGGCTCGAAAGCCCGTCGGCCAGCGCGCCGCCGCTGGCCTCGATCGCGCGCAGGATGGGCCGGGCGAAGGCATCGCCGACGATGACGGCAAGGTCGGGCCGGTTGGCGGCGGCCAGCCGCAGCGCATCCGCGGCATCGAAGCTCCGGCTTGCCTGGGTGATGACCGTGCCGCCGAGCGCCAGGGCATAGATGCCCATGAGGAGCCCGGTGCCGTGCATCAGCGGCGGAAGCACCAGCGCCTTCCTCCGCGCCGGGTTGGCCATGACCGCCTCGACATGCGCCTCGAGCGAGGCCGGGGGCTCGGCGAAGAGCACCGGCGCGCCGCCGCCCAGCAGGGTGAAGATGGCCCCCTGCTCCCACATCACGCCCTTGGGCATCCCCGTGGTGCCGCCGGTGTAGATGAAGAAGAGGTCGCCATAGCGGTGCTCCGCGCCGATCGGGTCGGCCGGCCCTTCGGTCGCCGCAGCGAAGGATCCGGCCCAGGACGGCGGCGTGCCGCCCACCTGGAGCCAGAGCTTCACCTGCGGAAGCTCGTGGCGGATCTCGTCCATCGCGGCGGCGAACTCGGCGTCGAACACCACGACATGCGCATCCGAATTGTCGAGGATGTAGTGCAGCTCGGCCGAGGCGTAGCGGTAGTTGACGTTCACATGGACCATGCGGGCCTTGAAGGCGGCGCCGGTGGTGAGGAGATAGGCCGGCGAATTGCGCATGAGATGCGCGACCTTGCTGTCGGGCCCGGCGCCGGCGGCCATGAAGGCGCGGGCGAGCGCGTTGGTCATCCGGTCATAGCCCGCCCAGTCGATGACGGTGTCGCCATGCACCAGCGCCGGCGCGCTGCCGAGCCTGCCACCAAGCGTGTCATAGACCTGGCCGAACGTCCACATCCCTCACCTCCCGCAGCGCAATCCCCGCCCCCACTCTGGCGAGGGTGGCGCGCGCTCGCAACCCGCTGCTAATCGTGAGGGTCAGCAGCAGGAGCGGGCCATGCGGGCGTGGGTGGTGGGAGAACTTGGCGGAATTCCCGCGCTCCGGCTGGCCGAAGTGGCCGAGCCTTCGCCCCCCGGCCCGGGCGAGGCGACCGTCGCGATGGTCGCGGTCGGCCTCAACTATCCCGATCTCCTCATGCTTTCGGGCGGCTACCAGCATCGCCCCGAGCTGCCCTTCACGCCGGGCATGGAAGGGGTGGGGCGCGTGGTCGCGGTGGGCGAGGGCGTGGCCGCCGATCTCCTCGGCGCCCGGATGCTGGTGGGCGGGCGGACGGGGCTGCTCGCCGAGCGGGTGACCGTGCCGCTGGCCCAGCTCCGGCCCGCGCCCGAGACGCTCGCCGACAGCGAGGCGGCGGGCTTCACCACCGGCGCGCTCACCGCCCACGTCGCGCTGGTCGCGCGCGGCGGGCTGGCGCCGGGCGAGCGGCTGCTCGTGCTGGGCGCGGGCGGCGGCATGGGGCTCGCCGCGGTGGCGATGGGTGTGGCGCTCGGCGCCCATGTGGTGGCGGCGGCCTCGACGCCGGAGAAGCTGGCCGCGGCCGCGGCAGCCGGCGCGCACGAAACCCGCCTCGTCGACCGCACCGCGCCTGACCTTGCAGTGCACAAGGGCGGCATCGACCTGGTGTTCGACCCGGTGGGCGGGCCGTTCGTGATGCCGGCCATTGGCACGCTGGCCTGGGGCGGGCGCTATCTCGTCATCGGCTTCGTCGGCGGGGCTCCCGTCTCGGTCCCGCTCAACCGGCTGCTCATCAAGGGCATCGCCGTCGTCGGCGTGCGCGCGGGCGAGGAGGGCCGGCGCAACCCCGAGGCGGGGCGGCGACACCTCCGCGCCATCGATGCGCTGGCCGAGACGGGGCGGCTGCGCCCCCATGTCGGGCTGGAGCTGCCCCTTCATCGCGCAGCCGAGGCGTTCGAGGCGATGCGCGATGGCCGCCTCGTCGGCAAGGCGGTCATCCGCTGCGACGGCTAGCCGCGCCACGCGCCTTCGGCCGCTGCTGTCGGCGGTTGACCGCCGGCGGGCCGTGGGGCAGGGAGGGCGGGTCGGTCGCGGGGCAGCCCGCGAGCGGACGCGCGGGAGAGAGCCCGGCCCCGGCAGCGGGGGCGGGCCGCCGAAGGAGCAACCGCCCCCGGAATCTCTCAGGCAGAAGGACCGCGCGCCCGCCATCGTGACGACAGTCTGGAAAGCGCCCCGGGCCTGCCGGGGCCGCCGAAGGGGTAAGCGGCCCGCCGGGCAACGGCCGGGTTCGCGAAAGCTCTCAGGTCTCGTGACAGGCGGGGGCGGGCGGATGGCAAGGCGCCGTTCGCCTGCACGGGACACGCCATGGCTCTTGACGCCGACCTGAAGGCCCTGCCGCTCGATGCGCTCCACCGCAGCCTTGGCGCGCGCATGGTGCCCTTCGCCGGCCACGCCATGCCGCTCCACTATTCCGAAGGCGTGATTGCCGAGCATCTGTGGACGCGGGCGCACGCCGGCCTGTTCGATGTCTCCCACATGGGCCAGCTGCAGCTCTCCGGCGAGGGGGCCGCGCACTGGCTCGAGACGCTCTGCCCGGGCGACTTCACCGGCCTCCGGCCTGGGCGGATGCGCTATTCGCTGCTCCTCGCCGAGGATGGCGGGATCCTCGACGACCTCATGGTCACCAACGCCGGCGACCGCCTCGACCTCGTGGTCAATGGCGCGACGCGGGAAGCCGACCTCGCCCACATGGCGGCGCGGCTGGCCCCCGGCCTTGCGCTCGTCCACCGCGACGACCTTGCGCTCCTCGCCCTCCAGGGCCCGGACGCGGCTGCCGTGATCGCCCGGCTCGGCGCCGTGCCGGCCGCTCCGGGCGGAGTGGCGGTGGACGCGCTGAAGTTCCTCCAGGCCGGCAGCTTCGTCTGGCGCGGCGTGCCACTTGCCGTCTCGCGCTCCGGCTATACCGGCGAGGACGGGTTCGAGATCTCGGTGCCGGTCGCCGCCGCCGAAGCGCTTGCCGGTGCCCTCCTCGCCGATCCCGCGGTCAGGCCCATCGGGCTCGGTGCGCGCGACTCGCTCCGCCTCGAGGCTGGGCTTCCCCTCTACGGCCATGATCTGTCGCCCGCGACCGAGCCGGTCGAGGCGGGCCTTGCCTTTGCCATCTCCAAGCGGCGGAAGATGGAAGGCGGCTTCCCCGGCGCGGCCCGCATCCTGAAGGCGCTCTTCGAGGGCCCGGCGCGGAAGCGCGTCGGGCTGCGGCTCGAGGGCCGCCAGCCCGCCCGCGAGGGCGCGGCCATCCACGCCGGAGACGCCGAGGTGGGCGTGGTCACCTCCGGCGGCTTCGGCCCGTCGGTCGGCGGCGCAATCGCCATGGGCTATGTGGCGGCGTCCTGCGCCGCCGATGGCACCGCGCTCGCAATCGAGGTGAGGGGCAGGCGGCTTCCGGCCACCGTCGTGCCGCTTCCCTTCTGGCAGAAGAGCTACGCGCGCTGAGGGAGAGACGCATGCGCTACTACACCCCGCAGGACGAATGGATCGAGGTCGACGGCGCGACGGCGACCGTCGGCATCACCGACTATGCGCAAGGCCAGCTCGGCGACATCGTGTTCGTCGACCTCCCCGAGCCCGGCCGGACCGTCGAGAAGGGCAAGGAGGCTGCCGTCGTCGAATCGGTCAAGACCGCGGCCGATGTCTATGCCCCGGTCTCGGGCACCGTCACCGAAGTGAATGCCGCGCTGGCCGACAACCCGGCGCTCGTCAACGAATCCGCGGAAGGGGAGGGCTGGTTCTTCCGCCTGCGGCTTGCCGACCCGGCCGAGCTCGAGGGGCTCATGGACCAGGCCGCCTACCAGGCCTCGCTGGCGGCACGCTGATGGGGTGGAACGCGGCCGATTACCAGCAGCATGCCGGCTTCGTGCCTGCGCTGGGCGCGGCCGCGCTCGAGCTGCTCGCGCCGCAGCCCGGCGAGCGGATCCTCGACCTCGGCTGCGGCGACGGCGCGCTGACCGCCCGCATCGCCGAGGCAGGCGCCGAGGTGCTCGGGCTCGATCCGGATCCGTCGATGCGTGCGGCGGCGCTTGCACGGGGCCTCAGGGTGGAGGCGGGCGACGGCCAGCGCCTCGCCTTCGAGGGCGCGTTCGATGCCGTCTTTTCGAACGCCGCGCTCCACTGGATGCCCGATCAGGAGGCGGTGGCCCGGGGCGTCTTCCGCGCGCTCCGGCCCGGTGGCCGCTATGTCGGCGAGTGCGGCGGCTTCCTCAACATCGCCGCGATCCGCGCAGGCGTGCGCGCGGTGCTCCTCGCGCGCGGGTTCGACGCCGCCGCGCTCGGCCGCCAAGCCTACCAGACGGCCGAGGCCTTCGTCGCCCGCCACGAGGCGGCCGGCTTCACTGCCATCGAGGCCCGCCTCATCCCGCGCCCGACGCCGCTTCCGAGCGGGATCCGCGGCTGGCTTGCCACCTTCCGCGCCGGCTTCCTCGCCGCCGCCGGCGTTCCGCCCGAGGCGGAAGAGGCCGTGGTTGCCGAGATCGAGGCGGTGCTCGCCCCTATTCTCACCGACGAGACCGGCCGCTGGATCGCCGACTATGTCCGCCTGCGCTGGCAGGCGCGAAAGCCCGGAGACGCCTGATGCGCTACCTGCCGCTCACCCCCGACGACCGCGCCGCCATGCTCAACGCGGTGGGCGCGGCCTCGATCGACGATCTGTTCGTCGACGTGCCCGCGGAGGCCCGCCTGGACGGCCCGATCGCCGGCCTGCCGCTCCACAGCCCGGAGATGCTCGTCGAGCGCGAGCTCAGGCGGCTGGCCGCGAGGAACATGGCCGCTGGCGATCATCCCTTCTTCCTCGGCGCCGGCGCCTATCGCCACCATGTGCCGGCCAGCGTTGACCATCTCATCCAGCGCGGCGAGTTCCTGACCAGCTACACCCCCTACCAGCCCGAGATCGCCCAGGGCACGCTCCAGTATCTCTTCGAGTTCCAGACCCAGGTCGCGCGCCTGTTCGCGATGGATGTGGCCAACGCCTCGATGTACGACGGCTCGACTGCGATGACCGAGGCCATCTTCATGGCCCGGCGGATCACGAAGCGGGCAAAGACGCTCGTCTCGGCCGGCGTGCACCCCCATTATGTCCGCTCTGCCCGGACGCTCGCCCGCTTCACCGGTGACCGGCTCGAGGTGGGCGCGCCCCGCCCCGATGCCGCGCCCCCGGCCGATGACCATGCCGACCTCCTGGCGCGGATCGACCAGGAGACCAGCGCGGTGGTGGTGCAGTATCCGGACGCCTTCGGCCATGTCGCCGACCTCTCCGAACTTGCTGCTGCCGCGCACGCGAAGGGCGCGCTCCTCATCGTCGTGGTGACCGAGGTGGTGGCGCTCGGCGCCATCCGCGCGCCCGGCGAGATGGGTGCCGACATCGTGGTCGGCGAGGGCCAGTCGCTGGGCGTCGGCCTCCAGTTCGGCGGCCCGCATCTCGGCCTCTTCGCGGCGCGGGAGAGGCATGTCCGGCAGATGCCGGGCCGGCTGTGCGGCGAGACGGTCGATGCCGAGGGCCGGCGCGGCTATGTGCTCACCCTCTCGACCCGCGAGCAGCACATCCGCCGCGAGAAGGCGACCTCCAACATCTGCACCAACTCGGGGCTGATGAGCCTCGCCTTCTCCATCCACCTGACGCTCTTGGGCGAGAAGGGGCTGCGCCATCTCGCGGCGCTCAACCACGCCCGCGCCTGCCAGACGGCGGACCGGCTTGCCGCCATCGCCGGCGTCGAGCTTCTCACGCCGCGCTTCTTCAACGAGTTCGCCATCCGCATTCCCGTCCCGGCGCGCCAGGCCCTGCGCGACATGGCGGAGATGGGCGTGCTGGGTGGCGTCAGCGCGGCGCGGCTGTGGCCCGAGGTTCCGGGCCTTGCCAATGTCCTCCTCGTTGCCGCGACCGAGTGCGTCGCACCATCCGACATCGACGCGCTGGCGCGCGCCCTGACCGAAACCCTTGCCACGGAGTATGCCGGCGCATGAGCATCCTCGGCACCCCTCGTCCCACGACGCCCGCCACCTCGGCCGGGCCCGCCGCCCCGACCTTCAGCGGCAACCGCGCCCTCATGCTCGAGGAGCCGCTCGTCTTCGAGCTGGGGGACAGCAGTACCAGCGGCGTCGATCTCGAGGCCGTCCCGGCGCACGCCTCGCGGCTCGCCGAGCTCGAGCGCAGCGCCCCCATCGGCCTTCCGGGTCTTTCGGAAGGCGAGACGGTCCGCCACTACACCCGCCTGTCGCGGCAGAACTACGGGATCGACCTCGGGCTCTTTCCGCTGGGCTCCTGCACCATGAAGCACAACCCGCGGCTGAACGAGAAGCTGGCCCGGCTTCCCGGCTTCGCCGACATCCACCCGCTCCAGCCGCAGGACACGGTGCAGGGTGCGCTCGAGCTCATCCACCGCCTCGCCCACTGGCTGACGACGCTCACGGCCATGCCGGCGGTGGCCATGGCGCCCAAGGCCGGAGCGCACGGCGAGCTCTGCGGCATGCTCGCGATCCGCGCCGCGCACGAGGCCCGCGGCGATGCCCGCCAGGTCGTGCTGGTGCCGGAAAGCGCCCACGGCACCAACCCGGCAACCGCGGCCTTCTGCGGCTATGCGGTCGAGAGCATCCCGGCCGATGCCCGCGGCCGGGTCGATCTCGCCGCGCTCGCGGCGCGCCTCGGGCCAGACGTTGCCGCCGTCATGATCACCAATCCCAACACCTGCGGCCTGTTCGAGCCCGACATGCGCCGCATCGCCGATGCGGTCCACGCCGCCGGCGGCTATGTCTATTGCGACGGCGCCAACTTCAACGCGATCGTCGGGCGGGTGCGCCCGGGCGACCTCGGCGTGGACGCGATGCACATCAACCTCCACAAGACCTTCAGCACGCCCCACGGGGGCGGCGGGCCCGGCTCCGGGCCGGTGGTCTTCTCGGCCGCGCTCGCACCCTTCGCGCCGCTCCCCTTCGTGGTCGAGAAGGACGGCCGGTTCCACCTCGTCGAGGAGGAGACGGCCGACGCCGAGGATCATGGCCGGAGCTTCGGCCGCATGGCTGCCTTCCACGGCCAGATGGGCATGTTCGTCCGCGCGCTCGCCTACATGATGAGCCACGGCGCCGATGGTCTGAGGCAGGTGGCCGAGGATGCGGTGCTCAACGCCAACTATGTGCTGCGCGGCCTTGCCGACGTGATGACGGCGCCGTTCGCCGCCTCGGGCCCGTGCATGCACGAGGCCCTCTTCGACGACCGCTTCCTCGAGGGCACCGGCGTCACCACGCTCGATTTCGCCAAGGCCCTCGTCGACGAGGGCTATCATCCGATGACCATGTATTTCCCGTTGGTCGTCCACGGGGCCATGCTGGTGGAGCCCACCGAGACCGAGTCGAAGGCGCGGCTCGATGCCTTCATCGCCACCATGCGCGACCTCGCCGCCGCAGCGAAGGCAGGCGACGTCGCCCGGTTCCGCGCGGCACCGCGCTTCGCGCCCCGCGCCCGGCTGGACGAGACCCGCGCAGCGCGCCAGCCCGTGCTCGCGTGGACGCCCCCCCGGTCGCCGCAGTCGGAGGCGGCCTGACCGCGTCAACCACTGTTGCACGAAGGTTGCGGAAATCCTGTTGCAATCCCGTGGCGCAGGGCTAGGGTTGCCGGGTCAGCCGGCGGGGGGTTCTGCCGGTTGGGGCATTCAGGAGGGCTTGCAACATGACGAGACTTGCGTGTGGGCTGCTCGCGGCTGCGCCGCTGGCAATGGCGTCGGCCGCCACCGCGGCATCCGCTGCCAAGGTCGAGACCGGCTCCTTCGGTGGCATGGTCTGGACGGCGCAGAGCTACATCGTCGGCATGACGCCGACGGCAGCGGGTGCCGGGCCGCGCTTCCCGGGGCCGGGCGATGATCCCATCTTCCATGCGGCGCCGGCCCAGTACAGCGGCGTCGTCTCGCTCATCATGGACTATGGCGGCGGCAGCCTCTTCATCTGCACCGGCAGCCTCATCGGCGCGCGGACCATCCTGACTGCCGCGCACTGCGTCTCGGACGGTGCCGGCACGGCCAATCCGCTTGTCACCACCGCCTATTTCAACGAGAATCTCGCGCCCGACGTGCGCTCGCCGTTCAACCCGACGGCAGTCGCGATCACGGTTGACACCTATCACGTGAACCCGCTCTACACGGGCAATGTGATCGACCACAACGACATCGCGATCCTGACGCTCTCGGCCGATGCGCCGGCCTTTGCCCAGATCTATGACATCGACCTGGACGCGACCAGCCTGCGCGGCGTCGACTTCAACGTGGCCGGCTTCGGCAACCGCTCGCTCAACGGCGGCTGCGGTCCGCTCCCCGGCTGCGCCTCGGGCGGGGCCACCGGCGGCACCACCGGCTTCATCCGCCAGGGTGACAACATGTTCGACTTCCGCTTCGGCGACCCGATCTTCGCCGGGGCGTGGGCGCCTGTCGTCGGCCCGGCCTCCCGGACGGACTTTTCCTACGTGTCGGACTTCGACAACGGCCTCGCCGCCAACGACACGACCTGCCTGACCAGCCAGGCCTCGAACATCCTCGGTTCGGGCAACCTGACCTTCTGCGACCTCGGTGTCGGGGCGCGGGAAGTGGGCGTGGCCGGCGGGGACTCGGGTGGCCCGCAGTTCGCCGGCGGCAAGATCGTCTCGGTCACCTCCTATGGCCTTACCTTCGGCACCACCTTCGGGGACTGCCGGAGCGGCCTCCAGTCGAGCTGCGGCGAGTTCAGCGGCTATGCGCCGCTCTATGCCAGCCGCGACTGGATCCGCTCGGTCATCGGTGGCGGCGGCGTCATCCCCGAGCCCGGCACCTGGGCGATGCTGATTGCCGGCTTCGGCCTCGTCGGCGCCATGGCGCGCCGGCGGCGGGAGACGGCGGTCACCGCCTGACGCGACCCGCCTTCGGGCAGACAAAGGGGGCCGGTGGAGCAATCCACCGGCCCCTTTCCTTTGCGTCGGGCCTGCGCGGCAAAGAGAAAGGGCCGGGGGCGTCCCCCGGCCCTTCCAGTCCCGGACCGAGCGGATCAGGCTGCGGCGAGACCCGCCTTGCGGCGCCGCGCGGCAGCGCCGACGAGGCCGAAGCCGGCAATCAGCATCGCCCAGGTGCCGGGCTCGGGGATGACGCCGCCGGGCCCGAAGGCGCCGGGCACGAGGCCCTCGATCCACGCCCGGTTGCGATACACCGGGGCATAGCCGGAGAATTCGCCCCAGCCCGAGTTGAGGCCGCCGCCGAAGTCGCCGAAGCCGGCCCCGAAGGTAAGGGGCCATAGGAGGTGACCGAGACGATCTTGCCGTTGACGAACTGCGGGCCACCCGAGTCCCCGCCGGCCACGCCCACTTCGCGCGGCCCGAGGCCGGTGTCGCAGAAGGTGGCGCCCGTGCCGAGCAGGCCGCCGGTCACGAGGCAGGAGGTGTCGTTGGCCGCGAAGCCGACACGGTCGAAGTCGGAGACCCAGCTGTCGGAGATCTGGCCGAGCGGCTCGCCGAGGAGGCCGGCCCAGCCCCCGGCGAAGAGGGGATTGCCGAGCGCATACTCGAACATGTTGTCGCCTTCCCGCAGCCGGCCGAAGCTCCCGGGGTTTGCCCCGGTCGCGCCCGAGCTGCCCCGGTTGCCGAAGCCGGCGACCTCGAAGAGGACTCCGGTCGGGTCGGCCAGCGCATCGAGCAGGTAGGTGTTGGCGAAGGCCGGTGCGGCGCCGGCGAGGAAGATGATGGCGAGGTCGTTGTGGTCGATCACGTCACCGGTGTAGCCGGGCGCCACGTGCACCGCGCCGATCGCGACCCGTTCGATCCCCGGCTCGAAGCCGAAGTCGAGATCGTAGAAGGGGTCGTTGGGGCCGGGATAGAAATAGGCGAAGCCGGTGTTGGCGATGATGTTGCCGCTGGTGTCGGTCACGCAGTGCGCGGCCGTCAGCAGCGCGGTCCCGCCGGCCATCAGGCTTGCCGAGCAGAAGCCGGCGTTGGTTTCGAGGAACGCGACGCCATTCTTCCCCGGACGCGCGGGGAGATAGATGGGGTCACCCCCAGCCGCGACCGTGAGCGTTGAGGTCTGCCCGACCATGAGGCTGCGCGCGGTCCAGGTGCCGCCGGCGAAGCTGCCGGAGACGGTCCGTTCGGCGGGCGAGGAATCAAGCGTCGGCGCGCTGACCGAAGCGAAGGCCGGCGCTGCCATCACCAGGGCCAGGCCGGCAAGAAGATGTCTGTGCATGTGAACCCCCGTTCAAGAAACGAACGACGGAGCAGCACCACCGTGGCTCTGCCCCCATTCGCATCTTCCACCGAATCGGATCATTTTGCAATGGCTGGCGCGGCCTCAGCCGAGAATGTCGCCGAAGCTCAGCTGACCGTCGTACAGGGCGCGGACGACGAGCTCGGTCCGGCTCGAGACGCCGAAGCGGCCCTTGGCCTGCTCGAGATACTTGTGGACCGTATCGGGAGCGAGGCCGAGGATCTGGCCGGCCACCCAGTCGCTCTTGCCGCGGGCGGCGAGCACCACGCATTCGAGCTGCCGGCGGGTGAGGCGCGGCAGCGGGGCCTTGCTCCGCGTCGCGAGCCTGCGCGCGGCCTCGAAGCTGAAGCAGGCAAGATACTGGGCCGCGGGCAGGCTGTGCTTCGGGATCTCGCGGCGCTCGGCCAGAACGAAGGAGCAGAGCCCGCTCGCCTCGCCCGGGATGTGGATGGGAACCGTCCACCCCCGCGCCAGCCCCTCCCGCGCCGCCATCGCCATATAGGCTTCCTGCCTTGGCGTCAGCTCGAGCATGTCGGGAAGATCGTCCCAGGAGAAGGGGGCGACGGTGCGCTGGCACGCCGCCAGCACCGGGTCATCGGCCCAGAAGCTCCCGGCGCGCAGCAGTTCGACCCAGTCCTTCGGGTAATCCGAGAGCTGCACGGGCGCATTGTCGATGCTGAGCCCGTAGCGCTGGGTCATCGCGAAATGATCGAACGCGAAGGAGCGCGTCGCCTGCGACAGGAGCTCGCCGACCTCCTCGAGGCGACGCGCGTGCTTCACGTCCGCAACGAAAGCCTGCACGCGCTCGAAGGCGCGCGCTTCCTCAACGCTCACTGCCGCCACCCGTTCTTGCGCGAACAGCGACAGCCCGGACAGCCGTGCATGGCTCGTACCCCGTCTTTGGCGCCGATCGTCGTCCTCGATCGGGACCTCTGACTTCGACCCTTGTTGGCGAAAGGATGTGGCGCAGGGCGCGCCTTGTCAATATTTGCGGCTGGCATGCGCGAAGGGTCCTTGCAGGAGCGTTGCGCGCTGCACACATCTGGCGGCTTTCCCGGAGGTGGAGCACGTCATGACCGAGAAGGATGCCGCATCGCCCCACGCGCTCGAAACCGCCGTGCTCGCCGGCGGCTGCTTCTGGTGCACCGAGGCCATCTTCCGCCGGGTGCGCGGCGTCGTCGAGGTCGTCTCGGGCTACACCGGCGGCCATGTCGACAGCCCCAGCTACAAGGCGGTCTGCACCGGCACCACGGGCCATGCCGAGGCGGTCCGGATCCGGTTCGATCCCGCCGTCATCGGCTATGGCGACATCCTCGACATCTTCTTCGCCACCCACGACCCCACCCAGCTCAACCGCCAGGGCAACGACATCGGCCCGCAGTACCGCTCGGCCATCTTCCCGCAGTCGGCAGGCCAGGAGGCGGAAGCGAAGGCCGCAATCGCCCGCGCGCAGGCCGACTGGAGCGCGCCCGTCGTCACCACCGTCGAGCCGGCCGGCCCCTTCTTCGTGGCCGAGGCCGAGCATCACGGCTACTTCGACCAGGTGGGGGACCGAAACCCCTATTGCACGGCCGTGATTGCCCCCAAGGTCCGCAAGTTCCTGAAGTCCCACGCTGACCGGCTGAAGCCGGAGCTCGTTTCGCCCGGTGGCGGTTGAACCAGTCGATCGGCGCCAGGATCGACTGGAGCCACTGCGAAGGCCGGCCCATGCCATGGTTGGCCTCGGGCAGGCGGAGCATCATCGTCTCCACGCCGCGCTGCTTCAGCGCGCCGAACATCATCTCGGTCTGCGAGATGGGGGTGCGGTAGTCGGCCTCGCCGGTGATGAGGAGGGTGGGCGTGACCATCCTGCCGGCAAGGAAGAAGGGCGAGCGCGCGCGATAGGTCTCGGGCGCGTCCCAGGGTGCCGCCCCCATCCACTGCTGGAGGAAGAAGGCGGCGCTGTCGGCCGTCGTTGCCTGGTTCGCCCAGTCGGTCACCGGCCGCAGCGCGACTGCGGCGCGGAACCTGCCTGGCTCGCGGCCGATGGCGTTGAGCGTGAGCACGCCGCCGCCCGAGCCGCCGCCGATGAAGAGGTTGCTCGGGTCGGCATAGGGCCTTGCCGAGACCGCATCGACCATCGCCATCAGGTCGCCATGGTCGTCGCCGGGGTAGGCGCCGGTGATGAGGTTGGCGAACTCCGCGCCATAGCCGATGCTCCCGCGCGGGTTGGTGAACAGCACGAGATAGCCGGCGGCGGCGTAGAGCGCGTGGGTCACCGAGAAGAAGGGTCCGTAGTCCGTGTTCGGACCGCCGTGGATGTCGAGGATGACGGGGTGGCGGCGGCGGCTGTCGAAGTCGGGCGGGAACAGGAGCCAGCCCTGGATCTCCCGCCCGTCGGGCGCCTTCGCCCGCACCTCCTCGATGCGGCCGGCGCGCTTGCCCTCGGCCCAGCGGGCATTGGGGTCGAGGCTGCCGGTCTGGCTGCCACCCCTGGAGATGCCGAGCCCCGCCGGCCGGTCGGGGTGCGCCGTGGTCCAGGCGAAGGTGCCGGCCGCGGCCGAGAACTGGCCACCGGCCGACGGCAGGTAGAGCCGGGTGCCGCCCACCACCGGCACCTTCACCGCAACCGCGCCCGAACCCAGGTCCACCTCCCCCACCCGGGTGACGCCCTGGTCGTGGAAGAGGATGTGGAGCGCCTGCGAATCCTCCCGCCACAGCGGCGGCATGGCGAGCGGCCGGTCGAGCGCGGGGGCTGCCTTGCGGATGGGCGCGCCCGGCGCGAGCGGCATCAGCCACGCCTCCGGCATGGCGTAGAAGCTGCGGGTTGCCTCGGCGCCCAGGAAGGCGAGGGTGCGGCCATCGGGCGAGACCGCGGGCGCCACTTCGCTGCCCGGCCGGCTGGTCAGCTGCACCGGGACGGCGCCGGGGCGGGCAGCGTCGAAGCGCCAGAGGTTGCTCTCTCCCGGCTCGCGGACCCGGTCGCCGCTGCGTGATCCGATGAGGAAGCGGCCATCGGGAGTCCAGGCGAGGCCGGAGGGTTCGACGCCATCCTCCGGGCCCGAGGTCAGCTGCGTGGCGCTGCCGGTCTCGGCGTCGAGCACGAACAGGTGGAAGGCGCCGGGCTTCACCTCGCCGCCGGAGTCCGTGCGCCAGAACAGGTCGGTGACGAGCTTCGGCTCGGGCGCGCGGTCGGCGCCGCGCGGGCGGGGCGGCATTCCCACCACCATCGGTGGGCGCGCCGGGACGCGGCCGACGAAGGCGATGCGCCGGCCGTCCGGCGACCAGACCGGCCCCATCGGCACGGTCTCGCCACTGGTCACGGGCCGCGGCACCGGGTCGGCGAGCGTCAGCACGAAGATCTGGGCGGCTCCGAGGTGCTGGCCGACGAAGGCCACCCGGCTGCCGTCGGGCGAGAAGCTCGCCTCGCGCGGGGCAAGACTCGCCGGCACCAGGAGACGCTGGTCGACAACGGCGCCGCCGGCGTCGAGGTGGGCCAGCCACAGCTCGCCGAGGCGCCGGTCGGCGCCCTCGTCAAAGCGCACCCGGGTGAACAGCACCCGCTTCCCGTCGGCGGCGAGCACCGGGTTCTCCACCTGCTGCAGCCGGTAGAGATCGGCGGCCTCGAACGGGGTTCCGGCATCCGCCGGCAGGGCGGCGCCGAGCAGCACGGCGGCAAGGCAGGCGATTTTCATGAGCTTCCAGTCCCTCTCCCCGCCCTGCTAGGCGCGCCAGCGAGGAGAGGCAAATGCGGATGTTCGAGGACTGGCGGGCGCGCTCGCCCTTCTACGACGAGACCCACGAGGCGGTGGCGCAATCGGTGCGCCGCTTCGTCGAGCGCGAGGTGGCGCCCCACATCGACCAGTGGGAGCGCGACGGCGAGCTCCCGCGCGAGCTCCATCGCAAGGCAGCCGAAGCCGGCATCCTCGGCCTCGGCTACCCGGAGGACTATGGCGGAACGTCGGAAGGGTTCGACATCTTCCACAGCCTGACGCAGTCCGAGGAGCTGGCGGCACCCGGCGCCGGCGGCCTTGGGGCGAGCCTCATGACCCACGGCATCGGCCTTCCGCCCATCCTTGCGCTGGGCTCGGAGGAGATGAAGCGCCGCGTTGCGCCCCCGGTGCTCGCCGGCGAGAAGATCATCGCGCTCGCCATCACCGAACCCTCGGGCGGCTCGGATGTGGCAGCGATCAAGACCCGCGCCGAGCGGCGCGGCAACCGGTATGTGGTGAACGGCGCCAAGATGTTCATCACCTCGGGCATGCGCGCCGACTGGTTCACGGTGGCGGTGCGCACCGGCGGCCCCGGCATGGGCGGAATCTCGCTCATGCTGATCGAGGCCGACCGGCCCGGCGTCTCGCGCACCCGGCTCGAGAAGATGGGCTGGCACTGCTCGGACACGGCGGCCATCCATTTCCAGGATGTCGAGGTGCCGCCGGAGAATCTCATCGGCCCGGAAAATGGCGGCTTCCTCGGCATCATGCGCAACTTCAACTCCGAGCGGCTCGGCATGGCCCATGGCTGCATGGCCATGGCGCGCGTCGCGCTCGGCGAGGCGGTCGCATGGGCTCAAGGGCGCGAGACCTTCGGGAAGCCGCTGGTCCAGCACCAGGCGATCCGCATCAAGCTTGCCGACCTCGTCCGCCAGATCGAGGCCACCCAGGCCTGGGTCGACCTCCTCGCCGACCAGCACCGCAAGGGCAGCGGCCAGCCGGCGAGCTACGCGATGCTGAAGGTGCAGGCGACCCGCACGCTCGAGAATGTCGCGCGCGAGGCAGCCCAGGTGCTGGGCGGCGCCAGCTACATCCGCGGCTCGAAGGTCGAGCGCATCTACCGCGAGGTGCGCGTCAACGCGATCGGCGGCGGGAGCGAGGAGATCATGCTCGACCTCGCCGGCCGGCAGCTGTTCGGCGGACGGCGCTGAGGCCTAGCGCGCGCCGAGCCAGCCGATCGCGACGAACCCGCCCACCAGCAGCACGCCGAAGGCGGCTGTCAGCAGCGCGAAGTGGCGGTCGATGAAGGCCTTCATCGGCGGGCCGAACTTCCACAGGAGGCCAGCCACCAGGAAGAAGCGCGCCGCGCGCGAGACGAGGCTGGCGATCACCAGCACGGGCAGCGACAGCGCCGTCGCGCCGGCGGTGATGGTGATCACCTTGAAGGGGAGCGGCGTGAAGCCGGCGAGGAACACGATGAGGGCGCCGTTGGCGTTGAATTCCTCGGCCAGCTCCTCGAACTGGCCCATGGCGCCGTAGAGGTCGAGGATGGCGCGCCCCACCGTCTCGAACAGGAACATGCCGATGGCATAGCCGGCGAGAGCCCCCGCGACCGAGGCAAGCGTGCAGATGGCGGCGTAGCGCAGCGCCCGTTCGGGCCGGGCGAGGCACATGGGGGCGAGCAGCGCGTCGGGCGGGATCGGAAAGACGCTCGCCTCGATGAAGCTGATGAAGGCGAGCCAGCCTTCGGCGTAGGGATGCTCGCACTTGGCGAGCGTCCAGTGGTAGAGGCGGCGCAGCATGGCGCGCCGCCCTAGCAGCGGCCGGCGGCGCTGGCGAGTGGCGTCATGGCAGGCCGCCGCTGGCGGCGGCTGCCCGCCGGAGCCGGTCGCGGATGGCAGCGCCCGCGCCGGCCTCGGGGATGGGCGCCACGCCGATCCGCTCGGCGCCGCTCGCGTCCGCCCGGTGGAGCGCATCGAACAGCCGGGCGGCCGCCTCGCCGACATCGGCCGAAGGGGAGAGGTTCAGGTCTCCGCCCACGGCGCCGAAGCCGATGAGGAACCTGCCGGGTGCGGCCTCGGTCACGTCGAGGTCGAGCGGCAGGCGCGGCGCATAGTGGCGGAAGGCCATGCCGGGGGCTTCCGGCGCCGGCGACGCTGCACCGGCACCCGCCGCTGCGGCTTCCACCGGCACGCCGGCAGCTTCGGCAAGCGTTGCGGCATCGAGGCTTCCGGGGCGCAGCAGGACGAGCCGGTCATCCTCCACCCTCACCACACTGCTTTCCAGCCCCACCCGGCACGGCCCGGCGTCGAGCACCAGCGGCACGTCGAGCCCGGCGACATGCTCGGCCCGGGTCGGCGAGAGCCGGCCCGACACGTTGGCCGAGGGCGCCGCGACTCCGCGCCCCAGCCTCCGGATCACCGCCTGCATCACCGGATGGTCGGGCGCGCGGAGCGCCACGCTCGGAAGACCGGCCGTGACGGCGCCGGCGAGCGGAGCATCGGCCCGTTTCGGCAGCACCAGCGTGAGCGGCCCCGGCCAGACGCGCGCGATGAGGCGCTCGGCAAGCGGCGGGATTGCCGCGTGGCGCGCGGCCATCTCCCGGTCCGTCACATGGACGATGAGCGGGTTCGCCGCCGGCCGCCCCTTGGTGCGGAACAGGCGCGCAACCGCTGCCGGGTTGGCGGCATCGGCGGCGAGCCCATAGACCGTCTCGGTCGGCACCGCCGCGATCCCGCCTGCGTCCAGGTGGCGGATCACCTCGGCGATGGCGCGGTCATCCGCCGCCAGGATGCGCTGGGGTCTGGTCCCGCCCATGCGGGCGGCTATAGGCCGGGGGCACGCCGCAGGGCAAAGGGGTGAGCCATGGACTATCGCGCACCGATCGCCGAGCAGAAGTTCGTCCTCGAGACCGTCGCCAACCTGGCCGGGCTTGCCCAGCTTCCGGGCTTCGAGGCCGCGACCCCCGATCTCGTCGATGCCGTGCTCGAGGAGGCCGGCAGGCTCGCCTCGGGCGTGTTCGCGCCGCTCAACGCCGTCGGGGACCGCGAGGGGGCGCGGATCGCCGACGGCGTCGTCACCCTGCCGGAAGGGTTCCGCGCGGCCTTCGCCGCCTATCGGGACGGCGGCTGGATCGGCCTCAACGCGTCGCCCGAATGGGGCGGCCAGGGCCTCCCCTTCGCGCTCGCCTGCGCCGTGCAGGAGCAGGTGACGGCGGCCAACATGGCCTTCTCGCTCTGCCCGATGCTGACGCTCGGCGCCATCGAGGCGCTCCAGGCCCATGCGAGCGACGAGCAGAAGCGGCTTTACCTCAGGCCCCTCGTCGAGGGCCGCTGGACCGGCACCATGAACCTGACCGAGCCGCAGGCCGGATCGGACGTCGGCGCGCTGCGCACCACGGCGACTCCCGCCGGCGACGGCAGCTGGCGCATCAAGGGCAGCAAGATCTACATCACCTGGGGCGAGCATGATCTGGCCGAGAACATCGTCCACCTCGTGCTCGCCCGCACGCCCGGCGCGCCTGCCGGCACCAGGGGCATCTCGCTCTTCCTCGTGCCGAAGTTTCTCGTGAACCCGGACGGTAGCCTTGGCGCGCGCAACGATGTTCGCGCCGTCAGCCTCGAGCACAAGCTCGGCATCCACGCCTCGCCCACCTGCACCATGGCCTTCGGTGACGCAGACTCCTGCGTCGGCTTCCTCGTCGGGGCGGAGACCGCGGGCATGCGCGCCATGTTCACCATGATGAACCATGCCCGCATCAACGTGGGTCTCCAGGGCATCGCGATTGCCTCGCGCGCCTTCCAGAACGCGCTCGCCCATGCGAAGGAGCGGGTGCAGTCGGCGAAGTTCGGCTCTCCCTCGCGCACCCCGGTGCGCATCATCGACCACGCGGATGTCCGGCGCATGCTGATGACGGTGAAGGCCATGGCCGAGGCCGCGCGCGCCATCGCCGCCCTCAATGCCGCGGCCGTCGACCGCGCCCATGCCGAGCCTGACGCGGCGCGCCGGGCCGAGGCGCAGGGCCTCGCCGACCTCCTCACCCCCGTCACCAAGGCCTTTGCGACCGACATCGGCGTCGAGGCCTCGAGCCTCGCGCTCCAGGTGTTCGGCGGCATGGGCTATGTCGAGGAGACCGGCGCCGCCCAGCATTACCGCGACAGCCGCATCGCCCCCATCTACGAGGGGACCAACGGCATCCAGGCGCTCGATCTCGTCGGCCGGAAGCTCGGCATGGACGGCGGCCGGCACTGGCGGGCGCTTTTCCAGCGCGAGCGCAGCTTCCTCAGGGACCTGCCGTCCTCGGGCGATCTCGGCGCGCTTCGCCCCTATGCCGAGGATGCGCTCGAGGCGCTGCAGACCGCTTCCGTCTGGATGGCCGGCAACGAGGGCGACAAGCTCGCCGACACGGCGGCCGGCGCCACCCCCTTCCTCCGCATGTTCGGCCTCACGCTGGGCGGAACGCTCCTCGCCCGCCAGGCGGCCGAGGCAGTGCGCCGGCTGGAGGCAGGGGAGGGCGACCCGGCCTTCCTCCGCGCCAAGGTGGCGACCGCGCGCTTCTACGCCGAGCAGATCCTGCCGGCGGCGCCCGCGCTGCTCGGCCCGGTCACGCGCGGGGCGGATTCGCTCTACGCCATCCCCGAGGAGGGGCTGGCGGCCTGAAGAAGGGCAAGGGCGGCGGGCCGGCCCGCCCCCGGAGAGGCCGGCCCGCCTGGTTGCTCGGCGCAGGGCCGAAACGGCTGCAACTGGCCCTGCAACATTCGTGCCAACCGGCGCACACTCGGGCGAGCCGGCGAAGTCCGGCGCGAAATGTCAAGAAACTTGACAGCCGGGGCGGCCGGGCCGCCGGAGGCTCAGCCGTTGCGGTTGCGGATGACCGGGTCGATGATGACCGGGAGCGCGAACAGCGGGTCCTGCTCGTCGGTGGCGACGACCGCGATGTTGAAGCCGTCGATGACGATCGCCCCCTGGTTCCCCCTGGTCGAGAGCGACCAGAAGGTCGCGCGCGGTCGCCCCTGCGGATCGGTGTCGGTCACCAGATTGACGAGGCGGGTTGCGCCCTGTGCCGTCTTGGCCGTGATCGCGGGAAGCTCGCTCTGCGGCCAGAAGGCAAGCCCAGGCCCCAGCACCACCCGCAGCATCACCGCCTGCTGGCGGCTGTCGACGACAAGCCCGGTCGAGTCGATGTCGAACCGGGTCGGTCGTTCGCCGGGCTGGGGGGGCGGCTGCGCGTTCATCGTGCCCGGATCGCCCGGGGCCTCGCCGCCGTGCGCGGACGAGAAGGCGAAGAGCCTGACGCTGCGGATGGGCCGGCGCAGGGGAAAGTTCGCCATCTCGATGACGAAGACGTGGCGCTTGGCGAACCGTCCGATGTCAGCTTCGCCCAGCGTCTCCAGCCTGAAGGCCGGCTTCTGGATCGCGTTGTCGCGGAACTGGAAGCCGAGCGGATAGTCGAACCAGTTCGCGCCCGCCTTGCCCTCGGTGACCATGGCCCCCTCCCCCTCGCCGGGCCCGTGACTGGTCCCAGAGTTCCGTTTACCATTTTTCATGTCCGCAATCCAGCGCCAACCGGCTCAGCGGAATTCCGGCAGGCGCGAGGCGGCCGACGGGTCGGCGAGCGCGAGGAACGGCCCGTTGCGGTAGCCCGGCTTGCCGTAGCGCAGCAGCGCACCATCCTCGCCGTGCGTCACGCCGCCGGCGGCGCGCAGCACGGCGTCGGCCGCCGCCGTGTCCCACTCCATCGTCGGGCCGAAGCGCGGGTAGGCGTCGGCCGCGCCTTCGGCGAGCAGGCAGAATTTGAGGGAGGAGCCGGCGCTCGTCCGGCTCGCGCCCGTGACCGCCTCGGCCCAGGCCCTGGTCCGCTCGTCGAGGTGGGAATGGGAGACGATGAGGGCGGGTGCCGGGGGAAGCGGCCGGGTCCGGATGCGCGCCCGCCCGCCGGCATCGAGACGCCAGGCGCCCTCGCCCGCGGCCCCGCCCCAGAGCCGGGCCGTGGGCGGGTGCAGCACCAGGCCGAAGACCGGCACGCCATCCACCACCAGCGCCAGGTTGACCGTGTAGCCGTCGCGCCCGGCGAGGAAGTCGCGCGTGCCGTCGAGCGGGTCGATGAGCCAGAACCGCCGAGCCGGCGGCGGCAGATGCCCGGCGCTGGCGGCTTCCTCGCCGACGATGAGGGCCTCGGGCTCGAGCGCGCGCACGGCAGCCGCGAGGATCCGCTCGGCCGCCTCGTCGGCCTCGGTGACCGGGCTTGCATCCGCCTTGTCGCGGGACTGGAGCCCGGCCGCCTTGAGCTGCTCGATGGTGGCGCCGGCCTCGCGCATCGCCGCCTCGAGGGTCGCGCGCGCCGGCGGATCGGGGGTTGCAGGGGCGCGCATCGGCGGGTCTATTGGCGGCAAATGGGGAGAAGGGGAAGATGCGCGTGCTGATCCTGCTGCTCGGGGCGCTGCTCGCCGCCGGCCCGGCCCAAGCCCAGGGCAGCGCCGCGCCCGCCGGCACCGACGCCTTTCTCGCCTGCGCCCGGATTGCCGAGGATGCCGAGCGGCTCCAATGCTATGACCGCGCCGTCGCCGCCGTCTCGGCGGAGGGCCGGCGGCTTGCCGCCGAGCGCGCCGCCGCTGCCGAGGCGTCCGCGAAGGCCCGGGCCGAGGCCGAGGCCCGCGCTGCCGCCGAGGCTGCGGAACGGGCGAAGCGGGCGCAGGTCGAGAGTTTCGGCGCGCGTTCCGGCACGCCGGCCGAGCGCGAGGCGCGGCTCGACCGGATCGAGGCCGCAGTCACCGAGACCTTCACCGACGCGTCGCGCAAGCGCGTGTTCCTTCTCGACAATGGCCAGATGTGGCGGCAGACCGACGGGGTCCTGATGCCGATCGTCCGGCCGGGCACGCCGGTTGTGGTGCGCCGCGCCACAATGGGCGGGTTCATCCTGCGGATCGACAGCCTCAACCGCAGCGTGCCCGTGATGCGGATCCAGTGACGGGCCCGGGCTAGAAGCGCAGCACCACCTCCGCCGGGTCGGGCCGGGGCCGTTCCTCGAGCGGCCTCGTCGGCGTGCCGAGGAAGACGAACCCGGCGATCCGCCCGCCCGGCACGCCGAGCGCCTCGGCCATTCCGGGGAGATAGGCGGCGGGTCCGGTCAGCCAGTTGGCGGCAAACCCGGCGGCATGGGCGGCGAGCAGCAGGTGGGCGGTCGCAGCCCCTGCCGAAAGCTCCTGCTCCCAGGCCGGGATGTGGCTGTCCTTGACGAGGCTCACCACCGCAACGAGGCAGGGCGCCTGGTGCGCGAAATCCCTGAGCGCCTGCAGCTCCAGCCGCCCGGCCTCGGGCCGCTCGGCGCGGTGGAGGCGGAGGATGGTGTCGGCCAGCCGCTCGCGGTCGTCGATGACGACGAAGCGCCAAGGGGCGAGCTTGCCATGATCGGGCACCCGCATGGCGGCGGCGAGAATGGTCGTGAGGGTCGTGGCATCGGGCCCCGGAGGCCCGAGATCGCGCGCCTTGCCCGATCGGCGGGTGGCGAGCAGAGCAAGCGGAGTCGAGCGGTCGTTGAACATGGGCCCCGCCTTGCCATGTGGGGCCGGCCGGGGCCAGCCGTCAGCGCGGCGAACGCAGCAGGCGCCGGCATGCGCCCGCGACGCTTGCAGCCGATGGTGCGCGCTGGCAACGCCGACCCCAGCGATGGACGCACCCGCCCTTCCGCCCGAGATCCTCGTCATTGGCACCGCGCTCGAGGCCCCGGCCCTGCCGCTGGGCCAGCTCCGGCTCGATTCGGCCGCGCTCGCCACCCCGGCCGGCCGGATCGAGGCGGCGCTTGCCCGGGTGCCCGGCCTCTCGGCCTTCCGCCGCGCCTCTTCCGCAAGCGCCAGCCCGACCGCGCAGGGGGTCACCCTGCGGGCGCTCGGCGGCAACGCGGCGAGCCGGGTCGCGCTCACCCTCGACGGCGTGCCACAGGCCGACCTCTTCGCCGGCTGGGTGGCAACCGCCGCCCTTGATGCCGCGCCGCTGGCCTCCGGCCGGGTCACGCGCGGCGGCGGCAGCGTCGGCGAAGGCCCGGGGGCGGTCGCCGGCGCCATCGCGCTCGAATCGGCCCCGCCCGTGCCGTTCGCCTCCTTGCGCGGCGGAAGCTTCGGCAGCCTCGACCTCGCCGCCGGAACGGCGGTTCCGGTCGCCGGCGGCGGCGCCTTCGGACTTGCCGGCCGGTTCCGCCGGAGCGACGGCTTCCTTCTCGTCGCGCCCGATCGCGCCGGTCCGGCCGATGTGCCGGCGCGGTCGCGCCAGTGGGCCGTGCGCGCCCGCGGTCTTGCCCCGCTAGGCGCACGGACGGAAGTGCAGGCGAGCCTTGCGGCCTTCGACGACATGCGCCTGCGCGGCGTGGAAGGCGCCGACACCAGCAGCAGCGGCGGCGATCTCGCGCTCCGCCTCGTCCACCGCGGAGCCGTGCCCGCCGAGATCCTGCTCTACGGGCAGCTCCGCGACTTTCGGGCCCGCAACCGCGCGCTCGACGCCGGCCGGTCGGTGGCGACGCCGACCCTCGACCAGTTCGCGACCCCGGCCTCGGGGAGCGGCGGCCGGCTCGAGGTCCGGCCGGTCCCGGGCCTGCGCCTCGGCGCGGACTGGCGGCTGGCCGAGGGCGGAACGCGCGAGCTGTTCCGCTTCGTCGCCGGCAGCCCCACGGCGTTTCGCACCGCCGGCGGCCGGAGCCGGAGCGGAGGGGGCTTCGTCGAGCTTGCGGTTTCGCCCGTCTCCCGGCTGGATCTCGTTGCCGGTGGCCGCGTCGATGGCTGGGCGCTCACCGATGGCCGGCTGTTCGAGGGCGACCTCCTGACGGGAGCCACCCTGCGCGACGACCGAGCGGCCGACCGCCGGGGCCGCACGCCGAGCTGGCGCGCCGGCGCGCGCTTCGCACCCTCAGCCGAGGTGCCCGTCACCCTTCGGCTTGCCGGCTACTCCGGCTGGCGGCTGCCGACGCTCAACGAGCTGCACCGGCCCTTTCGCGCCGGGCAGGACGCAACCGCCGCCAACCCGCTGCTCAATCCCGAGCGGCTGCGGGGCCTCGAGGGCGGAATCGATATCGGACCAACGCGCGGCGCCCGGCTCGCCGTCACCGGCTTCGCCAACCGGCTCGAAGGAGCGATCGCCAACGTGACCATCGCCCAGGGCCCCGGCAGCTTCCCGGGCGTGGGGTTCGTCCCGGCCGGCGGCGCATTCCGCCAGCGGCGCAACCTTCCCGCCATCCGCGCGGCCGGCGTGGAAGCGGACTTCGCTGCCGCGCATGGGCCGTTCGGCTTCGAGGCTGCGGCCGCCTATGTCGCGGCGCGCGTCGATGGCGGCGCGGTCGCCCCCGCGCTCACCGGGCTGCGCCCGGCTCAGACTCCCCGCCTGTGGATGAGCGCCAGCCTTGGCTATGCGCGGGGGCCGGTCGAGGCCCGGATCGATCTCCGCCACGAGGGCGCGCGGTTCGAGGATGACCTCAACCGGCGCCCGCTCGCCGCCGCGACCACGCTCGATGCGCGCCTGGCACTCCGCCTCGCGCCTGCCATCCGCCTGACGGTCGATGCCACCAATCTCGCCGACGCCTTCGTCGAGACCGGCGTCTCGGGCGCGCTCGCCGAGCGCGCCGAGCCGCGCCTGCTTCTCGTCGGGCTGGAGATCAGGCCGCCTGCGCGTTCCGGCGCCGGGCGGTGAGCCCGACGAGGCCGAAGCCCGCGACGAGGAGCGCCCAGGCGCCGGGCTCGGGGACGATGCCGGGCGTGACGGCCCGGGCGATGGCCGGATCAGAGCGGGCGGAAGCGCATGTCCACCCGCATCACCCCGCGGCCGCGGCCGGGAAGGCTGGCGTTTTGCTCGGTCACCTGCCGGGTGAGGATGAGCCGGCCTGCCGCATCGCGGGCATAGTCGCTCACCACGGTCAGCGTGTCGAACTTCGCGATCGCCAGCACCCGGAACGGCTCGGGCGCGAAGACGCGCATCCGCGTGACCGTCGGTCGGCCGTTCGTCTCGGTCACGTGCACCTCGGCCGCGAGATTGCCGGTCACGTCGAACCGGCCGGTGGGCAGCGAGCCCTTGGGCAGCCGCTTCCAGCTGTAGATGGTCTCGCCGCCATCGGCCCGCGCGGCCGGCTCCGGGCCGGCGAGCAGCGGGTCGAGCCGCCACGGCCCCGGCACGACCGGCTGGTCGGCGATCGCCTTCGCCCAGGCCCTGCGTTGCTCCGCCGTCGGCGCCCTGCCGTCGACCGAGACCAGCGTCCAGCGCTGGCCTTCGGGCCGGGCGGGATCGTAGCGGTCCACCTCCACCCGCCTCGTCCCGCCGTTGCGCGTGTCGCTGATCGTCCGGGTCCGTTCGAAGGCGTAGGGGCCGGCCTTGCGCACTTCGGCGCGGATGGCTTCGATCGCGGGCGCCGCCTGGCCTGGCGCGCTCCCCAGCGCTGCGGCGGCCAGCGCGCCAAGGAGCACGGCGTGTCGGTGCATGGCGCTCAGCTTTCGAGGAAGCTGCGCATCTTGCGCGAGCGGCTGGGGTGCTTCAGCTTCCGGAGCGCCTTGGCCTCGATCTGGCGGATCCGCTCGCGGGTCACCGAGAATTGCTGGCCCACTTCCTCGAGCGTGTGGTCGGTGTTCATGCCGATGCCGAAGCGCATGCGCAGCACCCGCTCCTCGCGCGGGGTGAGGCTGGCGAGCACGCGCGTGACCGTCTCCTTCAGGTTGGCGTGGATCGCCGCATCGACCGGAATGACGGCGTTGGGGTCCTGGATGAAGTCGCCGAGGTGCGAATCCTCCTCGTCGCCGATGGGCGTCTCGAGCGAGATGGGCTCCTTGGCGATCTTGAGCACCTTCCGCACCTTGTCGAGCGGCATGGAGAGGCGCTCGGCGAGCTCCTCGGGCGTCGCCTCGCGGCCGGTTTCGTGGAGATACTGGCGGCTGGCGCGGACCAGCTTGTTGATCGTCTCGATCATGTGGACGGGGATGCGGATGGTGCGCGCCTGGTCGGCGATCGAGCGGGTGATGGCCTGCCGGATCCACCAGGTGGCGTAGGTCGAGAATTTGTAGCCGCGCCGATATTCGAACTTGTCGACCGCCTTCATGAGGCCGATGTTCCCCTCCTGGATGAGGTCGAGGAACTGCAGCCCCCGGTTGGTGTATTTCTTTGCGATCGAGATGACGAGGCGGAGATTGGCCTCCACCATCTCCTTCTTGGCGATGCGCGCCTCGCGCTCGCCCTTCTGGACCATGTTGACGATCCGCCGATACTCGCCGAGCTCCACCCCGGTCTCGCGGGCAATCGCGACGATTTCCTGGCGGATCCTCTCCACCTCGGCGGCCTCGGCGGCGGCAAAGGCCGCCCACCTGCGGTCGCGCCCGGCGTTGGCGGCGAGCCAGCCCTCGTCCATCTCGTGCCCGAGATAGGAGTCGAGGAAGTCCTTGCGCGGGATGCGGTGCCGGTCGGCCAGCTTCAGGATTCCCGAACCCAGCGCCATCAGCCGCCGGTTGTAGCTGTAGAGCTGCTCGACCAGCCCCTCGATCTTGGCGTTGGTGAACTGGACCGCGGCAATCTCCTGGGTCAGCTCTGCCCGCAGCTTCTGATACCTGCGCTCGTCCGCGGGAGAAAGGGCGCCGCCGGCGTGGATCGCGGCCATCCGCTCGCCCTGGAGCTTCGCGAACTTGGCATAGGCCGCCTCGATCCGGGCGAACCGCTCGAGCGCCTCGGGCTTGAGCTTCTCCTCCATCGCCGCGAGGCTGAGACCGCCCTCGTCCTCGTCGTCATCGAAGCCCTGCGGCGGCGCGGCCCGCCGCTCCACCATGTCGTCCTCGTCGTCGGCGGGCGGCGGTGGGGCTTCCTCCTCCTCGCGCTCCTCCTTGAAGGCGATCGGGGTCTCGCCGCCATCGGCATCCGGATTGTCCTCGGTCGGCGGCTTCGCCAGCATCGCCTCGAGATCGAGGATCTCGCGCAGGTGCATGCGCCCCTCGTTGAGCGCCCTTGACCATTCGATGATCGCGGCGAAGGTCATCGGGCTCTCGCACAGCCCGGCGATCATCGTGTCGCGCCCGGCCTCGATCCGCTTGGCGATCGCGATCTCGCCCTCGCGCGAGAGCAGCTCGACCGCGCCCATCTCGCGCAGATACATCCGGACCGGGTCGTCGGTCCGGTCGATCTTCTCCTTGGGCTGCGCCGTCACCACCGCCGGGCCGAGCGCCTCGCTGGCGACGTCCTCGACGACGTCCTCTTCCTCCTCCTCGGCATCCTCGCCCGGGTCCTCGCGCTCGACGAGGTTGATCCCCATGTCCGAGAGGGCCGACATGACATCCTCGATCTGCTCGGACGTCATCTCGCCCTGGGGCAGCGCCTGGTTCAGCTCCTCGTAGGTCAGCCAGCCGCGCTTCTTCGCCCGCGCGATGAGGCGCTTCAGCTCGGCGCCATTGAGGTCGATGACCGGCGCGCTCTCGGCCTCGGCCGCTTCGCCCGTCTCGTCCGCACCCGTGTAGCTGTTGGTTGCCATGCCGCCTGCCAGTCCCGTCTCCATCCGTCCCATCGCAGGACTCCAGGCCGGAGCTCCTGCGCCGTCGCGCGACGTCTCAGGCGTCCGGGGCAGGGTCCCCGGCCTCGGCTGCGCCGAGCACGGGAGCGATCAGCCGCTCGCGCGCGGCCGAGATCGCCCTGCGCCGGCGCGCCAGCCGCCCGGCCGCCCCGTCGCCGGCGCTGACCAAGCCGTCGCCCGCGCCGTCGCCCGCGCCTTCGCCCGCGCCCTCGGTCACGCCATGCCCGAACTCGCCCGCTCCGCTGCGTCCTGATCCGCCTTTCGCCGATTCGGCTATTTGGGCATGGACAAGATAGGACGCAAGGGCTGCCGCAACCGCCTCGTCGAACGCGGCCTCGGGGCGTTCGGCGAGCCCGCGCCCGTCGGCCCAGGGCGGAAGCGCGGGCGCGCGGCCGTCCAGCAGGGCGTCGCGCGCGGCGTCGAGGGCAGGGGTTGCGAACCGCACCTCGGCCAGCGCCTCCATGTGCCGGGCGACGGCATCGGGCCGGAGCGCCAGCGCGTGCAGCAGCGCAGCCTGCGTGTAGGCCCGGGTCGAAGGCGCGGCCCGGGTCTCGGCTCGGGCCGCCGCCGGCGCCCGCCCC
>JAJUHA010000007.1 GCA_029268145.1 Sphingomonadaceae bacterium | reverse complement strand
GGTCCCGGCTCCCCCTCGACCAGGCGGCGGCGTGGCTCGCCGCCAGCCCCGGCTTTCCCAACCATGCCGACATCCGCCGGCGGGTCGAGGCCGAGGCCGCCGATCCCGCGCTCACCCCCGACGCGACGGCCCGGCGCGTCTTCGCCGCCATCCAGCCCGAGACTGCCGCCGGCCGGGCGCGCTTCGCCCTGCTGCTCGCCGCCGAGCCGGGGCGGGTCGCCGTCGCGCGTGACCAGGCGCGCGCCGCATGGGTTGCAACCGGCGTGCCCGAGCCGCTGGAGCGCGAACTCCTCGCCCGCTTCGGCGCCTTCCTGAGCCCGGCCGACCATGCCGCGCGCGCCGACGCCCTTCTCTGGGCCGGCCAGACCAGCGCTGCCGCGCGCCTCCTTCCCCTGCTCGCGGAGGACCAGCGCACACTCGCCGCCGCCCGGATCGCGCTGCGCACCAGTGCCGCCGATGCGGAGGCCCGCGCCGCCTCGCTGCCTGCGAAGTTCCGCACCCACGCCGGCCTCGTCCACGACCGCGCGCTGTGGCTCGAGCGCAACCGGGGGCTCGCCGCCGCCGAAGCGCTCCTCGCCACGGCGCCGATCGATCCGGCGACCCTGACGGCACCCCGCACCTGGCTCCAGCGCCGCCTGGCGCTCGCCCGGGCGGCGTGGCGCCGGGGCGATTCCGCGCTCGCCGAGCGGATCCTCGCGAACCACGGCATGGTGATCGGCCCGGGCACGCTCGCCCTGCCGCTCGGCGTGCGCGTCGACCTCTCCGACACCGAATGGCTCGCCGGCTTCCTCGCGCTGCGGGCCAATGGCCGGCCCGAGCAGGCCGCGCGCCACTTCGCGCGCTTCGGCCAGGCGGTGCAGACGCCCATCAGCCGGTCGCGCGGCGACTACTGGCTCGGCCGGGCGGAGCAGGCGCGCGGCAACCGCGCCGCGGCAACCGCCGCATATGAGCGGGCGGCCGAGCATTTCGACAGCTTCTACGGCCAGCTCGCCGCCGAGGCGCTGGGCCGCCAGCCGAAGCTCCCCGCGCCCGCCCCGGCCCCGCTCCCCGGCGAGATCCGGGCCCGCGTCGAAGCCCTGCCGCTCGCCCGGGCGCTCCTTCTCCTCGGCCGGATGGGCGATGGCGAGCGGCAGTCGCCCTTCGTCCGCGCTCTCGCCGCAGGGCTTGCCACGCCCGCCGAACGGCGCGCGGCGGCCGAGCTCGGGCTCCGCCTGAACCGGCCCGACCTTGCCGTCTGGCTCTGGCGCGAAGCCCGTCCGCAGGGCGATCTCTCGCTGTTCGACCTCGCCTACCCGCGCCTTCCCGCCCCCGTGCCGGCGGACCGCTTCATCTTCGCCCATGCCATCGCGCGGCAGGAGTCGAGCTTCGACCGCTACGCCCTGTCACCCGCGGGCGCGCGCGGGCTCATGCAGCTCATGCCGGCAACCGCCGCTGATGTCGCAAGGCGCCTCGGGCTCCCGTTCAGTGCCCAGCGCCTGTTCGCCGACCCGGGCTACAACATCCTCCTCGGGAGCGACTATCTCGGGATTCGGCGGGACGGGCTCGGCAACTGGATGCTCGCCGCCGCCGCCTACAACGCCGGCATCGGCAATGTCCGGCGCTTCATCGCCCAGAACGGCGATCCGCGCCGCATGGCGACCACCGAGGCCGTCATCGACTGGATCGAGGCGATCCCCATCGCCGAGACGAAGTCCTATGTGCAGCGGGTCACCGAGAATGCGGTCGTCTACTCGCTCCTCGAGCCCGGCCGCCCCGACTCCCGCCCGCGCGCATCGGCCTGGATCCGCTAGCGAAAGCCGGCCACCTTCCGGCGGCCGCCGGCTGCTGGGCAGGGCGCGCGGCCGGCGCGGTGAGGCATGGCGCCAATGCTCCTTGCCAGGGTTGCAACCGCGCTGGATGATATTTTATCGCGCCAGTCATGCTTCTCGAAGTCGGCAACGCGAGCTACCGTCACAATGGGGGCGGCGGCGTCGGACCCCTGAGCTTCGCGCTCGCCGCGGGCGAGGCCTGCCTGCTCCTCGGCCCGTCCGGCTCGGGCAAGTCGACCCTCATCCAGCTCATCGCCGGCCTGCTGACACCCCAGGCCGGCACCATCCTCGTCGATGGCACCCCGATGCACGCGCTGGCGCCCGCCGCGCGCGACGATCTCCGCCGGCGGACGATCGCCATCGTCTTCCAGTCGCTCCGCCTCGTCTCCGCGCTCTCGGTCCACGCCAACCTCGCGCTCGCCCGCAAGCTGGCCGGCCTTCCCGCCGATCCCGCGCGGATTGCCACCCTCCTCGACCGGCTTGCCATCGCGCCACTGGCGGGCCGGCTCCCGCGCGAGCTTTCGCAGGGGGAAGCGCAGCGCGCCGCGCTCGCCCGCGCGCTCGTCACCGAGCCCCGGCTGCTCCTCGCCGACGAGCCGACGTCCGCGCTCGACGATCGGGCGGCTGCCGCCGCGGCAACGCTCCTCCTCGACTCCGCCCGCGCGGCGGGTGCAGCGCTGCTCGTCGTGACCCATGATTCCCGCCTCAGGCCGCGCTTTCCGCGCGCCATCCTGCTCGGCGCCGATGGCCGGATCGCCGGAGCGCGCGCATGATCGGGCTTGCGCTCGCCTACTTGCGCGACCGCGCCGGCCAGTCGCTCCTCAACGTCCTTCTGCTCGCGCTCGCGGTGGCGTCGCTGGTCGCGCTCCTCCTCGTCTCCACCCGCGTCGAGGATCGCTTCGCCCGGGATTCGGCCGGAATCGACCTGGTGGTCGGCGCCAAGGGCTCGCCGCTGCAGCTCATCCTCTCCGCCATCTTCCACCTCGACCAGCCGACCGGCAATGTCCCGCTCGCCGCCCTCGCCATGCTCCGCGCCGACCCGGGCGTTGCCCGGGCCATCCCGCTCGCGCTGGGAGACAGTTTCCGCGGCTTCCGCATCGTCGGCACCGAGCCCGCCTTCCTCGACCTCCACGGCAGCCGGCTGGCCGAGGGCCGGCCGTGGCGGGCGCCGATGGAGGCCGTGCTCGGCGCCGAGGTCGCCCGCCGGACCGGGGCCGCCCCGGGCCAGAAGTTCCTCGGCAGCCATGGGCTCGGCGCCGACAGCGGGGAGGCGATGGCGCACGATCACGCCCCCTTCACCGTCACCGGCATCCTCGCGCCGACGGGAACGGTCGCCGACCGGCTGATCCTGACGTCGGTCGAGAGCGTGTGGGACGTCCACGGCATCGCCCACCCCGAACCGTCGGCCCCGGGCCACGCGCACGGCGATGCCCGGGATGGCGCGCACGACCACGCCCATGGCCCTGTCGCGCCGGCCAGCCCGCCGCTCGCCGCCCGCGCCGCGCCCGGAGCGGACGTCACGGCGATCCTCGTCAGCTTCGCCTCTCCGGCCGCCGCCATCCGCCTGCCCGCCGCGATCAACCGCCAGACCGCGCTCCAGGCCGCAGTGCCGGCGCAGGAGACGGCGCGGTTCCTCTCCCTCTTCGCGGGTGCGATCGCCGGCGCGCGGGTGCTGGCGCTCCTGATTGCCGCCGCCGCCGCGCTCTCGATCTTCACCGTCCTCCTCGCTGCCGCCCGGACGCGGGCCGGGGATCTGGCGCTGCTGCGCGTCATGGGCGCGCGTCCCTCGACGGTGTTCGGCACCGTCCTTCTGGAAGGCCTGCTTGTCGCCGCCGCCGGCGCGCTCCTTGGCCTCCTCATCGGCCATCTTGCGGTCGAGCTGGCGGCGCGGGCCTTCCCGGCGCTCGCCGGGATCGGCGTCACCGGCCTTGGCGTCCTGCCCGCAGAGCTGGCCATCCTTGCCGGTGCGCTCGGCCTCGGCGCGCTTGCCGCGCTGCTGCCCGCCGCTGCCGTCTTCCGCGCCGATCTTGCAGCGACCCTCGCCCGCGCCCACTAGACACCCCATGTCCCGCGCCCTCGCCCTCCTCCTTCTCGCCGCCGCGGCCCCGGCGCCTGCCTTCCAGGATGGCGGCCGCGCACCCGTCGAAGATGTGTGGAAGCCCGCCCCCACGCCGAAGGGCGGCATCTCCTGGCAGCTGCTCGAATCGACGAAGGAGACGACGCGCACCGACGCGCAGGGCTATCTGCGCGCCAAACCCGTCTTCCCGCCCGCCGTGAAGGCGCTCGCCGGCCGGCGCGTCCGGGTCGCGGGCTGGATGATGCCGCTCGAGAATGCCGCCCGCCAGCGCCATTTCGTGCTGCTCGCCTACCCGCCGGGCTGCCCCTTCCACATGCACGCCGGCCCCGCCCAGTTCATCGAGGTCAGGGCCGACACCGCCTTCCCGGTCGACATCGAGAACGCCATCGTGGTCGAGGGCGTGCTCGAGCTGACCGGCGAGGACGAGAGCGGGATCTTCTACCGCCTCACCTCGGCCCGCCCGGCCTGAGCGCCGCGCGCGTCAGTGCAGGCGGATGATCCCGTCCACCAGCCGCACCTCGGCCGGCTTGAGCAGCGCGGCATGGGCAATCCGGATCTCGTGGATGGTCGCCTCCACTTCGCGCCGCCAATGGTCGAGAAAGCGGCTGAGCGCCGGAAAGCGCGGCGCTTCGTCGAGCGTCTGCCAGATGAACTGCTGCAGGAGCGAGGGGTGGTCGGGCATCCAGTAGGCGATCTCCGCCGTCAGCAGGCCCTGGCCCTGCAACCGCCGCACGAAGTCCGGATCCGCAGCCCGTCCCGCACCCGACCCTGTTCCAACACCCGTCATAGCCGTCTCCCTCGTCCTTGGGGTGCTCACCTCCGCCGGACCTGTCGTCCTGTCATGGTTGCGTCATGCTTCCAAAGAACGGATGCGGTGGCAAGACCCTGAATCGCTGACGGTTTCTGTCAGCACTCGGGGAGCCGGAGTGCCAGAGGCTCGACACGCCTGCCCTGCCTTGGCAAACCGGATCCATGATCCCCGAACGAAGGAGCTGCCCGAAATGTTCCTGCGCGCATCCGTCGCAGCCCCCGCGCTCGCCCTTGCCCTCGTGCTGAACCCGGCTGCCGCCATGGCCGATCCGGCCGCAAGGGCGGAAGCGCCCGCGCCCGCGGGCAACCCGCTGCTCGGTGAATGGACGCTGCCCCACGGCGCCCCGCCCTATGACCGGATCCGGCCCGAACATTATCTCCCGGCGATCGAGGCTGCCATGGCCGAGACCCGCCGCGGGCTCGACGCCATCGCGACCAGCCGGGCCCGCCCCAGCTTCGCCAACACCATCGAGGCGATGGAGCGCGCCCAGCGTCCGCTCGCCCGGGTGACGGCGGTCTTCTTCACCGTCACCGGGGCCGACGGCACGCAGGAGATCCAGGCGATCGAGACGCGGGTCCAGCCCATGCTCGCCCGCTTCCGCTCCGAAACCTACCTCGACCAGCGGCTGTGGCAGCGGGTGAAGGCGCTCCACGACCAGCGGGACCGGCTGAAGCTGACGCCCGAGGAGGCGCGCCTCCTCGAGGTGACCCACCGCAACTTCGTCCGCGCCGGGGCGGCGCTGGGAGAGGCCGAGCGCCAGCGCATCGCCGCCATCGACGAGCGGCTCTCGGCGCTGGGCGTCGCCTTCGCCCAGAAGCTCGTCGCCGACCAGAAGGCGTCCGACCTGCTGCTCACCGAAGCCGAGATGGCCGGCCTGTCCGAGGAGGCGAAGGCCGCCGCCGCAGCGGCAGCCAAGGCGCGCGGGCAGAGCGGCTTTCTCGTCGCCTCCACCCGGTCCGACGTCGAGCCCTTCCTGACGCTTGCCACCAACCGGTCGGCACGCGAGAAGGTCTGGCGCGCCTTCGTGATGCGCGGCGACTATGGCAATGCCAATGACACCAACGCCCTCATCCGCGAGACGCTCCAGCTGCGTCTCGAGCGCGCCCGGCTGCTCGGCTACGCGACCCATGCCGACTATGCGCTCGAGACCAGCATGGCGACGACGCCGGCGGCAGCGCTCCAGCTCCTGCGCACCGTGCTCGACGCCGGCCTCGCCCGCGCCCGCGCCGAGGAGGCCGATCTCCTGAAGCTGGCCGCTGCCGACGGCCTCGACCGCATCGCCCCCTGGGACTGGCGCTTCTACGCCGAGAAGGTC
This sequence comes from Sphingomonadaceae bacterium, assembly GCA_029268145.1. Taxonomy (GTDB): domain Bacteria; phylum Pseudomonadota; class Alphaproteobacteria; order Sphingomonadales; family Sphingomonadaceae; genus Thermaurantiacus. The sequence continues at coordinate 89,366 of JAJUHA010000007.1, read as the reverse complement.
CGCCAGCAGCGCTTCGCCTTCGACGAGGGCCAGCTGAAGCAGTATCTCCCGCTCGAGGGGATGGTGAGCGCGCTTTGGGAAACCACCGGCCGGCTGTTCGGCCTCAGGGTCACCGAACGGCCCGACATCCCGGGCTATGCCGAAGGCGTGCGCGTCTTCGAGGTGCAGGAGGCCGATGGCCGCCACCTCGGCCTCTTCTACGCCGACTGGTTCACGAGGCCCACCAAGCGCCCGGGCGCCTGGATGAACGAGATCCGCACCCAGGATGGCCAGACCGGCGCGACCCCCATCGTCGTCAACAACTGCAACTATGTGGTCCCCGCCGCCGGCCAGCCGGCGCTCCTCTCGCTCGACGATGCCGACACGCTGTTCCACGAGTTCGGCCACGCGCTCCACGGCCTCCTGTCGAACACCCGCTACCCCTCGCTCGCCGGCACGTCCGTCTACCGCGACTTCGTCGAGTTCCCGAGCCAGGTCTATGAGCATTGGGTGGCCGAGCCGGAAATCCTCGCGCGCTTCGCGCGCAACGCCCGCGGCGAGCCGATGCCGAAGGACCTGCTCGACAAGGTGCTCGCCGCCCGCACCTTCAACCAGGGCTACTTGACCGTCCAGCAGCTCGCCTCGGCGATGGTCGACATGGAGATCCACCAGCTCGCCGACATCCCCGCCGACTTCGACCCCCGCGCCTTCGAGGCCGCGGCGCTCGCCCGGCTCGGGGTTCCGGAGTCGATCGGCATGCGCCACCGCCTCGCCCACTTCACCCACCTGTTCCAGGGCGGCGGCTATGCCGCCGGCTACTATGCCTACACCTGGGCCGAGGTGCTCGAGGCCGACGCCTTTGATGCCTGGAAGGAAGCCGGCGGCCCATGGGACAGGACGGTCGCCGACCGCTACCGGCGCGAGATCCTGAGCGTGGGCAACAGCCGCGACCCGGCCGAAAGCTACAGGGCCTTCCGCGGCCGGATGCCGACCGCCGACGCGCTCCTCAGGAACCGCGGCCTCGCGCCCGCAACCCCGGCGCCTGCGGCCGGCCGCTCACCGGCGCGCTGAGAGGGGCCAGCCGAGCGAGAAGGCGCCGCATCGGCGCGGGGCGTGGCGGACTGCGGCCGGCACCAGGAGGGGCGCACCGCGGCGCCCCGGGCCTAGCCTGCGCCTGCCGCCCGCCCGGCGACGAAATCGGCAAGCCGCGCCAGCCCCTCGGCCAGCCGTGCATCCTCGGGCGTGAGGCTCAGCCGCACATGGCCGCGGCCCGCCGCGCCGAAGGCCGAGCCCGGAAGCACGCACACCCCGGTTGCCTCGAGAAGGTCGCGGGCGAAGGCGAGATCGTCGCCGCCCACGTTGAGGAAGGCGAACATGCCGCCGTCGGGCGCAGCCAGCGTGCAGCCGGGAAGGCCCTCGAGCAGCTCCGCTGCCAGCCGCGCCCGCCGGGCGAACCCGGCGCGATAGGGCAGAAGCTCCGCATCCGGCACGGCAAGGGCGGCAAGCGCGGCATCCTGCACGAAGGGCGCCACGCCGAAGATCGCCGCAGCCGACCATTCCTCGAACGCCGGCATGGTCCAGGCCGGCGCGATCGCCCAGCCGATCCGGAAGCCCGTCATGGCGTGGCTCTTCGAGAGGCTGTCGAGCACGATGGTGCGACCCGCCGGGCCGTGTTCGAGTGCCGAGACATGCGCACGCGAATAGGCGAGCGTGCCATAGACCTCGTCGGAGACGAGCCAGAGATCGTGCGCGGCGCACAGCGCCGAAAGCGCCGCAAAGCCGGCGGCATCGATCGCGCGGCCGGTGGGGTTGGCGGGCGTGTTCACCAGCACCGCGCGCGTCCTCGGCGTGACCGCGGCCGCCAGCCGCTCCACATCGAGCGCGAAGCCGGGCGGCGCCATCGGCACGCCCACCAGCCGCGCGCCGGCCGCTGCTGCGGTTCCGGCATAGGTCGCATAGTGCGGATCGGGCGCGAGCACCTCGTCGCCCTCGCCGCAGACGAGGTGGAGCACGCCCGCCAGCGCCGCCTGCGCGCCGGGCATCACCGCCACCTCCTCCGCGGCCACGCCCCGCGCCGCCGCGATCGCCTGGCGCAGCGCCGGCTCGCCGAGCAGCGCCGCATAGCCGGTGCGCCCGGCCGCAAGGGCGGCCTGCGCGGCCGCGATCGCAGCTGCGGGTGGCGGGCTTTCGGGCTGGCCGATCGACAGCGCGATGACATCACGCCCGAGGGCGCGCAGCTCGCGCGCCCGATCGAGGATGGCGAAGGCCTCGGCCGCGCCGGCGGCCAGCATGGGCGCAACGCGCGGCGCAAGGGGTGCGCGCACGGGTCCGTCGGTGTCAGCCATCGACTTCGGCTTCCGCCTCGATCTCGACCCGCCACTCCGGCCGCAGCAGCACGGCACCGGCAACCATGGTCGCAGCCGGCCGGATCGCGCCGAACACCGCCCCGTGCGCGGCACCCACCGCCGCCGCATCGGCCGGGTCGACGAGGAACATGCGCGTCCGCACCACGTCCTCGAGCCGGCCGCCCAGCGCCGCAATCGCCTCGGCGATGATGGCAAGGCAGCGCTCTGCCTGCGCGCCTGCGTCTCCCGGCGTGCTCGAGCCGTCGGGCTCGACCGGCGCGGTGCCCGCCACAAGGATGCGGTTGCCGACGCGGATGGCGCGGCAGAAGCCGATGCTTGCCTCGAACGGCGAGCCGGAGGCGTGTCGAAGCCGGGTCATGCCCCGGTCCTAGAGGGTTTCGGCCCGCGTGGAAATCGCACGGCGGGGCCCGCCGGGCGGATGAACCGCCCGGGCGCCGCCGGGAGCGAAGGCCGGCCCGCGCCCGCCTAGTGGGCCATCACCAGCGGCACCGGACTCGAATCGAGGAAGTCGCGAGTGACCCCGCCCAGCAGGAACTCGATGGTGCGCGAGCGGCTGTAGGCGCCCATCACCATCCACCCTGCGTCGAGATCGCGCACGGCCTGCGCCAGCGTTGCCGCCACGCCCTGCCCGCCGGTGCGCCGGTCCTGCAGGTCGGCGGAAATGCCGTGGCGGGCGAGATACTGGGCCGCCTCGGTGGGCGGCAGATCCCCGCCCTCGGGCGGGTCGACCACGACGACCGTCACGGCCGACGCGCGGGCGAGAAGCGGCACGGCAGCGCGCAGCGCCTTGGCGCTCTCCATGCTCTGCTTCCAGGCCACCACCGCCGGCCCCGTGCAGTCGAAGCCGACCTGTCCTGGCGGAATCGCCAGAACGGGCGTCTCGGCGCGCACCAGGACCTCGGCAACCGAGGCCTGCGGCGTCGCACCCGGCGGCGACAGGCTCATGACGATGAGGTCCATCAGGATCGACCCCTCGATGAGCAGGTCGGCCGGCTCGCCCACCGCATCCTCCCAGGAGAAGGGCACATCCTCGTTGGCGAGGTCGGCCTCGATCCGGGCGCGGATCTCCCTTGCTGCCGCGGTCTCCTGCTCGATGAGCTCGGCCACCAGCGCGGCGCCCGCGCCAAAGCCCGCGGCATCGGCTCCGAAATAGGCGGGGATGCGACGCGGCTGGAGACAGCGGACATGGCCACCGAAGGCGCGCGCGACATCGAGCGCGGCCTGCTTGCGCCCTTGGAAGCCCTCGTCGGGTGCGACATGGAGCAGGATCGATTTCATGGCGGTCTCCTCCGGGTCTGGCGGCGACCGTGCCGCGACCCATCGTCGCTGTCCAGCCATCACGGGCGCCTGCCGACCTTGATCGGGCACAGGCCCCGCCTCTGTTCATCTGGCGTTCGGATTTCGGCCCCTAGCGCCGCGCCGCCCCGCAGGTGCGAGGCAATCTCAGGAAAGAAGGGTCTCCATGCGCCAGTCTCTCGCCCTCGCCCTCGCCCTCGCCGCGGCGGGCGCCCTTGCCGCGACCGCGGCACCCGCCGACGCCCAGCCCGGCCCGGCTGCCGCGCCCGCCTGCCCCGCCGTTACCGAGGCCGACGTCAAGCGCCAGTTCGACCGCTTCAACCAGGCCTGGGCGTCGCTCGACCCCGACGCCGTCACGGCGCTGTTCGCGCCCGATGCGACGCTGCTTGCCACCGTCTCCAATGCCGAGCGCAGGACGCCCGAGAAGATCCGCGAATATTTCGTCCAGTTCCTCAAGGGCGAGCCGGTGGCGCGGATCGATTCCTCCACCATCATCATCGACTGCAACACGGCGATGCGCACGGGCAACTGGACCGTGGTCACGCGCAACGCGGTGGGCGAGCGGGTCGATGTGCCGGCGCGCTACACCTTCGTCTACCGGTGGGACGGCAAGGACTGGAAGATCCGGCATCTCCACTCCTCGGTCCGGCCCGCCCCGGTCCAGCAATAGGCTTCGCCGGGCGGGGTGGTCAGCCGACCACCTCGCCCGCGCAGGCGCCGAAGCCGAGGCGAAGCCCGTCGCGCTTGGCGCGGGCGACGAGCGTGACCCGGTCGCCGTCCGCCAGGAAGATGCGGGTCTCGCCGCCGGGAAGCGAAAGGGGGCGCCTGCCCCCCTCGGTCAGCTCGAGGAGCGAGCCGGCCGAATCCGCCGCCTCGCCCGAGATGGTGCCGGACCCGAGGAGGTCGCCGGGCCGAAGGTTGCAGCCGCCGCTGGCATGGTGGGCCAGCATCTGCGCAGGCGTCCACCAGAGGTCGCGCGCCGTGCCCCGGCTGATCCTGACCGGCGGCAGGCCGGCGGCGCGCATGGCCGCCGTGTCCAGATGGGCCTCGACCACCAGATCGAGCCCGCCTTCGCGCTGGTCGGCGGGGTCGAGGAGATAGGGGAGCGGCGCCGGATCCTCGGCCCCGCGCGCCATCGCGGGCGCGCGGAACGGGGCGAGCGCCTCCGGGGTCACGAGGAAGGGCGAGACGGTGGTCGCGAAATTCTTGGCGAGGAAGGGCCCCAGCGGCTGATACTCCCAGGCCTGGATGTCGCGCGCCGACCAGTCGTTCAGGAGGCAGAAGCCGGCGATGTGGTCGGCGGCCTCGCCGACGGGCACGGGCGTGCCGAGCGCATTTCCCGGCCCCACCCAGATCCCGAGCTCGAGCTCATGGTCGAGCCGGGCGCTCGGCGCGAAGACGGGGCCGTCGGGCCCGGCGAGCTGGCCCATGGGGCGCCGGACGGGCGTGCCGGAGATGACGACCGAAGAGGCGCGGCCATGGTAGCCGATCGGGACATGGCGATAGTTGGGCAGAAGCGGCGTGTCGGGCCGGAACAGCGCACCGACGCGCCGGGCATGGTGAATGCCGGCGTAGAAGTCGGTGTAGTCGCCGATCTCGCACGGGACATGGAAGCTGACATCCGCCATCGGCCGCAGGTGGGGCGCCACATGCGGCCGGGCGGCCGGGTCGGTCAGCAGGGCGAACAGGGCGTGGCGAAGCGCAACCCGCGCGTCGCGCCCCAGCGCGAGGAACTCGTTCAGCCGCTCCTGCAGGAGCTCGCCGACCGCCTCGTCGAGCGATGCCAGGAGGCCGGCGGCGAGCAGCGCGGGCAGGTCCGCCACCTGATCGCCGATGGCGACACCAGCGCGCGGGATGCACCCGTCGACCGAGAAGAGGCAGAGCGGCAGGTTGGTGACCGGGAAGTCCGGGTGGCCGTCTGCGCCCGGCACCCAGGAGCGCGCCGAAGGGTCGTGCGTGGCGTCGAGGCTCACGGAAGCCGCGCCGGCGGAAAGCCCGCCCACGCCGCGTCATAGTCGCGCTGGCGGGAAGGATGGCCGAGCGCCGCGTCCGACAGTGCAAGCGGCCCCCGCGTCTCGAACATGAAGGCGAGCCCCTGGTCGAGCTTGACCGGGGCAAGCTCCGCCTCGGTCGCCCGGCGCCAGCTCTCGGCGTCGGGCCCGTGCGCTGCCATGCGGTTGTGGAGCGAGCTGCCGCCGGGCGCGAAGCCGCCGCCCTCCTTGGCGTCGTAGATGCCGGAGACGAGCCCCATGAACTCGCTCATCACGTTGCGGTGGAACCAGGGCGGGCGGAACGTGTCTTCCGCCACCATCCAGCGCGGCGGGAAGATCACGAAGTCGCAGTTCGCCGTGCCGGGCGTGTCCGAGGGCGAGGTGAGCACGGTGAAGATCGACGGGTCGGGGTGGTCGAAGCTGACGGTTCCCATCACGTTGAAGCGGGCGAGGTCGTAGCGGAACGGCACCAGGTTGCCGTGCCAGGCGGCGACATCGAACGGCGAGTGGGGAAGGTCGGTCGCGAACAGCCGGCCGCCGAGCTTGAGGAAGAGCCGGGTCGGCGCGTCGGGCTCGAGCGCAGCGTGCGGCGCCTCGAAGTCGCGCGGGCTCGCCAGCGCATTGGCCCCCAGCGGCCCCAGCTCGGGCAGGCGGAACGGGCTCCCGTGGTTCTCGAGCGCCCAGCCCCGCGCCGGCCCCTCCACGTCGACCCGGAAGCGCACCCCGCGGGGCAGGAGCGCGACGTGGCCGGGCGGCACGGCAAGCGGGCCGAATTCGGTCATCAGGCGGAGCGTGCCCGCCTGCGGCACGAGCAGCCATTCGCCATCGGCCGAGGCGAAGGCGCGGCCCTCCATGGGCGCGCTGCAGGCGTAGAGGAAGATGGTGACGCCACTGCCCTCGGCGGCCACGCCGGTGGCGGCCCAGAGCATCAGCCCGTCGAGCCAGTCGGTGGGCGCGTCGGGGAGGGGCAAGGGGCTCCAGCGCTCGCGGTTCGGCGAGAGGTGCAGGGCCGGCGCGAAGCCGGGGTGGGACACCTGGGCGAACGCCCCGTGCATGGCCGACGGCCGGCGCCGGTAGAGCCAGCTCCGGCGGTTCTCGTGGCGGGGCGCGGTGAAGGCGGTGCCCGAGAGCTGCTCGGCATAGAGGCCGAAGGCCGGCCGCTGGGGCGAGTTGCGCCCGACCGGAAGGGCGCCCGGCACCGCCTCGCTCTGGAGGTGGTTGCCGAAGCCGGCCAGCGGCTCGGCCCGCACCGTGAACGGCCGGTTCACGCCCGCATCCCCTCGGGCACCACGCCGCGCCGGATCTGGTCGAGCTCGAGGCTCTCGAACAGGGCCTGGAAATTGCCCTCGCCGAACCCGTCGTTCCCCTTGCGCTGGATGATCTCGAAGAAGATCGGCCCCACCATGTTGGCGGTGAAGATCTGCAAGAGCAGGCCGCCGCCGGTCTCGGGCGCGCCATCGACCAAGATGCGCCGTGCGCGGAGCGCCTCGACGTCCTGCCCGTGGCCGGGCAGGCGCTGGTCGAGCAGCTCGTAGTAGGTGTCGGGCGTGTCCTGGAAGGCGACGCCGTTGGCGCGCAGCGCATCGACGCTTGCGAAGATGTCGTCGGTGGCCAGCGCGATGTGCTGGATGCCCTCGCCATTGTAGGCGCGCAGGAACTCGGCGATCTGCGAATGCTCGTCCTGGCTCTCGTTGAGCGGAATGCGGATCCGGTTGTCGGGCGCGGTCATCGCCTTGGAGAAGAGGCCGGTCGCCCGCCCCCGGATGTCGAAGAAGCGGATCTCGCGGAAGTTGAAGATGCGCTCGTAAAAGTCGGCCCACTTCGCCATGTCGCCCTTGGCGACATTGTGGGTGAGGTGGTCGAGCGTGTGGAGGCCCACCGAACGGTCGTCGCGCGACGCGCCCGGCACCGGCCGGAAGTCGACGTCATAGATCTCCTGGGCGCCATAGCGGTCGACGAGATAGAGGTTCGCGCCGCCGATCCCGCGGATGGCGGGAATGTTGAGCTCCATGGGGCCGATCTTGCCCTCGACGGGCTCGGCACCACGGCGGACCGCCTCTTCGAAGGCGTGGCGCGCATCTTGGACGCGGAAGGCCATGGCATTGGCCGAAGGGCCGCGCCTGGCGCGAAACTCCGCGACCTGGCCCTCGGGCTCGGCGTTCAGCAGGAAGTTGATGTCCCCTTGCGCGTAGCGGCGCACGTCCTTGGAGCGGTGGGTGGCCACATGGGTGAAGCCCAGCGCCTCGAACAGCCGGCCAAGCGCATCCGGGTCGGGCCCGGTGAACTCGACGAACTCGAAGCCATCGAGCCCGAGCGGATTGTCCGCGCTGCCGCCCTGGGCGCCCGCATCCCGCGCTGCCGTCGCCATGGTCTCCTCTCCTTCCCCGGACACCCTCCTCGTAACACAAGTTACGTTCTGGCGCAAGCGACAAGGCGGTCGAGAAGCGCCATCAGCTGGGCCTGCTCGGCCGCGGTGAAGTCGCGCAGGATCGCGGCCTCGATGGCAAGCGCTTCCGGGGAGACTTCGGCGTGGAGTCGCTCGCCCTCCGGCGTGAGCGCCAGCGCCAGCGTGCGCCGGTCGCGCGCCCGCGCCCGCTCGAGGAGGCCGCGCGCGACCAGCGCCTTCGCCGCGCGCGACACGGTCATCTTGTCCATCGCGGTCTTCTCGACCAGCTCGGCCTGGGTCGCGGCGCCCTCGGCCACCACCGCGATCACCCGCCATTCGGGGATCCTGAGGCCGAAGCGGGCGCGATAGACGTCGGCGATCCGGTCGGAGACGGCATTTGCCGCGACCGACAGCCGGTACGGCAGGAAGTCCTCAAGGATCAGCCGCTTCACCCCCACGGGCGTCCAGTCTGCCACGCCGGCGGCCAAAGGCAAGGCCCGCCCCCGGGGACGCGCACGATGTCGCGGATCGCCCGGCGCCCGCGAGGCGAGGCGCGCCCGCGCCTAGCGCATCGGGTGCAGCGCGCAGACCTTGTTGCCGGCCGGATCGCGCAGATAGGCGAGGTAGAGGCGCATCGCACCCTCGCGCACGCCGGGCGGGTCCTCGATCGCCGTGCCGCCCGCGGCAACCCCGGCCGCGTGCCAGGCATCGACCTGCTCGGGCGAGGCGGCCGCAAAGCCGACGGTGCTGCCGTTGCCGCAGCTTGCCGGCTGGCCATCGATGGGGATCGAGATGGCGAAGGTGCCCCCCGGCGTCATCCAGAACACCCGCCCGCGCCCGTCGGCAAAGCCCGGGCCATGGCCGAGCGCGCCGAGGGTGGCGTCGTAGAAGGCCTTCGAGGCCTCGAGATCGTTGGCGCCGAGCATCACGTGGCTGAACACAGGCCGTCCTCCCTGCCAGTTGCCCGCCAGCCATGCCCCCGATGCCCCGCGCTGTCCCCTGCGAGAGGGGAGAGGATGGCCGGTTTCACGCTGCTTTCACGCCGGAGCAGCGCTCCGCCTCACGCCGTCCGGCCACAGGCCGGCGCGGGCCGCCGAGAGCCCGCCAACCAGGATCCGGAAGCCACAGGAGATCCCCATGCTGTTCCACGTCTCGATCGCCGCCGACAATCCGCGCCATGTCGCCCATGTGTTCGCCGAGATCATGGGCGGTCGGGCAACGCCCTTTCCGCCGGTCGCGGACGGCAGCTGGGCTGCCCATGCCGGTGACGACCGCAACACGCTCGTCGAGGTCTATCCCAGGGGCACGCTGCTCTTCGAGGGACCGGACGGCGTTGTCGGCGTCCCCGGCGGGCGCGAGCAGCGCTCGGCGGTCCATTTCGCGCTGGCCACCCCCCACGACGAGGCCACCATCCATGCACTTGCCAGGCGCGAGGGCTGGCCGTGCGAGACCTTCAGCCGGGGCGGGAAGTTCCGGGTCATCGAGCTGTGGGTGGAAGGCACCCAGCTCGCCGAGATCCTGACGCCCGCCATGCAGGCGGAGTATCGCGAAGGCGTGAGGCTCGACCGCTGGGAGGCGATGCTGGCCGCCGCCTAGGGCGTGCCACGCTCCGCGCCGGTGAGGGGCACGAAGCGCACGTCGGTCACGGCGCGTTCGCGGACGCGGCCGTCCGCGGCCTTCTCCAGCAGCCGAAGCTGCTGGATCCCGCCCTCCGGCCCGACCGGGATGACGAGCCGCCCGCCGGGCTTCAGCTGGGCGACGAGCGCGGGCGGCACCCGGGGGGCAGCGGCCGTCACCAGGATGGCATCGAACGGCGCTTCCTCGGGCCAGCCGAGGCCGCCATCGCCCACCCGCCCCGTCACGCCGGCAATGCCGAGGCGGTCCAGCCGGGCGCGGGCCTCGGCGGCAAGCCCAGGCAGGATCTCGACCGTGAACACCTTCGCGCCGAGCGCGGCGAGGACGGCCGCCTGATAGCCCGAGCCGGTGCCGACCTCGAGCACCCGGTCGCCAGGCCTGACCGCAGCAAGGTGGGTCATCAGCGCCACGATGGTCGGCTGGCTGATGGTCTGGCCATGCGCGATCGGGAGGGCCGTGTCGGCTTCGGCCTGGTCCTGCCACGCCGCCGGCACGAACGCCTCCCGCGGCACGGCGGCAAGTGCTTCCAGCACGCGCGGGTCGTCCGCCTCGCCAGGGCCGATCAGCCGCGCATAGCCGGAAACCGCCGCCATGATCCCCTCCCCTTCCACCGCCGAAGCGCAGGCCGCGGCGAGGAGAAGGGCAAGCAGCCGGCGCATGGCCACCTCCTAGCAGAGGCCTCGCGGAAATGCCCGTGCCCGGACGCGGCGCGCACGGGCATGGGCGCAGCCATGGCCACTGCCCGTTGCGTGCTGCGCTTCACCTGCCCCGACCGCCCCGGCATCCTCGCCGAAATCGCCCCCGCGCTCGCTGCCGGCGGCTGGGACATCCGCGAGGCGCGCCTCTGGGGCGATCCGGAGACGGGCATCTTCTTCGTCCGGATGGAGCTCGCCGGGCACGCCGAGGCGGCACCACGGCTGCCCGGGCTGCTCGCGCCCTTCCGGGATTCGCTTGGCCTCAACTTCACGCTTGCCGACAAGGCGGCGAGGCTGCCGGTTCTGATCGCGGTCTCGAAGGCCGATCACTGCCTCCTCGATCTCCTCCACAAGACCCGGATCGGCCAGCTTCCCATCCGGATCACCGGCGTCGTCTCCAACCACCCGGATCTCCGCGCCGTCACGGAATGGCACGGGCTTCCCTTCCACCATCTTCCGGTCACGCCCGAGACCCGCGCCGCGCAGGAGGGCGCGATCGAGGCGCTGATGGCGGCAACGGGCGCGGAGCTTCTCGTGCTCGCCCGCTACATGCAGGTCCTCTCGCCCGGCCTTGCCGCGCGGCTCGCCGGCCGGTGCATCAACATCCACCACAGCTTCCTGCCGAGCTTCAAGGGCGCCCGGCCCTACCACCAGGCCCACGCCCGCGGCGTGAAGCTCATCGGGGCGACCGCCCACTATGTGACCGACGACCTCGACGAGGGCCCCATCATCGAGCAGGACATTCGCCGCGTGACCCACGCGACGACCCCCGCCGAGATGGCCGCGCTCGGCCGAGAGACCGAGGCGAGCGTGCTCTCCCGCGCCGTCCTGTGGCACGCCGAGCAGCGCATCTTCCTCGACAACGGCCGCACGGTGGTCTTCGCCTGAGGAGCGAAGGCCGCTCCTCCTCCCGCAGCCGCTCAGGCGCGCTTCGCCGCCGCGGCGCGGGGCGCGCCGCCCGGGAGGCTCCGCCCGCCGGGCCCTGGCCGGGGCCCGGCGCGCCGTTCAGAAGCGCACGCCAGCGGAAAGATTGACCCGCCGCAGCGGCGCCGTGGTGTCGAACCGGGCGACGAACGGATCCGGCCCCGGGAAGCCGAAGTCGGCGCCGAAGGCGTTGCCGATGTTGGTCGCGTCGATCGCGGCGAACCAGCGGCCGCCGCCGCCGGTCAGCCGGGCATTGAGGCCGACGGTCGTGAACGCCGGGTCGAACAGCGCCTCGCCGAGCTGGTTGTACTTGGAGGAGCGGTGGTTGGCGAGCACGCCCAGCCCCAGCTCGAGATCGCGGCCGATGGCCCGGCTCCAGTCGGCGCCGAGGGTGCCCGAGAAGCGCGGCGACTGGGCAAGCCGCGTGCCGTCGTCGAGGTTCCGTGCATCCGCCCAGGTGCCGGAAGCGCTGAAGCTCAGCTCGGGGGTCGCCTGCCAGTAGAGGCTGCCTTCGAACCCGCGCGAGCGCGCCCGGTCGTTCGACGAGGCGAACTGGCCGGTGAAGACCAGCTGCTGGAGGCCATAGACATCGATCCAGAACAGCGCGGCATTGAGGCGGACCTGATCGAACAGCGTGGACTTGACGCCGGCCTCCCAGGTGTTGGCGCGCTCGTTGCCGACCAGCGCATCCCGGGCCGGGTTGCCGCCCCCGACCGCCGGATCGAAGGGAATGGTGTTGAACTCGCCATAGCCGCCGGCCTTGCCGCCGCGGTTGAAGGCGAAATAGGTCATCGTGTTCGGGTCGATGTCGAACTGGATCGAGAAGGAGCCGGAGACGAGATCGTCGCGCACGCGCCTGCAACGAGAGGTGCATGCGAACCGGCAATATCGAGACTGCATGATGGCCGTCTTAACCAAATCGCGCGCGATCCACTACCAAAGGCTGTTTCGCCGAGAAAATTCAGTCAGTTGGCAGCCTAGCCATACGAGCGAATCATCATCAGGCATCGGTGCTATGCTTTGGCTCGGACTGCCGTCAATCTTGGGTTCTGTGAACAGACGAACTCAGGCAGTGAAACAAGTCGATGGTCAGGACGGGGAGTCGGAGTATTGGGACGGGGCTCGAGGCCGAGTCCATGTCTGATATCCTGCTTGAAGGTTTCGGCCGGGAGCATCTGGATGAGACGTTGCGCTACATCTCCCTAAGTCTAGGCTGCTCGACGACCGCCCTGTTGATCGTCGGCAAACAGGGGGTCCGCACCGTCAGCGCAATTGGCCTGAAAGTCCTCGCTAGCCGGTGGTCCCTTACTGGCATAAGCACTGCCAGCCTAGAGTTCCCTATCGTTACCGACCAGCCCGAAAAACTCGCAGCGCTTTCGGTCCATTTTCCAATGGCAGCCGGTAGCCGGAACCTGCTCGTGGCGCCAGTGGTCGAGCACGACCCAAATCATCTGCTGGTGCTAGCCTGCTCGTCGTTCCCGACTACCGCCGACCTCTCTGACGCCGCGGCGGTGGGGGTGCCACGCGTCACCCAGATTCTGAAATCGCAGGTGCGGCTTCTCGCAGAGCTCGCCGAAGTTGCTTCGGCAAAATTCTCTGTCGAGACATTAATGCCCACATCCGATCCGGAACTGACAGAAGAAGCTCAAGTGAATGGAGCCGAGCACCCGGAGGTCGTCAGCGATTTCCTCCTGTCCACTCTGGTAAGAAGGCGAAGCATGCGGGTTCGCCGTGATCTCATCTACTTTGGCGTGCGCAGCTGGCGGTCAACGCTGAAGAGCTATCAGATTGCCGCATTGCGTGCTCTGAAACGCAACCCGCCACCGACCTTCCTGCGCTTCGTTGCAGCCGAGGTAGCGGATGAGGCAGTGCGGCTCGTGGGACGTCAAGCGTTCCAGTCGGTGACCGCCGTCCCCTGCGGCCATTCCGGACCTAATGGTTTCAGCCGCCAGCTCGGGATCCACGTCGCCCGGAATCTGGACCTGCCCTTTGTCGACACCTTCGGCTACCGACCAGTCGCCGGAAGCTCGCATCCGAAGACCAATGTCACACGCCTCCCTATGCGGATGATCGCCACGCCCGGCGGCAGCACATTGCTTGTCGACGACGTCGCCACGTCCGGCGCACATATCGCGGAGGCCGGGGCGCTGCTGCGTAAGGTTGGCACTCAAGTGACGCCGGTCGCGTGGATTTCAGGCTGAGGGAAGCAGGCGACTTGTAGCGTAAGCGCCACATATCGCGCGTGGTTCCGTTACAATTAGAAGAACTTGAATGAACCTCTTGCAAACCACGTTTGGTGGTCACATAAGGTTCGTATGGGTCGGCCATGCTTCTCGGCACGGCAGATTGGACCATGAATTTGCGCAGACGCCAGCGCGTTACCGCAGTCGATCGACTGACAGAAACACAGCGCCAATGTCTGAGGCTCACATATCAGCATAAGACGTCGAAGCAAATCGCGCCACTGCTGGGTCTGTCGCCGCATTCTGTCGATGCCCATATCCGTACTGCGATGAATGTATTGGGGGTGGACAACCGGAGGGAAGCAGCGTGCCGGTTGCACGAATTCGAGGCCGCCCAATCGACGCGCCGAAGGTCGGCACTCATCCAGTATGGAACTGCTACCTTTCCCCAACACTCGCAAGTGAGTGAAGGCCCAGCTTCTGCCTGGAGCCATGCTTCAGTTCCATCCAACATGGCAGCAGTTCGTGAACAATCAGGTAACGCTTCGGCTATGGAAGCGCTTGTGGAGCAATCGGGCCCCACAGGCGCAGCCTTCGATCAGAATTTGAAGGAGAGACTCGCAAACCTTGGAAACCGGACCAATCTTGGGAAGCTCAGTGCTAAGGAGAAAGTAATAATCATTCTCCTGGCAGCTCTCCTGTCAGCGATGGCATTCTCAACGATTGTTTCCGGGTTCTTGGCAATGTCTCTTTTTGTGACTGGTGGAGGCAGCGCAAGGTGATGTCACTGTAGTTGCAGGAGTGCTTATGTCGACCGAGATATCGGAAATTGCCAGAACCCTCGCCGCTCGGCTCTTTGCTGCGGAAGAGGCTATCGACAGCGCTGTTCAAGCTGCTTCTGAGCTCGCAAGCTTCTTGCCCATGGCGGGCCGATCGGTGCGCGCTTCGGCCTTTCTCGGTCAGGAAGCACTGGAACAGGCATCGGCGGGCATCGCCACGCTCTGCCAGGCCCGGCGCCATCTCGTGGCTACGCATGCCGCGCTGACCAAGGCACAGGCTCGGGTTGGCCTTCGGGAACAGAACTTCGGAGGCTTCATCGACAAGCCGCGGCATCGCGCCAGCGCGGTGCTGCGGGCAGCCGTTGGCGAGAGCCAGTCGTGCACATGATTCCTTGGGAGCTTATCCTATCTTTTACTGTGATTGGCACGGCAGTTTTGTCCGCGGCAGTATTTGGGAAGGCCCATGAGAGAATTGTGGCAGCAGCAATGGTCGCCGCCGCCTTTCTGAGCTGGCTCCTGTCGTCTGGCGGGTTTCTCGGCCCTGAAGCCAATCTGCTTGCGGTTGACTTCTCTCTGATGGTTGTGATCGGCGCGGTGGCGTTCCAGTCGAAGAAGGTGTGGCCATTGCTTGCCTGCGGATTCCACATGAACTCACTGTTCACCCACGCAGCGAGCTTCCTTCCCCTCGGTTTCGCACCGGGCGCCTATGCCGACACCCTCGTGTTTTGGTCGCATCTCGCGTGCCTAACCCTTGCAGTTGGGGCATGGCTGGAACGTCCAGTTCCATCACGCTGACCGCCCACGTCCCTGAATCGTCCCGGGTTGTCCAGAGGCGGTTTCATTTGGGTCATGCGGCCATATCAAGGGTCTCTGGGGCTGCCCCGAGCGGGATTGGGCGTGGAGCGCGCCCGAAGGCTCAGCCCTGCCCTGACAGGGCCTTCTGCCCGTTCGGGATGCCCTCGATCCTGGCAACAAGCGCACACACGCTTCGTGCCTTCCCTCGCGTGGGAGCATAGGCATTGGCATGTGCGATGTGGTTTCGGAGTTCCCTTATGAGGTCCAAGTCGTCAGCAAATTCCTTTGCATCCCCCACGGCGATGTTCATGCCCTTCAGAATCTGCTGCTTGTCGTGAAAGATGGTGAAGAAGATCTCCTCCACAATTTCAGAATTCTTCCAAGCTTTTTTGAGTTCTCGATGGAGCTTCTGACGACGTTCTTCGGATAGAAATCTCCCCCGTTCGGCAAATCCTCCCCCTCGGCGCGAGATGAGATCCGCCATGGCCTGCTCCAGGTCCGTGATCAGCGCGAACAGGGCCACACGGACCGGCAGCCTCTGGATGTCCGAGAGGGTGACCAGCCCCGCGATCCTCCCGCCATCGACAAGGAACCGGAAGGGCCGCTCGCCGGCTGCCCTCAGGAACTCCAGGATCGGCGTGCCGGCATCGAGGAGATGGCGCTCGGCGAGAGGCTCCATCACATCCCCGACCGTCCGGTTTTCCTGCTCCGCGGCGCTCCACGCATGGGCGTTGAAGATCCCGATGACGTCCTCGGTGTGGCCTCGCCGGATCACCGGGAAATGATCGAAACCCTGCTGGTTCGAGGCACACCGATCCGCCGCGCGCTTCTCCGGAGGCGCACAGACGAAGGCATCCCGTGGCGTCATGATCGCCGTGACCTTCAGTGCAGACTGCAGGTCCGCCATCGGCACGCCTCCGCGCGTCGTGGACCAGGGAACGGGGGCCGCACTGTCCTCGCGCACGCCCTCGCCTCCATCGCCTCGCATCTGCCCCCTTCGATACCGCGGCCTGCTGGCCAATGACCAGTCTGCAGGCGCTGGCCGTGCCAATCTGCCCGCTGGCCTTCGTCAATCGGTCGACGCATGAACGGTCCTTGCCCGGTGGCAGAACAGAGCTAGAACGGGGCTGCGATGAGTCTCACCCACATCCGCGTCCGCGGCGCCCGCGAGCACAATCTGAAGGGCGTCGACATCGACCTGCCGCGCGACCGGCTGATCGTCCTCACCGGCCTCTCCGGCTCGGGCAAGTCCAGCCTCGCCTTCGACACCATCTACGCCGAAGGCCAGCGCCGCTATGTCGAAAGCCTGTCCGCCTACGCCCGCCAGTTCCTCGAACTCATGCAGAAGCCCGATGTGGACCACATCGAGGGCCTCTCGCCCGCCATCTCGATCGAGCAGAAGACGACCAGCCGCAACCCGCGCTCAACCGTCGCGACCGTCACCGAAATCTATGACTACATGCGCCTTCTGTGGGCGCGCGTCGGTGTCCCCCATTCGCCCGCCACCGGCCTTCCCATCGAGGCGCAGACCGTCAGCCAGATGGTCGACCGCGTCATGGCGCTGCCCGAGGGCACGCGGCTCCTGCTGCTCGCCCCCGTGGTGCGCGGCCGCAAGGGCGAGTACCGGAAGGAACTGGCCGAGTGGAAGAAGGCCGGGTTCCAGCGCGTCCGCATCGACGGCACCATCGTCGAGATCGACGAGGCCCCGGCGCTCGACCGCAAGGTGAAGCACGACCTCGACGTGGTGATCGACCGCCTGGTCGTCCGCCCCGGCCTCGAGGCCCGGCTGGCCGAGAGCTTCGAGACCGCGCTGCGGCTTGCCGACGGGCTCGCCACCGTGGACATGGTCGACGGTGGGGAGAGCCTCCTCTTCTCGGAGACCTTCGCCTGCCCGGTCTCCGGCTTCACCCTTCCCGAGATCGAGCCCCGGCTCTTCTCCTTCAACGCCCCGCAGGGCGCCTGCCCCAGCTGCAACGGCCTTGGCGAACGGCTCTTCTTCGACCCCGACCTCATCGTCCCCGACGGCTCGGTCAGCCTCGCGGATGGCGCCGTGGTGCCATGGGCCAAGTCCTCGCCACCGTCGCCCTATTACATGCAGGTGCTCGCCTCGGTGGTGCGCGCCCACGGCGGCTCGCTCGCGCAGCCCTGGGCGAAGCTGCCCGAGGCCACGCGCCACGCCATCCTCCACGGCACCGGCGGCAGGGCCATTCCCCTCGTCTTCGAGGATGGCCGCAAGCGCTACGAGATCGAGAAGCCGTTCGAGGGGGTCATCGCCAATCTCGACCGCCGCTTCCGCGAGACCGAGTCGGCCTGGATGCGCGAGGAGCTCGGCCGCTACCAGTCGGCGGCGCCGTGCGAGGCCTGCGGCGGGGCCCGCCTCCGGCCCGAGGCGCTCTGCGTCAAGGTGGCGGGCGAGGACATCAGCGCGGCGACCCGCCGCTCGGTGGCCGATGCGGCCCGATGGTTCGAGGGCCTCCCCGACCGGCTCGGCGCGCGGCAGAACGCGATCGCCGCCCGGATCCTCAAGGAAATCAACGAGCGGCTCGGCTTCCTCGTCAATGTCGGGCTCGGCTATCTCGGCCTCGACCGCGCCTCGGGCACGCTCTCGGGCGGGGAGAGCCAGCGGATCCGCCTTGCCTCGCAGATCGGCTCGGGCCTCTCGGGCGTGCTCTATGTCCTCGACGAGCCGTCGATCGGCCTCCACCAGCGCGACAACGACCGCCTGCTCGAGACGCTGAAGCGCCTGCGCGATCTCGGCAACACGGTCCTCGTCGTCGAGCATGACGAGGATGCGATCCGCAGCGCCGACCATATCGTCGACATGGGCCCCGGCGCCGGCCGCCACGGCGGCACCGTGGTCGCCGCAGGCACGCTCGCCGACATCCTCGCCACCCCCGAGAGCCTCACGGGCGACTATCTCGCCGGCCGCCGCGCCGTGCCGGTTCCGGCCCGCCGCCGGCCGGGCAATGGCCACCACCTCACCATCCGGGGCGCGCGCGCCAACAACCTGAAGGGCGTCACCGCCACGATCCCGCTTGGCACCTTCACCTGCGTGACCGGCGTGTCCGGCTCGGGCAAGTCGAGCCTCATCATCGACACGCTCTGGCCGGCGGCGGCCCGCGCGCTCAACGGCGCCCGCACCCCGGTCGGCCCGCACGATGCCGTCGAAGGGCTCCAGTTCCTCGACAAGG
This sequence comes from Sphingomonadaceae bacterium, assembly GCA_029268145.1. GTDB lineage: Bacteria > Pseudomonadota > Alphaproteobacteria > Sphingomonadales > Sphingomonadaceae > Thermaurantiacus. The sequence continues at coordinate 71,146 of JAJUHA010000007.1, read as the reverse complement.
TGGTCGACATCGACCAGTCCCCCATCGGCCGCACGCCCCGGTCCAACCCCGCCACCTACACGGGCGCCTTTACCCACATCCGCGACTGGTTCGCCCAGCTGCCCGAGGCGCAGGCGCGCGGCTACAGGGCCGGCCGGTTCAGCTTCAACGTCAAGGGCGGACGCTGCGAGGCCTGCCAGGGCGACGGCGTGGTCCGCATCGAGATGCACTTCCTCCCCGACGTCTACGTCCAGTGCGAGGTGTGCAAGGGCCGGCGCTACAACCGCGAGACGCTGGAGGTGACCTTCCGGGGCCACTCGATCGCCGACGTGCTCGACATGACGGTCGCCGACGCGGTGAAGCTGTTCGAGGCCGTGCCTCCCATCCGCGACCGGCTGAAGATGCTCGCCGAAGTCGGCCTCGGCTACATCCATGTCGGCCAGCAGGCGACGACGCTCTCGGGCGGCGAGGCGCAGCGGGTGAAGCTCGCGAAGGAACTCTCCCGCCGGGCGACGGGGAAGACGCTCTACATCCTCGACGAGCCGACGACGGGGCTCCACTTCGAGGATGTGCGCAAGCTCCTCGAAGTGCTCCACGCGCTCGTCGAGGCCGGCAACACGGTCGTCGTCATCGAGCACAATCTCGAGGTCATCAAGACCGCCGACTGGATCCTCGACCTCGGCCCCGAGGGCGGCGCCGGGGGCGGCGAACTGCTCGCCGCCGGGCCGCCCGAAGCCCTGCTCGCCGAACCCCGCAGCCACACCGCCCGCTACCTCGCCCCCCTCCTCCAGCAGGCAAGGGCCGCGGAATAGTCCTCCGGCGGCCACGGGCGGCAGGCGCGGGCCGGCGCCGGTGCCGGCATCCGGCCCGCCTCCTCCACATTCCGATTTCCGATGAGCCTGTCCGGGTTAATCGATTGGACAGATGAAACCTCGTGGGCGAGGAAGGTGCGTCAACGACTCGAACGGAAGGAGGAACCCCCATGAACGTCGAAGCGCGCTGCCCGATGGGGCGCAGCCAGAGCACCATCCTCTACACCATGGCCAACAAGCTCTGGTGGCCCAACCAGCTCGACCTCTCGATCCTGCACCAGAACCCGCCCGCCGGCGACCCGTTCGGCGCCGGTTTCGATTATGCCAGGGCCTTCCTCACCCTCGACCTCGCGGCGGTCAAGGCCGACATCAAGGCGCTCATGACCCAGTCGCAGGCCTGGTGGCCGGCCGACTGGGGCCATTATGGCCCGCTCTTCATCCGCATGGCGTGGCACGCCGCCGGCACCTACCGCATCCACGACGGCCGCGGCGGCGCGGGCTCCGGCACCCAGCGCTTCGCCCCCGAGAACAGCTGGCCCGACAACGCCAATCTCGACAAGGCCCGCCTCCTGCTGTGGCCGATCAAGGCGAAATATGGCCGCAAGCTGTCCTGGGCCGATCTCCTCATCCTCGCCGGCAACTGCGCCATCGAGAGCATGGGCGGCAGGACCGCGGGCTTCGGCGGCGGCCGGGCCGACATCTGGGAGCCCGAGCGCGACGTCTGGTGGGGCCCCGAGAGCGAGTGGCTGGGAGACGAACGCTACGCCGGGGACCGCGAGCTGGCCAGCCCGCTCGCGGCCGTCCAGATGGGCCTCATCTACGTCAACCCCGAAGGCCCGAACGGCAAGCCCGATCCGCTCGCCTCGGCGCGCGACATCCGCGAGACCTTCGCCCGCATGGCGATGAACGACTATGAGACGGTGGCGCTCACCGCCGGCGGCCACACCTTCGGCAAGTGCCACGGCGCCGCGCCACCTGCCGGCAACGTCGGCCCCGAGCCCGAGGGCGCGCCCATCGAGGCGCAGGGCATGGGCTGGCTCAACGGCTTCGGCACCGGGAAGGGCGCCGACACGATCACCAGCGGCATCGAGGGCGCGTGGACCAACAACCCCACCCGCTGGGACAATGGCTATTTCGAGAACCTGTTCCGCTACGACTGGGAGCTGACGAAGAGCCCGGCCGGCGCCTGGCAATGGACTCCGAAGAACCCCGAGGCGGAGGGCACCGTGCCCGATCCGCACCGCCCCGGCGTCTTCCACAAGCCGATCATGACGACGGCCGACATGGCGATGCGGATGGACCCGGCCTATGAGAAGATCTCGCGCCACTTCCTCGAACACCCCGAGGAGCTGACCGAGGCCTTCGCCGAGGCCTGGTTCAAGCTCACCCACCGCGACATGGGCCCCATCACCCGCTATCTCGGGGCCGAGGCGCCGAAGACCCCGCGGATCTGGATGGACCCGGTGCCCCCGGTCGATCACCCGCTCGTCACCGCGAGCGACGTCGCCGAGCTGAAGCGCCGCGTGCTGGCCTCGGGTCTCTCCGTCTCCCGCCTGGTCAAGACCGCCTGGGCCTCCGCCGCGACCTTCCGCGGATCCGACCGGCGCGGCGGCGCCAATGGCGCCCGCATCCGCCTTGCCCCGCAGAAGGACTGGCCGGTGAACGAGCCGGCCGAGCTGGGGCGGACGCTCGAGGTGCTCGAGGGGCTGCGCAAGGCCTGGAACGCCGAGGCACCCGGCGGCCGGAAGGTGAGCCTTGCCGACATGATCGTGCTCGCCGGCTCGGCCGCGGTCGAGGCGGCGGCCAGGGCCGGCGGCCATGCGGTCGAGGTGCCCTTCACCCCCGGCCGCACCGACGCGACCGAGGAGATGACGGATGCTGCCTCCTTCGCCGTGCTCGAGCCCTGGGCCGACGGCTTCCGCAACCATCTGGGGCCGCGGCCGGCGGGCGCGCCCGACTGGTCGGCCGAGGAGCTCCTGGTCGACAAGGCCCAGCTGCTCACGCTGACCGCGCCCGAGATGACGGTGCTCGTGGGGGGCATGCGCGCGCTCGGCGCAAACGTCGGGGATTCGAAGCACGGCGTGCTGACGGACCGGCCGGGCACGCTCTCGAACGATGTCTTCCGCAACCTGCTCGCAGCCTCCACCGCGATGCAGTGGGAAGCGCAGCCCGACGGCACGTTCGTGGCGAAGGACCGGGCGACGGGCGCGCCGAAGTGGACGGCGACCCGGGTCGACCTCATCTTCGGCTCCAACTCGCAGCTGCGGGCGCTGGCCGAGGCCTATGCCGCCGACGATGCCGAGGCGATGTTCGTCGACGCCTTCGTGAAGGCCTGGGTCAAGGTGATGGAGCTCGACCGCTTCGACCTCCACGCCTGAGAAAGGCGCCCGGGCCCCGGGGCCGCGGCCGGCGCCAGCCGGTCGCGGCCCCTGCCCTTGCGGCTCCCGTCCGGCGCGGCGCCGGCCCGGTCAGTCGCCGGTGACGGGTGGGTCGGTCTGGGCGGGCGTGAGGTCGGTCGCGGCACCGCTTGCGATGGCGAGCATCCGGTTCAGGGGCAGGAGCGCGCGCAGGCGAAGCTCCTCGGGCACCTCGATCCGGGGCTCGAGGTCACGCAGCGCGAGATAGAGCTTCTCCAGCGTGTTGAGCGCCATGTAGGGGCACATGTTGCAGCTGCAGCGGCCATCGGCCCCGGGCGCGCCGATGAAGCGCTTGTGGGGCGCGGCCTTCTCCATCTGGTGGATGATGTGCGGCTCGGTGGCCACGATGATGGTCTCGGCCGGGCTTTCCAGCGCGAACTTCAGGATGGCCGACGTGCTCCCGATCATGTCGGCATGGTCGAGGATGTGGGCCGGGCACTCGGGGTGGGCGGCGACCGGCGCACCCGGGTGGAGCGCCATCAGCTTGAGGAGTTCGGTCTCGGAGAAGGCCTCGTGGACGATGCAGGTGCCCTCCCACAGCAGCATCTCGCGCCCGGTCCTGCGCGCGAGCCAGGCGCCGAGATGCTTGTCGGGCGCGAACAGGATGGGCTGGTCCTTCGGCAGCGCATGGATGATCTTCTCGGCGCTCGAGGAGGTCACGATGATGTCGGAGTGCGCCTTCACCGCCGCCGAGCAGTTGATGTAGGTGAGGCTGATGTGGTCCGGGTGGGCGGCGCGGAAGGCCGCGAACTCCTCGGGCGGGCAGGAATCCTCGAGGCTGCAGCCGGCCTCCATGTCGGGCAGCACCACGATCTTCTGCGGCGAGAGGATCTTGGCCACTTCGGCCATGAACCGGACTCCGCAGAAGGCGATGACTTCGGCGTCCGTCTCGGCGGCCTTGCGGCTGAGTTCGAGGGAGTCGCCGACGAAATCGGCGAGATCCTGCAGCTCGGGCGTCTGGTAGTAATGGGCGAGGATGACCGCGTTGCGCTCGCGCCGGAGGCGCGCGATCTCTGCCCGAAGATCGAGCCCCCTGAGGGTTTCCGCCCTGCGCGCGTCCATCCACCGTCTCCTGCTTGCCTCCATCTAGGCACGGCCCTGCCGGCGGGAAAGCCCCCGGAGCGCTCCGGCACCGCCCCGGGCCCAGGCAGCACCAGCCTGTCGTTGTCGCCTTCGGTCGGCTGTGGTATAGTTAATGTAATCAGAAAGCCGGACTGAGTCGCAAATCCGCCCTCCAAGACGAGGCGCGGATGACATGGTGTTGCGTGGGAGGGCGCGATGAAGGTCAAGGCGGTTCTCGAGGCAGCCCAGCTCAAGGAGCTGGCGGAGCAGCGGCGGCGGTTCCGGCTGAGCGGCTGGGCGCAGCCTGCCGCCATCACCGCGGCGGGCCCGGCGGCCGCAGCCAAGCCCAACAGCGCCTTCGAGGAGATCGGCAGCGTCGGCTACCAGCCGCAGACCGAGCGGCTCGAGGCCGTCATCTACATCAACCACCCCTTCGGCTACGGCGGCAGGCTCTGCGGCCAGGGCACGCGCGAGTATGTCCGCTTCTTCGCCTCGGCCGACAATGGCGCGACCTGGCAGGATCTCGGCGTCCAGTCGGTGCAGGTGTGGGACATTCCCGAAGGCACCGAGGGGCGCAGGCGGCTCGAATATGCCGTCACCCAGCCGCACATCTTCGATCGCTGGATCTGCAGGCGGCCGCGCATCCTCCGCGTCCGCGCGATCCTGTCGTGGAACGCGGTGCCGCCGGCCGGCCAGCCCCACCATGTCCCGGTCTGGGGCGAGATCCACGACACGCACATCCAGGTCGAGCCCAAGCGCCGGCTCGGCCTCAAGGATCTCGCCGCCGTCGACCCGAAGTTCGCCGACATCCTCGCCGACATCGTCTCCGAAGGCGCGATGCTCGAGGCAGCACCGAAGCCGGTTCCGCTTGGCGCACTCGTCGAACAGTATCGCAAGGCGGATGTCGCGCCGCGCCGCTTCCTCTATCCGCTCCTCGCCGAGGCCCATGCCAAGCCGATGCTCGCCGGCCCCGGCCTCGTCCAGCAGATCGAGGGCCTCGGCGTCAGCATCGCCGCTCTCGACCTCGACGAGCTCCTCGAGCCGGGCGATGGCAACACCGCGTTCGAGGAACTCGAGGCGATCGGCTACGATCCCGAACGCGACGACCTCGTCGGCGTGATCCGGGTGAAGCGCCCCTTCGGCTACGGCGGCAACAGCTGCACGGACGGCAGCCGCGAGCATGTGACCTTCTGGGCCGATCTCAACCGCAACGGCACCTTCGAGACCTGCATCGGCACGGCGAGCGTGCGCGTCTATGACGTGCCCGACATTCCGCCGGAGGGCCTCGAATTCGCCGTCCATCTGCCCGCGCGGCTGCTGCGCCAGCGCATGCCCTGCCGCGAGGGGCCCGTCCTCATTCCCATCCGCGCCATCCTCTCCTGGGCGGTGCCCATCCCCTGCGCCGCGCCCGACCGCACGCCGACCTGGGGCAACCGGCTGGAGACACTGGTCCATGTGCGGCCCGGGCGGCGGCCCGGCGATGCGGTTGACCCGTGGCTCTCGCGCGTGGGCGAGATCCCGGTCGATGACATCGACGGCGCGGGCTACATCCAGAACGGGATCGCGGTCGCCTCGGGCGCCTGGTTCAACAATGCGCCCTTCGGCGGCCGGATCACGCTTGCCGGCACGATCCTGAACGGCACGGCGGCGACGCGCTACCGGGTGATGATCCGGAAGGCTGGCGTGGGCGCCTTCGTGCCGCTGGGCCTCGAGCCGGGCGGGATCACGCTGGCCGTCACCACGCCCGGGCCGACGACCACCTGGATCACCACCCACGCCGACATCGACGGCTACTACGCCTACCAGGACCATTCCCCGACCCATTATGTTGAGGGCAACATCCTCGCGGCCTGGCAAACGGGTGCCGCCGAGCATGGCGAGACCTACGAGCTCCGCGTGGATGTCTTCGACCCGCTGAACCCGGGCGTGGACATCGAAAGCAATGTCGTCACCGTGAAGGTCGACAACCAGGCGCCCAGCGTCTCGCTCGCCTTCACGTCGCTCGCCGGCGATTGCGCCCATTTCGCCGAGAACAGCGTCTTCACCGGCACCTTCAGCGCGGTCGATCCGCACTTCGGCAGCTTCGGCTTCGAGATCCTGCCGTCCGTGCCGGCCAATGGCGTCCTTCCGGTGCCGGCGTCGGGCGCGTCGGCGGCGCTTGGCGGCGCGATCGCCGATCCGGGCGTCGTGGCGGGGAGCTTCAGCCTCAACACGGCCGGCATGGCACCCTGCGGCTATGCGCTGGTTCTCCATGTCTGGGACCGGACCAACGTGGACAGCGGCTACCGCCACAACCACGCCAAGGACTCGGTCGGCTTCTGCCTCGGGAACCCGCCGCAGGGCTGAGGGTCTTGCCCTCGCCCTCGCCAGATGGAATGGCGGGGGCGGGAGGACGACATGAGCGAGGACGCACTGGCGCACATCGCCGCCGCCGAAGCGAAGGCGCGCGAGGTCGACGGAATCGGGCCCGAGGTTCCGACCCGGCCGGTGGCCCGTGTCGGCGTGGTGGGCGCCGGCACCATGGGCGGCGGCATTGCGATGAACTTCCTCAACGTCGGCATTCCCGTCACCATCGTCGAACGCGGCCAGGACGCGCTCGATCGCGGGCTTCGGGTGATCCGCGCCAACTACGAGCGCTCGGCCGCGCGCGGGAAGATGACCGCCGACGAGGTGGAGGCGCGGATGGGGCTGCTGACCCCCACGCTCGACCTCGCCGCGCTCAAGGATTGCGACCTCGTGATCGAGGCGGTGTTCGAGAACATGGCCCTCAAGAAGCAGGTGTTCGGCGAGCTCGACCGGGTGGCGAAGCCGGGGGCCATCCTTGCCACCAACACGAGCTACCTTGATGTCAACGAGATTGCAGCGGCCACCGGACGGCCGGAAGACGTGCTCGGCATGCACTATTTCTCGCCGGCCAACGTCATGAAGCTGCTCGAGATCGTGCGCGGCGCGAGGACCGCGCCCGACGTGCTCAAGACGGCGATCGAGGTCGGCGTGGGGACGGGCAAGGTGCCGGTGGTCGCGGGCGTGTGCCACGGCTTCATCGGCAACCGGATGCTCAGCCGGCGCCAGCAGGCGGCGCAGCAGCTTCTCATGGAAGGGGCGATGCCCTGGGACGTGGACAGGGTGCTGACCGACTTCGGCTTCCCCATGGGCCCGTTCCAGATGTCGGATCTTGCCGGGCTCGACATCGGCTGGAGCCGCGAGACGAGCCGGGGGGAGACGATCCGCGACCGGCTGTGCGAGATGGACCGGCGCGGCCAGAAGACCGGCGCGGGCTTCTACGACTATGACGCGGAGCGGCGCCGCACGCCCTCGCCCGTCGTCGAGCGGCTGATCCGCGCCTATGTGGCCGAGAAGGGCGGGACGGTGCGCGAACACACGGCAGACGAGATGCTGGACCGGCTGCTTTCGCCGATGGTGGAGGAGGGGAAGGCCATTCTCGCCGAGGGGATCGTCCAGCGGCCGGGCGACATCGACGTGGTGTGGGTCAACGGCTACGGCTGGCCCCGCGCGACGGGCGGCATCATGTGGTGGGCCGGGATCGGCCGCAACGAACGCTAGTTCGTTCGCGGACTCGGTTACGGCCCGGCCGGCGGGGCCGGCCTCAGGCCGGCTCGAAAGTCAGCGCCACGCCGTTGATGCAGTAGCGGAGACCCGTCGGCGGCGGGCCGTCGGGGAAGACATGGCCGAGGTGGCTGCCGCACTGCGCGCAGTGCACCTCCTCGCGCACCATGCCGAAGCTCGTGTCGCGCGCCGTGCCGACCGCGCCGGGCAGCGGCTGGTCGAAGCTCGGCCAGCCGGTGCCGCTCTCGAACTTCCCCGCGCTCGCGAACAGCGCATGGCCACAGCCGGCGCAGCGGAAGGTGCCGGGGCGCTTCTCCCGAAGAAGGCCGCACGAGCCAGGCGGCTCGGTGCCGTGGCGGCGCATCACCCGATACTGCTCGGGCGTGAGGCGGCGGCGCCACTCCGCGTCGGAGAGCTGGACCGGGAAGCGGAGGGTCAGGCTGTCGCTCATCCGCCGGAGAGATGGGCGGTGGCGGCGAGTCGCGCAAGCCGGGGGGCAAGATCGCGCAGCCGGGCGTGCGCAGCCGCCGAGGCGCGGCCGAGCGCGATGAGGGCGGGAAGATCCTGCGGGCGGGCGAGGAGGCGCAGCAGGGTGCCGACCACATCGACCTTTCCGTCGGAGCGCACGCTCGCGCGCGCCGCCCGCGGAATGGCGGCGTCAGCCGGGTCGGCGATGACGCGCAGCGCCAGGAACGGAAGGCCGGTCGCCCGGGCCGCACGCGCGACGGCATGGCTTTCCATGTCGACGGCAACGGCGCCGGTTGCGGCGTGCAGCGCGGCCTTGTCCGCCACGGTTGCAACCAGCGTGTCGGAGCCGAGCAGGGCGCACGGGTCGAGCGCGAGGCCGAGCGCGGCGGCGAGCCCCGCATCGGCAGCGAACGCGCGGCCCTCTGCCGTCACCACCCGCGCCGGCACCAGCAGGTCTCCGGGCGCGAGGCCAGGTGCAAGCGCACCCGCAAGCCCGACGGAAAGCAGCGCCTTCGCCCCCTGCCGCGCCAGCTCCCGGGCCTGCGCGTCCGCCCGTTCGGGCCGCGCGCCCGAGACGGCGAGTCCCGGGAAACCGAGTGCAGAGGCCTCCGAGGCGAGGCCGCAGACGATGCCGAGCCGGACCGCCGGCGTCACATGCCCCACGACAGGTCGCGCGCGTTCGAATCCTTGAGCGCCTGATAGCGCGCCACCGCCCAGAGCGGGAAGAAGGCGGCATAGCCATGGTATTTCAGGTAGAAGACCCGCGGGAAGCCGGTGCCGGTGTACATGCGCTCGGCCCAGCGCGGGCCGTCCTCGCGCGGGGCCGTCTCGAGCCAGCGGATGCCGCGCGCCACTTCCGGCGCATCCACCTCGCCGGCCGCCATGAGGCCAAGCAGCGCCCAGGCCGTCTGGCTTGCGGTCGATTCGATGGCGAAGCCGCGCACGCCCGGCTCGTAGGTCTCGAGGCCCTCGCCCCAGCCGCCGTCGTCGCGCTGCTGCGCCTTCAGCCACTCCACGGCCCTGCGCACCCAGGGTTCGGCAGGATCCACGCCCGCGGCCTTCAGCGCCACCAGCACCGACCAGGTGCCGTAGATGTAGTTGGCGCCCCAGCGGCCGAACCAGCTGCCGTCCGCCTCCTGCTCGGAGCGGATCCAGGCGAGCGCCCGGGCGATCGGCTCGGCGTAGCGCGCGCGGTCCACCTGGGCGAGAAGCCCGACGCAGCGCGCCGTCACGTCGACCGTCGGCGGATCGAGCAGCGCGCCATGGTCGGCAAACGGGATGGCGTTCAGGTAGAAATGCTCGTTCTCGGGCTCGAAGGCGCCCCAGCCGCCGTTCGAGGACTGCATGCCGACGATCCACTCGCAGGCCCGTTCGATCGCCTCGGCATATCTCGGGTCGCCCTGGCGGTGCATCGCCATGGCGACGACGGCGGTGTCGTCGACGTCCGGATAGTCGGGGTTGGCGTACTGGAAGGCCCAGCCGCCGGGGCGGACATGCGGCCGGCGCACCTTCCAGTCGCCGCGATGGTCGAGGATCTGCCGGTCCTTCAGCCAGTCGAGGAGGCCGATGAGGCGGGGATCGTCGCGGTCCCCGGTCTCGAGGAGGGCGTGGGCGCTGAGCGCCGTGTCCCACACCGGGGAGACGCAGGGCTGGAACCAGATCTGCTCGCCGCGCTCGACCTTGAGAAGCTCGATCGCGCGCCGGGCCGTTGCCATGGCCGGGTGATCGTCCGGGTAGCCGAGCGTGCGGAACATCATGACGGCATTGGCCATGGCCGGGTAGATGGCGCCCAGCCCGTCCTCGCCGTTCAGGTGTTCGAGGACGAAGGCCTCGGCCTTGCGGATGGCCGAGCGGCGGATGGGGCCGGGGATGAAGGGCTCGAGCGCGCGCAGCACCCGGTCGAGCAGGAGGAAGGCCTCGCCCACCCTCGTGCCATTGGGGTTCACCTGATACTGCCGGACCTTGTCGGGCGGCACCACGAACAGCTCGGCAAGCCCGCGGCCGGTGGGGTTGGCGGCGCGCGCCTTGAGCGCGGTCAGCACGAAGAGCGGCACCATCACCGTGCGCGACCAGTAGGCCACCTTGGAGATGTGGAAGGGAAACCACAGCGGCAGGTGCATCACCTCGACCGGGATGACGGGGACGCCGCGCCAGGGGATGTGGCCGAAGAGGGCAAGGGCGATGCGGGTGAAGACATTGGCCCTGGCGGCCCCGCCGCGGGCGAGGATCCAGGCCCGCGCGCGCACCATGTGCGGCGCCTCGATCGGGTCGCCGATGAGCTTCAGGGCCCAGTAGGCCTTGACGGTGGCGGAAAGATCGCCGGCACCGGCCCTGAACAGCGGCCAGGAGCCGTCCTCCGACTGCTCGGCGCGCAGATAGAGGGCAATCCGGCGCTCGGTCTCGGAGTCCACCTCGCCGAGGAAGTGCCTGAGCAGGACATATTCGGCGGGAATGGTGGTGTCGGCCTCGAGGTCGAAGACGATGTGGCCATCGTCCCTGCGGAAGGCGTAGAGCGCCTCGGCCCGCTCGCGGATGAGGGTCCGCCGCGCCTCGCGGCCGAACGTTCCACCATCGACGGCAATGTTCATCAGACGGTCCCCGGGTTCATCGTCCGCTCCCTGATGCTGCGCCCGCCTCGGCGCCGGGTCGCCCCAGCAGCCGGGCCGCGGTCTCGCCCGACCGCACCGCGCCCTCGATGGTGGCGGGCAGGCCGGTCGCGATATGGTCTCCGGCAAGAACGAGGTTGGCAAGGCCTGTCAAGGCGCGCGCCCGGCGGCGGACATTGGCCGGCGTCTGGAGGAAGGTGGCGCGGCGTTCGTGGACGAGGCGGGCGGCGAGCGGCCGGAGGCTGTCGGCGAGGCCGAGCGCGGCGCGGGTCTCGGCCCACAGAAGCGCCAGCAGCGCTTCCTCCTCGGCGTCGGCGCCTTCGACGAAGCCCGCAGCCGAGATGGTGAGCGAGACCACCTCCCCCTTCACGAAGATCCACTGGGTCCGCGCTCCGGTGACGCCGAGGAGCGGCGGGCCGGCGACGGGCGCGGCGAGGCGGAAATGGGCGTTGAGGATGGAGGAGGACTCCTCGGGTGCGCGGGCCGCGGGAAACAGGGCGTTCAGCCGCGCTGGCGGCACGGCGAGCACCACCGCGTCGCGCGGGCCGAGCGGGATGTCCTCGCCGGCAGCCGCAAGGCCCGCAACGCGCCCGCCCTCGACGCGGAGCCCGCGAACCTGCGCGCCGAAGCGGACATCGGCGCCGGCGCGGCGAAGCGCGGCAAGCGCCGGGTCGACGAGCGCGGCGCCAAGGCCGTGGGCTGCGAACATCGGGCGGGCGAGGCGGCCGTCGCGCCAGGCCTCGAAGACGGTCGCCCGCATGAGCCGGGCCGAGGCGAGCGCGGGCGGCAGGTTCATGACGGCAAGGCTCATCGGCTCCCAGAAGCGGGCATGCGCCGGGCCACTGGCCCGCACCGCCTCGGCGATGGTCGCGTCCCGGTCCGCCCAGAGGAGCGGAAGCGAGGAAAGCACCGCGCCGAGGCCGACACCGGCGGGGCGGCGCGACGCGCGCAGCGGCCACCAGGGAAGCGGGCCGTCGTTGATGTGCACCACCCAGCGCTCGCCCGAAGCGAGATCGACGAAGGGGAAGCGGGCGGCAGGCGCCATGACGAGCGCATCGGGGGCACCCGCGCGGGCGAGATAGGCAAGCGTCGAGCGGTTGCCGGAGAGGACGAGATGGTTGCCATTGTCGATCCGGCAGCCGAGCTTCGCATCCTCGTAGCTGCGGCAGCGGCCGCCGGCCTGGCGCGCCATCTCCCAGACGGTCACGCGCCAGCCCGCCTGCGCGAGGGCAAGCGCGGCGGACAGGCCGGCGAGGCCGGCGCCGACGACATGGGCGGTGGCGGTCATCGGCTCCGCGGCGCGCCGGGTCCGAGCAGGGCAAGGGCGAGGCCGCGCGCCAGCTTGGTGCGCCGCGAAAGCAGCGGCTCGGGAAGCGGCCGGGCCCAGCCGAGCGCCTCCATCCGGTCGAGATAGGCCTCATAGGCCCCCATCATGACGAGCGCGGGGGCAAGCCGCAGGCGGCTGTGGGCCGGCGCAAGCCGGCGCGCCTCGTCATAGGCGGCGCGCGCTTCGCCGCCGAGGGCGCGGGCGAGCGCCGGAAGCGCCGGGTGGCCCGGAACGCGCGCCGGATCGGCCGGAATGCCGTGCGCGGCGAGCAGATCGGCGGGAAGATAGAGCCGGCCGATCGCGGCATCGGCCTCGATGTCGCGCAGGATGTTGGTGAGCTGGAAGGCATCGCCGAGCGCAAGCGCGAACCGGTCGGAGACCGGCCCGGCGAAGGCGCCGAAGATGCGGATCGAAAGCGCGCCGACCGCGCCGGCCACCCGCCGCGTGTAGCGCTGGAGCATGGTGCGGCCCGGCGCGACGATGGGCCCGTCGGCGTCCATCGCCATCCCCTCGATGAGGAGGTCGAACTCGCTCTTGGGCAGGGCGAAGGCCGCCACGCCAGGGAGCAGGGCATGGCCGATCGCGCTCGCCGGGCGGCCGGCGTAGAGGGCCTCGATCTCGGCGCGCCAGGCGTCGAGCGCGGCGTGCTTCTCGACGGGCGCGAAGGGCCCGTCGGCGATGTCGTCGACCATGCGGCAGAAGGCGTAGACGGCGTGCATCGCCTGGCGCCGCGGGCGGGGCAGGATCGCCATGCCCGGGCCGAAGCTGGTGCCCGAGGCGTGGGTGATGGCCCGCGCAAGGGCGGCCGGGTCGCCCTCGGCGGCGCGGGGCAGGAGCGCGGCAAGCCCCGTCATGCCGCCCGCCGGAACAGGCCGGCAACGAGGCCGCGCCCCAGCGCGGCGGCGAAATCGGCCTTCGACAGCGCGACCCGGGAGGCCAGCGGATCCTCGCGGCGGAGCCGGCCGGCAAGCCGGCGGGCGAGCGCGCGGATGGCAGCCGCCTCGCCGGCGAGCGAGCGGCTGCGCAAGGCTGCCAGGCCATCTGCCGTGTCGAGCAGGCGGTCGACCTCGTCGAGCAGCCGGTTCATCACCCGCCTCAGGCCCGGCGAGACGCGGCGCGCGGCAAGCGCTGCGACCGTCTCCCCTTCCGCCGCCAGCCAGTCGAGCGGCACATAGGCCCGGTCGAGCCGGGCGAGGTCCGTGCCCATGTCCTGCAGGTGGTTTAGGATCTGGAGCGCCGTGCAGAGCGCGTCGGCGGCGGGGTAGAGCGAGGGCGTCTCGCCATGGAGATCGAGCAGGAAGCGCCCGACCGGGTCGGCCGAGTGGCGGCAATAGGCGAGAAGCTCGGCGAAGCTCGCGTAGCGGGACCTGGTCGCGTCGGCGCGGAAGGCAACGAGAAGGTCGGTCGCGCGGGCGGTGGCGATGCCGGTTGCAGCGAGGCTGGCAGCGAGCGCCTCGGCCTTGGCAAGGCCCCGGGCGCGCCCCTCGAGCACGGCCTCGAAGGCGTCGAGCCGGCGGATCTTCTCCTGCGGCGAAAGGTCGGGCGAGTCCGCGATGTCGTCGGTCGCGCGGGCAAAGGCATAGTAGGCGCGGAAATGCGGGCGCAGATTCGGCGCGACGAGGCGCGAGCCGACGGGGAAATTCTCGTCGGCCGCCCCCTTGCCGCTTCCCGCCTCGATGTCGCTGTCGCGGAAGATCTGCATTGGCCCTGCCATAGCTGCCCCGGGGCGGCAGGGAAACGCCCGGGCTTGCGCCCTCTCCCCCCGGGCGGCCATGGCGCGGGCGTGCTCCTCACCCTCGCCGCCATCGCCTCTCTTCTCGCCTGGGCCTGGCTGGCGCTGTTCCGCCGCGGCTTCTGGCGCCTGCGCGAGCGCCTCCTCCCTGCGCCGGCGCCGGCGGAATGGCCGGAGGTGGCCGTCCTCATCCCGGCGCGCAACGAGGCCGCGCAGGTGGGCGACGTGGTCGCCGCGCACATGGCCTCCACCTATCCGGGCCGGATGCGCCTCATCCTCGTCGACGACGGCTCGGACGACGGCACGGCCGAGGCGGCGCAGGCCGCCGCCGGCTGCGCGCCCCCGCGCCCCGTCCACATCGTCCCGGGCCGGCCGCTGCCGCCGGGCTGGTCGGGCAAGCTCTGGGCGCTCGAGACGGCGCGCGAGGCGGCAGGCACCCTCGCACCCGGGGCGCGCTGGCTGCTGCTGACCGATGCCGACATCCGCCACGGCCCCGAACTGCTCGCCCGTCTCGTGGCGCGGGCCGAAGCCGCGGATCTGGCGCTCCTCTCGGTGATGGCGCGGCTCGACTGCCGCGGCGTCTGGGGCGGGCTCCTCATCCCCGCCTTCCTCTACTTCTTCGCGAAGCTCTACCCGTTCGCTGCCGTGAATGATCCGGCAAGCCGGGTGGCCGGCGCGGCCGGCGGGGTGGTGCTGATCCGCCGCACCGTGCTCGAGGCGAGCGGCGGCTTCGCGGCGCTCAGGGGCGCGCTCATCGACGACTGCACGCTCGCCGGCCTGGTCAAGGCCGGGCCGACGGGCCGGCGGATCGAACTGGTGCTCGCCGACGGCTTCGCCGAGGCGGTCAGCCTGCGCGACAACCGGCCGCTTGCGAGCGTGCGCGACATGGTCGCCCGCACGGCCTATGCCCAGCTCCGCCACTCCTCCCTGCTGCTCATGGGCACGCTTGCCGGGCTCGCGCTCGTCTACCTCGCGCCGCCGCTCCTGTGGCTCGGCTGGCCCCTCCACGGCCAGGGCACGGCGGCAGCGGCGGGAGGCCTTGCCTGGCTCGTCATGACCCTCACCTACCGGCCCATGGTGCGCCACTGCGGCCTGCCGGGCGTGGTGGCGCTGACGCTTCCGCTCGCGGCCGGCTTCTACGCGGCCTTCACCTGGCTTTCGGCGCTGCGCCACTGGCGGGGGGTGGGCGGGCAGTGGAAGGGCCGGGTCTATCCTTCCGCCTGAACCGCGGCCACCGCCCGCGCGACCGTCTCCCGCCAGCCGGGCGGGTCGAAGCCCAGCTCGGCCCGCGCGCGCGCGTTCGCGAAATCGAGCGGCCTCCCGGCGAGCCGGATCCCGGTGAGCGGCGCGCCCGCCGGGCGGCCGCCGAGCCAGGCGCCGAACTCGCTCGCCATCCCGGCGAGGTGGGCGAGCGCATAGGGCACCCGCGCCCGCGGCGCGCCAACCCCGGCAAGCCGCGCCGCTTCGGCCGCGATCTCGGAGAGCCACGCATTCTCGCCGGCGAGCAGGTAGCGCCGGCCGGTCAGGCCGCGTTCCAGCGCGGCGAGCACGCCCTCAGCGAGGGCGTCCACCGCGACGAGGTTCATCCGCGTCTCGAGGAGGGCCGGCAGCCGGCCGAGGACGAGATCGCGCATCAGGCGCATCGGCGGAGTCGGCCCCGGATCGCCGGGCCCGACGGGCGCGGTGGGCAGCACGATGACGGCATCGAGCCCGCGCGCCACTTCGGCAAGCACGGCAAGCTCCGCCATGCGCTTGGAGGCCGGATAGCCGCCCATCAGCGCTGTGGGGGGAAGCTCCTCGGTCTCGTCCACCGTCCGCCGCGCCCCGCGCGCGCCGGTCACCAGCGTGGTGAAGGAAGAGACATGGACCAGCCGGGCGCCGGCGGCGCGGGCGGCGGCGGCGACGCACTCGCTGCCGCCGAGGTTGACCCGGAACCAGTCCTCGCGCGAGGGCGCCCACAGACCCGTCACGGCGGCTGCGTGGATGACGGCATCGGCCCCTTCCAGCGCCGCCGCCACGTCGGCGGCGCGCGTGACCGAGCCGGTGATGGCCCGGTGCGGAAAGCCCTCGGGAAAGCGGAGGTCGAGGCCCGTCACCTCCCACCCCCGCTCCGCGGCAAGACGGCAGAGGTGGCCGCCGAGAAACCCGCCCGCACCCGTCACGAGAAGCCGTCTCATCCCTTCCCTCCGCAGACGAGCAGTCCCTGGGCCCTGACCGCGCCGGCAACCAGCATGCCCTCGGCCAGCAGGCCGACGGTGATGCCCGGCAGCAGCCGGCCTTCCGGGTCGTCGAACAGCCATTCGACCGCGCCCGAGGCCGGATCGAGCGCGACGAGACGCGAGGGCGCGCGCGCCCGATGGCCGGTGAGGTGCAGGCCGAAGCGCCACAGGCTCGGGATGACGCCGACGACAAGGCGGCCGTTCGCCGCGACCGTCAGATTGTCGGGGTGGCCCGGCACGGCCAGCATCCGCCCGTCGGAGAGGCGGACCCGGCCGGCGCGCGTCTCGGCAACGGCGATGCCCCCGTCGGGAAGCACCGCCACGCCATTGGCATAGGCGAGGCCCTCGGCCAGCACCCGCATGCCGGCATCGTCGAGGACGACGAGGCTGCCGCTTTCCGGCCGCACGAGAAGCTCGCCGGCCAGGCCTTGCGGGCAGCGGTCGCGATCGCGCGTGGCCAGCAGGCCACCCTGCCAGAAGGCGACATCGTTGAGCGCGCAGAAGCCCGGCCCGCGCCGGAGGCCGGCAAGCCGGGCGCGGCCGCCGGCAAGCTCGAGCTCGAGGACGACCGGGTCGACCCGGCCACTGGCGCCGATGCGGCGGTTGACGACCGCAAGGCGGGCGCCCTCGGCGGCGATGCCATGGGGCCGGAGGCCGCCGGCGATCGCGCCGGCGGGCACCAGCCTCGCCGCAGCCGGCGCCGAGAGGATGAGCCGCGGGCCGGAGAGGGCGATGTCCTCGATGCCCGCGATCGGCCGGCCGGTCGCGGCGTCGGTCACCTTCACGACCCGGCAGTCGGAGGGCGCAAAGCGCGCCGGCCCGCCGGCCTCGCGCCCGCAGCCCGCGAGGAGCGCGAGGAGGGCGAGCCCCGCGGCACACGCCGGCGCGCTCAGGCGGCGGGCACGGGCGTCGCGTAGCCCCATTTCGAAATCCAGCGGGCCCAGCGCTCCGCCACCCGGGCGACGGCCTCGGCGTCGCCGCGGAAGCGGTTCTTCTCGTAGCTCCGCACCGTCTCGAGATAGGCGGCGAACTTCGGCGCGGCAGCAGCAAAGCCGGGAAGCTCGAGCGTGGCGTAGATCTGCTCCACCGTCTCCATCGGCCGGGCGTCGAGGTCGGCATAGGCGACCTCGACGAAGTCCGGCGCGGCCCAGCCCTGCGTCTGCGCTTCGAAGGCGGCCATCATCCGCTCGTAGATGGCCAGCACCACCTCGTCGATGTCGACATGGTCGAAGGGCTGGAGCGCGAGCGCCTCGAACAGCCTGGCCCAGAAGTTCCGCATCGAGAGGAAGAGGTCGAACGGGTCGCGGTGGATGTGGACGAATTTCGCGCGGGGGAAGAGCGATTTCAGCAGCGCCGCGCGGCCGGTGTAGACGGGGTTCTTGACGAGGGCCGGCCGCCCGCCCGCCGCCCAGCTGATCTTGCGGACGAACAGGGTGAAGGCCTCGGTCCATTCGGCGATGTCGGCCCTGGTCGCCCCGTCGAAGAAGAGGCCGCGGTTGACGAAGCGGTCGAAGGCGGCGGGGAAGTAGATGCCGTGGTAGAAGGAGATGGCCGAGAGGTTGGCGATCGCGATCTCGTCCTCCTGCGGACTGGTCGGCGTGACGGCGACCTGGTCGATGAACCGGCTCTCGGGGAGCGCGCGCTCGAGCAGCGGGCGGAGCATCCGGCCGAGCGTCAGCATCTCCGAAGGCATGCCGACCGCGACCGGAGGCACATAGGCGAACGCGCCATGGCCGAGGATGTTGACGAGATGGGTCGTCCCCGAGCGCCAGTGGCCGAGGATGAAGAGCGGCGGCGGCAGCTCGGCAAGCGGCGGCACGCGGGCGGCGGTGACGGCCTTCTCGAGGAGGGTGAAGGGCAGCCGGCCCAGGATTGCGGCGCGGATGGGCAGGAGCCGCGCGGCCGGCACGCCGCCGCCGGCCTCGCCCAGCACGCGCGCGAGCACCTTCCAGTCGGCTCCATTCAGCGGATGCGCCACCCGTGTCTCCTCGTCGGGGAAGGTCGCCGCCCTAGCGGCTCGCCAGGCGCTGGACAACGGCCGCGCCCCGCCGCAGTCTTGGGCGCGGATGCCAAGGGGAGGACGGGATGCGGGTGATGACCGGGCTTGCGGTGCTTGCAGCGCTGGTGACGGCAGGCGGGGCGGGGGCGGCGCCGGCGGGCCGCGTGCTGCTGGTGGCCCCGGGCCCGCACGCGGGCGAGCGGGCGCAGGAAGCGCTCATCGACGCGAAGCCCGGAGACACGGTGCGCTTCGCCGCCGGCACCTTCGCCTTCACGACCGGCCTCTCGCTCGATGTCCCCGGCGTCACGGTCGAAGGCGCCGGTGCAGGCAGGACCATCCTCGACTTCTCCGGCCAGGAAGGCGCCGGCGAGGGCCTCATGATCACCTCGAGCCGGGTGCTCGTCCGCAACCTGACCGTCCGCGACACCAGGGGGGACGGCATCAAGTCCAAGGGGTCGGACCGGGTGAGCTTCCAGGATCTCGAAGTGGAATGGACCGGCGGGCCAAAGCCCACCAACGGCGCCTATGGCGTCTATCCGGTCTCCTCGACCAACGTCTTGATCGAGCGGGTGACGGTGAGGGGCGCGTCCGACGCCGGCATCTATGTCGGCCAGTCGCGGAACATCATCGTCCGCGACAGCCTTGCCGAATACAATGTGGCGGGGATCGAGATCGAGAACAGCATGCACGCCGACGTCTCCGGCAACACGGTCCGGAATAACACCGGCGGCATCCTCGTCTTCGACCTTCCCAACCTGCCGCAGATGGGCGGCCATTCGACCCGGGTGTTCGGCAACCGCGTCATCGACAACGACACGCCCAATTTCGCGCCGCCCGGCAACATCGTCGCCTCGGTGCCGGTGGGCACGGGCATCATGGTGATGGCCAACCGCAACGTCCATGTCTTCGGCAACACCGTCTCGGGGAACGCCAGCGCCGCCTTCCTGGTGATCGCCTATGCCCAGCCCTTCGACAGCCCGGGCTACAACCCCCTTCCGCGAGATGTCGTGGTGCGCGGCAACACGGTGGGCAGGAACGGCTTCGCCCCGGCCTTCCCCGGCGGGCAGGAGATTGCGGCAGCCGTCGGCGGCACCCTGCCGCCCGGCCTGTGGGACGGCGTGGACCGCTTCACCACCGGCGGGCGCGAGCAGCAGGAGCCGGTCCATGTCCACTTCCTCGACGTGCCGGCGCTCAGCCTGAACCTCGGCGTCGCCGGCGCTCCGCCGGAGAAGGCGACCCCCGCGCCCAAGCCGGCACCCGCGGCGCCACCACCGCCCGAGCCGGCCCCCGTCGTCCTCCCGGCCGACCAGCCGGGGCTTGGACGCTAGCGCCATGCGCCGGCTGCTGGGGCGGCTCCTGCTGCTGGCGGCATCCTTCTTGGCCCTGCTGCCGGCGCCTGCCGCCGCGGCCGTCGCGTTTGCCGCGCTCCAGGCCGGGAGCCCGCCGGCAACGCTCTCCCAGACCGGCCTCTTCGCCGAGATGGAGGGCAGGCGCCTGGCCCCTGGCGTCGTGCCCTACACGGTGGCGGCGCCGCTCTTCTCGGACCATGCCGCGAAGGCGCGCGCCATCGCCCTTCCGCCCGGCACGCGCGCAAGGCTCCGGGGAGACGGGCTCCTCGACCTTCCGGTCGGAACGGTGCTGGTGAAGAGCTTCGGCTATCCGGCGTCCGCCGCCGGGCCCGCCGTCACCATGGAGACGCGGCTTCTGGTGCGCCGGGCCGACGGGTGGGTGGCGCTGCCCTATGTGTGGGACGCGGACGGGCGCGAGGCCCGCCTCCGCCGCGCCGGCGCCCGCGTGCCGGTCCGCTTCGCCGCCGGCGGGGAAGTCCATGCGCTCGCCTGGGCGGTTCCCAACGTCAACCAGTGCAAGACCTGCCACGCCGTCGGCACCACGCTCCAGCCGCTCGGCGTCAAGGCGCGCAACCTCGCGGCAACTGGCGATCTTGCCCGCCTTGCCCGCATGGGCCTGCTCGAGGGCAGCGAGCGCCTCGCCGCAGTGCGCGCCGTGCCCCGGCCGGACGACGCCACCGCGCCGCTCGAGCTTCGGGCGCGGGGCTGGCTGGATGCCAATTGCGGCCACTGCCACGCGCGCGCGGGCAGCGCCTCCAACTCCGGCCTCTATCTCGACTGGGAGGAGACGGACCGGGTCGCGCTCGGCGTCGGCAAGCGCCCGGTTGCGGCCGGGCGTGGCTCGGGCGGGCGCGAGGTGGCCATTGCGCCGGGCCAGCCGGAGCGCTCGATCCTCCTCTACCGGATGGAGTCGCGCGAGCCCGGCGTGATGATGCCCGAA
This sequence comes from Sphingomonadaceae bacterium, assembly GCA_029268145.1. Taxonomy (GTDB): domain Bacteria; phylum Pseudomonadota; class Alphaproteobacteria; order Sphingomonadales; family Sphingomonadaceae; genus Thermaurantiacus. The sequence continues at coordinate 50,669 of JAJUHA010000007.1, read as the reverse complement.
CTGGGCCGGACGCTCCCGGATGCGGAGGGCATCGCGCTCGTCCGGGCGTGGATCGCCGCGCTCGCACCCTAGGCACGCCGGCGCCCCTCGCGCCCGAACCGCTGGCGGAGTCGGAGGGATTCGAACCCTCGGTACGGGTATCCCCGTACGGCGGTTTAGCAAACCGCTGGTTTCAGCCACTCACCCACGACTCCGAGCGAAGGGCCGCCGGGCTATAGGAGAGGCGCCCGCCATCGGCAACCTTGCCGCCGCTCCCGGCTCCTCAATCCAAGGCCGCTCCGGCCGTGACTCCGCCGGGCGAGGTGACGCGATGGATCTGTCAGGCCACAGCCAGTTTCTCGGTCCGGTCGAGGCAGTCGACGGGCCCGCCGTCGCGCGCGATCCTTCCGGCCCCGGCGCGGTGGGGCCGGCGCTCCTGCTCGCCGCCTGGTCCGCCCTCCAGTCGGCCAATGTCGAGGCGGTCGATCTTCACCTGCGCTCCGGCTCCGTGATCCGCAGCGCCGTCCGCGTCCGGCTCTCCGGGCCGATCGCCCAGGCCTCGACCCGGCGCGAGGGCTGGAGCCATGTCTTCCCGGTCGCGGACCTCGCCATGGTGCGCCTGATCGGCCGGGGCGGCAGGCGGGACTGACCGGGCCCGGCGTCCCCTTCCGCGCGCAGAGGGCTCGCACCCGGGCCGCGCTTCTGCCATCTGGGCCGCATGATCCAGCTCCACGCCGCGCCGCGTCCGCTCGGGACGGATGGCCCCGCCTTCGTCCCGCTCGCCTGGAACGTCCGGCCCGCAAGCGCGGCCCGGCCCGACAGCCTCGCGCAGGCGGTCGCAGCAGCGCGGGCGGCCGGCTTCGGCATGCTCTGCGTGTCGGACCTGCCGTTCCCCGGAAGTGGCCTTCGCTTCGGCGAAGCAGCCGAGCGCCTGGGCGCGCTGTTCCGGGCCGAACCCGCGCTGCGCGAGGGCTGGCTGCTTGCCGTGCGCGGCGGCGTGACGCCGGGCGCCGTGCCCGACAGCCGGGCCGAAAGCCTGGAGGCGGCGCTTGCCGCGACGCTCGCCCGCCTCGGCGTGGCGCGAGCCGATCTCTTCCTGCTCGAGCGGCCCGACCGGCTCGCGCACCCGCGGGAGACGGCGGCCGCGCTGGCGCGGCTGGTGGCGCGCGGCCTTGCCGGCGCGGTCGGGGTCGCGAACCATCCGCCGGCCGCGCTGCGCGCGCTCGCCGCCCATCTCGAATGCCCCATTGCCGCGATCGAACTGCCCTTCTCGGCGCTCGAGATCGGCGCGCTGCTCGATGGCTCGCTCGACCTTGCGACGGAGCTCGGCGCGACCGTGCTTGCCGCCGCGCCCCTCGCCGAAGGCCAGATCGGCGACCGCCCGGACCTCGCGGCAAGCGTGACCGCGCGGGCAACCCTCCGCCAGCTCGACGCGATCGCCGGGCAGCAGGGGGTGGGGCGGGCGGCCGTCGCCGCGGCCTTCGTCGCCGCCCATGCCGCGCAGCCCGTGCCCCTGTTCGGCACGCAGGAACCGGCCGAGCTGCGCGACGCGCCCGACCTGTTCCGCGTGCGGCTCGACCGCAGCGACTGGTATCGCCTGCTCGACGCCGCGCTCGCCGAGCGCTGAGGCGCCCGGCTAGCGAACGCCGAGCACCGCGCGGGCGAGCGCCAGCACCTCCGCGCGATCGGGCGGGAAGCCGGCGGCGATCCAGCGCGCCTCCACCTCGGCGAGGGCGCGCGACACCTGCGGCCCGGGCGGAAGGCCCATCGCGATGAGGTCGCGGCCCGAGACGGGAAGCCGCGGCGGATGCCAGGCGACGAGGCGCGGCAGCCACTCCGCCGCGCGCGGGTCGTCGGTCAGGAGCAGGCGGTCGATCGTCGCCTCGGCGCCGATGCGAAAGGCGAGCGCGCGCGGATCGGGCGGGACGGTGCCGGGCGCCAGGATGGCGGCCAGCCGGGCCCGTTCGGCATTGGCCAGGCGCAGCCGGCCGGCGAGCGCGGGAGCAAGCGCCGGATCCTCGGGGAGCAGCGCAGCCAGCCGCCGGAGGGGTGAAGGCATGGCCCCGGCCCGCGCCTCGGCCGCCAGCAGGCGCGACAGCCGCTCGACGTCGCCGGCCTCGGGCAGGATGATGGCGAGGATGCCATGGTCGCGCATCACGGCGAGGATCCGGTCGGGCGCGGGGCCGGCCAGGATCCTGAGGAGCTCGTCGCGCACCCGCTCGCGCGACAGGGTCAGGAGATCGCCGGCGCGCGCTGCGCAGGCGGCAAGGCCGGCCGGGTCGAGCGTGTCGGCATAGCGGCCGGAGAAGCGGAAGAAGCGCAGGATCCGCAGATGGTCCTCGGCGATGCGCGCGAGCGGGTCGCCGATGAAGCGCACCACCCTGGCGGCAAGGTCGTCGACCCCGCCGAACCAGTCCATGACCTCGCCGGTGAGCGGGTCGGCGTAGAGCGCGTTGATGGTGAAGTCGCGGCGGGCGGCGTCGGCGCGCCAGTCGTCGGTGAAGGCGACCCGGGCCCGCCGCCCGTCGGTCTCGACATCCTCGCGCAGCGTGGTGACCTCGTAGCCGCGGCCGCCGGCCACCGCCGTGACGGTGCCGTGGGACAGGCCGGTGGGCACGGCCTTCAGCCCCGCCGCCTCGAGCGCGGCGATGACGGCGCCGGGCGCGAGCCTGGTGGCGAAGTCGATGTCGGCCACCGGGAGGCCGAGCAGGCCGTCGCGCACGGCGCCGCCCACCACCCGGGTCGCGCCCGAACCGGCGTCGAGCGCCGAGAGCAGCCGGCTCATCTGCGGGCGGCTGCGCCAGATCCCCGGATCGACCCGCGCCATGCCCCGCATCAGGCGAGGCGGGCGGCGAGGTTGACCAGCATCGCCGCCGTCGCGCCCCAGATGGTCCGGTCCTGCCACTCGATGACGTAGAAGCGCCGCAGCCGCCCCTGCCATTCGGCCTCGCGCAGCTGATGGTTGGCCGGGTCGAGCGCGAAGGCGAGCGGCACCTCGAACACGCCGGCGACCTCCTCGGCGTTGAGGCGGAGCGGCGGATCGGGCGGAATCGCACCAATCACGGGCGTGACCGCATAGCCGGTGCCGGTGAGGTAGCGGTCGGCAAGGCCGAGCACCCGCACGAGGCCGGGCGCAAGCCCCACCTCCTCCTCGGCCTCGCGCAGCGCCGCGGCAACCGGGCCGGCATCGCCGGGGTCGATCCGCCCGCCCGGAAAGGCGACCTGGCCGGCATGGGTGCGCAGGTGCGGGGTGCGCTCGGTGAGGAGCAGCGAGGGCTCGCGCCGGGCGATGACCGGAACCAGCACCGCCGCCGGCACGGCACGCGACGGCGGCGCGGGCTCGGGCGTGGCCGAGCCGCCGATCGCCCAGTCCCCGTCGAGCAGCGCGGCCCCCGGCTGGCCGAGCCGGGCCTCGATCAGGTCAAGCAGGGAAGGCAAAGAAGGCGCCCCCGCTCCAGAGCCCGAGCGGCTGCCCGTCCGCCTGCTCGGCAAGCGCCCATTCGGCAAGCTCGTAGAAGGCGCCGCGCCCGATCAGCGCCTCGATCCCGTTGCCGATCCGCCCGCGGACATGGAGATAGGGGCGCGGCACGCCCGGCAGTTCGCTGGCGAAGCGCAGCGGGTGATCAGGCCCGGCGATGACGATCTCGTCGGTCGCGAGGCGGAAGAGAAGGTCGCGCTCACGGCCTTGCCCCTCGCTCTTCACCTCGACGGCGACGAGCGGGGCATCCTCGACATCGATGTCGAGCTTCTCGACCGGCGTGACCAGCACGAAGCGGCCATCGGGCTCGCGCCGCAGGATGGTGGAAAAGAGCCGCACCAGCGCCGGCCGGCCGATGGGGGTGCCGCCATGGAACCAGGTGCCGTCGCGCGCGATCCGCATGTCGGAATGGCCGCAGTGCGGCGGGTTCCACGCGTCGACCGGGGGCAGGCGCTTCTCGGCCAGCGCGCGCGCTGCATCGGCGAGCGACAGGCCGGCAAGCGAGGGCAGCTCGCGGCGGATCGGAGTGTCGGCCGGGTCCGCGGTCATCGCCGCAGCGATTGCCCGAGGCCGGACCGGGGTTCAAGCGCTGCGTCAGGCCGCCCGCAGGCCGGGGTCGGGCGGGGCCATGCGCGGCCGCACCGGCCGGAGGCGGGCGGGCACCACCCGTGCCGGGCCCGCCCAGGCCTCGGGGTCGCGCGCGCGGAGCAGCAGCCGCTCCGGCTCTACCGGGCCGGGAAGGCGCCAGCCGGCAGTCGCCTCCGCGCCATAGCCGAACCGGCCATAATAGGGGGCATCGCCGATCAGCATCGAGTCGGCCCGGAGCCGGTCGAGCGCGGCGATTGTCCGGGCCATCAGCGCAAGGCCGATCCCCTCGCCGCGCCGCTCGGGGTGGCTCACCAGCGGGCCGAGCAGCGCAAGGGTGCGCCGGCTGCCGCCTGCCCCTTCCCAGACGACCGGGTGGCAGGCGACCGCGCCGACGATCCGGCCGATCCGGCCGGTCACGTCGGTCTCGGCGGCGACGAAGGCAAGGCCCGGCAGCGGGTCCGAGGCGCCGCGCAGCAGGGCTGCCGTCCGCCGCTGGCGTTCGGGGGGAAAGCAGCGGGCGACGAGCGCCTCCACTTCGCCAAGGTCTGCCGCCTCGCGCGGCCTGATGATCATGCTGATCATTCCACTCTCCATCGGCTGGAAACCCGGGCGGCTCGTCGCCCGATCGTCCGGACGGCCGCCAGCCGCCCGCCCGCCGCGCGCGGAGTGCGCGCGGCGGTCAGCCGCGTCGCAGGAGAGAGAGGTGGTGCAGCATGGCCGCGCGCGATAGGCGATCGGCGCCGGAAAGGAAAGGGGCAGGGATGAAGCTCTACGACATGGCGCTCGCGCCCAACCCGCGCCGGGTGCGGATCTTCCTCGCCGAGAAGGGGATCGAGGTGCCGCGGGTGGAGGTCGACATCCAGAAGGGGGAGAATCTCGCGCCCGCCTATCTCGCCGTGAACCCGCGCGGCGTGGTGCCCACCCTCGTGCTCGACGACGGCACCATCCTCGACGAATCGATCGCCATCTGCCGCTATTTCGAGGCGCTCCAGCCCGAGCCCAACCTGTTCGGCCGGGATGCGCTCGAGATCGCGCGGATCGAGGCGTGGCAGCGGCGGATCGAGTTCGAGGGGCTCTTCAACATCGCCGCCGCCTTCCGCAACAGCCGCCCGGCCTTCGCCAACCGCGCCGCCCCCGGGGCCGGCCCGCCGACCCCGCAGATCCCCGAGCTGGCGGAACGCGGCCTGCTGCTCGCCCGCGGCTTTCTCGACATGCTCGAGGCGCGCCTTGCGGCAAGCCCGTTCGTCGCCGGGGAGCGCTACACCGTGGCCGACATCAGCGCGATCGTCTGCCTCGACTTCGCCCGCTGGGTGGGGCTGAAGGCGGAGGACGGCCACCCGACGCTTGCCGCCTGGCAGCAGGCGATGAAGGCGCGTCCCAGCACGGCCGCCTAGGCCGGGGGTGGCAGCCGGCGCGCGCCATGCGCCTCGGCAAGGGCAGCGACGGCCTCCGGGTCGGGCAGCCGCTCGAAGCGGAGCTGGTCGGGCCGCTCATCCTTCAGCCGCCAGTCGAGGTAGAGGCCCGGCGCCCAGAAGCCGAGCCCGGTGGGCGTCACCTCCATCTCGGCGCCGAACAGGATGACCTCGCCGAGGATGCTGCGCCCCAGCCAGACGAGGGCGCGCCGGTTGGTGAGCATGTAGCGCGCGCGGCCGCGCGCCGAGGAGCGCAGCCACACCGGAAGCGCGATGATGACGACGGTGCCGACGACGAGCGCCAGGACGAGCGGCAGCGCCTCGGGCCCCGGCTGGCCGGCGAAGGCCGAGCCCGCCAGATGGGGAAGGATGAGGAGCACGGCCACCCAGGTGAACAGGCCGAGCAGGATGAGCAGGAACAGGAGCTCGAGCAGGCGCCCGGCGCCGACCGAAGGGCGCCCCTCCCAGAGGATGGTCTCGGCCGGGCCCGGTGCCACCGGCCGCAGCGGGCGCGGCGCCGAAAGGGCCCCGGGGATTGCGCCGGCCTCGGCCTCGCCCGGCATCTCCCGGCTCAGCGTTCGACCGTGAGCGCAATCCCCATGCCGCCGCCGATGCACAGCGTGGCGAGCCCCTTCCTCGCGTCCCGCTTCTGCATCTCGTGAAGCAGAGTGACAAGGATTCGCGCCCCGGACGCGCCGATCGGGTGACCGATGGCGATCGCCCCGCCATTCACGTTGAGCCGTTCGGGATCGAGGCCGAGCTCCTGGCCCACTGCCAGCGCCTGCGCGGCGAAGGCCTCGTTCGCCTCGACGAGGTCGAGATCGCCGACCGTCCAGCCGGCCTTCTCCAGCGCCTTCCTCGTGGCCGGCACCGGGCCCAGCCCCATGACGGCCGGGTCCACCCCGGCCGAGGCCCAGCTCTTCACCTGCGCCAGGACGGGCGCGCCGCGCCTTGCCGCTTCCTCGGCCGACATGAGAACGAGCGCCGCGGCACCATCGTTGATCCCCGAGGCGTTGGCGGCCGTCACCGTGCCGTCCTTGCGGAACGCCGGCCTGAGGCCGGCCATCGCCTCCACGGTTGCACCGTCGCGGATATATTCGTCGGTGTCGACCACCGTGTCGCCCTTGCGGCCCTTCACCGTGACCGGCACGATCTCGTCGCGGAAGCGGCCGGCCTTGCGCGCGGCTTCCGCCTTGTTCTGCGAGGCCGCGGCAAAGGCATCCTGCGCGTCGCGGCCGATCTGGTAGCGTTCGGCGACATTCTCGGCCGTGATCCCCATGTGGTAGCCGTTGAAGGCGCACCACAGCCCGTCCCGGATCATCGTGTCGACGAACTCGATCGCGCCCATCTTGGTGCCGGGCCGCAGCGTCTGGGCATGGGGCGAGAGCGACATGGATTCCTGCCCGCCGGCGACCATCACGGCATGGTCGCCGTTGCGGATGGCCTGGGCGGCAAGCGCCACGGCGCGCAGGCCCGAGCCGCACACCTGGTTCACGCCCCAGGCCGGCACCTCCTGCGGAACGCCGGCGGCCATGGCGGCCTGGCGCGCCGGGTTCTGGCCCTGCGCTGCCGTCAGCACCTGGCCCAGGATCACCTCGCCCACCTCCGCGCCGGCGACGCCGCTGTCGGCAAGCGCGGCGCGAATCGCCTCGGCGCCCAGCTGGTGCGCCGGCGTCGCGCCGAAGCTGCCCATGAAGCTCCCGACCGCCGTCCGCCGCGCGGCGGTGATGACCACGTCCACCATTGCATCCTCCTCGAAGCCGCGCGCTGCTCTAGTCGCTCAGGAGGAAGGTGGAAAGCGGTTGCAGCAGCGCCGCGCGCCGGCGGCCGACGATCATGCCGACATGGCCGGTCTCCAGCCGAAGCCGCGCCATGCCCGGCACCGCCGGCGCCGTCGCCTCGGGCACCAGCCGGTCCGTCGTGCCGCGGATGTCGAGGAGCGGCAGGCGAAGCGCCTCGGCGCGGACCGGCCGGCCGGCGATGCGCCAGCGGCCGCGGCCGAACCGGTCCCGGCCGATGCCATGCGCGAAGATGTCCCGTGCGGCCGGAAGCGGGAGCGGCGGGCCGGTCCCGGCCCAGTCCTCGAGCGCGGCAAAGGCCGCCAGCGCCTCGGGCGCGGGCGGCACCCGCCCGAGTCGCTCGAACTTCGCTGCAACCGCGGCGGAATCGATCGCCCAGAACAGCGGATTGAGGAGCGCCATCGGCACGGCGCCAAGCGCGCGGCCGGCCGCCTCGATCCCGGACCAGGCGGCCCGCGCGCCCGCCCGCGCCTCGGCAGGGTAGCCAGCGAAGCGCCACGGCGCAGCGATCAGGGCAAGCCGCGACACGAGGGCCGGGAAGGCCGCGGCAAGGCCGATCCCCAGCGTTCCGCCAAGGCAGTAGCCGACCACGCCGACCGGGCGGCCCAGCCGCGCGACGAGCGGCGCGATCCGCCGGCTGACGAGCCCAGAAAGGCCGAGCCGGCGCTCGCCGGCAAGGTCGCCCCAGTCGAGCAGCAGCACGCGCGCGCCCGCCGCGCCGAGCGCCCGGGCGAGCGACTGGCGCGGGCCATGGTCGAGCACCTCAGCGCCGTTGATGATCGAGGGAAGGAGCAGGACGGGCGGGCCATCGGCAGGCCCGGCAAGCGGGCGCAGGCTGGCGCTACCGGCCCGGGCCAGCGGCGCCGGCCAGCGCGTCTCCGGGGGCGCGGGCGCCTGCTGGTAGCGGGCAAGCCCGTCGAGCATGGCCCGCAGCCGGGCAGGATCGCCGCCGCTTTCGCGCAGCAGGAGCCCGAGGAAGAGCGGCAGCGGGTGCGGCCCGCGCGGCCCGCCGCCGGGCGCGGCGCCGGCTGCCCGCGGTTCAGACCGCCCGCGCATGGCTTTGCGCTTTCATGCTGCACATGCTAAGCCGCGCAGCGAAGGCGCGGGCAGGAAGGCTCCGCCACCAGCCGGAAGAAGGGTCGATTGATGTCGGAAGCGAACGGGGCGGAACCGGTCATCGTCAAGAAATATGCCAACCGCCGGCTCTACAACACCGAGACCTCCTCCTACATCACCCTCGACCATCTCTCGACGATGACCCGCGAGGGGCGGGAGTTCAAGGTGATCGACGCCAAGTCGGGCGAGGACATCACCCACAATGTCCTCACCCAGATCATCATGGAGGAGGAGACGCGCGGCGCGACCATGCTGCCGGCCTCCTTCCTGCGCCAGATCATCGCCATGTATGGTGACCAGATGCAGTCGGTGGTGCCGCTCTATCTCGAGGCGTCGATGGAGGCCTTCCGCCGCAACCAGGAACAGTTCCGCACCGCCTTCGCCGGGCTGATGAGCGGCAATGCACCAGCCTCGGCCGCGTTCGAGGCGCTGGTCCGGCAGAACATGCAGATGATGCAGGCCGCAGCCGACATGTGGCGCAACGCCAACCCGCTCTTGAACGTGCCCGCCCCGGCGCGGCACGAGCCCGACAACATCCAGGAGCTGAAGGACGAGCTCCAGGCGCTGAAGGCCCGGCTCGACCGCCTGTCGAGGGACTGACGCGCGGTGGCGACGGCCCCCGCCACCCCCGAGAGCCCCGTCGCGGCGCTGCTCGCCGCCCTTCCGCCCGGCCTCGCGACGGCCGACCCCGAGGCGCTCGCCCCGCACCTCCTCGACTGGCGCGGCCAGAAGCGCGGCGTCGCCCATCTCCTCGCGCGCCCGCGCACCACGGCCGAGGTGGTGGCGCTGGTCAGGGCGGCGCACGCCCATGGCGCCGCGCTCGTGCCCCAGGGCGGCAACACCGGCCTCGTCGGCGGCTCGGTCCCCGAGCCCGCCCCGGAGCGCCCCACCATCCTCGTCTCGATGCAGCGCATGGCGCGGATCCGCGCGGTCGATGCGGCCGGCCTCTGCCTCGTCGCCGAGGCCGGCGCGATCCTCGCCCATGTCCACGAGGCGGCGCGCGAAGCGGGCACCATGTTTCCTCTTTCGCTCGGCGCCAAGGGCAGCGCCACGATCGGCGGCCTCGTCTCGACCAACGCCGGCGGCACCCAGGTGCTGCGCCATGGCACCATGCGCAACCTCGTGCTCGGCCTCGAGGCGGTGCTTCCCGACGGCACGGTCCTCGACCAGCTCACCCCGCTCCGGAAGGACACCGCCGGCTACGACGTGAAGCAGCTGCTGATCGGGGCTGAAGGCACGCTCGGAATCGTCACGGCCGCCGCGCTCCGGCTGGTGCCGCTGCCCGCTGCCTCGGCGGTCGCCTGGGTGGGCGTTGCCGACCTTGCCGCCGCGCTCGCGCTTCTCGGCCGGCTGCGGCAGGCGGTCGGCGAGCGGGTCGAATCCTTCGAGCTGGTCCCCGCCGATGGGCTCGCCCTCGTCCTTGCCCACCTGCCCGGCGCGCGGCCCCCGCTCGCCGAGCCGGCGCCGCTCAACTGCCTCGTCGAGCTGACCGACGCCGACGCCGGCGCGCCGCTTGCCGACCGGCTCGCATCGGCCCTCGCCGATGCGCTCGCGGCGGGCGAGATCCTCGATGGCACGCTCGCCGGCACGGGCGCGCAGGCGCAGGCGCTGTGGGCGCTGCGGGAAAGCCTGCCGGTTGCCGAGAAGGCGGACGGCCCCTCGCTCAAGAATGACGTCGCAGTCGCCGTGGCCGACGTGCCGGCCTTCGATTCCGCCGCGCGCGCGGCCTTCGCCCGCGCCTTCCCCGGCGCCCGGCCGCTCGTCTTCGGCCATCTGGGCGACGGCAACCTGCACTGGAACCTGCGCGCACCGGCGGGGGCGGACGCCTCCGACTGGCTGGCCCGCCATGGCCCTGCGGCGCGGCGGCTGCTCCACGACACGGTCGTCGGCTTCGGCGGCACCATCTCGGCCGAGCACGGGATCGGCACGGCCAAGGCGGCCGAGCTCGCCCGGCTCGGCGATCCCGGCCGGCTGGCGGCGATGCGGGCGATCAAGGCCGCGCTCGACCCCGCAGACATCCTGAATCCGGGCAAGCTCTTCGCCTGAGGCGCGGGCGCGCCAACGCCCGGCTTGCCTTTGCCGCCGCCGCAGCGCTAGGGCGCCCGGCACGGACAGAACCGGCGCCCACGCCGCGCCGCGACCGAGCAGAGGATCCCCTTCCCCCATGGCCACCCAACCGCAGGCGCAGCCGCAGCTTCCCCTCTTCTACCGCAACCTGGTGCCGCTCAGCTCGGAGCTGCACGCCGGCTTCGGGCTGAAGCCCCGCCCCAACCTCGAGTTCGCGCGCCTCACCCACGCGGTTCCGATCACCGTCGACGAGTTCGCGCTCGCCCAGCGCAACTACCCAATCGTCTTCGGCACCGACCAGGTCGCCGTCCCGCTCGCCCTCGTCGGCCTGCGCGAGGGCGAGAATCTCTTCCTCGAGCCCGACGGCCAGTGGCGGCCGCGCGCCTACATCCCCGCCTACATCCGCCGCCATCCCTTCATGCTCGCCCGCCTCCAGCCCGATTCGCAGATGCTCAGCCTCGTCTTCGACGACAGCTGGGGCCTCGTCGCCGAGGATGGTGAGCAGAAGCTCTTCGACGGCACCGAGCCGTCCGAGACGACCAAGGGCATCCTCAAGTTCTGCGAGGAGTTCGAGGCGGCGGTCGCGCGCACCCGGGGCTTCATGGAAGAGCTCGGCAAGCTCGGCCTCCTCATGGACGGCCAGGCCTCGATCCAGAACCCCGGCATGGCCGAGCCGGCCAATTTCTCGGGCTTCCGCATGGTCGACGAGAAGAAGCTGCAGAACATCCGCGGCGACCAGGCCCGCAAGATGGTCCAGAACGGGATGATGGGCCTCATCTACGCCCATCTCTTCTCGCTCGGGCAGATGCGCGAACTGTTCGCCGACCTGCAGGCCCGGCCTGCCGCCTGACGCACGCGCGCCCCGCCGGCCGGGCTGGGATTCGCCGGGGCCGCAGGCTATCCGGGCCGGGTGCACGAAGCCCCCCCGCACGGTCCCGGCTATTCCACCCTCGCGATCGCGCTGCACTGGCTCATCGCCGCGCTCGTGCTGGCCAACCTGGCGGGCGGTTTCCTCGCCTCGGACCTCCTCGGATCGCCCCTCCCTGCCGACCGCGCGCTGGGGCTTCGGCTGATCCGGCTGCACCAGAGCTTCGGACTGGCCATCCTGCTCCTCTCGCTCCTCCGGCTCGGGCTCAGGCTGGTCGAGGGCTTCCCGCCGCTGCCCGCCCACATGACACCGACCGAGCGGCGTCTGGCGCGCGGCACCCACTGGGGCTTCCACCTGCTGCTGCTGGCCATTCCGTTCGCCGGCTGGGCGATGGTCTCGGCACGCCCGGGGGAGCTGCCGACGCTGTGGTTCGGCCTCCTCGCCTGGCCCCGCCTCCCGACCGGGACCGACCCCGGCCTCGCCACCGCCGCGGGCGAAGCGCACGAGGCGCTGGCGATCGGCGCGATCCTTCTCGTCGCCCTGCATGTCGCCGGCGCGCTCAAGCACCAGCTGCTCGACCGCGACGACGTGCTCGCCCGCATGCTGCCTGTGCTGCGCCGCGCGCCCTGAGGCTCAGTCGCCGAACAGCAGCACCGGCTTTACCGTCTCGCCGCTCTCCATGGCGTGCGCGGCGCGGTTGATCTCGGCAAACGGAAAGGTCCCGACCAGCCGGTCGTGCGGGAAGCGGCCCTCGAGGTGGAGGGCGGCAAGCTTCGGCACGAAGGCCTGCGGGTCGGCATCGCCCTCGATCAGCCCCTGGATGCGCTTGCCGCCGAGGAAGCCCGAAAGCGCGAACGCGGCCTGCGCGCCGGGCGGCGAGATCCCGAGCACGAGCATCGTCCCGCGCGTGGCAAGCGCGGCGATGCCAAGCTCGATGAGCGCGGGCACGCCGGTCGTGTCGAGGACGGCGTCGAAGCCGGGGCGGATGGCGGCCAGCTCCGCGGCCAGCCCGTCGCCCGAGAGGAAGCCGTGGGTCGCGCCCAGCGCGCGTGCCAGATCGAGCCGGGCCGGCACCCGGTCGACCGCGACGATGGGGTCCATGCCCGCCACCCGCGCGGCCATGACCGCGGCAAGGCCGACCGCGCCGGCACCGAGCACGGCGAGCGACTGGCCGGGGCGACCGCCGAGCGTGTTGAGGATGGCGCCGGCGCCGGTCTGCATGCCGCAGCCGAGCGGCGCGGCGAGGTGGAAGGGAAGCCCCGCGGGGATGCGCACGGTGTTGCGCGGCCGGGTGATGGCGAGGGGGGCGAAGCTCGACTGGCCGAAGAAGCTGGCGAACAGCGGCCCGCCGCCGGCGAGGCGCAGCCGCGGCGCCATGTCGGGCCCGAGGCCGGCGATGTTCCGCAGGCCGAACTCCTCGCAATATTGCGGCGCGCCCTCGCGGCAGACTGGGCACAGGCCGCAGCTGTCGTAGGACAGCGCCACCCGGTCGCCGGGCCGGACGCCCTCGACGCCCGGGCCCACCTGGTCGACGATGCCGGCGCCCTCGTGGCCGAGCACCATGGGAAGCGGCGTGCCGAGCTCGAGGTCGCGGAAGGCAAGGTCGGTGTGGCAGATGCCGGCGGCCTTCACGGCCACGCGGATCTCGCCCGGCCCCGGCTCGGGGATCTCGGCCTCGACGAGCGCGAAGGGCGCCCCGCGCGTGACGACTGCTGCCACCGTCATCCTGCCCGCCCCGCCGCCCGTCATGCCGCCTCCTCCCCTGCCCTTCCGCCAAGGTTCCTGTTGACCCTCATGGTGCCCCCGTCCAAAGGGCGGGCGCAAGCGAAATGGGGAGACGCCGGACGTGGCGGCTGAAGGTCAGGGAACGACGGGCGACGACAGGGCGGCCCTGAGTTTCGAGGAGGCGCTGAAGCGGCTGGAGACCATCGTGCGCGAGCTCGAATCCGGCGAAGTGCCGCTCGAGCGGGCGATCGCGCTCTATGAGGAGGGCCAGGCGCTCAAGGCGCAGTGCGAGGCCCGGCTTGCCAGCGCCGAGGCGCGGATCCGCGAACTCCAGATCGGAGCCGACGGCGCGCCCGCCGGGGACAGGCCCTTCGGCGCCTGATGCGGCCGGGGATCCAGCTGAAGCCGGTGCTCGACGCGATCGGCGAGCAGGTCGACGCGCGCTTCGACCGGCTGCTCGCCGTGCCCGACGATCCGCGCGCCCGGCTCTACGAGGCGATGCGCCATGCCATCATCGGCGGCGGCAAGCGGATGCGGCCCCTTCTCGTGGTGGCGAGCTGCGATCTCTTCCACGTCGATCGCGAGCGCGCGCTGCGGGTCGCGCTCGCCATCGAGGCGGTGCATGTCTACAGCCTGGTCCACGACGACCTCCCCTGCATGGACGATGACGACCTGCGCCGCGGCAAGCCGACGGTCCACCGGGCCTTCGACGAGGCGACCGCAGTGCTCACGGGTGACGCCCTGTTCGCCATCGCCTTCGAACTCATCGCCGACGAGGCCACCCACGAGGACCCGTTCGTCCGCGCCGAGCTGGCGCTCGAACTCGCCCGCGCCTCGGGCCCGGCGGGCATGGCCGGCGGCCAGGCCATGGATCTCGCGGCCGAAGGGGCCTGCTTCGACCTGCAGACGACCACCCGGCTGCAGCAGCTCAAGACCGGCGCGCTCATCGGCTTTTCCTGCGAGGCCGGCGCCATCATGGGAAAGGTGGCCCAGCCGCTCAGGATGAAGCTGCGCGGCTACGCGCGCGACCTCGGCCTCGCCTTCCAGATCGCCGACGACCTGCTCGACGTCGAGGGCGACGTGCACGCCGCCGGCAAGGCGCTCCGCAAGGACGAGGCGCGCGGCAAGTCCACCTTCGTCTCGCTGCTCGGGATCGAGCGGGCGCGGGCCCAGGCCGAGATGCTGATCGACCAGGCGATCCACCATCTCCAGGGCTTCGGCGCCGAGGCGGACCTGCTGCGCGGCATCGCCCGCTTCGCCATCGAGCGCGACCATTGACGCACGACCATTGACGCACGACCATTGGCGCACGACCATTGGCGCACGACCATTGAGGCGCGATCCGTGAGGGGGGACCAGTGACGGAGGTGGGCAAGACCGTGGTCGGGGTCTATCCCGGCACCTTCGATCCGGTCACGCTCGGCCACATGGACATCATCCGCCGCGGGGCGAAGCTGGTCGACAGGCTCATCGTCGGCGTGGCCACGAATCCGTCCAAGTCGCCGCTGTTCACGCTTGACGAGCGGGTTGCCCATGTCCGCCGCGAGACGGCGGGCCTCGCCAATGTCGAGGTCGTGCCCTTCGATGCGCTGCTCATCCACTTCGCCGAGTCGGTCGGCGCCCAGGTCATCATCCGCGGCCTCAGGGCGGTTGCCGACTTCGAATATGAGTTCCAGATGGCGGGCATGAACCAGCAGCTCTCGAGCACGATCGAAACGGTCTTCCTGATGGCTGACGTGGCGCTCCAGCCGATCGCCTCGCGCCTGGTCAAGGAGATCGCCAGCTACGGGGGTGCGATCGACCGGTTCGTGAGCCCGGCAATCGCCGCCGACGTCACCCGCCGGCTTGCGGAGCAGGGCGTCGTTCAGCGTCGCGTCACCGGCGCGGCCTGACCCGGCGCTGCACCATGCGCCGCCGCATCGCCCTTCTCGGCCTTGCCGCCCTGCTCGCCCCGCCGCTGCTGGCGGCGGCGCCGGCGGAACCGCCGCCGCCCGGAACGCCGGGCGCAAGGCCGGGAAGCAGCGTTCCACGGCCCGACCCGAACGACCCCGAGAACATCCTCTACCTCGACCTCTCGACCGGAGGCCGGGTCACCATCCTGCTGCGGCCCGACGCGGCCCCCGCCCATGTCGAGCGGGTGAAGACGCTGGTGCGGCGCGGCTTCTACGACGGTCTCGTCTTCCACCGCGTGATCGAGGGCTTCATGGCCCAGACCGGCGACCCGAAGGGCACCGGCGAGGGTGGCTCGGAGCTTCCCGACCTCAAGGCCGAGTTCAACAACCTCCCCCACATGCGCGGCGCAGTCTCCATGGCCCGCACCGAGGATCGCGACAGCGCCAACAGCCAGTTCTTCATCACCTTCCAGCCCGTCCTGCGGCTCGACCGCCAGTACACCGTGTTCGGCCGGGTGATCGCGGGGATGGAATGGGTGGACGCCATCCCCCGCGGCGAGCCGCCGGCCGACCCGGCGCGGATCCTGCAGGCCTCGATCGCCGCCGACGGCAAGCCGCCGCCGCCCTTCCCCAGGCCCGCCCCCGCGCTCCCGGCCGATCTGCCGCCCTCGGCCCTGCCTCCGCCACCCCGGCCCTGAGCCGTGGACGTCGCCGCCTTCGACTTCGACCTGCCCGAAGACCGGATCGCGCTCCGCCCGGCCGCCCCGCGCGATTCCGCCCGGCTGCTCCGCGTGACACCCTCCGGCCTGTCCGACCACCAGGTCCGCGACCTCCCGGCCCTGCTCCGCCCCGGCGACGTGCTGGTCTTCAACGACACCCGCGTCCTCCCCGCCCAGCTGTCCGGCCGCAAGGGCGCAGCGGCCATCGGCGTCACCCTGCATCTGCGCCTCGGGCCCCGCGAGTGGCGCGCCCTCGTGCGCAACGCCCGGCGCCTCAGCCCCGGGGACAGGGTGGATTTCGGCGCGGGCCTCGAGGGCGAGGTGGTGGAAAAGCTGGCCGACGGCGAGGTCCACTGGCGCTTCGCCTGCGACGGCCCGCTCGAGGCGGCGCTGGAGCGGGCGGGCGCCATGCCGCTCCCGCCCTACATCGCCCGCCGGCGCGCCATCGACGCCCGCGACCGGGCCGACTACCAGACCGTCTATGCCGCGAAGGACGGCGCGGTCGCCGCGCCCACCGCCGGGCTCCACTTCACGCCCGAGCTGCTCGCCCGGCTCGACGCTGCCGGCATCGTCCGCGAGGCGGTCACGCTCCATGTCGGCGCCGGCACCTTCCTGCCCGTGAAGGCGCGCCGCACCGAGGACCACCGGATGCACGCGGAGTGGGGAAGCGTTTCGCCCGAAGTCGCCGCGCGGCTCCGCGCCGCGAGGGCCGAGGGGCGCCGGATCCTCGCCGTCGGCACCACGTCGCTGCGCCTGCTCGAGGCCTCGGGCCTCCAGCCCTTCACCGGCACGACCGACCTCTTCATCACGCCTGGCCACCGCTTCCGCGCCATCGACGGGCTCATGACGAACTTCCACCTGCCGAAATCGACCCTCTTCATGCTGGTCGCGGCGCTGATGGGCCTCGAGCGGATGCAGGCCGCCTATGCCCACGCCATCCGCACCGGCTACCGCTTCTACAGCTATGGCGACAGCTCGCTGCTCCTCCCCCATGGCTGAGGCCTTCCGCTTCACCGTCCACGCGACCGACGGCCGGGCCCGCCTCGGCACGCTCGAGACTCCGCGCGGGCCCATCCAGACGCCCGCCTTCATGCCGGTCGGAACGGCGGCGACCGTCAAGGGCATGAAGCCGGCCGACGTCCGCGCCGCGGGCGCCGACATCCTCCTCGGCAACACCTACCACCTCATGCTGCGCCCGGGCGCCGAGCGCGTGGCACGGCTCGGCGGCCTCCACCGCTTCATGGACTGGCCGCACCCCATCCTGACCGACTCCGGCGGCTTCCAGGTGATGAGCCTCGGCGATCTCGTGAAGGTCAGCGAGGAGGGCGTGGAGTTCCGCTCCCACCTCGACGGCTCGCGCCACTTCGTCAGCCCCGAACGCTCCATCGAGATCCAGCGGCTGCTCGGAAGCGACATCGTCATGGCCTTCGACGAATGCACGAAGCACCCGGCCAGCCACGAGGCGGCCGCGCGCTCGATGCAGCTCTCGATGCGCTGGGCAGCACGCTCCCGGGACGCATTCCTGCGGCGGGAGGGTCAGGGCGCAGCCCTGTTCGGCATCCAGCAGGGGGCGCTGTTCGCGGATCTCCGGCGCGAGTCCGCCGAGCGGCTCGTGGCGATCGGCTTCGAGGGCTATGCGATCGGCGGGCTTGCAGTCGGCGAGGGCCAGCAGGCGATGTTCGAGGTGCTCGACTACGCGCCCGGCCAGCTCCCCGCGGACCGGCCGCGCTACCTGATGGGGGTGGGCAAGCCCGCCGACATCCTGGGCGCCGTGCTGCGGGGCGTCGACATGTTCGACTGCGTGCTTCCCACCCGTTCGGGCCGCACCGCCCAGGCCTTCACGCGAGGCGGCACGCTCAACCTCAGGAACGCCCGCTTCGCCGAGGACGCCGAGCCGCTCGACCCGCGCTGCCCCTGCCCGGTCTGCGCCCGCTTCAGCCGCGCCTATCTCCACCATCTGTTCCGGGCCGGCGAGATGCTCGGGCCGATGCTGACGACCGAGCACAATCTCTGGCACTATCAGCAGATGATGCAGGGGCTCCGGCTGGCCATCGCCGAGGGCCGGGCGGCCGCCTTTGCCCGCGACTGGGTTCAGGCCGGGGACTGAAGCGCCGCGATCCGCGCCGGCGTCGGTGCATGAACCGCGAGGAAGGCGCGCGCGGCCTCGGCGCTCGCGTCGGGCGCTTCCTCCTGCGGGATGTGGCCGACGCCGTCGAGGATGACGAGCCTGGCCTGCGGCAGCGCGGCCTTGAACCATTGCGCGGCCTCGGGTGGGAAGAGCCGGTCCTCGCGGCCCCAGAGGATGAGGGCGGGAAGCGCGGCAAGCGGCTTCAGCGTCTCCGCGTCGAACGGCTCGCGCGGGGCCGAGAAGCGGGCGATGGTCGCGGCACGGTTGCCGGGGTGGCGCAGCAGCTCCCAGTAGCGGTCCACCTTCTCGGGCGTGGCGGCGGCCTTCACGCTCGTCGACTGGTCGAGCGAGCGCGCGATCATGGCGCGCGGCGTGATGTGCTCGGCCAGCGTGCGTGCGCCCGGCATTGCGGCGATCCGGAAGCCGAGCGGCCGGCTGCCGCCGGTGCGGAACCGGGCGCCGGCCGAGTCGACGAGGATGAGCGCCGAGACTCGGTCGGGGTGGGCCAGCGCGTAGCGGATGGCCACCAGCCCGCCCATCGAGTTGCCGCCGACCACCATCCGGTCGATCCCCAGGCGCGCCCGCACGCGTTCGACCGTCTCGGCCATGCAGGTCCCGGTGTAGCAGCCGGACGGGATGGGGCCGGTGAGGCCATGGCCCTGAAGGTCGAGGCTGACGATCCGATGGTCCCGCCCGAGCCGCGCGACCCACGGCTCCCAGGTGTGGAGCGAGGCGTTGGAGCCGTGCAGCAGGAGGAGGACGGGGGCATCGCGCGGGCCCTCGTCGCGGACATGGACGGCGAAGCCCGGCTCGAGCACGAGGAACCGCGAGGCCGGGCTGGCGTAGCGGGCGCGCAGCGTCTCGGCCGGAATGTCGGGCGTGCGCAGGGCAAGAAAGCCGAGCGCGAGGAGGCCGGCGGCGACCGCGAGGCCGACGAGGAGCCGCCTCACCGCTTCGGCAGCGACACGGGCAGCCCGTCCTTCGGCCGCGGAATCGGCACCATCCGGAACTCGGCGCAATAGCCCTCGGGGAAGAGGATCCGCCGGTCGGAGAGCAGGCGGAACATGAAGGCCTTGGCCTGCATGTAGGCGAAGTGGAGGCCAAGGCACATGTGCGCGCCGCCACCGAAGGGCACCCAGGCATATTTGTGCCGGTTGGCCGACATCTGGGTGGTGAAGCGCAGCGGGTCGAAACGCTCCGGATCGGGCCAGTGCTCGGGCATCATGTGGGTGTACATCGGGTTCACCCCCACGCCCGATCCGGCCGGGATGCGATAGCCCATGAACTCGAAGTCCCTGAGCGCCCGGCGCGGGATCATCGGCACCGGCGGGACCAGCCGCAGCGCCTCCTTGAACGCCATCTCGACCAGCTCGAGCTCGCCGAGCGCCTCGTGCGGGAGCCGCGCGCCATGGCGGGCGGAGACGCCGTCCACTTCCTCGCGCAGCTTCTCCTGCCACTCGGGGTTGATGCCGAGATAATAGACGAGGCTGGTGAGCGACGAGGTCAGCGTGTCGTGCGCGGCCATCATCAGGAAGTTCATGTGATCGATGATTTCCTGATCGGTCAGCAGCCTGCCGTTCTCGTCCTCGGCATTGCAGATCTGGGTGAAGATGTCGTCGGCTGTCTGGCCGCGCCGCTTCGGGATCTCGCGGGCGAAATAGGCCGACATGTAGGCGCGGCCCTTCACGCCGCGGCGCATCTGTGTGAAGGGCAGCGGCTTCCTGACCACCGCCACTGCCGCCAGCACCATGTCCATGAAGGCGCGGTTGATTTCGCGCGCCTCGGGGCCCCAGGGCACGCCGAGGAAGGAGCCGGCCGCGAGATCGAGCGTCAGGTCCTTGATCGCGGGGTAGAACTTCATCGGCGCATCGGCCGGCCAACGGGCGACCGTGCGGTCGATGCCCTCGGTCAGCCCGTCCAGATAGGCCCGCATCGGCGCCGGCTTGAACGCGACCGAGAGCGTCTTCCGGTGCAGCCGGTGATGCTCGAAGTCCATCAGCATCAGGCCATTGGGGAAGAGCTTGTCGAGCACCGGATCCCAGCCGAGCTTGGACGAGAAGATCCGGTCCTTGTTGAACAGCACCAGCTCATTGGCCTCGGGCCCGAGCAGCGTCACGCCCCAGCCGAAATGGTCCTGCCGGCGGAACACCGGCCCATAGGCCTCGGCCAGCCGGTTGATGCTGCCGCGCGGGTCCTTCAGGAACTGGAGGGTGCGCAGCGTGCGCGACCTGGCCGGCTTCGGCCCCGGCACATGGGCAAGCTGCTCGAAGGTGACGGGGGCGAGCGCGGGGTAGAGCTCCTCGGCGCGGACGGGCACGTTCATCTGCCGACTCCCGGAAAAGTGCGGACCAGATATACGCATGCGGCAGGCCTGCTGCAACGCGCCCGCCGCGAAGCGCGCGGAAAAGCGCTTGCCTCGGGCCAGACACGCCTCTAGTTGCGACCAGTTCTCAGAAAGGTCCGCCCTTGACTCCTTCGTTCGACCGCCGCTCGCTCCTCGCCGCGGCCGGCCTCGGCCTCGCCGCCCCGGCCCTCTCCCAGCAGCGCCCGCTCGTCTTCGCCTTCCAGCCGCAGAAGGACCCGGCGCAGATCCGCAGGGCGGCCGACGACATGACGGAGGCGCTCACCCGGCGGCTCGGCCGGCCGGTCGAGGTGCTGGTGCCGCTCGCCTATGCCGCCTCCGTCCAGGCGCTGGTCTCGCGCCGCGCCGACATCGCCTGGCTCTCCTCGCTCCCCTTCCTGCTCGCAAGGCGGGACGGCGGCGCCCGGCTCATCCTCGCCGAAGTCCGCACCGACACGAGGGGCCGCGCCCGGACCGACTATGACAGCGTCTTCGTCGTGCCGCGGGAAAGCCCGCTCAGGAACTTCGCCGACCTGAAGCGGCAGGCGAAGTCGCTCCGGATGGTGTTCACCTCCAACACCTCCACCTCGGGCTTCGTCTTCCCCTACGACCGGATGATCGCGGAAGGCATGCTGAAGCCGAAGCAGCCGCCCGAGGAGGCGTTCCGCTCGGTCGCCTACGCCGGCGGCTACACCCAGGCGCTCGAGCAGCTGCTCGCCGGCCGGGGCGATGTCTGCGCCGTCTCCGACTACACGGTCGAGGGGCCGAAGCGGGCGGTCTATCTCCCCGAGGCGAAGCAGGCAGGCCTGCGCATCCTCGCCCGCACGCCGGGCGTGCCCACCCATTGCGTCGCCGTCTCTTCGGCGCTCACGCCGGCCGAGGCGAAGGCGGTGCAGGCGGCCCTCCTCGACATGACGCGAACCAGCCCGGCGCTCCTCTCCGACGTCTATGGCGCCTCCGGTCTCGCCATCGTCGACGAGAACCGGCATGTGGCAGCCACGGTCCGCGCCATCGAGCGGACGGGGCTTCCCATCGCGGGGCTGGTGAAATAGCCGCGCCCGTCGCCATCCGGGCCTCGGGGCTCACCCTCGACTATCCGACGCCCGCGGGCGCAGTGCGCGCGCTTGCCGGCGTCGATCTCGAGGTCCCGCAGGGCGCGCATGTCGCGCTCATCGGCCCGTCGGGCTCGGGCAAGTCCTCGCTCGTCGCCGTGCTCGCGGGGCGGCTTGCGCCGTCGGCCGGCCGGGTCGAGATCGGCGGGCGGGTGGCGCGCATCCACCAGGATCTCCGCCTCGTCCCGCGCGCCTCGGCGCTCCGGAACGTGCTGCACGGCTGCCTCGCGCGGGTCTCGCTGCTGCAGTCCTTCCGCTTTCCGGCCGCGGAGCGCCAGCGCGCGGAAGCGCTGCTGCGCCGCGTCGGCCTCGGCCACCGACTCGACGCGCCAGTCAGGACCCTCTCGGGCGGCGAGGCGCAACGGGTGGCGATCGCCCGCGCGCTGATGCAGGACCCCGACATCCTGCTCGCCGACGAGCCGGTCGCGAGCCTCGACCCGGCCAATGCGGCGGCCATCATGGGGCTTCTCGACGAGCTCCGGCGCGAGCGGGGCCTCACCCTCGTCTCGGTCCTCCACGATGTCGCGCTGGCGCAAGCCCATGCCGACAGCATCGTCCGCCTCCAGTCCGGCCATGTCGTCGCCCATGGCGCGGGCGCGCCCGGCGCCGCCGCGGCCCAGCCCCCGCCACCCCCTGCCCCCGCGCGCGCCACCCGGCTTCCACCCGGCGCCAGCTTCCTCGCGCTCACGGCGCTTGCCGTCGCCCTCTCCTGGGGGGTGATGGCCGGCGCGACCGCCAGCCTCGACGGCGCGGCCGCAGAGGCGCTGCGCTTCCTTGCCCGGCTCGTCCCCAGCTCGGCCCAGCTCGGCGAGATCCCCTGGGGCGCGCTTGCCGCCTCGCTCCTCGACACGCTGCGCATGGCGGTGCTCGGCACCGTACTGGCAACGGTCCTCGCCCTGCCCCTGGCGGCACTCGCTGCGCGCAACATCGTGCCGCCCTGGATCGGCTGGCCGGTCCGCGCCGCCCTCAACCTCTGGCGCGCGGTGCCCTCGATCGTCTGGGCGCTGCTGTTCGTCGCCGCCGTCGGGCTCGGTGCCATGGCCGGGGTGCTCGGCCTCGTCGCCTACTCGGTCGGCTACCTCACAAAGTTCTTCTACGAGGCGTTCGAGGGGGCGGAGACCGCGGCAGCGGGAGCGCTCGCCGAGCTCGGCGCCTCGGGCATGAAGCGCTTCGTCCACGCGGTCTGGCCCGTTGCGCTGCCCGCGCTCGCCGGATCGGTGCTCTTCATGCTCGAATACAATGTCCGCGCTGCCTCGGTGCTCGGGATCGTGGGGGCCGGCGGCATCGGCCATGAGCTCAAGCTCGCCGTCGACTGGTCGAACTGGCACGTCGTCGGCGCGATCCTGCTGCTCCTCGCGCTCGCCGTGATCGCCGTGGATGCGTTCAGCGCCTGGGCCCGCGCCCGGATCGGCTGAGCGGGGCTCAGGCTGCCGCGGCAGGGCGGCGCTTGCGCGCTTCGGCCAGCTCCTCGGCGAGCAGGAAGGCGAGCTCGAGCGCCTGGCTGGCATTGAGCCTCGGGTCACAGTGGGTGTGGTAGCGGTCGGCCAGCGCCTCGTCGGTGACCGCGATCGCGCCGCCCGTGCACTCGGTCACGTTCTGGCCGGTCATCTCGATGTGGATTCCGCCCGGGTGCGTCCCTTCGGCGCGATGGACGGCGAACACCTGCCGCACCTCGGCGAGGATGCGATCGAACGGCCGGGTCTTGAGGCCCGAGGCGGACTTGATGGTGTTGCCGTGCATCGGATCGCACGACCAGACGACATGCCGTCCCTCGCGCCGGACGGCGCGGACGAGGCCGGGCAGATGCGCCTCCACCCGGTCGGCGCCGAAGCGGGAGATGAGGGTGAGGCGCCCGGGCTCGTTCGCCGGATTGAGCGTGTCGATGAGGCGCAGGAGATCATCTGCCGTGAGGGTCGGCCCGCACTTGATGCCGATGGGGTTCACCACGCCGCGCAGGAACTCGACATGGGCCGAGCCTTGAAAGCGCGTCCGGTCCCCGATCCAGAGGAAATGGGCCGAGGTGTCCACCCAGTCGCCGGTCAGGCTGTCCTGCCGGGTCATGGCTTCCTCGTAGCCGAGGAGCAGCGCCTCGTGGCTCGTGTAGAATTCGGTGCCCTTGAGCTGCGGCACCGTGTCGGGCGAGATCCCGCATGCCTCCATGAAGGCGAGCGCCTCGCCGATCCGCGTTGCCACCTCGGCGTAGCGCTCGGCCCAGGGCGAGCGGGCCATGAAGTCGAGGTTCCACTTGTGGACCTGGTGAAGATTGGCATAGCCCCCGGTCGCAAGCGCGCGCAGCAGGTTGAGCGTGGCCGCCGCCTGCATGTAGGCGCGCTTCTGCCGCTCGGGATCGGGCACCCGGGCCTCGGGGTCGAAGCCGATGTCGTTGACGATGTCGCCGCGGTAGGAGGGGAGCGCCACCCCGCCCTGCTCCTCCATGTCGGCCGAGCGCGGCTTGGCGAACTGCCCGGCCATGCGCCCCACCTTCACCACCGGCATGTGGCTGGCGAAGGTAAGCGTGACGGCCATCTGCAGCAGCACGCGGAAGGTGTCGCGGATGGTGTTGGGGTGGAACTCGGCGAAGCTCTCGGCGCAGTCCCCGCCCTGGAGCAGGAAGGCGCGGCCCGCCACCACCTCGGCCAGGCGCGCCTTGAGGTCGCGCGCCTCGCCGGCGAAGACGAGCGGCGGATAGCTCCGCATCTCGGCCTCGACGGCCGCCGCGCGCGCCGGGTCGGGCCAGGCGGGCATCTGCCGCGCCTCGGCCGTGCGCCACGAGGAAGGGGTCCAGCTTCTCGTCATCGGGCGCGCCTCATGCACCCGAAGACGCAGGCGGGCAAGCCTCAGGCCGCGGTGGCGGGAATCCAGTTGCCGTGGAAGCCGGGCGGGATCCGCCTGGGGATGCGCACCTCGGCGACCGGCCGCGCCGAGACGTCGGCTGCGTCGAGGATCATGAGCGCGCTGCGGCCTTCGCCGGGCCAGGCGACAAGGCCCATCAGCCAGCCGTCCAGCTCGCCCTCCCCGCGCGGCACATGGACGAACTCGCCCACCATCGCGCCAGGGCCGAAATCATGGGCGCGGCTGGTGCCGGCCTCGACATCATGGGCGAGGAGTCGCGAGGTCGCCACCACGCTCGCCGTGTCCACCTCGGCCGCGAAGACATGGCCGTGGCGCCGGCCGGTCCGCCGCTCGTCGATCCGGGGGAATTCCTGCGGCCGGTCGTCGCGCACGCGGCGCGCGACCGTGCCGGCCGCAGGGTCGATGGTCCAGCGCTCGAAGGTGATGCGCTCGGCATCCGGCCCGGAGGTCGAGCGCCAGAACATCCGGTCGTGCACCACCAGGTCGCAGACGATGGTGCCGTCGTCGGCCTCGAAGGCATTGGCCGGGTGGAAGACATAGCAGGGGTCGACCGCGCACCAGCGGATGCTCGCCCCCGGCGCATCGAGCCCG
This sequence comes from Sphingomonadaceae bacterium, assembly GCA_029268145.1. Classification (GTDB taxonomy): domain Bacteria; phylum Pseudomonadota; class Alphaproteobacteria; order Sphingomonadales; family Sphingomonadaceae; genus Thermaurantiacus. The sequence continues at coordinate 26,001 of JAJUHA010000007.1, read as the reverse complement.
AGCACGCCGACGCGGGCGGGATGCCTCGGGTTCCAGGCCAGCGGGAAGCGATAGCCCTTCAGGTAGCGGTCCATCGCGAAGGTGACGGGAAGGTCGAAGACGAGGATGTGCCGCTCGGTGATGGCGCAGTCGTGGATCGACGGGCCGTCGGCAACCGCGATCTCCTCGGCCCGCTCGACGAGGCCGGCGGGCGAGACCGTGACATGCCAGACCCGCCCGTCGGGCGCGCCCTCGTAGCAGATGGCATGGTGCCTGCCCGTCGCCGGGTCGCGGTGCGGATGGGCGGAGAAGGGGGTGGTGAGCGTGCCGCCGAAGGGGTCGTGGCGCAGCGTCGAGAGATCGGGCCCGAGCTCGACCGGGTGGCCCGCGGCCTCGACGATCGCGTAGGTCCGCCCGCCGATCGCGACCACGTTGGTGTTGGCGACGTCGGTCAGCGGATGGCGCTCGCCCGGCGCCGGCGCCTCGCCGAGGAAGGCCGAGACCGCATTCGAGCGGACGAAGCGGTTGCGGTACCACAGCGCCTTGCCGTCCTTGATTCGCACGCCATGGACCATGCCCTCGCCGAGGAACCAGTGGTGGCTGGGCTGGTGCTCGATGCCGAGCGGGTTGGCGCCGTTGCGCACATAGAGGCCGTCCAGCGCCTCGGGGATCGCCCCGCGCACCTCCAGCCCCTCGAGCGTCACTTCCTCGGTGAGCGGCGCAAACACGCCGTTCATCCAGCGGTTGGGCTCGGGCGCCATCCGGCCCCGGTTGAAGCCCGCAAGCGCGGCAAACCCCGCGCCCACCACGCCGCGAATGGCCGACTCGACCGTGCTCGCCATGTCCCGTCTCCCTCGCCCCCGCGTCCCATAGCCCGAACCGGGACCAGCCCCAAGCCGTCCCGCCCTGTCACGGAGGCGAAACCCGCCGGTCACGAACCGGTCATCCGCCCGACCTAGGGATGCCCCGTCATTCTCAGGCGTGGAGGGGGTCCCATGGCTTTTCGTCTTCTTGCCGGTGCTGCGCTTCTCGGCCTTGCGGCCGCTGCGTCCGCGACCACCAGCGGAATCGGCGTCGACCGGGTCTGGTCGTTCCGCCACAACACGCCCGGCCAGGGCGAGGGCGCCGAGATCAATGCCTTCGATCCCGGCTCCGGCTACATCTTCGTCTCCGGCGAGAAGGGGGTCGACGTCCTGACCTCTTCCGGCACCTATGTCCGCACCCTGCGGCTGTCGGCGGGCAATGACGCTGCCACCAACGTCTCCGTGAAGAACGGCATCGTGGCAGTCGGCGGGCTGGTCGGCACGGCGGGCCGGATCCGCTTCTTCGACGCGGCCACCGGCAGCCAGATCGGCGGCGACGTGACGGTCGGCACCACCCCCGACCAGATGACCTTCACGCCCGATGGCGCGCGGCTGGTGGTCGCGATCGAGGGCGATCCCGAGGTCGGCGGCGGCCCCGGCCAGATCGCGATCGTCGATGTCGCGACCCGCGCGGTCACCACGCTCGACTTCGCCGGCTTTGCCGCCGGCGAGACGGCCTATCGCGCCGGCGGCGCCCTGTTCCGGCCGGGCGTCGCCTTCGCCGAGGACATCGAGCCCGAGTTCGTGACCATCACCGCCGACGGCCAGAAGGCAATCGTCACGCTCCAGGAAAACAACATGCTCGCGATCGTCGATCTGTCGACCGAGACGATCAGCGAGCTCGTGCCCCTCGGCCTCAAGGATCCGACGCTGCCCTCCACCTTCTTCACCCACCGCTCATCCTCGGGCACGCCGAACTCGCTCGGGCTCGCGGGCGTGAGCGCGCTCTGGCAGCCCGACGGCATCGCCGCCTTCGACCATGGCGGCGTCACCTACCTCGCCATGGCGAACGAGGGCGAGAATCTCGGCAACAACCGGACCATGCCGGTCGATCCGACGAAGGTGCCGGCGGCGACGCTTGCCGCGCTGAGCCCGGCCAACGTGACCCCGCAGACCTTCTGGCACCTCGACCTCACGGACGACGGCCTTGCCGACACGGTGGCCTATTCGGGCGGCCGTTCGGTCTCCATCCGCACGCTCGATGGCACGCTCGTCTGGGATTCGGGCAACCAGGTCGAGAATCTGGTGACGACGCTCGGTCTCCTCGGCCTCAATTCCGACCGGCGCACCCGGCTCTCGATCGAGCCCGAGAATGTCACGGTCGGCATGATCGGCCAGCAGCGCTGGCTCTTCGCCGGGATCGAGCGGGGCCGGTCGATCGCGGCCTGGAACATCTCCAATCCCGGGAACCCGCTGTTCGCCGGGCTCATCTACGATCTCGCGGCCGGCGACCAGTATGCCGAGTTCGAGGGGCTGACCTTCATCCACGCCTCCGACAGCTGGGACGGCAACAGCTACCTTCTCGCCAGCGCCGAGGACGATGGCTGGACCCACCTGTTCCGCCTGACCGCCGTGCCGGAGCCCGGCACCTGGGCGATGCTCGTGGCGGGCTTCGGGCTGGTCGGCGGGGCCCTGCGCCGCCGCCGGCCCCTCGCCGCCGAAGCCTGAGCTCGCGCGCTGGCGCCCGGGGCGCCGGCGGGGGCGCGAGGCAGGCCGAGAGGGCCGACCGCCGCGCCGGGTCTCAGCGCATCAGCACCAGCTCCTCGGCCATGGTCGGGTGGAGCGCGACGGTTGCGTCCAGATCGGCCTTGGTGAGCCCCGCCCTGACCGCGATGGCGAGCGCCTGGAGGATCTCGGGCGCATCCGGCCCGATCAGGTGGGCGCCGACCAGCCGGTCGGTCGCGGCGTCGACGACGAGCTTGTAGAGCGCGCGCTCGTCGCGGCCGGCAAGCACGTTCTTCATCGGCCGGAAGTCGGACGTGAAGACCCTGACCCCGCCAAGCCGCTCGCGCGCCTCGGGCTCGGTCAGGCCCACCGAGGCGAGCGGCGGGTGGCTGAAGACGGCGGAGGGCACGTTGGCATAGTCGACCTTCCAGTCCCTGCCGCCGAACAGCCGGTCGGCGAGCGCATGGCCCTCGCGGATGGCGATGGGGGTGAGCTGCATCCGGTCGGTCACGTCGCCAACCGCGTGCAGCCAGGGCAGGCGGGTGGTGCTGCGGTCATCGACCGCGATCTCGCCGCGGTTGCGCCGCTCCACGCCCAGCGCCTCCAGCCCGAGGCCATCGGCATTGGGAATCCGGCCCACCGCCCACAGCAGCGCATCGACCTCGACCGCCTGGCCCGAGGCGAGCGCGACCCTGAGGCTGCCATCGGCCTGCCGCTCCACGGCTGTCGGCGCGCAGCCGAGGCGGATGTCGATGTGCTTGCCGAGCGAGATCTGGAGCAGCCGGTCGGCGAGCGCCGGCTCCCACCCCTTCAGCAGCCGGGGCCCGCGGACGATCTGCGTCACCCGGCTGCCCAGCTCGTGGAAGATCCCTGCGAACTCGTTGGCGATGTAGCCGCCGCCGACGATCGCGATCCGCTCCGGCAGGGCCTCGAGGTGGAAGACCTCGTTCGACGTGATGCCAAGCTCCGCGCCTGGAATCTCCGCCGGCACCTGCGGCCGGGCGCCGGTGGCGATGAGGACATGCCGGGCCGTCACTTCGCGCCCGCCCACCCGCACCCGGTTCGGCCCGGCAAGCTCGGCGCGGACGTGGAAGGTCTTGACGCCATGGCTGTCGAGCGTGGCCTGGTAGGCCCGCTCGAGCCGGTCGACATCGGCGAGCACATTGTCCCTGAGCGTCGGCCAGTCGAAGCGCCGGCCCTCGATCCGCCAGCCGAAGCGCGCGGCATCCTCGAGGTCCTCGGCGAAATGGGCGCCGATGACGAGCAGCTTCTTGGGCACGCAGCCGCGAATGACGCAGGTGCCGCCCACCCGGTGCTCCTCGGCGATTCCCACCCTGGCGCCATGGCCGGCAGCGATCCGCGCCGAACGCACCCCGCCCGATCCGGCGCCGATCACGAAATAGTCGAAGTCGTCCATCGCCGCGTCCTAGGACGGAACCCGCCGCAAGGCCAACGCCCGGACGCCGCGCCGCTGCGCGGCTAGCGGCGGGGTGCGGAGACGAGGCGGAGGAGCGCGCGGCCCACCGCGGCCTGGTCGAGCACCGGCCCGGTGACCGGGCAGGCCGCCTCACGGAGGGGCGCGCGGCCGTCCGCCGCCGGGCCGCCATCGGTCGCCGCCAGCACGGCCGCCGCGCCGGGCCCGCGCACGAACAGCGGCACGGCAAGGCTGGAATGCCCGTTCCCCAGCCAGCGGTGCCCGGGCAGCCGCCCCGCGCCGGCGTCGACCAGCGGCTGGAACGCGACCGTCGCGCCATCGGGGCCCATGAGCAGATGGTCGTGGTCGGCCGTCACCAGGATGAGGGTTTCGGAAAGCCGCGGCCCGAGGTGGGTGACCACGGCGGCCACCGCCTCCTCGAAGGCGAGGCGCGCCTCGATGACGCGGCCGAGGTTGTTGGCATGGGCCGCCCGGTCGGTGTTCGATTCCTCCACCACCAGGAAGAAGCCGCCGTCGTCGCGCTCGAGGCGCCGCAGCGCCGCAAGCGTCATGTCGGCGAGCGCCGGCTGCCCTTCGATCAGCGGGGTCGCAAACGGCGGGTCGGTCGAGGGCGCGAGGCGGCCGCGATACTGCTGCGTGCCCTCCGCCGCTCTCGCGACGATGGCGAGCCGATCCGGCACCGGCTCGGCGCCGGCGGCCATCGCCTTCACCCGCGCGGCGTCCTCGACGAGCGTCCAGGTCACGCCGGCCGGCGGCACCGGCGCGCCCGCCTTGAGCGCGGCCCAGGTGTCCGCGCCGATCCAGGCGTGGCTGGGCTTCGGCGCCGGCGTGGCATCGTTGGTCCAGTCGGGGTTGCCGGCGCCTGCGATGACGACGGCGCGACCATTGCCGAACATCTGGGCGGCAAGCTCGGGGCGCATCGCCCGGCTCGGCGCGTGCGCGCCGGCGCCGGCGGCCGGCGTCGCATCCGAAAGCGAGGCGGTCGTGACCACCCCCACGGCCCGCCCGCTCGCTGCCGCCGCCGCGGCCAGGGTGGGCAGCGGCGCTCCGCTTCCGTCGACGTTAATGGCATTGTTGTAGCTCCGCACGCCCGTCATCAGCGCCGACATGGTGTTGGCGCTGTCGGGCGCGGTGCGCCGGCTCCACTCATAGCCGCGAAAGCCGCGCGGGTATCTCACGCCCATCCCGTAGAGCGCGGGCGTCTCCCCGGGCACGGGGGTGGAATCGCAGGCGCGCGCCGGCGTGAACAGCAGCTCCGGATCCTGGGCGAGGCCCTCGGGGGCCGGCAGCGGCCTGTTGCGGGTCGAAAGCTGGGTGACCGCCATGGGCGCGTGGGCGAAGCCGGAGTCCTCGACCGCGAGCGGCCTTCCCGTCCACAGCCGCGTCGCCCGCAGCGTCGCATAGCCCGCCCCGTCGGAGATCATGACGACGATGTTGCGCGGCGGCGCCTCGGCCAGGGGCGCGGCCGGCCGCGTCGCGCAGGCGGCGAGGAGCAGGGCGGCGAGGAGGAGGGCAAGGCGCGTCATGGCCCGTGCCTGCCAGCCGCCGATGACGCCTGCATGACGGCCTCAGCCCTCGAGCGCGGCCCGCGCCGCCTCCCAGTTGCGGCCGTCGAAGGGCCGGACCGGCAGGTCGGGCACGCCGCCGTCGAGGCAGCGGGCGTTGATGCTGATGCCATCGGGGTGCGAGCGCGGATGATAGAAGCTCCTCACTCCGCAGGTCCGGCAGAAGAGGTGCCGCGCCGCCCCCGTCCCGAAGCGGTATTCGACGAGCGCGTCCGCGCCCCGCAGCAGCCGGAAGTCCCTGCCGGGCACGATGAGATGGAGATAGCCGGTCATCGCGCAGATCGAGCAGTTGCAGTCAAGGAGGACCGCATCCGCAGCCGCGTCGGCCGCGAACCGCACGGCCCCGCAGTGGCACCCGCCTTCCACCCGCCTCATTCGACCGTCACCGACTTGGCGAGGTTCCTCGGCTGGTCGACATCGGTCCCCTTGACCACCGCCACATGATAGGCGAGCAGCTGGACCGGAACCGCATAGACGAGCGGCGCGATGAGGGGGTGCGCGGTCGGCATCTCGAGCGTCGCCATGCTGCCCTCGCCCGCCGTCACCAGGCCCTCGCGATCGGAGATCAGGATCACCTTCCCGCCCCGCGCGCGCACTTCCTGCATGTTCGAGACCGTCTTCTCGAACAGCGGCCCGGAGGGTGCCAGAACGATCACCGGCACGGCCTCGTCGATGAGCGCGATGGGGCCGTGCTTCATCTCGCCCGCGGCATAGCCTTCGGCGTGGATGTAGCTAATCTCCTTCAGCTTGAGCGCCCCTTCGAGCGCCATCGGATAGTCCGGACCGCGGCCGAGGTAGAGCACGTCGCGCGCCGGCGCGATGAGCGGTGCGAGCGAAGCGATCGCCGGCTCGAGCGCGAGCGCGGCGTTCATCGCCGCCGGCGCCTCGACGAGGTGGTGGACGATGTCGCGCTCCTCCTCCCGGCCGAGCCGCCCCCGCGCGCGCGCGAGGTTGGCGGCCAGCGCCGCGAGCACGGCAAGCTGGCAGGTGAAGGCCTTGGTGGAGGCCACCCCGATCTCCGGCCCGGCGTGGGTGGGCAGCAGGATGTCGGCCTCGCGCGCCATCGAGCTTGTCGGAACGTTCACGACCGCGGCGATGGTCTGGCCCTCGGCGCGGGCGTGGCGGAGCGCGGCCAGCGTGTCCGCCGTCTCGCCCGACTGGCTGATGAAGAGCGCCAGCCCACCGGGCTCGAGCACCGGGTCGCGGTAGCGGAACTCGGAGGCGACATCGATGTCGACTGCGACGCGGGCGAAGCGCTCGAGCCAGTAGCGCGCCACCATGCCGGCATAGAAGCTGGTCCCGCAGGCGACGATCGTCACCCGGCTCACATCCTCGAGCCGCGCATCGGGGATGGGAAGCGCAACCTGGCCGTCGAGCGGCTTCAGGTAGGACTGCAGCGTCTGCGCCACCACCAGCGGCTGCTCGTGGATCTCCTTCAGCATGAAGTGGCGGTAGTTGCCCTTCTCGACCTGTGCGCCGGTAAGGCCCGAGCGGACCCGCGGCCGCGCGACCGGGCGGTTGTCGCGGTCGAAGATCTGGGCAGCCGAGCGGCGCAGCACCACCCAGTCCCCCTCCTCGAGATAGGTCACGTCCTCGGTGAGGTCGGCAAGCGCCAGCGCATCCGAGCCGAGATAGGCCTCGCCGTCGCCGAAGCCGACGGCGAGCGGCGCACCCAGCCGGGCGCCGACGAGGAGATCGGGCTCGCCGCGGAACAGGAGCGCGAGCGCGAAGGCGCCATGGAGGCGCGGCAGCACGGCCCGGACGGCATCGACCGGGGCAAGGCCGCGCGCCATCTCGCGCGCGACGAGGTGGGCGATGACCTCGGTGTCGGTCTCGGACGTGAAGCGCCGCCCTTCCGCCTCCAGCTCCTCGCGCAGCGGCCGGAAATTCTCGATGATGCCGTTGTGGACCACCGCGACATCCTCGACGATGTGGGGGTGGGCATTCTCCTCGTTGGGCCGGCCATGGGTGGCCCAGCGGGTGTGGGCGATGCCCGAGGCGCCCTGCGCCGGTTCGGCCGCAAGACGCGCCTCGAGGTTGACGAGCTTGCCCTCCGCGCGCCGGCGCACGAAGCCGTCCGCCCCGACGAGGCAGATGCCGGCCGAATCATAGCCGCGATACTCGAGCCGCCTGAGGCCGGCGACCAGCTGCCCGGCGACATCGCCGCGCCCGAGGATTCCGACAATGCCACACATGGACCGGGACCTTTCAGGGAAGCTGGTAGGGAACGCGAATGCCCGGCATGCTGGCCGGGAAGTCGCGCGTGTTGCGGGTCACGAGGATTCGGCCGCGGGCCTGCGCCGTGGCAAGTACGATGGCGTCCGGCAGGCGCAGGCTGGCCCGCTCGCGACGCATCGCGGCGGCAAGGCGGCCGACGTCCTCGGTGACCTCGTCGATCGAGAACTGGGCGAGGAAATCCTCCACCACGGTCACCGTCCCTTCGTCGATCCCCGCCATCACCTCGATCCAGCTGATCCGGCTGATCCACCGCCGCCGCACGCGCCGAAGTTCCCCCCGGCTGGCCTCGATCCCGTTCAGGAAGTCGATCAGGATATTGGTGTCGAAGGAGACGTCGGTCACGGCCCCGGATCCGGGCCAGCCCGATCGCGATCCCACTCCCGGCGCAGCCGGTCCTGGTAGGCAACCCCGTCGCCGATGTCGGCGCGTCCGGTCCAGGCGCCGAAGGCGCGGTCGAGCGAGTCCCCGGCACGGTCGCGACGGAAACGGGCGACGGCCTCGCGCACGAGCGCGGCACGGGACCTGCCCGTTCCAAGCGCCAGCTGGTCAAGCCAGGCGATGTCCTCGTCGGGAAGGTCGATGAGCGTGCGCATGGCCATTCGATATCACGATAACATATCGTGTCAATCGCCCTTGCGCGCCTTGCCGGCCCGGAACCGCGCCGCCCAGCCGGCGTGCCCCTCCTGCCGGCCGCGCGCCACCGCGAGCGAATCGGCGGCGACATCGCGGGTGATGACCGAGCCCGCGCCCACGATCGCCCCCGCCCCCACCGTCACCGGCGCGACCAGCGCGCTGTTCGAGCCGATGAAGGCGCCGTCGCCGATCACGGTGCGGAACTTGTCGAACCCGTCATAGTTGCAGGTGATCGTCCCCGCGCCGACGTTCGCGCCCGCGCCCACCTCGGCGTCGCCCAGATAGGCCAGATGGTTGGCCTTGGCCCCGGCCCCCAGCCGCGCCTTCTTGGTCTCGACGAAGTTGCCCACCTTCGCCCCCGCCTCGAGCAGGGTTCCGGGCCGCAGCCGCGCGAACGGGCCGACCGCGCAGCCATCGCCCAGCCGCGCTCCCTCCAGATGCGAATGCGCATGCACCACCACGCGGTCGCCCAGCGTCACGGCGGGCCCGAACACGACGAAGGGCTCGACCAGGCAGTCCCGCCCGAACTGCGTGTCATGGGCGAGGAAGACGGTCTCGGGCGCCACCAGCGTCACCCCCGCCTCCATCACCTCGCGCCGTCGCCGCGCCTGGAAGGCGGCCTCCACCAGGGCAAGATCGGCCCGGCTGTTGACTCCGACCAGCTCGGCCTCCTCGGCCTCGATGACGGTCGCGCCAAGCCCGTCGGCGCGCGCCAGCATGACGATGTCGGGAAGATAATATTCGCCGGCGGCGTTGGCATTGCCGACCCGCGCGAGCAGCGGCCACAGCCGCGCGCCGTCGACCGCCATCATCCCGGCGTTGCACAGCGGGATGGCAAGCTCCTCGGGGCTCGCGTCGCGCGCCTCGACCATCCGCGCGATCCGCCCGTCGGCGTCGGCGAGAATCCGGCCATAGGCTCCCGGCACGGCCGGGCGGAAGCCAAGCACCGCGATCGGCGCATCCGGCGTCACCGCGTCGAGCAGCCGGCCAAGCGTCGCCGCGCGCACCAGCGGCACGTCGCCGAACAGGATGAGCACGGGCCCGTCGTGGCCGCGAAGCGCCGCCTCCGCCTGCTGCACCGCGTGCCCGGTGCCGAGCTGGGGCTCCTGGACCGCGATCGCAACGCTAAGCGGCGCGACCGCCGCCTCGACCTGCCCGGCCCGGTCGCCGACCACGACCACGATCCGCGCCGGCTCCAGCGCCGCGACGGTGGCAAGCAGGTGCAGCAGCATCGGCCTCCCGCCGACGGGGTGGAGAACCTTGTGCAGGTCCGAGCGCATCCGCGTGCCCTTGCCCGCGGCAAGGACGATCACGGCGGGAGCAGGGCGGTTGGGCATGGCGCGCCCCTGCCACAGCCGCCGCCCCGGTTCCACCGGCCTGCGCGCTGGCGGCGTTTCCCGGCTTCCCTTGCGCGCCCGGCTCCGGCACGGCCTCGGCCATGTCGCGTCCCGCCACCATCGCCTTCGATCTCGACGGCACCCTCGTCGACACGGCGCCCGATCTCGCCGCCGCGCTCAACCATGCGCTAGGCCAGCTCGGCCGGCCGCCCGTGCCGGCGGAGTCGGTGCGCGCCATGGTGGGGGCGGGGGCCGCGCGCCTGCTCGAGCGCGGGCTCGCCGCGTCCGGCCCACCGGAGGAGGTCGCGCCGCTCGTCAGGGAGGGCCTGCCGCACTTCCTCGCCCACTATCGCGCCAACATCGCGGTCATGAGCCGGCCCTTCCCCGGAGTCGAGGCGACCCTCGCCACCCTGGCCGACCGTGGCCTGCGGCTCGCCATCTGCACCAACAAGCCCGAGAGCCTGACCCAGGCCCTCCTCGAGGCGCTCGGCTGGTCGCAGCGCTTCGCCGCCGTGCTCGGCGCCGATTCGCGGCCCTGGCGCAAGCCCGATCCGCGCCACCTCCTCGACACGCTCGCGGCTGCCGGCGGCACGCCATCGCGCGCCGCCTTCGTCGGCGACTCGCCGACCGACGCTGCCACTGCCGCCGCCGCCGGAGTCCCGTTCATCCTCGTCACCTTCGGCTACTGCGAGGTGCCGCATGCCGAACTGCCGGCAGCCGAACGGATCGACCGGTTCGCCGACCTTCCGCAGGCACTCGCCCGCGTTCAACCGATGTTCACGGCGCCGGCGGAACGGGAAGCGCCATGAACGACAGGCCGGTCCGGCGCGGGCGCCTCGCGGGGATTGCCGCGGGGCTCGTCGCGGCGCTTGCAGCGGGCGCCGCGCTCGCGGCCCCCGTTCCCGCCGCCGCTCCGGCGCGGGCGGCAGCACCGGCGGCCACGCTGGCCGAGGTCCAGCGCGCGCTTGCCACAACCCGCACCATGACGGCGCGCTTCCGCCAGACGGCGCAGGACGGCCGGGTCGCGTCGGGCACCATGGCGATGAAGCGCCCGGGGCGGATCCGCTTCGACTATGGCCCGGGCGCCAGCTTCCTCGTCGTCGCCGATGGCCAGCGCCTCTCCTTCGTCGACTTCGAGGTCGCCCAGGTCTCGCAGTGGCCGATCCGGCAGACTCCGCTCGGCGTCCTCCTCGACCCGGAAGCCGACCTCGCGCGAGTCGCGCGACTCGTGTCGGACGCCGAGTCGCCCATCCCCGGCGCCGTCACGGTCGAAGCGCAGGATCCGCGCCGCCCCGAGCTTGGCCGCATCCGCTTCTTCCTGGCGCGGGATCCGGCGGCGCCGGGGGGCCTTCGCCTCACGGGGTGGCGGGTCATCGACGGCCAGGGCAACCTGACCCAGGTGGAACTGTCGGAAATCCGGTGGAATGTCGACGTCGCCGAGTCGCTCTTCCGGTTCCGCGATCCGCGCCGCCGCAGCCTCCGCCCGAGCGGCTGAACATGCCCGCGCGACGCGGAAGCGTCCTCGCCGGGCCGGTCCGGAAAACAAGGCTTGATTGCACAGGTCCGTTCGGGCAATCTTCCGCCGTTCACCGTCCGGAAAGGCTGAGGCCGCTAGACGGGGAACAGGAGAGGCCCGCCGGGATTTGCCCCCTGTTGCCCGGCCCTGTCCTCTCCCTTGCGTGACGAACGCATAAACGGGCCCTGCTCCATGCCCCCGGAGCAGGGCCCAATGCGTATCGGGCGGGGGCGGGGGCGGGGGCCAGGCGAAGGCGGGGCGGGGGCAGCGCGGCAGAAGCTTCCTCCGGCCGGGGCCGCCTTGCGCCGCCGCCCACCGGGCGTCATGGAACGCCCATGCCGCTCACCATCGCGAGCCTCAACATCAACAGCATCCGCGCGCGCCCGCACATCGTCGAGACGCTGCTGGCGCGCCATCCGGTCGACATTCTCTGCCTGCAGGAGACCAAGTGCGCCGACGCGGAGTTTCCCCGCGCGCTCTTCGAATCGCTCGGCCTTCCCCATCTCCACCTCCACGGCCAGCGCATGCACCATGGCGTGGCCATCGCGTCGCGAATCCCGCTCGCCCCGGTCGCGCGGCACGACTGGCAGGCCAATGGCGAGGCCCGGCATCTCGCCGTCCGCCTGCCCTCGGGCGTGGTGCTGCACAATGTCTATGTCCCGGCCGGCGGGGACATCCCCGACCGCTCGGTCAACCCCAAGTTCGGCCAGAAGCTCGACTTCCTCGCCCGCATGACCGACTGGTCGGGCGCCAGCCGCGAACCGGCCATTCTGGTCGGCGATCTCAACATCGCGCCGCTCCCCGAGGATGTCTGGGACCACAAGGCCCTGCTCGACGTGGTCTCGCACACGCCGGTCGAGGTCGAGGCGCTCGGCCAGCTCCAGGCGAGCCACGGCTGGGTCGACCTCGGCCGCCGCTTCGTGCCCCCGCCGGAGCGGCTCTACAGCTGGTGGAGCTACCGCGCGCGGGACTGGGACGCCTCCGACCGCGGCCGCCGCCTCGACCATGTCTGGTGCTCGCCGACGCTTGCCGGCGCCGCGCGCGGGGTCGAGACGCTGCGCGAGGCCCGGGGCTGGCCGCGCCCGTCCGACCATGTGCCCCTCATCGCCACCTTCGACCTGTGAGCGGCGCCGCCACCGATCTCGCGCTTGCCCGCGCCGTCGACGATCTCCGGCGCGGGGTCGCCATCCGCGTCACCGATGCTGCGGCCGCGCTCCACGTCCTGCCGGCCGAGCTGGCCCGCCCGGCCTCGCTCGCCGCCCTGGAAGGTGCCGGCCGCGCCGATCTCCTGCTGACCCCCGAGCGCGCCGCAACGCTGCGCATCACCAACCCGCGCGCCGCGGCCGGGGCGCGCGCCGTCTTCGTCACCCGCATGCCCTGGCACGATCTCGTCACCAGCATCGCGACCGCCGACCCCGCCGATGACCTCGCCGCCCCGTTCAAGGGGCCCTTCCCGACGCGCGCGCCCGGCCGCCACGGCCGCGCCGGCGAAGCCGCGCTCGCCCTGCTGAAGCGCGCGGCCCTCCTTCCCGCCGCCTTCGTCGTCGCCGACCCGCCACCGCAGCCCGACATGCTCGCCGTCGACGCCGCGGCCGCACTGGCCTGGCGCCGCGCCCCGCGGCTCGCCATCGTCAGCCGCGCCCGGCTTCCGCTCGACGGCGCGCAGGACTGCGAGGTCGTCGCGTTCCGCCCCGAGGATGGCGGGCCCGAGCATCTCGCCCTCCTCGTCGGCGCGCCCGGTCCGGCGCCGCTGGTGCGCCTGCACAGCGCCTGCCTCACCGGCGACGTGCTCGGCAGCCTCAAGTGCGACTGCGGCCCGCAGCTGCGCGCCGCGATCGCGGCGCTCGCGCGCGAGGGCGGCATCCTCCTCTACCTCCAGCAGGAAGGTCGCGGCATCGGCCTCATGAACAAGCTGCGCGCCTATGCGCTGCAGGACCAGGGCTTCGACACCGTCGACGCCAATCTCCGGCTGGGCTTCGCCGCCGAGGAGCGGGACTTCGACCTGGCCGCGGCCATGCTGCGCAGCATGAAGGTCGACCGGATCCGCCTTCTCACCAACAATCCTGCCAAGACCGGCGCGCTCGAGGAGCAGGGGATCGCGGTCGTCGAGCGGGTGCCGCTCGTCCTTCCCGCCAACCCGCACAATGCCGCCTATCTCGAGACCAAGCGGCGCCGCCAGGGCCACCAGCTGTGAGGCTGCGGGTCGCGGGCGGCTGGCTCGAGGCGGGAGACGTGCGCGCGCCGGTCACCGTCGGCCGCGGCGGGATCGTGCCGGCCGCGGCAAAGCGCGAGGGCGATGGCGCGACTCCGGCGGCGCGCCTCCCGCTGCGCGGGGTCCTGCTCCGCCCCGACCGGATCGCGCTGCCGGCGCTGCAGCTGCCGTGGCGCTGGCTGCGGCCGGAGGATGGCTGGAGCGACACGCCCGCCGATCCTGCCTACAACCGCCCGGTCGTGCACCCCCACCCGTTCGGCGCCGAGCTGCTGTGGCGCGCGGACTCGCTCTACGACATCATCCTCGTCCTCGGCTGGAACGATGCGCCGGTGGTGCCCGGCCGGGGCAGCGCCATCTTCTGGCACCTCGCTGCAGCCGATGGCCGCCCGACCGAGGGCTGCCTTGCCACCGCGCGCGAAACCCTCTTGCCGCTGCTCCCCCGTCTCGCGCCCGGTGACGAGGTCGAGGTCGCCCTTCCGGCTTGACTTCGCCTCCCCGAATGCCCATCGCGCCGGCCCACGCACCCGTAGCTCAGCTGGATAGAGCGTTGCCCTCCGAAGGCAGAGGCCAGAGGTTCGAATCCTCTCGGGTGCGCCACTCCCCCGGCTGGTGAAGGCCGGACCGTGTGTGTCGCACAAGCGGGTGGCGGTTGCAGGCGCCCATGTCCGGCCGGGGCTAGGCCGTCGCCGGATAGTGGCGGACGAGGCGCCGCTCGCGCTGCCAGCGGGCAAGGAAGGTGGAGAATGGCTCCGGCCGATGCCCCCGCCTTGCGTTTGCCGCGCCGATCGCGAACGCCAGGCTCCATTGCCGGAACAGGCTCAGATAGGCGTCGCGCAGGCGGGTGCGGCTGTCCCAGATGTGCGTCGCCTCGGCGCCGGCGCCATTGACCTCGAGGATGCGAAAGCCCGTGCCGGCGGCGAGATCGGCAAAGCGCCGGAAGCGGACGTCGAAGCGCCCGAACCAGAATTCGGGAATTGCCGCCGCGATGCGCGCGAACCGCGCCTCCATCTCCGGCGTGACGAGAGGGGTGCCATCGCGGAAGATGGCGCCGCGGCTGTGGCTCCCGGCAAAGGCCAGGCGCACCCGCTCGCCCTCGGGCACGACATGGTCGAGCCGCCCGGCGTGGCGGTCGAGATAGAGGTGGGCGATCCGGCCGGCCCGGCGGTCGGCGCGGATCAGCTGCCGCAGCGTCGCGCGCCCGTCTCCGGTCACGTGCGGGAAATGCTTGAGGGTGAGCGACAGGATGCGCCCCTGCGGCGCGCCCGGCGCGCGCGCCCAGAAGATGCCGGCCTCGCCCTCCCAGTCGACCAGCTCCTGCAGCACCAGCCGCGCGCCCGGCGGAAAGCGCTCGAGATAGGCGCGGAGCTCGCCGACGTCGCGCACCGGGCGAACCCCTGCGCCGCGGCAGCCGAGATCGGGCTTGGCGACGAGCGGCAGCCCGAGCCCAGCGGCTGCCAGCGCCGCCTCGAGCCGACGCATGTCCGCGCCGGCGGCCGCCGCGGTCCGGTCGAAGCCGATGTGGGGGGCGAACCAGCGGCGCGCCCCGGGGCCGACGAGGTCGAGGATGGCCGACTTCGACTCGCCGACGAGCCCGCCGGCCTCGAACGACGGATTGGCGAGAAGCGGCGCGCGCACGCTCCGGTGACGCAGCATCAGGAACAGGACCCAGGCCCAGACGGGCGGATAGAAGAGCCATTGCGGCCAGAACTCGAACGCCGAGAGGGGCGGGGCGTCGGCGAGCGGCGGCATGGCCGCCTCGATCTCGAGGCCCGCCGTCATGCCGGCGCGCGCCGGGCATGGGCGTGGAGCTGGACGAAGAGGTCGCGCTGGACCGAGCTTCCGCCAAGCGCCGAAAGCCGCAGCAGGGTACGGCCGAGAAGGCGGGCCGCGGCCGCCCATTGCCGGCGGGCGTGGGCGACGAGCCCGTCCGCTGCCGTCGGCACGATCTCCCGCCAGACCTCGTCGGCCGATGTCCGCGCCTTGTCGACGAGGCTCCGGCGCATGGCCTCCACCTCCCCGTCGCGCCCGGCCCGGGCAAGGCCGAGCAGGGTGTGGAGGTCGAGGAAGCCGCTGACATGGTCCTTTGTCCGCGGCGCGAGGAAATCCGCGAGGTCGGACCAGCGGTCGCCGACATCGACCCCGGCCAGCTCCAGCCGGGCCAGCAGCGAAACCGCATTCAGCTGGTCCTGGCAATGGGTCTTGCGCACGCCCCAGATGCGGGAGTCGAACAGGGCGAGCGCCGCCGCGCGCTCGCCGAGGGCAAGATGGGCAAGCGCGACATGCCACCAGTTGTGGGTATGGAGGAAGGAGGAGCAGCGCGACCAGCGATCGGCCCGCGGCAGCAGCCAGGCAAGGGCAGCGCCCGGCCTTCCCCGCGAGGCGAACACATGGGCGACGGCATGCTCGGCCCAGGGGTCGAACGCGGCGTCGGCCGCCGCGCGCCCCAGCCGATCCGCAGCCTCCACCGCGCCCGTCTCGGCAAGCGCGAAGGCGTGCATACCCCTCGCATGGCTGACATCCGGGTTCGCCGCCACCAGCAGGGCCGTGGTGCGGCGCATCGCGGCGAACTGCCCGCGCTCGAGCTGGTGGACCTGAAGGAGCCGCGCTGCGACGAGGTCCTGCGGCCATGCCTCGACGAGGGCGGAGAGGCGCCGGACGCAGCCATCCGCATCCCCCGCCGCCCAGCGCGCAACGGCTGCAGCCAGCAGCTGCTCGCGGGGCGGCGCGGACCGGGCGAACGCCTGCGCCTGCGCCACGAACGGCAGGGCCTGCGCCCGGCCGCTGGCCGACATCGCCAGCAGATGCATCGCGGCCGCAAGGGCGTGGGCAGCCGCGAACTCGGGATCGTGGCGGACGGCCTCGAACACCACTGCCGCGTTCCGGCCATAGACGAGGAGTTCCGCGCGCAGCTCGTCGAGACAGGCGATCGCGGCCGCAGAGGCCGACCCGTGGGAAAGGCCCGTCACCGCGCTCCTCACCGGCCTCCTCCCGTCGCACCCGGGACACCCCATCGGCCGGCCCGGTCCTGGCCCGGCAGCCCGGCCCCGGCCGCCGGTCCCCGCCGTGGCCACGCGCGTCGAAGGCATCGCCGGGTGACGAGCGGCAGCAGGACGACAGCGGCCAGAACGCCCCAGAGCGGGGGTCCGGCGAGCTGCCCCCCGGCAAGGAACGGGAGCGGAGTCCAGACGAGGCCGGTGAGCGTCACCACCAGCGCGAAGCGGGCGACGGGCATGCCAGCCGCGCCGCTCCCGACATAGGCGGGAAGGCGCAGGCCCGGCACGAACCGGGCGGCGGCAACCAGCCAGACCGAGCGGGCAAGCCCCGCCACCCGCGGCGCCCGTGCCAGCCTCCGCGCGACCCAGGGATGGCCGCGCCCCAGCCGCCCGGCGCCGTGCAGCAGCAGGTCGCCGAGCACGGTGCCGAAGAGCAGCGCCGCAAGCGCGAGCGCCATGTCCACCTGCATGGCCGCCACCAGCGCTCCGACCGCGATCGCCGTCGCATCCTCGAGGACGAGGGTGGCGGCGACGACCGCGACGAAGAACAGGGCAGGGCAAGCGGCAAGCCCGGCCAGCCACGCCGTGACATCGGGAAGCGCGGACATCGGATCAGGCCCGCCGAAGCGGGCCGGCCAGCAGGTCCCGGCTGAGCCACAGCAGCCCCGCCGCCGAAAGCCAGACGCTCACCGCCATGGCGAACAGCAGCCCGCCGTCGCTCGATCCATCGGCATTGGGGACGGCGACGCCGAGCGGCGTGAACAGGTGGAACAGGATGGCGCCCGAGATCACGCCGAGCGCCAGCAGCGCGCCCGGCAGCCGGAGCCGGCGCAGCCGTCGCACGAGCGAGGCAAGCAGCATCAGGCTTGCCACCAGCTCGACCGCGCCGACGACATGCGCCGAGAAGAGTCCACCTGGCGCGAACAGGCCCGGAAGCCCGAGGCCGGAGGCCCAGCGGTCGAGCGTCCCGAAGATGTGCGCCGTCTCGGGCGAGCCGCTGAACTTGAAAAAGAGCGACTGGAGGAAGACGAAGCTGATCCAGAGGACCAGCAGGATGGGGAGGGCGGCCCGGGCGCGCATCAGCCGAGCACCTCCGGCCAGTTGGCGTCGGCCCGGCGGATATGGCCGGGGATGTCCTCTTCCCAGCGGCGGCCGACCTCGGCGTCATAGTTGAGGTAGAGCCGGCCGTTGACGATCTTCCAGACCTTCGGGTCGCCCGGCGCCGTGTAGCCCTGCGCCACCGCCCAGGCGCAGTAGCCGCCATATTGCGGGAGGTAGCGCGCCGGATCGGCGAGGAAGGCGTCGCGGTAGGCCGCGGTGGCGAAGCGATAGCGGGCGCCGCCATGGCTGGCGGTGAAGTCCCGCGAGCCCGGCACCGGGCGACCCGCGCGGAAATAGGCGACCGGGTCATGCCCGCCGAGCGCGACATTGCCGAAGATTCCGGTGTGGACCGGAGGTCGTGCGCCGAGGGCGGGGATCGACACCGCGGCAAGGGCGAGCGCGGCGCTGGCAAGGACAAGGGTCAAGGGACGTCGCATCTTCCGGGGCTCCTGCAGTGACAAGGCTTCGACTGCGGAGACCATGCCGGGGGCGCGCCTGCTGGTGAAATGCCACCTTCCTATGCATTCGATAGGCGCCGGCTATCCGGGCGCGATGCCTTGCTGCTATCGAAACCATCCGCCCCACAGCCTTCCCCCCGCCCGGCAACCGGTCCATGACGGCCGCATGTCGCGCGCAGCCACCCTCGCCGAGACGCTTGCCGAAACCCGGATCGCCCGTGCGGTGTGGGAACCGGCCTACGACCGGATGGTCGCGGGACTTCTCGCCAGCGGCGCGGCAGCCGCCGTCCCCGCGGCCGGGGAACGCCTGCCCGCGCTCGCGCTGCCGGATTCGCGGGGCCGCTGGACCCGGCTCGCCGATCGCCTTGCCGAGGGGCCGCTGGTGCTCTCCTTCCAGCGCGGCGGCTGGTGCCCCTACTGCCGCGCCGAAATGGAAGCCTGGCGACAGGCCCTTCCCGACCTTCATGCCGCCGGCGGCCGGCTCGCCCTCGTCACGCCCGAGACGGGCGGCCGGGCCGAGCGGCTGCGGGAAATCGTGGGCCCCGACCCGCTCATCCTCTGCGATGTCGACCATGGGGCCGCGATGGCGCTGGGGCTCGCCGTCCCGCTGCCGCAGGAGCTCCAGCGGCGCTACCGGGATGCCGGGCTCGATCTCGACCGGCTGACCGGGGGCGCCGGCGAGTTCGTCCCCGTCCCGGCAACCTTCCTCGTCGACCGCGGTGGCATCCTGCGCTTCGCGCATGCCCATGTCGATTTCCGCATCCGGGCCGAGCCCGCCGACGTGGTCGCGCGCCTTCGCGCCCTGTCCGCCTAGGCCAGTTCCCAGCCGCGCGCCCGCACCGACTTGAGGAAGGCATCGACCGCCGGCGGGCGCTGGCGCCCGGCCACCGCCAGCACGTCGACCCGGCGGTCAGGCCCGAGCCCCGCCACCGGGCGCCAGACGGTGCCCGGCGGCCGCGGCAGGCCCTCGGGCACGAGGGCCACCCCGAGCCCGCCGGCGACGAGAAAGGCCGCGGCGGCAAGGCTCCCCGCCCGGTGCGCTGCGGACTCCTCCCCCACGTCGTGCCACCGCTCGGCGGCTGCACCGCTCACGGCAGGGCAGGTGATGGCAATGCGCGGAAGGTCGGCAAGCGCGTCGGCCTCGAGACCAGCACCCTCGGCCGCGGGGTGCCCGGCCGGGCACAGGAGCCCGATGCGCTCCTCGCGCAGCAGCCAGCGGTCGATCCGCGCCGGCAGGTCGTTCGCGAAGGCCCCGATGACGACGTCGAGATCGCCGGCCATGGCCGCCTCGAGAAGCAGGTCCGCCTCGCGCACCAGGAGTGCGAGGGTGAACCCGCGGAAGGCGCCGCCCAGATCCTGGAACAGGCCGGGCAGGCCATCGAGATGGACATCGGGCGCGAGCCCCACCGAAAGCGGCGCAAGCTCGCCGCGCCCGACCTGCCGGGCCAGGGCGCGGGCCTGCTGGGCGGCGGCATAGCTGCGCTCGAGGTGCGGCAGCATCAGCCGGCCGAGCTCGGTCAGGTGGGTGAGCCCCCGCTCGCGGCGGAACAGGAGGCCGCCGAACTCCTCCTCGAGCTTCTGGATCGCCCGGGTCAGCGAGGGCTGGGTGACATGGCAGGCTTCGGCCGCGCGGGTGAAGTTGAGTTCCCGCGCGACGGCGAGGAAGTAGCGGACCTGGTGCATCTCCATGGCGAATCCCCGCGGCAGGCCGCCGGCCCGGCGCGGACGGCGGCCGGACGACTCCGGCCGGGATCGAAGGGCCCGCCGGGCGCGCGGTCAAGCCCGGCCGCCTGCCGGCACCCGCCATGGTGCCGCCTGTTGGCGTCGCCGCAGGCGGGGACCCGGGCCGGACGGGGCTCCTCAAGGGCAGGCTTTCGCACAGCCTCCGAAGCCCGGGCCCCGCAGCGGTGCGATCCTCGGGGAAGATTTTGGGATTTCGCGGACGAGGCGCGCCCCTTGCCCCGCGCGAGCCGCGCCGGGTCAGGCCCGATGCACGCCCAGCCGCTGGTGCCGCCGGAGACTGGCTCCGACAATCCCGAACCCCGCGACGAGAAGCGCCCAGGTCGCCGGCTCCGGGATTGCGGGCAGGCGCAGCTCGCCAGTGAACGTGCCGGCCCAGTCGGTGATGAACCCAGCGCCGACCGGGTTGGGCAGGCGCTCGAAGGACCCGCTCTCGAACATCACGCCCGACGCTCCGAGGAACCGGCCGGTTCCGCCCGTGACGACATAGTCGATGGTTGCGTCGAAGGCGTTGGGAATGCCGGTCGCAAGGACCATGCCGGTATAGACTCCCTCGAGGATGTCGCCGCTGGCAAAGCTCCAGCTGAAGATGCCTTCCTCAAAGGGTGTTGGCGGTGCGGTCACGATGCAGTGGCTCATCGTCCCCTCGAAGCTGCCGAAGCGCCCCTCAACGCCGGTGGACGACGGCACGCCAGGCCCCGGGACGATGTCAACCGTGGCAGCATAGGGCGGCACCCGCGGGATTGCGGCACAGCGGCCGGTTCCCGGAGGATTGAGGATGTTGATGTGCTGCCGGCTCCCCGAGACCGCGACGGTCGCGGCGTCGGCCGAGGCCATCGGCACCGCCGCTGCTGCAAGCGCAAGCCCCATCAGGCTCTGGCGCACGGGACTCCACATGGTTCTGCCCTCCTGCTTCGCGCGCCATCCCATCGGGGCGCGGCGCCCTCTGCGGCCCTTGGCGGGCGGCTGTTACATGGTGGAAATATTCGGACGGCCCCGGGTCGTCCAGGCCAGAGGGTGTTCGGGGATGCGCGGTGGAAGCACCTTGCTGCGGGCGGCCGCGCTCGCTGAAGTTCCGGATTTCGGGTGCGGCGCGCTCGCCGAGTCGCCGGCGCGCAGACTGATCGCCGGGCCGGCGGGCGAACGCGTGATCGAGCCGCTTGCGATGCTGGTGCTGGTGGCGCTCGCCGAGGCCGGGGGTCGGGTGGTTGCGCGCGAGGCGCTTGTGCGGCGTTGCTGGGGCATGGGCTTCGTCGCCGAGAAGTCGGTCAATCGGGCGGTGAGCCAGCTGCGCCAGGCGCTGGCGCGCGTTGGCGAGGCGCAGCTGGTCGAGACCATCCCGCGCACCGGCTATCGGCTGACGCGCGGGGTTTCCTGGTCGTCGGAAGCCGAGGTGGCCTTTGCTGCGGCCATTGCCCGGGGGCGGCATGCACTGAGCGCTGCCCTGCCTGATCAGGCGCAGGCGGTCGAGCCGCTGCAGGCGGCGACCAGGCTCAGGCCGGGCAACGCGCTCGCCTGGGGCCTTCTCGCCACCGCCTACCGCAACCTGGCCGAATATGCCGGGCCGAATGCCGTAAGCGCGGCGGTCGAGGCGGCACGCGAGGCGGCGGCACGAGCGCTGGCGATCGACCCCGCACAGGGCGATGCGCTCGCAGCAGTTGCAACCCTTTCGCCCGAATATGGGGATTGGGCCGGTGCCGAGGACCGCTTGCGGGACGTGCTCGGCGTGGCGCCAGATACGCTCCTTGCCCTCTCGCACCTGGAGATGCTCATGCAATCCGTGGGTCGGACGGCGGAGTCGCTTGCGGTCAACGAAGTGGCCCTTGCGCATGACCCGCTGTCGCCGCTGTTCGGCTTCCGGCGGGCGCTCAAGGCCTGGATCTTCGGAGATGTCGCTGCCGCGGACCGCCGCATCGATGCCACGCTCCAGCTGTGGCCGCGCCATCCCGCGGTGTGGAATGCACGGATGATGCTGTTCGCCTTCACCGGGCGAGCAGCATCCGCGCGGGCGATGCTGGATGACGAGCCGGCACTGCCAGACGGCCTCGCGCCGCCGGCGCGCATGCTGTGGTCCGTCACCCTCGACGCCCTGGACAGCCGCTCGGCAGGTGCGGTCGATGCAGCAAGGCGCGCGCTTGCCGACGCGGCAGCCCGATCCTACGCCTCGGCCGTGATCGGGATCATGGCCCTTTCGGTGATGGAGGAGGTGGATGCTGCGTTCGAACTCGCCGAGATTGCGCTGCTGCGGGTCGGTCCCCGGGTGGGCAGCCTGTTCGCCCAGCCCAGGCAGCTGATGGTGCACGACCTTGCCTGGCGGCGAACCATGCCGCTGTTCGTGCCGGCAACCGCAGCGATGCGCGCGGACGGCCGCTTCCGGCTGCTTGCCGAGCGGACCGGGCTTGCCAGCTACTGGCGCCGGCGCGGCGTCCCTCCCGATCCGCACCAGGGCGATTTCAGCTGGATCCGATGGTCGGGCCCTCGCCAGAGCAACGTCTTCCAGCCGTGCCCTTCCGCAGGCGGTGGTGCCAGTGTCCGCGTGAGCGCGCGGTGGGGACTGGATCGCCGCCCCGCCGCCGGAGCCGCGGCGCCATGGCAGCGGACCGGCCGGTCCGCACGGGTTGCAAGGGGCGCGTGCCGCGGCGGGCGCCCGGCGGATGCGGCACGGGCGGAACCAAGGCCCAAGCGGCCCCCGCGGCGGCACCGTTGGCCGCGAACCCCTGCTCACGGCGTCCGAATGTGCGGGCAAAGGTGGGAAGGGAGGAGGTGGGCTGCCAGATTCCTTTCCAGGTCAGAGGCTTGCGCAAGCCGCATGGTGCCGCTTGTCAGACTCGAACTGACGACCCCATCATTACGAATGATGTGCTCTACCGGCTGAGCTAAAGCGGCCCGGACCCGATCGGGAGCGCGGCGCTTACCAGCGGCAGCCCTTGGTTTCAAGGCGCGTCCGGGCTAGGCGGCAACCCCGTGGCCGACCCCTTCCACCATCTCGGGCAGGCAAGCAGTCTCCCGGCCTCGCCCGAGGCCGCCGTGCTCGACTGTCCGCCAAACCCCCACCCCGGCTCTCCGTATCTCGTCCGCTTCACCTGCCCCGAGTTCACCTCGCTGTGCCCGGTCACCGGCCAGCCCGACTTCGCCCACCTCGTCATCGACTATGTCCCCGACGCCCGCATCGTCGAATCGAAGGCGCTGAAGCTCTTCCTCGGCAGCTTCCGCAACCACGCCGGCTTCCACGAGGCGGTCACCGTCGGGATCGGCCGCAGGCTGGTCGCCGAAATGGCGCCGATCTGGCTCCGGATCGGCGGCTACTGGTACCCGCGCGGCGGAATCCCCATCGACGTCTTCTGGCAGACCGGGGATCCGCCTTCGGGCCTCTGGATCCCGGACCAGGGGGTTCCTCCCTATCGCGGGAGGGTATGAGCGCCGCCGCGGCCGCTAGCAGGCACGGCGGAACGAGGGAGGACGGCATGGCAGGGCCGCTCAGGGGCGTGCGGATCATCGAGATGGCGGGCATCGGGCCGGGGCCGTTCGCGGGCATGATGCTCGCCGACCATGGCGCCGAGGTGATCCGGGTGGATCGCCCCGGCCGGCAGGCGCCGGAACCGGTGCTGGGGCGCAGCCGGCGCTCGATCGTCGTCGACCTCAAGTCGCCGGACGGTGTTGCGGTGGTGCGCGATCTCGCCCGGACCGCCGATGGCCTCATCGAGGGGCTGCGGCCTGGCGTGATGGAGCGGCTCGGCCTCGGGCCCGAGGTGCTGCTCGGCGACAATCCCCGCCTCGTCTATGGCCGGATGACCGGCTGGGGCCAGACCGGGCCCTATGCGCAGGCCGCCGGCCACGACATCAACTACATCGCGCTTGCCGGCGCGCTCCACGCCTATGGCCGGGCGGGCGAGAAGCCGACTCCGCCCATCAACATGGTCGGCGACTTCGGCGGCGGCGGCATGCTGCTCGCCTTCGCGATGGTCGCGGCCATCCTCCACGCGCGCGGCTCGGGCGAGGGGCAGGTGATCGACTGCGCCATGACCGAGGGGGCGGCCGTGCTGATGGGCATGATCTGGGGCTTCCGCGGTCTCGGCGCCTGGAAGGACGAGCGCGGCGTCAACCTGCTCGACACCGGCGCCCATTTCTACGACAGCTATGCCTGCGCCGACGGCCGCTACATCGCCATCGGGTCGATCGAGCCGCAGTTCTACGCCGAGCTCCGGCGGCTGACGGGGCTCGATGCCGACCCCGCGTTCGACGCCCAGATGGACCAGGCGCAGTGGCCGGCGCTCAAGACGAAGCTCGCCGCCCTGTTCGCGACCCAGCCGCGCGACCACTGGTGCCGGCTGATGGAGATGACCGACGTCTGCTTCGCGCCCGTGCTCTCCATGGCGGAAGCGCCCATGCACCCGCACAATGTGGCGCGCGGCACCTTCGGCGAAGTGGGGGGCATGGTGCAGCCCATGCCCGCGCCGCGCTATTCGGCAACCGCGACGGCCGCGCCCACGCCGCAGCCCGCGCCGGGCGCCGATACCGAGGCGCTGCTTGCCGAGCTGGGCTATCCGGCCGACCGGATCGCGGCGCTGCGCGCCTCGGGCGCACTCGGCCGCTAGCCGCGGTCGCGCCGGGCAAGCAGCTGTGGCAGAACGGCGCCATGGTCCCCCATGCCTGCCACCCGGCCCGCTCGCGCGGACGGCTGCACCCCGAGCCGCCGTCGCGCCTGCGTGACGCCTTCGCGCGGGATCGCGACCGGCTGATCCACTGCACCGCCTTCCGCCGCCTGCGGGACAAGACCCAGGTGTTCGTGGCGCCGGAGGGGGATCATTTCCGGGTGCGGCTCACCCACAGCCTCGAGGTGGCGCAGATCGCCCGCACGCTCGCCCGGGTTCTCGCCGTCAACGAGGATCTCGCCGAGGTGGTGGCGCTCGCCCATGACGTCGGCCACCCGCCCTTCGGCCATTCGGGGGAGGAGGCGCTGGACCGGGCGATGGCGCCCGTCGGTGGGTTCGACCACAATGGCCATGCGCTGCGGCTGCTGACCGCGCTCGAGCTGCGCACGCCCGCCTTCCCCGGGCTCAACCTCTCGTGGGAAGTGCTCGAGGGA
Source organism: Sphingomonadaceae bacterium (assembly GCA_029268145.1). Classification (GTDB taxonomy): domain Bacteria; phylum Pseudomonadota; class Alphaproteobacteria; order Sphingomonadales; family Sphingomonadaceae; genus Thermaurantiacus. Next base: position 1,180 of record JAJUHA010000007.1, on the reverse strand, counting down.
ATCGCCAAGCACAATGGCCCGGTGGCAGCGCCGGGCTGGGCGCTGGCCGAAGCCGACGCCGCCTTCCCCCTGGCGCTCGACAGCTGGCCCGCCCTCGAAGCCCAGCTCGCCGCGCTCGCCGACGACATCGCCTACAACGCCCACGACCTCGACGATGCCGTGCGCGCCGGCCTGGTCGACGTCGAGGAGGCCGCGGCCGAAGTGCCGCTGGTCGGCACGCTGTGGCGGCAGGTGCTCGGCGCCTGGCCGCGCGAGACGAGACGCGCGCTCCTGGTGCCGCAGCTGGTCCGCGAGCTCATCGGCGCGATGGTCGACAGCCTGCTCGCCGAGACCCGCGACCGGCTGAAGGCGCTGGCGCCCGAATTCCCCGACGACATCCGCCGCGCCGGCCAGGCGACCGCCGCCTTCGGCCCCGCCCTCGAGGCCGATCTGCGGCCGCTGCGGGCCTTCCTGCGGGCGCGGATGTACGAGGCGCCCTCGGTGCAGCGGTTGCGCGGGCCCGCCGCGACCATCGTCGGCGAGCTCCACGCCGCGCTCGCCGCCGCGCCGGAGCGGCTGCCCGGGCGCTGGCAGGCCCTGCACGCCGCAGCGCCGGCCGCGCTCGCCGGGCGGATCGTCGGCGATTTCGTCGCCGGCATGACCGACCGCTACGCCATCCGCACCCACCGCGAGCTGACCGGGCGAAGCCCGATGCCGGTCGAGGAAAGCCTGTTCTAGGGCGGCCGCCGGCCCCGCGGCGGGCGGGCCCGGCGGCTAGTTGCGCTGCACCCGGAGGAAGGGCGGGATGGTCACGCCGTCGTCCGCCTCCGCCGCGGGTTCGGGCTCGGGGGCGAGCGTGGCAACGGGCTCGGGCTTCGGCTTCTTCGACCGGTTCATCAGCCGCTCGAACAGGGTCTGCCGGCGCACCTCCTCGCCGGCGACGGCCTCGCCGAGCTCGGGGTTGGCGCCCCGGACCTCCGGCTCGGGAAGCGGCAGCTCGACGACGCGCGGGGCAGAGGCGACCGGTTCGGGAAGGTCCAGCACATCCTCCTCGTCCGCGCTCCCGGTCGGGGCGAGGGCCGCAGGCACCGCAGGCGCCGGCTCGGGATGGGCCGCCGGCTCCTCGATCGCCGGCTCCTCGACTGCCGGCTCCGCCGGCCGGGGCCCGGCGGTGGCAGCAGCCGTCGCGGCGCGTCCGGCC
>JAJUHA010000006.1 GCA_029268145.1 Sphingomonadaceae bacterium | reverse complement strand
GGCGCCGGGGCGGCGCCGGAGGGGCGGAAGGCTGCGGCGAGGGCGCGGGCCCGCGCGTCCTCGGCCGGGCCGAGGCGTACGGCATCCGACGGGACAGCGCCGATCGCGGCAAGGAGGCGGTTGAGCCCGTGGAGCGGGTGGGTCGGCGCACGGCCGATCGCGTCCCAGTCCTCGGCCGCGACCTCCGGGTCGAGGCCGGGCAGGACGAGCGCGCCGTCCGGCAGCCGAGCGACCACGCCGAGCAGGCGGGCAACCGCGGGCGGCGCCGTGGCGAAGCCGGCTGCCACGACTGGTCCGGGTGGCGTGGCCTGCCAGCGGTCGGCCAGGGCCGAAAGCAGCTGCTCGCGCCGGGCGACCGGGTCGAGGAGGCCCTGGCGGGCGAGCCTGTCGGGCCAGTGGCGGACGATCGCGTCGAGAATGGCGAGTCGCCTGGCGCGGTGATGGGCGAGCTCGGCGAGGTCGAGTTCGGCGAGCGCCCCGGGCGAGACGGCGTGGGCGGCGAGCAGGTCGAGCACCCGGGCAAGATCCCGCGCCAGCCGGTCGGCCGAAGGCGGGCTGCCTGCCTCCCTGGCAAGCAGCCTCGCAAGCCCGAGCCGGCGGGCGAGGGGGGCGATCGCCGGGGCAAGCGTCTCGCCCTCCTCCTCGAGAAGGCGGGCGAGCGTCTCCTTCTCGTCGACCTGGGCGATGGCAGCGATGCGCGGCAGCAGCAACGCCCGGCCATCGACGGCGTCGAGGAAGGCCTCGACGAGCGTCTGCCGGGCGCGTGCCGAGGGCAGGAGGACGCGCACGCGCGCCAGCGCCGGCCCGGCGCCGAAGCGCTGGAGAAGGTGCCGCGCGAGCGTGGGCAGGAACGGGGCACCGAAGGCGATGGTCGAAAGCCGCGGCCCGGGTCGGTCCGCCACGGCCTCAGAGCCGATCAAGCAGCGCCTCGGCGCGGGCAACCGCAGCCGCCGAGCCGACATCGAACCAGAGCCCCTGGTGGACCACGCCATAGAGGCGGCCGGCCGCGGCCGCGCGATCCCACAGGAGGTTCATCGAGAAAGGGCGCAGCTCCTGCCCGGCGAACAGGCGCTTCGAGAGCAGCTGGAAGCCGGTGAAGACGAAGGGCGCGATGCGGCCCGGCCGGCGGCGCGAAAGTCGGCCGAACGGGTCCATGTGGAAGTCCCCCGGGCCGGTGTGGCAGCTGGCCCGCGCCAGCGGCACGACGAGCAGCAGCGCGTCCATCACGGCATCGTCCCAGCGGTCGGCAAGGAGGCGCGCCGCGGGCAGCGGTCCGTCGATCCAGATGTTGTCGGCGTTGATGGCGAGGAAGGGGTCGGCGTCGATGAGGGGGAGCGCCTTCAGGATTCCCCCCCCGGTCTCGAGCAGGCGCTCGCGCTCGTCGGAGATGGCGATGGCAAGGCCGGTGTCGCGGGCGGCGAGATGGCTCTCGATCCGGTCGGCCATGTAGTGGACGTTGACGACCGCGCGGCGCACGCCGCCGGCGCGAAGCGTGGCCAGCGCGCGGTCGAGGAGCGTCCTGCCCGCCACCTCGACGAGCGGCTTGGGGCGCGTCGCCGTCAGCGGCCGCATCCGCCGCCCGAGCCCGGCGGCAAGCACCATCGCGACCTCGGGCACGGGGATGCCGGTCTCGCGCGGGCGGGCGGCCATCAGCAGCACCAGGGGCTGCGCCGCTCGGCCGGGACGTGGGCATCGAACCACGCCCGGACCGGCGCGAGGGCGGGGTGGGCGAGGTTCCGCTCCACATGGGCCCAGACGCGGGGAAGCATCGGCACATAGCCGGAACGGCCGTCGCGGTCGCGCAGCCGCACGAAGATTCCGAGGATCTTCACGTTGCGCTGGGCACCGAGGACGGCGCAGGCCGCGCGGAACTGCTCCGCGTCGGCAATGCGCTGGCCGGCGATGAAGCGGTCGAGCATCTCGGCGGCGAGCCGTGGCGGCACGTCGCGCCGCGCATCCTCGAGCAGCGAGACGAGATCATAGGCCCGGTGGCCGGCGAGCGCGTCCTGGAAATCGAGGAGGCCGAGCCCGTCTGGGCCGGCACCCTCGTCGAGCAGCATGATGTTGTCGGCATGATAGTCGCGCAGGACCAGCACGGGCTGCTGCTCGGTCTCGGCCAGCACATCGCCCCAGACCCGGTCCCAGGCGGCGACATAGGACTCGACGTCGGCCGCGATCCCGGCGGCCGGGCAGTACCATTCGGGGAAGAGCAGCACCTCGCGCAGCAGCTCGGACCGGCCATAGGGCCGGAGCTCGAGTGGCGGCGGCACGCGGTGCAGCGCGAGGAGGAGATCGACCGCCGCGGCATAGACCGCGCGCTCGCGCGCGGGCTCCAGCGCCAGCACCTGGCCCATGCGCCGGTCCCCGAAATCCTCGAGGAGGAGAAGGCCCAAGTCGAGATCGGCCGCGAGCACGCGGGGGCTGCGGAAGCCGTTGGCGAGCAGGAAGCCGGCGACGAACAGGAAGGGCCGGCTGTCCTCCCGGTCGGGCGGGGCATCCATGAGGACGGCGGTGCGGCCCCGATCGGTCACGCGGAAGTAGCGGCGGAACGAGGCGTCGCCCGCCAGCGGGGCGATGGCGGCGCCCGCCCAGCCGTGCCGTTCGAGAAAGGCGGGAGCATCGGGCGGCGGTTGCATGGAGACCCTCCTGGCGTCGGCCTGCTCAGGCGTCCGGCGGCCAGCGCCCCTTCCATGCCGCCGGCACTGCCCAAGTCAAGCGGCGGACCGGGCCACCGGCGCCCTCGAGCCGGAGCCGGAGCGCGTCCGGAAACGTCCCGGCTGGAAGCCGCTCCGGCCATTCGAGGAGGAGGACTCCAGCCTCCAGCGCCTCGTCGAGGCCGAGGTCGTCGACCGGCGCGCCCGGCTCGAGCCGGTAGAGATCGGCATGGACCACGGGAAGGCGGAGCGCCCGGCCGGCATAGGGCTCGACGAGGGTGAAGGTCGGGCTCGGCACCTCGCCGGCGTGGCCGAGGCCCACCAGGATGGCGCGGGCAAGGGTCGTCTTGCCGGCGCCGAGGTCGCCAGAGAGAAGCACGGCGTCGCCGGGGCGCAGCAGCGCCGCGAGCCGGGCTCCGAACGCGCGGAGCCCGGCCTCGTCGAGGTCAGTAGCGATAGTGGTCGGGCTTGAAGGGGCCATTGGCCGGGACCCCGATGTAGGCCGCCTGCCGGTCCGACAGCTTGGTCAGCTTCACGCCCAGCTTGTCGAGGTGGAGCGCGGCGACCTTCTCGTCGAGATGCTTCGGCAGCACATAGACCCGGTTCTCGTAGGCCGCCGAATTGGTCCACAGCTCGATCTGCGCCAGCACCTGGTTGGTGAAGCTGGCCGACATCACGAAGCTCGGGTGGCCGGTGGCGCAGCCGAGGTTCACCAGCCGCCCCTTGGCCAGCACGATGAGGCGCTTGCCGTCGGGGAACACCACCTCGTCGACCTGCGGCTTCACTTCCTCCCAGCGGTAGTTGGCCAGCGCACCGATCTGGATCTCGCTGTCGAAGTGGCCGATGTTGCAGAGGATGGCGCGGTCCTTCATCGCCCGCATGTGGTCGAGCGTGATCACGTCGACATTGCCGGTCGCGGTCACGAAGATGTCGGCGCGCGGCGCGGCCTCATCCATCGTGACCACCTCATAGCCCTCCATCGCCGCCTGGAGCGCGCAGATGGGGTCGATCTCGGTCACGAGCACGCGCGCGCCGCCATTGCGGAGCGAGGCGGCCGAGCCCTTGCCGACATCGCCGAACCCGGCGACGACCGCCACCTTGCCGGCGAGCATCACGTCGGTCGCGCGGCGGATGCCGTCGACCAGGCTCTCCTTGCAGCCATAGAGATTGTCGAACTTGGACTTGGTGACGGAATCGTTCACGTTGATCGCCGGGAAGGGCAGATGCCCCTTGCCGGCGATCTCGTAGAGCCGGTGGACGCCCGTCGTCGTCTCCTCCGACACCCCCCTGATGGCCTCCTTGGTCTTCAGGAAGAAGCCGGGCGAGGCAGCGGCCCGGGCGCGGATCTGGGCGAAGAAATATTCCTCCTCCTCATTCTCCGGCGCGGGCAGCGGGGTGCCGGCCTCGAAGGCCGCGCCCTTCAGGATGTACATGGTGGCATCGCCGCCATCGTCGAGGATCATGTTGGCGGTCGTCGCGCCCCACTGGAAGATGGCGTCCACGAACCGCCAATATTCCTCAAGGGTTTCGCCCTTGTGGGCAAAGACGGGAATGCCGGCGGCCGCGATGGCGGCCGCGGCCTGGTCCTGGGTCGAGAAGATGTTGCAGCTGGCCCAGCGCACCTCGGCCCCGAGGTGCACCAGCGTCTCGATGAGGACTGCCGTCTGGATCGTCATGTGCAGGCAGCCGGCGATGCGCGCGCCCTTGAGCGGCTGCTTCGCGCCATATTCGGCGCGCAGCGCCATGAGGCCTGGCATCTCGGTCTCGGCGATCGCGATCTCCTTGCGACCCCACCCGGCAAGGCCGATGTCGGCGACGGCATAATCGGTGAATCCGGGCTTGGCGTGGGTGGCCACGGGCATGTCTCCTGGGGGTTGCGGACCGCGCGCCCCTAGCCGTTCCGCCCCGGACTTGCAACTTTCTTTAAGTCCGGTGTCGAAGCGTCAACCATCCGGGCTTGCCTCGCGCCGGCAGCGCGTGCCACCACTCCGGGCGAAGGAGGCGCCCGATGACCCGCTACGTGACGCATGACCTCAAGCTCGCGCCGAGGCCCGACGAGGCCGCAGCGCAGGACTTCGTCGCGGCGCTCCGGAACCATGTCCTCAACCCGCTGGCGGCGGCGCTCAAGGCCCGCTTCGAGGCCGAGGTGGCGCCCAGCCTGCCTGCGGGTGCGACCGGCCGCGATGTCCACGCCGCCCTCAAGGGCGACCGGCTGTTCCGCTTCTATTCGGCGGCGCGGGTGAAGGCGCAGGACATGGTCTGGGCCAGTGTCCGCACCACCGTGGCGCGCGAGCGCGACGCGCTGTCGGCACGCTTCCGGGCGCTCGCTCTCGCCCGGCCGGCCGGCGGAACCCTGACACTCGACCCGGCGCTCGAAATCCCCCGCAACGTGGCTGCGCTCGACGTCCACCGCATGCCGGGCAACTACCATCTCGACGGCGGCGCCGACGATCTTGCCGCAGGCGCGCTCTACGAGAATGGCCTTTCCGTCTTCTCCTTCGGGCTGATGGGCGAGACGCTCGACGACATCGGCCAGTCGATCGCGCTGTGGCTGCGCCACAGGCTCCCCGATTTCGCGCCACGCGCCATCCTCGACCTCGGCTGCTCGGTGGGCCACCAGACGCTGCCCTGGAAGCGCGCCTACCGGCAGGCGCGGGTCACCGGGCTCGACGTGGCGCCGGCCTGCCTGCGCTATGCCCACGCCCGCGCCGAGGCGCTCGGGGTGGAGGCCCATTTCCTCCAGGCCGACGCGACCCGGGTGCCGCTGCCGGATGCGAGCTTCGACCTCGTCTTCTCCTCGATGTTCCTGCACGAGCTGCCCCGGGCCGACATCCGCGCCGTGTTCCGGGAGGCGCGCCGGCTGCTGCGGCCCGGCGGCCTCATGCTCCATTACGAGCTGCCGCCCAATGCCGCGCTGTCCGCCTATGACGGCTTCTACCTCGACTGGGACAGCCACTACAACAGCGAGCCCTTCTACCAGGGCTATCGCGATCTCGTGCCGGCCGACGAGGTTGCCGCTGCCGGTCTCGTCGACTTCCTGGAGGCCAGCGTGCCCTCGCTCGGCTGGTACGGGGAAGAGGCCGTGATCGCAGCGGCCAGGGCAGAGGGCGCCGAAGCGTCCGACCGGCTGGGACGGCTGGCCGATGGCGTCACCTGGTACTGCTACGGCGCGTTCCGGGGGCCAAATCCATGAGCGAGCGGCTGCCGCTTCCCGAGGAGGCGCGGGGCAGGCGGCCGGTCTTCTTCGACGACCCGGCCGTCGACACGCTGCTCGGCATGCTGCTCGAACTCGCGCAGGCGCAATGGGTCACGCGCGACCGGCTGGCCCGGCTCGAGCACTGGGCCACGCACGCGGTGACCGCCGCAGCCGTCCCGTTCGACGACTCCTACGCGCTTCCAGCCGAAGCCGCACAGCGGCTCGCTGCCGAACGCGACGCCTTCGTCGCCCGCCTGTTCGCGCCCGTGACAAAGGCCTGAGGCACGGCGCCCCTGCCGAATCGGCCGGCCGGGGGCTATGCTGCCGGAGCCGCAGCTGCATGGGGCACCGCGTGCCAGCCAGGGGGCCCGGGCCATGGAACCGGACATGCGCGCGATCGAGCGGGACGTGACCACGCTCTCCGACCGCTATCTTCCGGTCGCGCTCGACTTCGGCCTCAAGGTGCCGGGTGCGCTTGCGCTCTACATGGTCGGCCGCTGGCTCATCGGGATCGGGGTGCGCGCGCTCGAGCGCGTGCTCACGGCCCGCAACTTCGACGCGACGCTGCAGCGCTACATCGCCAATATCCTTGCCGTCACGCTCAACATCGTCCTCGTCGTCGCCATCCTCGGCTATTTCGGGATCGAGACGACGAGCTTTGCCGCGCTGCTCGCCGGCGTGGGGCTTGCGATCGGCGCGGCCTGGTCGGGCCTTCTCGGCAACTTCGCGGCCGGCGCCTTCCTCATCATCTTCCGCCCCTACAAGGTGGGGGACTATGTGGTCGCCGGCGACGTGGAAGGAACCGTGGCGGAGACCGGCCTGTTCAACACCGTCATCACCACGCCCGACCATGTCCAGGCAATCGTCGGGAACGGCAAGATCTCGGGGGAGGTCATCCGCAACTTCTCCCACCTCCCCCACCGCCGCGTCGACCGCACGATGCAGCTGGCCCATGGCGTCGACCCTCTTGCCGTCATCGCGGCGCTGAAGCCGCGGCTCGCCGCCATCCCCAACGTGCTCGCGGATCCCGCCCCGACGATCGAGATCCTCGACTTCAACGAGCTCGGCACGGTGCTCGCCGTCCGGCCGCACTGCCACACCGACCATTACTGGCAGGTCTGGTTCGACACCAACCGGGCGATCGTCGAGACGGGCCGCACGCTTGCCCTTCCCCCGCCCTTCGCAGTCCAACGCGAGAACGTCTATCAGCACGCTGCGGCCTGAGGGCCGCTCACTCGCCGAGCAGGTGGCGCTCCCAGAACATCAGGCTGGTCCAGAACTGCCAGTCCTGGTTCTCCTTGCGGCGGAATCCATGGCCTTCGTTTGCGGCCACCAGGTGCCAGGCCTCGCGGCCCCGCGCCCGCACCGCCGCCACCATCTGGTCGGCCTCCGAAGCTGGCACGCGCGGATCGTTGGCGCCTGTCACCACGTAGAGCGGCGCGGCGATGCAGTCGGCGCGCCCCAGCGGTGAAATGGCCTTGAGCTTCGCCCGCTGCCTGGCGTCGCTCTCGTCGCCATATTCGACGCGGCGCAGATCGCGGCGATAGTCGGCGGTGTTCTCGAGAAATGTCACGAAGTCCGAGATGGCGACGACTGCGAGGCCCGCGCGCCAGTGCTCGGGGGTGAGGGTGAGGGCGGCATAGGTCATGTAGCCGCCGTAGGAGCCTCCGGTCACGCCGATGCGGCTGGCGTCGATGCCGGAGTCCCGCTTCAGCTGGCGGACCATCGCGTCGATGTCCCTCACCGAATCCTCGCGCTTCCACGGGCCGTTGTCGAGGCCGACGAAGGTCTTGCCGAAGCCGGTCGAGCCGCGGACGTTGGGATAGAAAAGCGCCACCCCCCGTTCGTTCAGGAGATAGTTGTTCCGCCCCTGGAAGACCGGCCGCGACTGGCCCTCGGGCCCGCCATGGATGCTGACGAGGAGCGGGCGCGGCCCCGGGAAGCGCGCCGGATCGGGGCGGTAGAGGAAGCCCGTCACCTCGCGGCCGTCGAAGCTCTTCACCCGCACCAGCTCGGGCTCGCGGTTGCGCTCCGGGTCGAGCCCGCCGGTCTCCGAGAAGGTCCAGCGGCGCACCGTCCCATCCGGCGTGAGGCTCCAGGCATCCCCCGGCGAGCGGGCCGAGGAGAGGCTGAAGCCGAGCTCGCCCCAGGGCGCGAACGCGAGTCCGGAGATGACGCCGGCCGGCAGGGCCGGCTCGGCCAGCACGGCGCCCGAGCGCGCATCGAGGATCCGTAGGCGTGAGACGCCGGCCTCGTTGGTGACGACGGCAACGCGCGCCCCCTCGGCCGAGATGGCGAAGGCCTCCACATCCCAGCGGCCGGGCGGACCCAGCCGGGTGAAGGTGCCGGTTACGGGGTCGATCGTCCCCAGTTCCTGGAACTCGCCGAACCGGTCGGAGGTCGCGAGGATGCGGCCGTCGGGCGCGACCCGGGCGTCACCATAGGAGACCTTGCCGCGGTCGCGGGTGATGGGGGTCACGGCGCCGGTCGCAAGGTCGAGCCGGTGGAGCTCGGACTGCTCGACCGAGACATAGCGGGCAACGAGCGCCGTCTTCTCGTCCGGGAAGAAGTCCAGGAAGGCCCAGCCGCCACCCTGCCGCTCGGCCACGAGCCGGCGCGAGGCGGGATCGCGCGGGTCCATCACCCAGAGGTCACTGTCGCGGCCATTCCTCGCGTTGGAGGCAAAGCCGACGAGGCGGCCGTCCTTCGACCAGGTCGCGCCGGTGTTGCGGCTCTTGCCGTCGGTCAGGAGCTGCGTGCGGCCCTCGGCGAGACGGAAGAGCTGGAAATTCTCGCCCCCGCCCACGTCGGCGGCCGCCAGCAGCACGTCGCCCTTCGCCGCGCCGGGCGCGAAACTGCCGCCGGCGATCGGCTCGGGCTCGAAGCTCAGCTGGCGGCGGGCACCGCCCGGCATGGCCACGAGGTGGAGCTGGTTCGAATCGCCGAAGCGGGTCGCGATCAGCATGCCCCCCGTCGCCGGATCCCAGCCCTGGAAGCTCGCGGTGCGGAACTCCATCCACGGCCGCACCCGCCCGGCGAGCTCGGCCGGCACCAACGGCACGCCATCGAGCCGAAGCGCTGCCGGCGGCGGAAGGTCGCGCGCGGTTGCCGGCGCAGCCACCAGGAGCGCGGCAAGGAGAGGGGCCAGGAGGGGGGCAAGGGCGGCGAAGCGCCGGCGGGTCGGGCGGGTCATTCTCTCTCCCTCGCGGTGATGCATCCCATGCGCTAGCAGCGCGGGCGTGGCCGCTCCACCCGAATTTCCCCGAGAGCCCTTCGCCTTGTTCCCCCGTGGCGACGGACAGGGCCTGCTGTTCGCCGGCCCTGTCGCGATGGTCGAGGCGCGCACGGTCGCGGATGTGGGCCCGGCGCTGGCCCGCGCCCGCGCGCTGGCCCGCCGCGGGCTCCACCTGGCCGGCGGCCTTGCCTATGAGGCCGCCGCTGCCTTCGAGCCGCGCGCGGCCCGCGCGCTCGCCCCGCATATCGCCGCTCTCGACGAGCCCCTGCTCTGGTTCGGCGCCTTTCCGCCGCCACGCCCGGTGGCGCTGGCCGCGCTTCCCGGCTGGGAGGAGCCCGCGGACTGGGGCCCGCCGCTCCCCGGCATCGACGAGGCGGCCCACGGCGCTGCCGTCGCGCGCGTGAAGGCGCTGATCGCTGCTGGCGACATCTACCAGGCCAACCTGACCTTCGCGGCCGAGCTGCCGGTCTCGGGGCACCCGGTCGCGCTCTTCGCCCGCGCCTACGCCCGGGCCCCTGCCCCGCACGCGGCGCTGGTCTTCACCGGCCGCCACTGGTGGCTCTCGCTCTCGCCCGAGCGCTTCTTCGCGCTCGCCGACGGAGTGCTGCGCGCTGCGCCGATGAAGGGAACCGCGCTTCGCCCGCCGCTGCCGGAGGCGGATGCCGCTGCGGCAGCCGCGCTCGCCGCCGACCCCAAGAACCGGGCCGAGAACCTGATGATCACCGATCTCATCCGCAACGACTGCGCCCGGGTCGCCGTGCCCGGGACGGTCAGGGTGCCGGCGCCCTTCGCCATCGAGACGCTCCCCTATGTCCACCAGCTCGTCTCCCATGTCGCGGCGCGGCTGGCGGACGGGCGGGACGCCTTCGATGCGCTGGCCGCGCTCTTTCCCTGCGGCTCGATCACCGGCGCGCCCAAGCTTCGCGCCATCGAGGTGCTGGCCGGGATCGAGGCGGGGCCGCGCGGCATCTATTGCGGCGCCATCGGCCGAATCGGCCCCGGCAGCCGCGACGCCGACCTCGCGGTCGCCATCCGCACCCTCGTCATCGCGCGGGACCGGCCGGGGTCGGCGCAGCTCGGACTGGGCTCGGGGATCGTCGCCGACAGCGACCCTGAGAGCGAATGGCGCGAGTGCCTCGCCAAGGCCCGCTTCCTCGAGCGGCGCACGCCGCTCACCCTCATCGAGACGATGCGGCGCGAGGCCGACGGCGGGGTGCCGCTGCTGGCGCGCCACCAGGCGCGGATGGAGGGCTCGGCCGCGCGCTTCGCCATCCCCTTCGATCCCGCGGCCGCAGCGGCGCTGCTGGCCCGGCTGCCTTCGCCGGCTGCACCCGAGCGGCTTCGGTTGCTGCTCGCCGCCGACGGCGCGCTCGCCGTGCAGGCCGGGCCAGCACCGGCCCCTCCCCCCGGGCCGGTCATGCTCGCGTGCGTGCCGCTCCCCGTGCCGGCAGACGACTGGCGCCTGTTCCACAAGTCCTCCGATCGCGGCTTCTACGATGCCGCACGGCAGGCGGCAGACAGCTTCGAAGTGGCCTTCGTGCGCCCCGACGGCCTCGTGACCGAGGGCAGCTTCACCAGCCTCTTCGTCGCGAGGGATGGCGTGCTGGTGACACCGCCGGTCGCGCGCGGGCTGCTGCCGGGCGTGCTGCGGGCCGAACTGCTCGGCACCGGCCGGGCGATCGAGGGCGACCTCCGCGCGTGCGACCTGGTGGCGGCCGGGCGCGAGGGGCGGCTCTTCGTCGGCAATGCGCTGCGCGGTCTCCTGCCCGCCGTCACGCGCGTCTGAGCACTTGCAGCATGGGCCGGCTTGCCCCTATGCGCGGCCGCTCCGACCCACACCCCGGGACCTGCCCCATGTCGCTTCTTTCTGCCGCCGTCAGCCGGATCCAGCCCTCGGCCACCGCCGCCGTCACGCGCCGGACCGCCGAGCTGAAGGCACAGGGGCGCGACATCATCGGCCTCGGCGCCGGCGAGCCGGACTTCGACACGCCGGACCATGTGAAGGAAGCGGCCATTGCCGCCATCCGGCGCGGCGAGACCAAGTACACCATCGTCGACGGCACCGCCGAGCTCAAGGCCGCCGTGCGGGAGAAGTTCCGCCGCGACAATGGCCTCGACTACGCGGCCGACGAAGTGACGGTGAACGTCGGCGGCAAGCACAGCATCTTCAACGCCCTCGTTGCCACGCTCGATCCCGGCGACGAGGTGGTGATTCCCGCGCCCTACTGGGTCTCCTACCCCGACATCGTCCAGTTCTGCGGGGCAACGCCGGTCATCGTCCCCTGCCCGGCTGCCGCCGGGTTCAAGATGTCGCCCGCGCAGCTCGACGCGGCGATCACGCCCCGGACCAAGTGGGTCATCCTCAACTCGCCCTCGAATCCCACTGGCGCAGCCTACACCGAAGCCGAGCTCAAGGCCCTTGCCGCCGTGCTGCTCGCCCATCCGCATGTCTTCGTGATGGCCGACGACATGTACGAGCACATCGTCTACGACGACTTCCGCTTCGTGACGCTGGCCGCCGCCGAGCCCCGCCTGTTCGAGCGGACGCTCACGGTCAACGGCGCCTCCAAGGCCTATGCCATGACCGGCTGGCGGATCGGCTTCGCCGGCGGGCCGAAGCGGATCATCGCCGCGATGGCGAAGCTCCAGTCGCAGTCCACCACCAACCCCTGCGCGATCGCCCAGGCTGCGGCAACCGCTGCGCTCACCGGCCCGCAGGACTTCCTGAAGGAGCGGGCCCGCGCCTTCCAGGAGCGGCGCGACCTCGTCGTCGCCATGCTGAACCAGTGCGAGGGCCTTTCCTGCCCGCGGCCCGAGGGCGCCTTCTACGTCTATCCCGATTGCGCCCCCCTCATCGGCCGCAGGGCCCCCGATGGCCGGGTGATCGCAAGCGACGAGGATCTCGCCACCTGGTTCCTCGACAGCGAGGGCGTGGCGCTGGTCCATGGCGGGGCCTTCGGCCTCTCGCCCGCCTTCCGCATCAGCTACGCCACCTCGACCGCGCTGCTCGAGGAGGCGTGCCGGCGCATCCAGCGGGCCTGCGCCGCGCTCGCCTGAAACCGGCGCGCGGGCCCTCCCGTAACCTCAGGCGCGGCCGGCATGGGGCCGGCCGCAGCCGAACGAGGTTTCCGATGCAACATCCCCTGCTGTCCCGGCGCACCCTTGGTGCGTCGCTCTCGCTTGCCGCCGTCGGCCTCCTTGCCGGCGCACCCGCGCTCGCCCGCGCCAGCGCCCCTGCCGCCGCCGACATCGACATCCTGAACGTCGCCCTCGGCCTCGAGCACGAGGCGATCGCCGCCTACCAGATCGGCGCGGAATCTGGCCTTCTCACCAAGCCCGTGCTTGCCGTCGCGGTCGCCTTCCAGTCGCACCACAAGGCCCACCGCGACGCGCTTGCCCAGACCATCCTGAAGCTCGGCGGCCGGCCGGTCGAGGCGAAGCCGGTCGCCGACGTGGCGAAGGCGCTCAACGCTGCCGCCCTCAGGGACCAGGCCGGCGTGCTCGATCTCGCCGCCGGGCTCGAGCTGGGTGCGGCCAACGCCTACATCGGCGCCATCCCGGCCTTCGGCAACCGCGATCTCGCCGAAGTGGCGGGCCGGCTCGCCGCGGATGAGACCATGCACTGGACGGCGCTGACCTCGGCGCTCGGCCGGCCGCTGCCCACGGGCGCGCTCAGCTTCGGCGGCTGACGGTCCCACGCTCCGGCTTGCCGGGGCGGAGGCGGGCGCGGGGTGCTGCGCTAGAGGCCGGCGAGGAAGCGCCCGAGCGCGGCGTTGACGGCCTCGGGCGCTTCCTGCTGCACCCAGTGGCCGACTCCCGGAATGAGCGTGGTGCCGCGAAAATCGTCGCAGGCGGCGCCGGGGTCGGCGTAGAGGTCGACTCCGGGGACGAAGTGGCGCACCAGGTCGGCTCCGCCGGCGATGAAGCAGGCGGGCTGGGCGATGGTGCGCCCCTTCACCGCGTCGCGCTCGGCGAAGTCGAGATCCTGCGCCCGGTAGCGGTTGATGGGCCCGCGCCAGCCGCCCTTGCGGAAGGCCTCGACGAAGACCGCCATGTCCGCCTCGGGCATCCAGTCCGGCAGTCGCTCCGGCGCGGCAAGGCCGTCGAGCAGTCCCGCCGTCGGTGGCTTGTTCATCAGGAACGCCATGTCGGTGCCGGCGGCGGAGAGGCCGAAGTAGATCTTGTGGAGCGCCTGCGGGTCGGCCTCGAGCTCGGCCTCGACCCGGCCCTCCTCCTGGAAGTAGAGCTGGTAGAAGAAGCGGTCCCGGTAGATCTGGCGGGCGAGATCGAGGAAGGAGACATCGCCCACCGGCATGTAGGGGACGGAGAGGCCCGCGACGGCGGCGACCTTGTCCGCGTGGAGCAGCGCCGTGTTCCACACGATTGGCGCACCCCAGTCATGGCCGACGAGGATGGCGCGGCCGCCGAGCGCCTCGATGACGGCAGCGATGTCGGCCGTGATGACCGACATGCGATAGTCGGCAATGGCATGCGGCTTGTCGCTCTCGCCATAGCCGCGCACGTCGAGCGCAGCGATCCGGCGGCCGGCGTGCGCGAAATGGGCGAGCTGGTGGCGCCAGCTGTGGGAGAGTTCGGGCCAGCCATGGACACAGAGGATGGGAAGCCCGGTGGCATCGGCAGGGCCTGCCACCACCAGGTGCAGCCCCACGCCTCCGGCCCCCGTCACGCGCATCGTCTCCATCCCTCGGCCCTCCTTTCCATCGACTGTTCCTGGTCCCGCGGGCGCGGCTTCCGGCCAGCGACGTCCGGGCCGGGCCGCGCGCCCGGCCCGGCGCCGCGGAGGATCGCCGCCCGCACCGGGACCTTCCTTCGCTGTGCGATCCGTCCGCCCCCCATCCATCCTCCCCACGCGCTCGTGCGGCGCCATGCCTCGCGCCTATCGATACCATGGCGGCTGCGGGTGTAACCCCGGTTCATCTGCCAGCGTAGAAGAGGCGCCATGCTGATTCGCGAGACCCCCTCCTGGGCGCTTCCCGAGCGCGAGGCGACCCCCGAGCCGCTCTATCTCAACCGCCGGGCCGTGGTGGCCGGCCTCGTCGCTGCGGGCGCGCTCCCGGCCGCCGCCGGGACCGACCCGGGCAGGCTGGCGCGGATCCCGGCGCGCCGCACCCGCGATGCCGGCGAGCCGCCCACCCCGCTCGCCGATGTTGCCGGCTACAACAATTTCTACGAGTTCGGCCTCGACAAGTCCGATCCGGCGCGCAACGCCGGCACGCTCCGGCCCAGCCCCTGGACCGTCCGGATCGGCGGCCTCGTCAGGAAGCCGCTCACCCTCGACGTCGACCGCTACATCGCGAAGGCGCCCTTCGAGGAGCGCATCTACCGCTTCCGCTGCGTCGAGGGCTGGTCGATGGTGATCCCCTGGGTTGGCGTGCCCTTCGCCAGCCTCGTTCGTGCCGTCGAGCCGCTGGGCAGCGCGAAATATGTCGCGTTCCGGACGCTTGCAGACCCGGTGCAGATGCCGGGGCTGCGCTCCCCCGTGCTGGACTGGCCCTACCGCGAGGGACTCCGGCTTGACGAGGCGATGCATGATCTCACACTGCTGACGGTCGGAGTCTATGGCCGCCGGCTCCCCAACCAGAATGGCGCGCCGATCCGCCTCGTCGTGCCATGGAAATATGGCTTCAAGTCGGTGAAGTCGGTGGTCGCCATCGACTTCGTCGAGACACAGCCCCAGACCTCGTGGAACATGGCCACGCCGCGCGAATACGGCTTCTACTCCAACGTGAACCCCGAGGTGGATCACCCCCGCTGGAGCCAGGCGCGCGAGCGGCGGATCGGCGAGTTCCGCCGGCGCGAGACGCTCATGTTCAACGGCTATCCGGAGGTGGCCTCGCTCTACGCCGGCATGGATCTGCGGCGCTTCTTCTGATGCGCGTGCTCCTGAAGCCGTCGGCGCACGCCGTCATGGCGATCCCGCTTGCCCTGCTGCTGTTCGGCTGGGCCGAGCTCCTGTTCTGGAACCCAGCCTCGCGGGCCCTTTCGGCCGAGCCGGTCGCCTACACCCACAATGCCCTCGGGCTGGCGGCGCTGCGGGCGCTCGTCGCCAGCCTTGCCGTCACCCCCGTCCGCCTGCTGACCGGCTGGGGCCGGGTGATGACGCTGAGGCGCCTTCTCGGCCTCTGGGCCTTCGCCTATGCCGCCATGCACCTCCTCTTCTACCTTCTCGCGGAACTCGACTGGAGCCTCGGCGCGCTCCTCGCCGAGACGGCGAAGCGGCCCTTCATCCTGGCCGGCATGGTGGCAGGGATCGCCCTCCTTCCGCTGGCGGCGACCTCGACGGGGGCCGCCATCCGCCGGCTGGGCGCGAAGCGCTGGCAGGCGCTCCACCGGCTCGCCTATCTCGCCGGCATCGCAGCCTGCGTCCATTTCATCCTGCGGGTGAAGGGGTTCCAGTGGGAGCCCTGGCTCTACCTCGGCCTGCTCCTCGCCCTGTTCGCGCTGCGCCTCGCCCCGCGCGCCGGGCTCCGGCTCAGGCCCAGCTGACCACCTGCCAGCCCCGCGCCGCGGCGAGGCGGCGGAGCGCCGGCGTGGGCGAGACGGCGACCGCCTCGTCCGCCAGAGACAGCAGCGGCGCGTCGCTCGCATGGTCGGAATAGGCGCGCACCGCCTCGGCCGCGCGCCCGCCGAGCCACTCCCGGACGCGCCCTGCCTTGGCTGCGCCGTAGCAGTTCTCGCCAGCGATCGCGCAGCGGATGAAGGCGCCGTCCCGCCGATTCTCGGTCGCGATCACATGCGCCACGCCCCATCGCCGGGCGAGCGCCTCGACATAGTAGCGGCACGACGCCGTGACGATCGCGATCTCATAGCCCTCGGCGCGGTCGGCGGCGATCCGGGCGAGCGCCTCGGCGCGCTCGGCGCGGGCGCCGAACCAGGCCGCGAACGCGTCCGCCCGCGCGGCCACCCGCCCGGCCGGAACGCGCGAACCCATGAGGAGCCACTGCATCGCCTCCTTCACCCCCTTGCGGCCCAGCAGGGGGGAGAGCGCGAGCGGCACGGCGGCCAGCGGAAGAAGGAGCAGCCGCCACGGCGCTTCGTGCCGGGCCCAGAAGAGCAGCCAGGGCATCCAGCTCGGCCGGCGGGTGATGGTGCGGTCCATGTCGTAGAGGGCGAGCTTCACGGACGCCCCCGCGGGTTGATCTCGCGCCAGGTGGCCGGCGGGATCCGCTGCTCCGGCGGGAGCGACCACAGGCCCCGCCCTTCCCTGCGCGCGTCGGCGTGGCCGGCGCGGGTTGCCGCATCGGCGCCGTAGCGGGCCACCGCCCAGGCATTGCCCGAGCGGGTCATCGCGGCGTTGACATAGGTTTCGCCGGCCCAGATCCTGGCCACGAGGCGGCCATAGCGGTCGCGATCGACGATCTGTGCGCGCACGCGCCGGCCATCGACAAGCCGGCGCAGCGCGGAGCGTGCCGAAGGCCCCCAGGGCTGGCCAAGCTCGGGCGCGTCGATTCCCGCAAGGCGGATCTCGCTCACCCGTTTCTGCGGGATCCGCTCCACCACGATCGAGTCCCCATCCTTCACCCGCAGCACCAGCGCCTCGAAGCGCTCGGCGTGCAGCGGTGCCGCCAGCAGCAGGAGAAGAAGGGCAAGAAGGCGCGCCACGGTGGCAGGGCCTTGCATTCGGGGACGCCGGCGGGCAACCCTCCCGCCCGTCATGGCGACGCAGGCAGCCGACACCGGCGACGGGACCGGTCGACCGCACCGGCTTCCGCTCGAGGGCGAGCTGACGATCGACCGCGCCGCCGGGCTGGAGCGCCGGCTGGCCGAGGCGCCGGCTGGGCCGCTCAGCCTGGATCTCGCCGGCGTGACGCGGATCGACACGGTGGGCGCGTGGCTGGTCCACCGGCTGCTGCGCGACCGGCCGGGAAGCCGGGTCGAGGGGGCGTCCGCCGGGGTGACGCGGCTGCTTGCGGAAGTGGCGGCGGCCGACCGGCCGTGCAGCATCCGGCCCGATCCGCGCCCGGCCTGGCTGCGGGAGATCGAGAAGGCCGGAGAGGCGGTGATCGGCGCCGTCAACACCATGGGCGCCGGGCTCGGCTTCGTCGGCACCATGCTCCTCGTCACGCTCCGGACGGCGCTGTCGGGGCGCGGCATCCGCTGGCACGCGGTCTCGCAGCAGATGGAGGCAACCGGCATCAACGCGCTCGGCATCGTCGGGCTGATGAGCTTCCTCATCGGGATCGTGATTGCCCAGCAGGGCGCGGTCCAGCTCGAGCAGTTCGGCGCCCAGGTCTTCACCATCAACCTCATCGGCCGGGCGACCTTCCGCGAGCTCGGGATCCTCCTGACCGCCATCATGGTCGCCGGCCGCTCGGCCTCGGCCTTCGCCGCGCAGATCGGGACGATGAAGCTCAACGAGGAGATCGACGCGATGCGCACCATCGGCCTCGACCCGGTCGAGGTGCTGGTGGTGCCCCGGGTCATCGCGCTCACCGTCATCCTGCCGCTGCTCGGCTTCTATGCCTCGATCCTGGCCGTCATCGGCGGCGGCCTGCTGTGCTGGACCTCGCTCGACATTCCGCCGGCCACCTATGTCCAGCGCATCCGCGAAGTCGTGCCCATGTCCGACTTCTGGATCGGCATGGCCAAGGCGCCCTTCTTCGGCGCGGTCATCGCGCTCACCGGCTGCTTCCAGGGCATGCAGGTCGCCGGCACGGCGGAATCGGTCGGCGCCCGCACCACCATCGCCGTCGTCCAGTCGATCTTCCTCGTCATCGTGCTCGACGCCTTCTTCGCGGTCTTCTTCACGGCGATCGGATTCGTCTGAATGGGCGAGGCGCCAGTCATCAGCGTGCGCGGGCTCGTCAACCGCTTCGGCACGCAGGTCGTCCACGAGGGCCTCGATCTCGACGTGCTGCCCGGCGAGATCCTCGGCGTCGTCGGCGGC
The DNA here is from genome assembly GCA_029268145.1 of Sphingomonadaceae bacterium. Lineage (GTDB taxonomy): Bacteria > Pseudomonadota > Alphaproteobacteria > Sphingomonadales > Sphingomonadaceae > Thermaurantiacus. Next base: position 83,209 of record JAJUHA010000006.1, on the reverse strand, counting down.
TCGGGCTCGGGCAAGTCGGTGCTGCTGCGCTCGATCATCGGCCTCCAGCACCCCGCGGCGGGAACCATCCGGGTGTTCGGGGAGGAGGTGACCTCGCCCGAATGCGATCTCCTTGCGCTGTCGCGGCGCTGGGGCGTGCTGTTCCAGGCCGGCGCGCTCTTCTCGGGCCTGACGGTCGCCGAGAATGTCCAGGTGCCGCTGCGCGAGCATCTGGCGCTGCCAGAGCCGCTGATGGACGAGATCGCGGCCTACAAGATCGCGATGGTCGGCCTTCCCGGCGAGGCCGGCGCCAAATATCCCGCCGAACTGTCCGGCGGGATGCGCAAGCGCGCCGCGCTCGCCCGGGCGCTGGCGATGGACCCCGCCCTCCTGTTCCTCGACGAGCCGACCGCCGGCCTCGACCCCGTCGGCGCGGCCGCCTTCGACCAGCTCGTCCTGACGCTGCGGAACACGATGGGGCTGACGCTGTTCCTCATCACCCACGATCTCGACACGCTGATGACCATCTGCGACCGGGTCGCGGTGATTGCCGAGAAGCGCGTGCTCGCGGTGGGATCGGTCGCCGAGCTGACCAGGCTGGACCACCCCTGGGTCCGCGACTATTTCCTCGGCCCGCGCGGCCGGGCCGCGGCAGGGGCGCAGGCCGCGCGGATCGCGGCGGGCGAACGGGCCGTGCCGGCCGCAGCCGGGGGAAGCGCCGCGCCGGCGCAGGCAGGGGGAGCCTGAGGTGGAGACCAGGCGCTCGACGATCGTGGTGGGCGCCGTCACGCTGGCGCTCGTCGTCGCGCTGTTCGGCTTCATCCTGTGGCTGTCCAACTATTCGACCGGCGGCCGGCGCGAATATGACCTCTTCTTCAACCAGTCGGTCGCGGGCCTTTCGGTCGGCTCCACCGTCTCCTTCTCGGGCGTGCCGGTCGGCCAGGTCGAGCGCATCGCCCTCATGCCCGAATCCCCCGAGTTCATCCGGGTGCGGATCTCGGTGGGACAGGATGTGCCCGTGCTCGAGGGGACGACGGCGGTGCTCCAGGCCTCGGGCTTCACCGGTGTGTCGGTCATCCAGCTCCAGGGGGCCATGCGGGGCGCACCGCCCATTTCCGAGCCCGGGCCCTTCGGCGTGCCCGTCATCCCGACCAGGACCTCGGGCTTCGGCCAGATCCTCGAGACGGCGCCCGAAGTGGTGGAGCGGGCCTCGATCCTCGTTGCCCGCCTGAACGAGGTGCTCTCCGACGAGAACCGCGAGAATTTCGCCCGCCTGCTCGACAATCTCGACACGGCCAGCACCGAGGTCGCCAGGGAGGCGCCGAAGCTCGGTGCCACGCTGGATGAGGCGCAGAAGACGCTCCGCTCCGCGGCGGTCGCCGCCGACCGGGTGGCCGCGCTCTCCGACGATGCCGGCAGGCTGGTCGCGGAGGATGGCAAGGCCGCGCTCGCCGAGCTCCGGGCGGCGGCAGCCGCGACCAGCGCGGCGGCCACGCGGCTCGACCGGGTGCTGGCGAGCGCCGAGCCAGGGGTCGCCACGCTTGCGTCCGACACGGTTCCCGAGCTCAACCGGCTGCTCGCCGAACTGCGCAGCGCGGCCACCAGCCTCGACGCCCTTGCCGACCGCGCCGCGACCGACCCGCAGAGCGTCATTGCCGGCCGCCCGCTGCCGGACTACGAGCCCGCCAAGCCCTGATGCACGCCACCCTCCCTTCCGACCTGCCGCTTGCCCTGCCGCTCGCCCTGCTGGTCGCGTCCTGCGGTCCGATCGTCCAGGTGGGCGCTCCGGCGCCGCCGCCCGCCGCGCTCCTCACCCTGTCTTCGACCGGCCCGCAGGCGAGCCCCGCCGGTCTTTCCGCCGTCGACCACGCGAGCGCCGTCACGCTGCTCGCGGCGACGGCGCCGGCCAGCCTGCAGACCCTGCGGATCCCGGTGCAGGTGTCGATGACCGAAATGCAGTATCTGAAGGCCGCGCAGTGGGCGGAACCGCCGGCCCGGCTCTTCATGCGCCTCGTCGGCGAGACCCTGGTGGGCGCGGGTGTCCCCGTGGTCGATCGCCGGCTGACCGGCAAGGCCGCCGGGCGGGTGCTCGGCGGCGAGCTTGCCGCCTTCCATGTCGACGCGCGCAGAGCCCCCCTCGTGCGGGTGCGCTATGACGCCACCCTGGCGGGTCCGGGCGGGCTGCGCCAGCGGCGCTTCGAACGCGAGGTCGCGGTCCAGGCGATCGCGCCGGCCGAGGTGAGCCGGGCGCTCAATGCCGCCGCCAATGCGGTTGCCGCCGACGTCGCGGCGTGGGTGGCCGCGCCCGTGCCCTAGCCAGGGCCACAAGGGCGAGACGGCTTGACGACTGCGCATGGATGCATCAATTTCGATGTAATTCGGGAGGTGAGACAGCGATGGGCTCGCGGGCGTTCCTCGTGACTGGCGGCCATCTCTTCGATGCCGTGTCGGGCACGCGGGTGCCTGCCGCGATCGCCTTCGATGAGCGAATCCGCGCGATCGGTGCCGAAGCCGAAGCCTTTGCCGCGGCCAATGACGCGATCCGGATCGATGCGCGCGGCGGCACGGTCATGCCCGGCCTCATCGACGCCCACTGCCACATCAGCTTCGACGAGCCCCACTCGAACGACGAGCTGTTTTTCCACCGCCGCGAGGGGCTGGCCGCGATCGTTGCGGCGCACAACGTGCGCAAGCTGTTGCGTGCCGGAGTGACAAGCTGCTTCGACGCCGACACCATCTTCGAAGTCTCGCTCGACGTGCGCGACGCGATCGAGGCCGGTCTCGTCGAGGGACCGCGGCTGGCCTGCGGCGGCAACGCGCTTTTCACTTCGGTCGGCGGCACCGCCGGGCTGCTGGTCCCGGACGAAGGCGCGATCGGCTATCTCCGCGTCACCCGCACGATGGACGAGATCGTGACCGAGGTGCGCCGCCAGGCCAAGCGAGGAGTGGACTGGATCAAGGTGCACGTCACCGGGATCATCCCACGCCAGCGGCACGAGGGCGAGATCCAGGTCTGGAACCTCGAGGAACTGAGGACGGTCGTCATGACCGCGCACGATCTGGGGATCCCGGTGGTCGGCCACTGCCGCAACGCCTCGAGCACGCGCGATGCCGCACGCGCCGGGTTCGACATGATCCTCCACGCCACCCACATGGACGAGGACGCGCTCGAGGCGGTGGTCGCGGCCGGGGTGCCGCTGGTGCCGACCCTGACCTTCCAGGCGGTGCTCGCCGACCACGGCGACCGGGTCGGTGCGAGCCCGGCCCTCCAGACGATGTTCCGGGAGGAGATCGCCGCCTCGAGCGTCGCCCTGAAGCGCGCGTTCGACGCTGGCGTGCCGTTGCTGTGCGGCACCGAAAGCGGCTTTTCGATCACGCCCTATGGCGAGTGGCACTGGCGCGAGCTCAAGGTGATGGTCGATGACATCGGCCTCTCCCCGGCCCAGGCGTTGATCGCGGCCACCCGCGAGGGCGCCCGCGCCGTCCGCCTCGAGGGCGAAGTTGGAACGCTGGAGGCCGGTCGGCTCGCAGACATCCTGCTCGTCGACGGCGACCCCACCGAGGACGTGACACTTCTCGGTCGGCCCGAGGCGCTGCGCGGGGTCTGGAAAGGCGGCCGGCCGGTCGACCTCGAAACACCGCTGCCCGAGCGCGGTCCGCTGCCCTCGTGGCGCGTGGCGACCTACTCGACCTTCGCTGCGACCCGCGCTGCAGTGCGCCGCCCGCCGGAGCGGTGAGCCATGCACCGGGTCGCAACCCACGCCGGCTGCATCCACGCCCTGCGCCAGCCAGAACTTCGCCAATCGCTTTACGATGCAGCCGCGATCCTGATGTCGGATGTGCTCGTCAACCTTCATGGCGAGCGGCACAAGGCCCGGCGGACGGTCGAATCGCGGGTCTTCCGCAAGGACATCTTCCTCCGCTACGAAAAGGAGGTTCTGCCGCGGACGCTTGCCGAGACCATCGCTCCCTTCCTCGCTGTCGGCCGGGGCGATCTCGTCGATCTCGGTTACCGGATCATGCTGAACCTGACCGTCGACTTCGCCGGGATCGATCGGCCGGAGCGAAGCGCCTCGGAAACCGGCGAACTTCTGCGTCTCCTCAGGGAATTCAGCCTGGCGCCAGCGCTTGGCCAGTCGCGTCCCGAGGACGTCGCGGCCAAGCAGGCCCGAATCGCGACCGCTATGAGCGCGTTCGACGCCCGCTTTCTCCAGCCGTCGCTGGCGCGGCGCCGGGCGCTGCTCGCCGACGTCGCGGCAGGCAGGCGCGACCGCGCCACGCTTCCCGCCGACGTGCTGATGGCCTTGGTCGAGGGCGCAACCGACCTCGGAATGACCGAGGCCCAGTTCGTCCAAGAGGGGATCTTCTACATGCTCGCCGGCGCCCACACCACGATCCACTCGCTCGCCCACGCGATCAACGAGATCCTCGCCTGGGTGGACGGAGACCCGCGGCGTGCCGAGCGGCTCAGGTCCGATCCCTTCCTCGTCCAGCGCTGCGTCTTCGAGAGTGTGCGCCTGCACCCCTCGAGCCCGGTCGCGCGGCGGCGCGCGCTCGCCGTCGTGACCCTCGCCGACGGCATTCGGTTGGCGGCGGGCGAGGACGTGGAAATCGACCTGGCGGCCGCCAACCGTGACCCCGCGCTGTTCGGAGCCTCGCCGGACCGTTTCGACCCCGACCGGAAGCTGGCACAGGGTGTTCTTCCCTATGGTCTTTCGATGGGGCACGGTATGCACGCCTGCCTCGGCCGGAACCTCGCGATCGGAGTCGAGCCACGGCCGGGCAGCGACCCGGCCACCCACCAGTTCGGCGTGGTGCCGCTCATCGTTGTGGCGCTGCTGCGCGCGGGCCTTCGCCCCGATCCCGAGGATCCTCCGGTGCGCGACGACCGGGTCACCCGCATCACGTTTGCGCGCTACCCGGTGCTGTTCCGGCCAGCGGAGGCGCTGCTCTGACGGCTGTGGTCCGCCTCGAGGGCTATCGCGCCTGCGAAGCCGTGCTGCGCGCCCCGGAGGCGAGGCAGGCGCTCTACGACGAGGGCGCCGTCGTGATGGAAGGCACGCTCCTCACCCTCCACGGCGCGGAGCATGCCGCGCGCCGGGCGGTCGAGGTCCGCGTGTTCCGCCGCGACTTCCTGCGCCACTATGCACGGGAGGTCTATCCGGCCACGCTCGAGACGACACTGACCCCCTTCCTGGCAGCGGGCGGCGGCGATCTTGTCGACCTCGGTTACCGCGCGACCGTCAACCTCACCGCCGATTTCGCTGGGATCGACCGGCCCGAGAACAACGACGAAGAAACCGGGGCCCTGCTTGCCATCGTCAAGCTGTTCAGCGAGGGCGCGACGCTTGTCCATGCCACTGGCGATCGCGATGCCATCGTCGCGCGTGTACGATCTGCCCTCGCGGCCTTCGAGACGCGCTTCCTCGCGCCTTCCCGTGACCGTCGGAAAGCCATCCTCCACGCCCGAGGCGCCGAGGCGCTGCCGCGCGACGTGCTCTCGGTGATCGTTGCAGCCGAGAGCGAGCTCCCGCTCGACCCGGCAACCCTCGCCCGAGAGATGGCCTTCTACATGCAGGCAGGCGCCCACTCGACCGCGAACGCGACCGTCCACGCCTTTCACGAGCTGTGGCACTGGGCCGGAGACGCGGCCGACCGACAGGAGCGGCTCGCCGAGCCGCTGTTCGTGCAGAGGGCGGTGCATGAAAGTCTCCGGCTGCACCCGGCGAGTCCCGAAGCTTGGCGCACCCTCGTTGCCCCGCTTTCGCTTCCCGGTCTTGCAACGCTTCCGTCCGGCGCCCGCCTCGTGCTCGACCTCCACGCCGCCAACCGCGACCGCACCGTCTTCGGCGACGAAGCCGATCGCTTCATCCCCGATCGTGCCCTGCCCGAAGGCGTGCTCCCGTCCGGGCTCAGCTTCGGAGTCGGTGTCCACAGCTGTCTGGGTCGTGAGCTCGACGGCGGCACGCTGGCCCGCCCGGGCATTCCCGCGAACTCCGTCAACCTCGGGATCGTGCCGATGCTGGTCGCGCGTCTGTTCGCCCTCGGGGCAGCGCCCGATCCCGACGATCCGCCTACGGCGGATCCGCGCACCAGCCGGCCCAACTGGGGCCGCTACCCGGTGCGACTCGTGAAGGCGCAATGATGCCCCGCCGCACGGCGCTCGTGACGGGTGGCGCGGCCGGCATCGGGCTCGCCATCGCCAGCCGGCTGGGTCGGGGCGACTACCGCGTGCTTCTCCTCGACCGCGACCCGGCGGGGCTCGCCGCAGCCCGCAGCCTGCACTCCGGGCTCGTCGGGCATGCCATTGACGTGACCGACCAGGCCGCGGTCGAGGCCCTGTTCGACCGGCTCGACCCGGTTCCCGATCTGGTGGTCGCCAATGCAGGGATCGTCCGCTTCGGCCTGCTGGCCGAGCAGCCTCCCGCCGATTTCGCCGCAGTCGTCGCCGTCAACCTCCTGGGTGCCCAGTGGGTGACGCGCGCGGCCGTCTCCCGGATGCTGCCGCGCGGCAGCGGCCATGTGGTGGCGATCACCTCGATCAACGCCTATTCGCCGGGACCCGGTGCAGGTGCCTATCCGGCTACCAAGGCGGCACTCCTCATGCTGATGCGCCAGTATGCGCTCGAGTATGGCGGTCATGGCTTGCGCTTCAACAGCGTGGCGCCGGGCTTCATCGACGGCGGCATGTCCGCGCCCATCTATGCCGACCCGCGGGTGCGCGCGGTGCGCGAAGGAGGCGTGCCGATGCGGCGGCTCGGCACCCCCGAAGACATCGCCGAGGCGGTCGCCTGGCTCGACTCGCCCGCCGCGGCCTATGTGAACGGCGAGGATCTGGTGGTGGACGGCGGCGTCCGTCACGCGGTGCTCGCCAACCTCCCCCGGGCGTGAAGGCGATCATCCTGGCCGGGGGCTATGCGCACCCCTTCGCGGAGACCGGGGCAGCGCTTTCCAACCTGGCGGACCGCGCCGGCCTCGCGAGCATCCTGTATGGCGAGGTGGAGCCTGCTCTCGCCCAGCTCCGATCGCAGGACCTCCTTGTCGTCAACGCCCTGTGGTGGTCGATGTCGCAGCATCCGAAATATGCCCCGCACCGCGTCGCCCATGCGCGAGATCTGCCGCCAGGCGCCATGAACGCGATGGCGCGCCACGTCGCGCTCGGCGGGGGCCTGCTCGCCATTCACACCGCGACGATCTGCTGGGACCGCGAGCCCAGGTGGAAGGAGCTGCTTGGCGGTGGCTGGACATGGGGCCGCTCGCACCACCCGCCCCTGGGGGAGGTGACCGTTGCGCCCACCGCTGCTGGAGCAGCGCTGTCGGGCTCGGCGGCCCCGTTTGCGCTGGTCGACGAATGCTATCATGGGCTCGATCCGGGCATCGACTGCGAGATCCTCGCCCATGCCGGGGCGGGGGGTGACCCGCCGGCCCAGCCGGTGGTCTGGAGGCGCAGGGTTGGTGCAGGGCGCGTTGCCGTCGATGCGCTTGGCCATGACGCTGCGTCACTCGCTGCACCGAGCCACGCCGCGCTGCTTCTCGGCCTGCTTCGCTGGTGTGCCGCATGACCGGGCTCGCAGGCCTCGGTGTGCTGGTGACCGGCGGTGGCTCGGGTCTGGGCGAAGCCGCCGCGCGCCATTTCGCAGCCCGCGGCGCACGCGTCACCATCACGGGCCGTCGACAAGCCCGGGTCGAGGCAGTCGCCCGGGAAATCGGCGCGGCCTTCGTCGCGGGCGACGTGACGGTGGCTGCCGATCGGGACGCGATGATCAAGGCGGCGCTCGCACACGCCGGGCGGCTCGACGGCCTTGTCAACATTGCCGGGAACATGCTCCGCGGGCCCATCGAGACACTCGACGAGGCCGCCGTCCTCGCCCTGTTCCACGCCAATGTCGTGGGCGCAATGTTGCTGACCGGGCTTGCCGTGCCCCATCTGGCGGCGACCCGAGGCAGCGTCCTCTTCGTCGGCTCCAGCCACACCCGCCGGGCCTTTCCCGGCGCCTCCCCCTATGCCGCGACCAAGGCCGCAGTGCAGACGCTGACGAAGGTGCTGGCCGCCGAGCTGGGCGGGCGCGGAATCCGCGTCAACTGCGTGGTGCCCGGCGGAGTCGCGACCGAGATCAACGTCCGCGCCGGCCTGATGACCGTCGACGAGGCAAGGGCCCGGCAGCTGGCGATGCTGCCGATGCAGGCGATCGACCGGCGCGGAACCGGCGAGGATGTGGCAGCAGCGATGACTTATCTCCTCACTGCCCCGTGGGTGACCGGTGCTGTCCTCGATGTCGATGGCGGCCTCGGACTCGGCGTCACCCGGGCCTGATGTCTGCAGCACCCTGCGCATGCGGCCCTGATCCCCGCGTCCCGGCGCGCAGCAGGCGCCGGGCATTGTCGGCGAAGGGCGCCGCAATGGCTGGTGGCGCCCACGCGGCGGGCGCGTCCCAGCCGGCGAAGTTGGTTCCGACGACGAGCCGCCCGGTCCCGACCCGCGCGGCCAGCAGGGCCAGCGCCGCTTCGTCGTGCAGATGGGTGTCGTACCACAGCCGGGACAGCGTCTCCTCGAGCGCACCCTCGGCGCGGAGGGCCTCGGGCACCCAGGGGCGCTTGCGCGCCGCCTGCGTGAGCCGGCCCCAGAGGAAGCCGGTCGCGCCCCCGCCGTGGCTTACCCAGATGTCGAGAGCTGGGTGTCGGTGAAGCACGCCGCCAAAGGCAAGCGTGGCCACCGCGAGCGTTTCCTGCGCCATGAAGCCGGCGAGGATGTCGAGCTCGTAACGGGCCAGCATCGGGTTGCCGGGCGGGCCATCGATGCCCTCCGGCCCCGGGTGCAGGAAGAGCGGCACGTCGAGCGCGGTCAGCGCCTCGTAGAAAGGGTCGAGCGCCGGCGAATCGAGCCCCAGCGGAAAGCCGGTGCCGATGGCGGCTCCGAACATTCCGAGCCCGGTGACGGCTTCGTGGAGAAGGTCGATCGCCGCCGGCACGTCCTGCATGGGGAGCGCAGCGAGCGCCCCCAGCCGGTCGGCGTGCGGCTGCACGAGATCGGCAAGCGCTGCATTGTGGCTCCGGCAGAAGGCGATCGCCTCGGCGGACGGAATCCAGTGGAGATAGGTGAGGGGATTGGGCGAGAGCAGCTGCCAGTCGATGCCCGCCCGGTCCATTGCCGCAAGCCTCAGGCCCACGTCCATGAAGGGGCTGCCGCGGTAGCGCACACCGTGCAGCCGATACGCCCCGACACGGAACAGCGGCTGCCCATCCGAAGAGACGGCGAGCTCGGGGCCGAAGGCGCCGGCCGTGCCGAAGCTCGCCTCCAGCACCACATGGGCGTGGCAGTCGATCACGCCTGCGTCCGCGAGCGCCATGACCCTCCCCGGATCCGCCTTCCGACCCCTCCGTCTTGACAGGCCGGAGCCAGCTTCTCAAGCATCGAAACCGATGGAAATGGCGCCGTCCCTGCCGACAAGCACGCCCGGGCGGCAGCGGGTGGTGCAGCTTGCCTACCATGTCGCCGACCTCGATCGCGCAGTGGCCCGGTTCCACCAGCGGTTCGGTCTCGGCCCGTTCCTGGTCCGGCGGCGGATTGCGCTCGGCGAAGTGTGCTACCGGGGCGCGCCGGCCGCGCTCGCGATCAGCGTCGCCCATGCCCAGTGGGGCCAGGTCCAGCTCGAACTCGTCACCCAGCACGATGACGCACCCTCCGCCTTTCGGGACGCCTTTCCGGCCGGAGTCGAGGGCCTGCACCATGTCGCGATCGTCCCTGAAGACCATGAGGCGATGGTTGCCCACTATGTCGGAGCCGGCTTTCCCGTGGTGACCGAGCTGACGACGGCAGAAGGGCGCGGCGCTGCCTATGTCGACACCCGGGCAGCGCTTGGCCACATGGTCGAGATCTACCGCGCCAATCCGAGCCTTCACCAGCTCTACGCGCGGGTGGCCGGGATGGCCGCCCGATGGGACGGGCGCCGGCTGGTCGAGGAAGCCTGAGCGCGTGGCGAAGCCGGGCACCCGCGCCGAGCTTGCTGCCGGCTGGCGGCTGATCCTCGCGGCGGCGGCCGGAGTGGGGTTCTCGGCCATCGCGCTGCCCTTCTACGCGCTCGGGCCTCTCGCGCCGGCGATCGCCGCCGACACCGGCTGGGCACGGGCGGACATCCTCGTCGCCATCGCCTTCAGTTCCGGTCTTGGCGCGCTGATGGCACCCGCCGTGGGCTGGGGTCTCGACCGGTTCGGCCCGCGCCGGATCGCGATTCCCGCCACCATCGGGGTGGCCGCAGGCCTCGGCGTCGCGGCTGCGGCCGGCTCGCTCCCCGCTTTCTGGGCGGGGTTCGCGCTGACTGCCATTCTCGGGGCGGGCACCAGTCCGGTCCTCTGGTCGCGTGTCATTGCCGGCGCCTTCGCCGAGGCGCGCGGGCTGGCGCTCGGGCTGGCCTTGGCCGGCACTGCGGCCGCCGCCATCCTCCTGCCCCAGCTTGTCGCCGCGCTGGAGCCGAAGCTGGGCTGGCGCGGCACCCTCGGCGCGCTGGCGCTGCTGCCGCTCGTCGCCGCCTTTCCCGTCGTTGCGGCCTGGCTGCACCCGTCCGACCGCGCACCCGCGGCAGCCGGCGGGCTGGCCGGCACGGCCGTTGCGTACGGGGGACTGACCCTCGGCGAGGCGGTGCGGGACGGCCGCTTCTGGCTGGTCGGCTCCTCGATCCTGGCCACCTATGTCGCGCTGTCCGGAACGCTGGTGAACCTGGTCCCCGCAATGGCGGACCGCGGCATTGGCGCCGGGACGGCGGCAGCACTTGCCTCGATCGTCGGCGCCGCCATGCGGCCAGGCCGGATCCTCGCCGGTGCGCTCCTCGACCGTCTGTGGGCGCCGGGGGTGGGCGCCGCCCTGCTCGCCGCCGCTGCGGTCGCGGCCTGGCAGCTCGGATCCGCATCCGAGCCGGAGCGCCTGTTCCCGGCTGCGGCCGGGCTCGGCCTTGCTGCCGGCGCCGAGCTCGACCTCATGGCCTTCCTCACCGCGCGCCACTTCGGCCTCGCACACTGTGGGCGGATTTATGGCCTTCTCTACGGCGCGCTGGCAACGGGAAGCGCCCTTGCACCCAGCCTGTTTGCCCGACTGGTGGCGGCGGCCGGCGTCGAGAGCGCCTTTCTCGCATCGGCCGTCCTCTTCCTCGCCGGCGCGATTCTGCTGCCATTGCTCGGCCCTTATCCGGACCACGGCGAAGAAGCGGGCCCTCATCCGCCGCGCCGTTCGGCTGGCCGCGCCCCTGCAGCGCCCTCGATCGACCTCCACGTCCAGCGATGACCACCCGCGCCCGCCCCCGCCTGCCACCGCTCGAGGACCGGATCTCGTTCCTCGTTCACCGCATCAACGCCCAGCTCCAGCGAGTGTGCAATCCGCGCTTCGACGAGCTCGAGATCGATCTCGTCACATCGCGCATGCTGGTCGCGATCCTCGAGCGCGGACCGATGTCGCTCGGCGAGATCGTCCGCACCATGGCGCTGCCGCAGTCGACCATCTCCCACCAGGTGAAGCGGCTGGAAGCGCTGGGCTATCTCGCCCGCAGCACGGCGCCCGAGGACAGCCGGATCATCCTCTCGGCGCTGACGCCGCGCGGCCGGGAGGTGGCGCGCGCGGCCAACGCGCTCAGCCGCTCGGTGACCGATGCGCTGCTCGAGGCCATTGGCAGCGAAGAGGTCGAGACCGTGCGCGCGGCACTCCGGCGGATGGACCGGGCGCTGGCAGCAATGGCTCCGGCAGCCCGAGGCGTCAGGCCGCGAAGGCGGGATCGGCAAGAGCCCGCGCCACCGCCACCCGCGCTAGCGCCCGCCGATAGCGTGCCGAGGCGTGAAGATCGCCCGTGAACAGCTCCGGGTCAAGCGGAACCCCGGCAAGATCGGCGCCCGTCGCACCGGAGTCGAGCGCGGCCTCCGCCTCGGTCCAGCGGAACACGCCCATGCCGCCGCCAGTGATGGCGACTCGATAGCCGGCCTCGGTCCGGAGGACGAAGGCGCCGACGAGGGCGAAGCGCGAAGCCGGCTGGGGGAACTTCACATAGGCTGCGGCCGGGGCCGCGGGCACCTGCACGGCCACGACCAGCTCGCCGGGAGCGAGCGCGGTGGCGAACAGGCCGGTGAAGAAGTCTTCGGCGGCGAGCGTTCGCCGGTCGGTCTCGATTGCGGCTCCCAGCGCGAGCAAGGCGGCCGGGTAGCAGGCGGCGGGATCATTGTTGGCGAGGCTGCCACCGATCGTGCCACGGTTGCGCACCTGCGGGTCGCCGATTCCGCCGGCAAGCCGTGCCAGCGCGGGAGCGAGCCGCTTCACGGCCGGGTGTTCGGCGATCGCTGCGTGGGTTTCCATCGCCCCGAGCCGCAGACCCCCGGGCGCCGCGGCAATGCCGGTCAGCTCGCGCACGCGCGCGAGATCGACCAGCCGCGAAGGGGCTGCCAGCCGCGCCCGCATCACGGGCAAAAGGGTCTGGCCGCCTGCCAGCGGCCGCGCCTCAGCATCCGCGGCGAGTTCCCGCAGCGCGTCGGCGAGCGCAGCCGGTCGGCAATAGGCGAAGGCGTGCATCAGCCCTGCTCCCGCCGGCGGGCCTCGAGGATCTCCCACACCCGCTCGGCCGTCGCCGGCATGTCGATGTGGTCAATGTCAAGCGCGTGGCAGACGGCGTTGATGACGGCCGCTGGCGCGCCGATCGCGCCGGCCTCGCCGCAGCCCTTCATCCCGAGCGGATTGGAGGGCGAAGGCGTGCAGCCGAAGCCGAGCCGAAGCTCGGGGAAACTGTCGGCCCGGGGCATGGCATAGTCCATGAAGCTCGCCGTCATGAGCTGGGCCGTCTCCGGATCGTAGACGCAAGTCTCCAGCAGCGCCTGGCCGAGCCCCTGGGCCACGCCGCCCATGACCTGCCCCTCGACGATCATCGGATTGGCCAGCACACCGAAATCGTCAGCCGCCGCAAAGCCGACGACCTCGGTCTGCCCGGTCTCGGGATCGATCTCGATCTCGGCGACGTGAACACCGCTCGGGAAGGTGAAGTTGGGCGGGTCGAAGAAGCTCTGGGCCACGAGGCCCGGCTCGATCTCGTCGGTCGGGAACCCGCTCGCGGCATGGGCGGCGAAGGCGAGCTCGCCGAAGCTGAGGGTGGCGTTTGTGGCGGCGCTGGCGAAGAGGCCGTCGGCGAAATCGACCGTCTCCGCCGGCACCGCAAGCAGGTGGCCGGCGATCCGCTTCGCCTTCTCGATGATGCGGTCGCAGGCGCGCGCCGTCGCGCTCATGCCCACCGAAGCGCGCGAGCCGTAGGTGCCGGTCCCAGCCTGGATCCGGTCGGTGTCGCCCTGGATGACCGAGACCTGCTCCATCGGTATCCCGAACCGGTCGGCGACCAGCTGGGCGATGGCGGTGGCATGACCCTGACCATGGGAGTGGGCCCCCGAAAGCACTTCAACGGTCCCGGCCGGATGGACGCGGACTTCCGCCGAGTCCCACATGCCAGCGCCCGCCCCCAGCCTCGCGAGAATGGCCGATGGCCCGATCCCGCAGGCCTCGACATAGGCGGACATGCCGATGCCCCGGAGCCGGCCACGCGCTGCGGCCTCGGCCTTGCGCGCCGGAAAGCCGGCCCAGTCGGCAAGCGCCAAGGCCTGGTCAAGCCCGGCCTCGTAGTTGCCGCTGTCATAGACCCATTCGACCGGCGTCCGGTACGGAAAGTGGCGGATGAGGTTGCGGCGGCGGATCTCGGCCTCGTCGATCGCGAGCCGCCGGGCGGCAAGCCCGACCATCCGCTCGACCAGATAGGCCGCCTCGGGCCGGCCGGCGCCGCGATAGGCATCGACGGGCGCGGTGTTGGTGTAGATCGCGCGGGTCCGGCAGTGAATGGCGGGGATGGCATACTGACCCGACAGCATGGTCGCATACATGTAGGTCGGAATGAGCGAGCCAGTGCTGGAGAGATAGGCGCCCATGGCCGCCAGCGTATCGACGCGAAGCGCGAGGAACCGGCCATCGGGGTCGAGCGCCAGTGTCGCCGTCGAGAGATGGTCGCGGCCGTGCGCGTCGGTGAGAAAGGCCTCGGTTCGCTCCGCTGTCCACTTGACCGGACGGCCCACCAGCTTCGCGGCAAAGGCAACGGCCACTTCCTCGGGATAGTTGTGCGCCTTGGAGCCGAAGCCGCCGCCGACATCGGGCGAGACGATCCGCAGCCTATGTTCGGCGGCAAGGCCATAGACCGCAGCATAGAACATCCGCATCCCGATGGGATTCTGGTGGGTCATGCGGATGTCGAGTTTCTCCTCGACCGGATCCCAGCGGGCATTGATCGCGCGCGGCTCGATGGCGTTGGGAACGAGCCGGTTGTTGCGCAGCGTGAGCGTGACACAATGCGCCGACCGCGCCATCGCCGCCTCGACCGCCGCCGAATCTCCCAGCTCCCAGTCAAACGCGAGGTTTCCCGGCGCATTGGCATGAAGTTCGGGCGCGCCGTCGGCGGCTGCCGCCGCGACATCGGCAACGGCGGGAAGCTCGTCCCAGTCCACCTCGACGAGGTCTGCGGCGTCGCGGGCGGCATCGCGGCTTTCGGCAATCACCACTGCCACCGGCTCGCCGACGTAGCGGACCCGCTGGGTCGCCACCACGCGCCGCTCGCCCACCCGCATCGGCTCGCCGTCGCGGGAATGGATCATCCAGCCGCACGGCATGGGCGGAAGCGACGCGAAGTCGGCGCCGGTCAGCACCGCGATCACGCCGGGCGCGGCGCGGGCAGCCCGGGTGTCGATGGAGCGGATCGCGGCATGGCCGTGGGGCGAGCGGACGAAGGCAGCCCAAGTCTGGCCGGGAAACAGCTGGTCATCGACATAGTTGCCCGCGCCCATCAGGAAGCGGCGGTCCTCCAGTCGCGGAACGGCAGTGCCGAACTTCCTGAGCGGCGGAGCAGGCGGCGCGTTCATTGACCCTGTCCTTCCCCGGGGCGTTCGCCGGTCGCAGCTGCGGCCATGGCCTCCGCGCCAGCGGCAATTGCGCGGATGATGTTGTGGTAGCCTGTGCAGCGGCAAAGATTGCCTTCGAGCTCGGCACGGATGGTCCCGAGGTCCGGCCGCGGGTGCCGGCGCACGATGTCGAGCCCGGCCATGATCATCCCCGGCGTGCAGTAGCCGCACTGGAGCCCATGGTGGATGTGAAAGGCCAACTGCATCGGATGGAGCGCCCCGTCCTTCGCGAGGCCTTCGATGGTCGTGATGCGCCTCCCCTCGGCCTGCACCGCGAGCATGGTGCAGCTCTTCACCGCCACGCCGTCGAGATGGACCGTGCAGGCACCGCACTGGCTGGTGTCGCAGCCGATGTGGGTACCGGTCAGCCGCAGCTGATCGCGCAGCGCATGGACGAGGAGGGTCCGCTCGGGCAGGTCGAGCCGGTGTGCGGTGCCGTTGACCTCGAGCCTCATCTCCATCTCATCCCCTCCCCGGCGCCATGGCTCATCCGCTGCGCGGCGCGAACACGAGAAGCACGTTTCCCGGCTCGTGAAAATAGAGGCCATACCCCGACGGAATGACGACATGGCCCTCGCCGACGGCCGCGCCGGGCCCGGACATGCTGCCGCCCCGCCCGCGGATGCCGTTGACCCCCGTGACCTCGCGACGCGTGTCGAAGCTGAACAGGATCCGACCGTCCTCCCGCGCATAGGCGCGGATCACGCCATCCAGATGGCCGGCGATGACCGCACCCGGAACCGCAGTGACGGCGGCCGAGACGCCAGGATCGCAGAAGGGACGGGAAGCGCCGCACCGGTTCTCAATCACATTGCTCCAAAGCAACCGGCCCGTCTCGGCATCGAGGGCGTGCATGCCTGGCCGCGCCGTGGACGGGTCGAGCGCCTCGCCGTTGCGCGTGTTGTTCATGTCGTTGATCGGCACGTAGACAGTCGTGTCCTCGACCGCGAGGCCGAAGTGCACACCGCCCTGGATGCTGCCCCGGCCGACCCTCGTCCTCCAGAGCAGCCGGCCGTCCGACGGATCGAGCCCAAACACTTGCCCGGTCTTGTGCCCGGCAACGAGCAGGGTGCGCCCGTTCGGAAGCGTCACGGGAAGGATCGAGGCGCTGTGATCGAGATCGGGCCCGCGCTCCTGAGGGCAGTTGGGATTGTCGGCCATCATGCAGGCGACATTCCAGGCGTCGCGGGGGATGGTCTGCCGCTGCCAGCGCCGTGCTCCGGTCAGGGCGTCGACGGCGAAGATGGCGTTGCTGTTCGCGTCTGCCGGGCTCGAATAGTTCTGGCCGCTGGCCAGAAAAAGCATGGCGCCGGACGGATCGACCGTCGGGCTGACCCACATCGGAGCGCCCGAAGGTCCGAAGACCGGCGTTCCGGCCGGCGTCGTGCCACGCGCTTGCGGCGGCTCGGGGATGGGGTGGAAACGCCAGATCTCGCGACCGCTCCAGGCATCGAGCGCAACCGTCGCGCCACGGAAAGTGCAGCAGGGGTAGGCGGGGTCGGCGGCGGGCACGACTTCGAGCGAGGAGACCGGCACGACGAGGCGGTCGCCATGCAGCAGCGGTGTCGCGGTCAGCGTCGCGCTCGGGTGGTCGTCCATCCGCTTCGCCCAGACCAGCCGGCCGCTCCGCGCGTCGAGCGCGTAGAGGCGGCCCAGAATGTCCCCGAACCAGGCGTAGCGACGACCGCCGGGTCCCTGGCCGAGGACGATCCCGGTGCGCACTTCGGCCGAGGCCTGGAACGCCCAGCGCTCGCAGCCAGTCGCGAGATCGAGCGCCATGACACGGCCATCCTCGCCGCCGACGAAGACGGTGCCGGCCGCAATCGCCGGCTGCGATCGGGCCCGCGTGGCATTGGGAAAGACATAGGCCCACCTGAGCTCCAGGCGTGGCAGGTCAGCGGCAGCAATGCCGCCGTCGGCGACGAACCGGCGGGCATCATGGCCCCAGCCGACCTTGGGGACCGGCGCCGTCCAGCTAGTGAGGGGGCTGGGAGACGCGCAGCGCGGCGCATGGGCCTCCGGCGGCAGTCCGCCTTTCAGCGGGCGCCGGGTGATGTACTCGGCGAGCGCCAGGCGCTGTGCCGGCGAAAGCGCGCGTCCCTGCTCGGCCATCACACCGCTGGTGAGCGCGCGGACGATGGCGGCCGGCGGCATCATCTCGAGCCACTGGAGGTGCGGCGCCTTGGCGACCGCCCCCATGTGGCAGGCTGAACAGGCCGATTGCCACAGGGTCGCGCCCGGAAGCTTCTCACGATCGGTGATCAACCCGTCGGCTGTTGCGAAATCCTCGGTCGAACGCAGCGTCTCCGAAGGCGGCGCAGCAGCGCCGCCGGCGCCGAGCCCAGCCACGCCGAGCACGGCTGCCAGAAGGGCGAATCCCGCCAGAAGCGGCTTGCCTCCCTCCATGCCGATCCCTCCCGGATCAATCGATATGGATATGTGTCGGCTGGCCCGCCGCTGTCAATGCGGACCGACGCGACGCCGGAGAGCGAGCGCAATCACACCCGGGCCTGGCTTGATTTGCTTCGATTTCGATGCAATCGTCGTCGAGAAGTGTGCAGCAAAGCACCGAGGGAGGCAGCGATGCGGGGAGTGGTGAGGCGGGTGTCGCGTGGCGCGCTGGTGGCAGCATCGGCGCTGGTTCCGGCAGGTGCCTGGGCCCAGGACGAACGTCCGGCGATGCAGACCGGCTTCGACGACATCATCGTGACCGCCCAGCGCCGGGCCGAGCGGCTCCAGGACGTGCCCGTCACGGTCTCGGCGCTCGGCCAGGCCCAGATCGAGAACCGCTTCTCGCGCGATCTCCTCGATCTTGGCAGTATCGCGCCCAACCTCATTGTCGACCCGATTCTCGGCAACGGCACCGCAGCAATCTCGATTCGCGGCATCCAGCTCAACGACGTCGAGAAGAGCTTCGACCCTCCGGTCGGCGTGTATCTCGACGGAGTCTATCTCGCCTCGACCACCGGCGCGCTCCTCAACGTCTTCGATGCCGAAGCCGTGGAGGTGCTGCGCGGACCCCAGGGCACGTTGTTCGGTCGCAACACGATCGGCGGGCTCGTCAATGTGCGGCGCAACCAGCCGACCGGCGAGCTCGGCGGGCGAGTCAATCTCACCTACGGCAGCTTCGACCAGCTCGACATCAAGGGCGTCATCGACCTGCCCGCCTTTGCCAACGGCCGGATCCGCGCCAAGGTCGCGGTCCAGGGGCTGACGGGCGGGGGCTATTTCTTCAACCCTGTGCGCAACCAGCGCGAGGGCGACAACGACCTCTTCATGGTGACCCCGATGGTCGAGGTCGATCTCACCAGCACGCTCGAGCTGTGGCTTACCTACGATTACATCCGCGACCGCACGCCGACCCGTCCGGTCACCTCGCTGACCACGGCCAACCAGCTGTTCGGAGCGCTCGGCGGGCTCGGCCGGCCGGCAAGCGACGCCGACTATCACCGCAGCCCGCGCACGACTCTCGACCAGGAAGCCTTCCTCGACACCCACAGCATCACGGGGCAGCTGACCTGGAACCCTGCCGATGACCACAGCATCATCGCGCTGCTCAATTATCGGGATACGAAGGAATCGGCCATCCAGGAGTTCGACGCTGTCGAGGCGGTCCTCTTCAACACCATCCGTCCACAACAGATCGACCAGTTCAGCGTGGAACTGCGATACCAGGGTCAAAACCCAATCAGCCTCTTGAAAGTCTGCGAGCACATTGATTCAAGGACACTCCGCTGAAACAGGAGGCTGTTGGGAATGTCGCGTTCGTTGTTCTGGTTGTCGGATGAAGCATGGGTTGCGATCGAGCCGCACCTGCCGAAGAACCAGCCCGGAGCGCGGCGTGTCGATGATCGCCGGGTGATCTCGGGCATCATCCACATGCTCAAGTGCGGTGGCCGCTGGGCGGACTGCCCACCCGAATACGGCCCTTCGACGACGGTCTACAATCGCTGGAACCGGTGGAGCCGCCGGGGCATCTGGACACGTATCCTGGCGGCGCTGACAGAGGAAGGCTGGATCGCGGAAACAGGCCAGATCGATAGCAGCTATATCAAGGCACACCGCTCTGCCGGTGGCGCAAAAGGGGGGCGCGGGCCAATGCCATTGGCATCTCGCGTGGCGGCAGGACAACGAAGATCCACGCCCTTGTCGATGTCCTCGGGCGACCACTCCGCCTCGTCCTGACGCCCGGCAATACATCTGACGTGAAGGGCGCAGACCTGCTGATCGGCGAGACCATCGGCATGAAGCGCGTGATCGCTGACCGCGGCTATGACGCGAACCGCATCAGGGCTGCCTTGCGCGAGCAGGGCACCATCCCGGTGATACCAGGTCGGCGCAACCGCAAGCGCCCGATCCAGTATGACGAACGCAGATACAAGGATCGCTGGCGGGTCGAGGCCATGTTCTGCCGCCTCAAGGACTTCCGCCGCATCGCCACCCGCTACGACAAGCTCGCCAGAAACTTCCTATCCGCCGTAAGCCTCGCTGCCGCCGTAGCCTTCTGGCTGTGATTGAGTCTCGACCCCAGGGACGGATCGGTCCGGTCCAGCTCGTCGGCGGCTTCTATTATTTCGACAGCAGCTACAATAACAACCAGCAGACTTTCTTCTTCGGGGGGGAGGTCGGCGGGACCGACTATCAGCAGCAGGCGCGGAGCATTGCCGGCTTTGCGCAGGCCGACTGGGAAGTGTTCCAGAACTTCACCCTTTCCGTCGGCGGACGCCTGCTCGAGGATCGGAAGTCCGCCTGTGGAGGCACCGGAACCGGTCTTCCCGACGCCCGCGACTATGACAGCGCCTTCTCCATCTCCTACGGCGAGTGCAACGAGACCCGGCGCGCCTCGGCGGGCTATGTCGCGGGAGTCGACGGGGACCAGCGCTGGTCCGCCTTCACGCCGCGGGTGGGCATCTCGTACAAGCTTGACGAGACCCTGCTCTACGCCAACTATTCGGAAGGCTTCCGCTCGGGCGGGTTCAATGGGCGCGGCTCCAGCCCCTCCTCCTTCGGGCCCTATGACCCGGAGACAGTGAAGAACTGGGAGCTTGGTCTCAAGACGACGATCCTCAACAACCGCCTTCAGGCCAATCTCGCTGCCTTCTTCATGAAGTATGAGAACAAGCAGGAAGATGTCGTGTTCCCGGATCCGGTCGCGGGCACGGTCACCGTTGTCCAGAACGCCGCAAACGCTCGTCTCAACGGCTTCGAGGCGGAACTGCGCGCCATGCCGATCGACGGGCTCACCGTCGGCTTCAACCTTGGATTCCTCGATGCCCGCTTCGAGAATTGGGAGGATCTCGGCACGTTGCTCGATGGCCCCTCTGCCGGCCAGCTGGCGCCGATTGACAAGTCCGGCTTCCTGCTGCGCCGCGCGCCGCGGCTCACAGGGGAGTTCAGCATCGACTGGCAGCAGCCGCTCAGCGAGCGCGTGACCCTGCTGTTCAATGGCAACTATGCCTTCAAGAGCAGCTACGCGATCGTCGCCAACACCGCCTCGATCAACGACCCAAACCCGGGGCTCGTCGACGATTTCGGCCTTCTCAACGGTTCGATCGGAGTCGAGGTCGGCAACCTCCGGCTGTCCGGATTTGCCCGCAACCTCACCAATGCCAACTATTTCCTGCACGTGCTCGATGTCGGCACAACCTTCGGCAGAACCGCGGCGAGCTCCGCGCCGGTCCCAACCTTCGGCCTCTGGTCGTTCGGCACGATCAACGCGCCGCGCACCTTCGGGGTTGACCTGCTTTTCCGCTTCTAGCAGCGCCGGGACCTGGTAGCGGGGGCGGGATTTGAACCCGCGACCTCAGGGTTATGAATCCGGTTTCACCCCCTCCCAGGACATCCCCGAATTTCGATTTCTCAATGGGTTAGCATCCTGTTGCGTCCCAGTTTGTCCCATGGTAGTTCGCTGAAAACGTTACCCGGGTAACAGGTTCAGCAGGAATCCTGCGCTCCTCGCCGAGGGCCTCGGTGGCCGGGTGGCGGGGGAGACGCGATGCTGACTGACGCCAAGATTGCTGGCCTCAAAGCCCCCCGCCTCGGGCAGGATCGAAGTGCCAGACGCTCTCGTTCCCGGGCTCCGCATCCGCGTTGGGCCCTCGGGGAGCAAGACCTTCACGCTGCGCACGCGAATCGCCGGCAAGCCCGTGAACCTGACCCTCGGCCGGTATCCGACACTCACGCTCGCCCGGGCCCGCGACCGGGCGAGAACAGCCCTCGCCGACATTGCGGCTGGCCGTGACCCGGCCGCCCGCCGTGCCTCGGAACGCCGCGCGGGCAGCGCTTCAAAGGCGCGGACCCTTGCGGAATGGTGGGAGCTCTACCTCATCCGGGCCGTTCGCGGCCGCCTCCGCTCGGCTGGCGAGATCGAGCGGCGCGGGCGCAAGTGGATCCTCCCGGCGCTCGGCCATCGCCGCGTCGAGACCATCACCCGCGCCGATGTCTCGCGGCTCGTCGAGGATGTCGCCTATGGCGAACCCGGCCGGGAACGACTGCGCGAAGGCCGACACGTGCAACAGGTGCTCTCCGCCTTCTTCAGCTGGGCGCTGCCGATGCTGGATGACATGCCTGGCAACCCGGCGCGGGATGCGATGCGCCCACCGCTCGCGCCGCCGCGCGACCGGGTGCTCGACGACGCCGAGCTCGTCGCCTTCTGGCGCGCCTGCGATGTCATCGGCTGGCCCTGGGGCCCGGGGTTCCAGTTGCAGCTCCTGACTGCCACTCGGCGGGGAGAAGTGTTCGGCGCTTCCTGGGCCGAGATCGAGGGCGATTCCTGGACCATCCCCGCCGACCGGTCGAAGAACGGCCGCGCACATTTTGTGCCCCTCTCAGGCCCGGCGATGGACATCCTCGCCAGCCTGCCGCGGCTGGAGGGCACGCTCATCTTCCCCGCAACGCGACTGCATCGCGCCGGAGATGATCCTTTGAGGTCGCGCCCTGTGTCGGGGTTCTCGAAAGCCTGGCCGCGCCTCGTGAAAGCCATGGCGGCCGAACTTGGCGCAACCCCGGCGCCCTTCCGCCCGCACGACCTCCGCCGGACGGCTGCCACCCGCATGCAGGCCCTTGGCGTCGGGGTTACGGTTGTCGAAGCGGTGCTCAATCACGTGAGCGGCACCCGCGCCGGGATCGTGGGCACCTATCAACGCCACGCCTACGCATCCGAGAAGCGGCACGCGCTTGCGCGCTGGGCCGAGGAACTTTCACGCATCCTCGACGGGCGACCGGGCGCCAAGGTGCTGCCAATCCACCGGAGGCCCGCGTGACGGTCGAGGAACCGCTGGCCGATCTCGCGCGGGAACTCGAAGGCCTACAGGCCGATGGCAAGCTCCCCAGGGAGCTGCAAATCGGGCCAATACTCCATCTCGCAGAGACATGGTGGGGCATCGGGGTCTTCGAGGCGGAAGTTGCGGATGCGAGCCCATCGGAGGCCTTGGCGCAGTTGCGCAGCCTCAGCAACGCCATCGAGAGCCTCGAGCGGCAGCTGGAAGCCCTGTCCGACCCGGCCGCGACGGCGCTTTACTGGGTCCCGCTCGCCCATGGTTCCGACCCGGTGCTGAAACTGCGACGGGCCCTGAAACAGGTTAAGATTATGACCCTGTCCGCAGAGAAGAAGCTACCGCCCGGGACCGCCGGGCGCCCTCCCTCAGAGACGGACCGGCGCGTGAATGCCCTCGCCCGGGAGCTGCGGCACCAGAACTTCGATGTGAACGCCAGGACGACCGGTCCGCTTTTCGTCATCTTTCGGACCCTGAATCGCTACGCTGGCATCCGGTTCAGCCGCGAAGCGCAGGTTCTGGCGAAAGCCTTGGAGCGGCTTGAAGAGGAGCCTGAGTTTCCTAGCCCAAACCGCAACAGCACATTTTAATCTCAGCCGGGCGGGCAGGTTTATATGTGTTGCACCGAACGGTTTTGTGCATAGTTTTTCAGGCCGTCCCTGAAGATTGGAGACGGTCATGCGAAAACTCGTTCGGCTTCAACAGGTTCTCGAACAAACCGGCCTGAGCCGGGCAGGCCTCTACCGGTCGATGAGCTGCGGCGACTTCCCGCCGCCCGTCAAGATCGGCCGGCGCGCCGTCGCCTGGCCGGCCGACGAGGTGGAGGGGTGGATTGCGTCGCGCATCGATGGGCGCCGCTGGCCTCGGGGTGAAGAGGCGTGACGCCGATGAACGTGCCCGCCCCGCCGCTCGACATCGACCCCTGCGCGTTAGCGGTGGAGGTCTTCCGGCCCGCCGCGACGGCCCGCGCTGGCGTCTCCGGCCGGCCGCTCGACGAGGCCCACGCGGCGCTTTGCCGGTTCGTGGCGTGGCCCAGCCCGGAGGCGGCGGTCGCGGCGGCGCTCTGGGCCGCGCATTGCCACCTGCTGCCGGGCTTCGAGACGACGCCACGGCTGGCGCTTCTCTCGGCCGAGCCGGGCTCTGGCAAGACCCGTGCGCTTGAAATCCTCGCCGGCCTGGTGCCAAGGCCGCTGCACGCCTTCAGCGCAACCTCGGCCTACCTCCTGCGGCGGATTGCGGCCGATGACGGGCCGCCGACCGTGTTGATGGACGAGGCGGATGCGATCTTCGGCGGCAAGGCGACCCCCGAGACCGAGGCGCTGCGGTCCGCGCTCAACGCGGGCTATCGGAGGGGCGCGGTTGCCGGCCGTTGCGTGATCGTCGGCAAGCGCGTCGAGACCGAGGAGATCCCGTGCTTCGCCCCCGTGGCGCTGGCCGGGCTTGGCAACCTGCCGGACACGATCCGCAGCCGCGCCATCGTGATCCCGATGCGGCGGCGGCGCGGAGATGAGGAGGTGCAGCCTTACCGGCCGCGCGATGACGAGCGCGCGCTGCACGCCGTCCGGGATCGCCTCGCGGCATGGGCGGAGCCGCTGGAGGAACGCGCGGCCGCGATGCGGCCGGAGTTGCCCCCCGGCGTGGTGGACCGGGCCGCCGACGTCTGGGAGCCACTCGTCATCCTGGCCGATCTCGCCGGTGGCGACTGGCCCCAACGGGCGCGGGCGGCGGCGGTGCACTTCATCGCCAAGGCCGCCGAGGCCCCGCAAAGCCTTGGCGTGCGGCTCCTGGCGGACATCCGGGGGGTTTTCGACTCCGCCGGCCGGCACGAGATGCCAACCGCCGACCTGCTGGCCGCCCTGACTGGCATCGACGAGGCCCCATGGGGCGACCTGCGCGGCAAGCCGCTCACGGCCCAGAAGCTGGCGGCCCTGCTGGCGCCCTACGCGATCCGCTCCGCCCAGCTGTGGGCGGGCGGCCGCAACGCGCGGGGGTTCCGGCGTGCGCACTTCACCGACGCCTGGGCGCGCTACCTCCCATGAAAAAGTCCGCTAGGGCCGCTAGGGCCGCTAGGTGCTTGATTTTGTTTATGAATCTTGGACGCAAACCGCTAGGCAGTCCGCTAGGGCCGCTAGAGCATTGGAAACACGTGCTTTTTTTGCGCCTTCGGTGGCCCGGCCTGGCGGATGCGACCCGGGGACGTGCCGCGCAATCGCCCGTCAGCGCCATTTTTCCTAACGATCTCAGTTACCTAGCGGGTCTAGCGGACTGCCTAGCGTCTTGGATGCTGAAAAAGCCGAGCCATTTCAATGCTCTAGCGGCCCTAGCGGGCCTAGCGGCCCCAGAGGACCCAGCGGATGCTTGAGAGCGAATCTGCGGTTCGCGCCCTGCTTGGTGAGCCCAACCGGGCGCTGAGCCGGGGGGCGCAATGGCGCTACGGCGCGCGGGGTTCGCTTTCCGTGGATGTGGCGCGGGAGGTCTGGTTCGACCACGAGGCCGGGCATGGCGGCGGCATGCTGGCGCTGGTGCAGCGGGTGCTGGGCTGCGGCCCTGCCGATGCCGCGCGCTGGCTGGAGGCGGGCGGCTGCGCGCCTGCCGCCCGGCCCCGGTCGGTGCGACGCCTTGCCCCCGAGCCGCGCCGGCCCTCTGGCGACTGGGCGCGGCTGTGGCGCGAGGCCCAGCCGGTCGAAGGCTCGCCCGTAGAAGCCTATCTCAGGCGGCGCGGGCTTGGCCTTCCGGCCGAGACGCAGGCGGCGCTGCGCTATCATCCGGCATGCCCGTTCAGAACCGAGCGGCATCCCGCGATGCTGGGGCTGATCCGCAATGCCGTGACGGGCAGGCCGCAGGGGGTGCATCGCACGCCCCTGACGCCCGCCGGGGAGCGGGCGCGCGGGCCGGACGGCGCGAAGCTGCCGAAGATGATGCTGGGCGAGGCGCGCGAGGGCGTGGTGATGCTCTCGCCTGACGAGGCGGTGGAGACCGGCCTTGCTTTGGCCGAGGGGATCGAGACCGGCCTTGCCGCGCTGCTGTGGCAACCATGGCTTCCCGTCTGGGTAGCGCTGTCGGCCGGGGGGCTGGCGCGGTTCCCGATCCTGCCCGGCATCGAGTTCCTGCGCATCTATGCCGACAATGACGCCACGGGCCACGAAGCGGCGAACAGGGCCTGCCAGCGCTACGCCGAGGCGGGCCGGCATGCCGAGCTGATCCGGCCCACGGCGGAGGGCCGCGACCTCGCGGATTTGGTCGAGGAAAAGCGGCGCTGATCCCGTCCGTTCGCGGGCCGAAATGGCCCGATTTGCCGAACGAAACCGGCTCCCGGGCGGCTCCGGCGGGTGCCCTGGCGGGTGCCCTGGCGGGGTCGCGACCCTGAAGACCCCAGCCTTTCCAACGGCCTGGCGGGCCTGGCGGCTCTAGCGGACACTCTCCAAAAAGCTCAAAACTCCCTTTCATCACGCAAACGGGGGGCCGCCGGTTTCCAGCCGGCCGCGCCAGAACGTTCCCCCCCCTCCTGGGGCCGCTCAGAAGCCCGTGAAGCGCGGTTGCAAGCCGTTCCCGTCTCTCAGGCCGTGTCGCTCGTCACGCTATCAGGAACCTGGGACCGCGCCAGCCCGGCGGCGCCGCGCAGGCGTTCTTCGCAGCCATCGGCGGCACCCGTTACCCAATCTGTTACCCAGGACCCAGGTTCTGCCGGTTTCGCCACTTTGGGAGTCAGACCTTTTCGTTTTTCCCCAATGTGTTGCTGGTAGCGGGGGCGGGATTTGAACCCGCGACCTCAGGGTTATGAATCCTGCGCTCTCACCAACTGAGCTACCCCGCCGGGAGGCGAGGGCCGTAGCGCGGGGCGCGCGGGCGGTCAACGCCGGGCTGGCAGTTGCGCGCCGGCGCGCCCGCCTCTAGCCGCACCATCATGGCCGAAGGGGAGATGCGATGGGACGGTTGCTTGGCGCGCTGCTGGCAGCTTGGCTCATGGTAACACCGGCAGCTGCCGCGGGCTGGGCGCTTGCGCTCCACGGCGGCGCGGGCACCCTCGAACGCGGCGGCTACGCCCCGGGCGAGGAAGCGGCGATCCGCGAGGCGCTGGCCGATGCGCTGGAGAAGGGGCGCGCCATCCTCGCCTCCGGGGGCACGGCGGTCGATGCCGTCGAGGCGGTGGTCGTGGCGCTCGAGGCCTCGCCCCACTTCAACGCCGGCGTGGGCGCGGCACTGACCAGCGCCGGCACGGCCGAGCTCGACGCGGCCATCATGGACGGCGCCACGCGCCGCGCCGCCGCCGTGACCGGCGTGATGACGACGGAAAGCCCGATCCGGCTGGCCCGCAGGCTGATGGAGACCGGCCCGCACGTCTTCCTGGCCGGGCCGGCGGCCGATGGGTTCGCCCGTGCCCATGGCCTCGCCCAGGTGCCCAACAGCCACTTCATCACGCCCGCGCGGCGGCGGATGCTCGAGGAGCTGCAGAAGGGGGGTGCGGCCGCCTTCGACATCCGCCTGCGCTTCGGCACCGTGGGCGCGGTCGCCCGGGACCGGGCCGGCAACCTTGCCGCGGCAACCTCGACCGGCGGGCTGACCGGCAAGGCCCCGGGCCGGATCGGCGACACGCCCGTGATCGGCGCGGGCACCGTTGCCGAGAATGGCGCCTGCGCGGTGTCCGCCACGGGCTCGGGCGAGATCTTCATCCGCGCGCGGGCCGCCGGCCAGATCTGCGACCGCATCCGCTTCGGCGGCCAGACGGCGCAGGCCGCGGCCGACGCCGTCATCGCCGACATCGGCGCGCTGGGCGGCGACGGCGGCGTCATCGTCGTCGACGCCCTGGGCCAGGTGAGCTTCGCCCTGAACGCACCGGGCATGTACCGGGCCGCCGTCACCGAGGGCACGGCGCCGGTCGTCAAGATCTTCGCCGACGAGTGAGATGATGAGCGGGCGAGGGGCTGCCGTTCTCATCGTCGGCGCGGGCCAGGCCGGCGCCTCGGCTGCGCTTGCGCTGCGGCAGGGCGGCCACGCGGGGCCGGTCACGCTCGTCGGCGCCGAGCCGGACCCGCCCTACGAGCGGCCGCCGCTCTCCAAGGAGTATCTCGCCGGCGAGCGCGAGGCCGAGCGGCTGCTGCTGCGCCCGGCCGCCTTCTGGAAGGACCGGGGGGTGACGCTCCGCACCGGCGTGCGGATTGGCGCCATCGACGTCCGCAACCGGGTGGCCACCGCCACCACGGGCGAGGCGTTCGGCTTCGACCGGCTGATCTGGGCCGCCGGAGGCCAGGCCCGACGCCTCGCCTGCCCCGGCGGCCAGCTCGCCCATGTCATCCGCACCCGCGCCGATGTCGATGCCCTGCGCGCAGCGCTCGCCGATGCGCCGAGGGTCGTCATCGTCGGTGGCGGCTACATCGGCCTCGAGGCTGCCGCGGTGCTGAGGAAGCTGGGGCACGCCGGCACCGTCGTCGAGGCGCTGCCGCGGCTTCTTGCCCGGGTGGCGGGGCCGGAAGTCTCCGACTGGGCGCTCGCCCTCCACCGCAGCCATGGTGTCGATGTCCGGCTCGGCGCCGGCGTTGCCGCCATCGAGGGCGAGGGCCGGCCCACCGCCGTCCTCCTCGCCGGCGGGGAGCGGCTCGCCGCCG
The DNA here is from genome assembly GCA_029268145.1 of Sphingomonadaceae bacterium. Lineage (GTDB taxonomy): Bacteria > Pseudomonadota > Alphaproteobacteria > Sphingomonadales > Sphingomonadaceae > Thermaurantiacus. Next base: position 55,398 of record JAJUHA010000006.1, on the reverse strand, counting down.
ATCTCGTCATCGCCGGCATCGGCCTGGTGCCCGAGGTGGGGCCGCTGGCGGCCGCCGGCGCCGACTGCCCGAACGGCGTCCGGGTCGACACCCATTGCCGCACCTCGCTTCCGGGCATCCAGGCCATCGGGGATTGCGCGCTGCATGCCAACCCCTTCGCCGGCGGCGCCGAGATCCGGCTCGAGTCGGTCCAGAACGCGTCCGACATGGCGAAGGCCGCAGCCGCGCACATCCTCGAGGGGGAGGCCGCCCCGCCCTATCGGGCGCTGCCCTGGTTCTGGTCGAACCAGTATGACGCGCGGCTGCAGACGGTGGGGCTCTCGACGGGCGCGGACACGCGGGTGGTGCGCGGCGAGCCCGGCTCGGGCAGCTGGTCCCTCGCCTATCTGAGGGCTGGCGCGCTCGTCGCGCTCGACTGCATCAACGCAGCAAAGGAGTATATGGGCGGACGGGGGCTCATCGAGCGGGGTGCGCGCATTCCGCCCGAGCGGCTTGCCGACGCGTCGGTGCCCCTGAAGGCGATGGAAGGACTGGCCGCATGACCCACCCGATCACCGCGAGGCTGAAGGCCCGGCTGCGCATTCCCGTCATCGGCTCGCCGCTCTTCATCATCTCCAACCCCGACCTCGTCATCGCCCAGTGCAGGGCCGGGATCATCGGCTCCTTCCCCAGCCTCAACGCCCGGCCGCTCGCCCAGTTCGAGGAATGGCTCCAGCGCCTGTCGACCGAGCTCACCGAGGCCGACGCGCCCTATGCGGTCAACCTCATCGTCCACAAGTCGAACGACCGGCTGCTCGCCGACCTCGAGCTCTGCGTGAAGTACCGGGTGCCGGTCATCATCACCTCGCTCGGCGCGCGCGAGGACGTCAATGCCGCCATCCACTCCTACGGCGGGGTGGTGCTGCACGACATCATCAACGACCGCTTCGCGCGCAAGGCGATCGAGAAGGGCGCCGATGGCCTTATTCCGGTCGCAGCCGGCGCCGGCGGCCACGCCGGCACGCTCTCGCCCTTCGCGCTGGTGCAGGAGATCCGCCAGTGGTTCGACGGGCCGGTCGCGCTGTCGGGTGCGATCGCAACCGGCGCTGCAGTGCTTGCCGCCGAAGCCATGGGGGCGGATTTCGGCTACATCGGCTCGGCCTTCATCGCGACGAAGGAAGCCCGCGCGGACGAGCGCTACAAGGAGATGATTGTGGCCTCGAGCGCCGACGACATCGTCTATTCCGACCTCTTCACCGGGGTGTGGGGCAATTATCTGAAGCCCTCCATCCGCAACGCCGGGCTCGACCCGGACAATCTCCCGCGGGGCGACATCTCGACCATGAACTTCGGCAGCGGCGGCAACACCGAGGCCAAGGCCTGGAAGGACATCTGGGGCTGCGGCCAGGGGATCGGCGCGGTCAAGGCGGTGCTCCCGGCCGCCGAGCTGGTCGACCGCCTCGCCCGCGAATATGCCGAGGCGCGCGCCCGCCTGCTCGGCACCGAACGGCAGGCGCTCGCCGCCGCCTAGGCCGCGCACCGGCGCCCGCCGCGTCCCGCTCTTGCCTTCGGCGCAGCCGCACGCCATGTCGGGCGGCATGGCGAAGCTCCTGTTCCTCGTCGGCGCGGTCCTGCTCGGCACGGCCGCCCAGGCGACGGTCAACTATCTGGCGGCCTGCTGCCTCTAGCCCCCGAGGGCGCGAGGCTCAGCTGACCCGTTCCGCCCTGCCGGGTGCTTCGGCGGGCACGAAGCTGTGCGGGCCAACGCCCAGCCACACCAGGATCGGCGCACCGATGAAGATCGAGGAATAGGTGCCGATCCCGATCCCGAGCAGCATCGCGACCGAGAAGCCGAACAGCACGTCGCCGCCGAACAGCACCAGCGCACCAAGGGCGAGGATCATCGAGACCGACGTGACGATGGTTCGCGAGAGCGTCTCGTTTACCGACAGGTCGAGCAGGGGGACGATGTCCATCTTGCGGAACTTGCGCAGATTCTCCCGGATCCGGTCGTAGACGACGACGGTGTCGTTGAGCGAGTAGCCGACGATGGTGAGCACGGCGGCCACGATGTTCAGGTTGAACTCGAGCCGGGTCAGCGCGAAGAAGCCGAGGGTGAGGGCGACGTCGTGGACAAGGGCGAACAGCGCGCCCACGCCGAACTGCCACTCGAACCGGAACCAGATGTAGATCGAGATTCCGAGCATTGCGAGCAGGATGGCCAGCGCCCCGTCGCGGATGAGCTCGCCCGAGACCTTGCCCGAGACCGTCTCGGTCCGGCGGAAGCTGACCTCGGGGTAGCGCGCCTCCACGGCCTTCTGGACCGTGGTGACCACGCGCTGCACGGCCTCCTCGTCGCCGGGCGGGAGCGGCAGCCGGATCGAGACCGTCCCGGCGCTGCCGAAGGTCTGGAGCGACGCGTCGCCGGCGACTGCCGCGTTGACCACGGCGCGCAGGTCATCGAGCGGGATCGGCCGGTCGAACTCCGCCTCGATCATCAGGCCCCCGGCGAAGTCGACGCCGAAGTTGAGGCCGCGCACCGCGACGAGCGCGATGGAGGCGAGGATGAGCGCGATCGACACGGCAAACACCGGCACGCGCCACTTGAGGAACGGGATGTTGGTGCCGTCGGGCACGAGCTTCAGCAGTTTCATGGCGCCCTCACAGCAGGATGGCCTGCGGCCGGTTGGCCCGGATCCACCAGGAGACGATGAGCCGGGTCACGGTGACGGCGGTGAACACCGAGGTGACGATCCCGATGATGAGCACCACCGCGAAGCCCTTGACCGGCCCTGACCCGAGCAGGAACATGATGACGGCAGCGATCACGTTGGTGACATTGGCGTCGAAGATGGCGCGCGAGGCCTCGGCATAGCCGGTCTCGATTGCAGTGACGACCTTGCGCCCCTTGCGGAGCTCCTCGCGGATCCGCTCGTTGATGAGGACATTGGCGTCGACTGCGGCGCCGATGGTCAGCACGAAGCCGGCGATCCCCGGGAGCGTGAGCGTCGCCCCGATCGCCGACATCACGCCGAGGATGAGGATCGCGTTGAGCACCAGCGCGATGACCGACCAGACGCCGAAGCGCCCGTAGGTCATGATCATGAAGGCGGCGACGAGAAGCGTGGCGAGGCCGCTTGCGATCGCGCCGGCGCGGATCGAATCGGCGCCGAGGTCGGGGCCGACGGTGCGCTCCTCGATGACCTTGAGCTCGACTGGAAGCTTGCCCGAGCGCAGCAGGATGGCGAGATCGTTCGCGCTTTCGGTCGTGAAGTCGCCCTGGATGATGCCCGAGCCGCCGAGGATCGGCTCGTTGATCCGCGGCGCCGAGATGACCTGGCCGTCGAGGATGATGGCGAAGGGCTTGCCGACATTCTCCTGCGTCGCCCGGCCGAAGCGCCGGCCGCCGCTGGCATCGAACCGGAAGGACACGACCGGAATGCCGTCCTGGAAGCTCGGCTGGGCATCGACCAGCTGGTCGCCGGTCACGATCGGCCGGCGCCTGACGACGACGGGCGGGCCCTCGGCCGAGGGGAGGATCTGCGAGCCCGGCGGCGCCCGCCCCTGCGCGACCGCAGCCGGGTCGGCCTCGACGTCGACCAGCTTGAACTCGAGCCGCGCGGTCTTGCCGATGAGCGCCTTGAGCTGGTCCGGATCCTGCAGGCCCGGCACCTGGACGACGATCCGGTTGGCGCCCTGGCGGACGATGGTAGGCTCGCGGGTGCCGAGCTCGTCGATCCGGCGGCGGATGACCTCGACGGCCTGCGCCATCGCGCTGTCGGTCTCGGCGGCAAGGCCGGCTGCCGTCGGCGTGAGCAGGATCCGCGCGCCATCGCGCACCTCGACGTCGAAGCTCCGCTGGCCGGTCAGGCCGCCGACCGGGCGGGAGAGGTTGCGCATCAGCTCGACGGCGCGGTCGAGATCGGCCGGATCGCGAACCGTGAAGGTGACGGCGCCGCTGCGGGTGCCAAGGTCGGTCACGCGGATCGGGCCGCCGTCCGCCTGGCGCAGCTCGGCGCGCACCGTCTCCTCGAGGATCTCGAGCCGCTGGCGGCGGACATCGGCCGGGTCGGCCTCGAGCAGGATGTGCGATCCGCCCCGCAGATCGAGGCCGAGGTTGAGCTGGCCGCCGGGAACCCAGGAGGGGAACTGCGCCACCACGCCGGCCGGAAGGAAGTTGGGCAGGGCGAAGAGGAACCCGGCAAGCAGGATGCCGAGGATCCCGAGCAGCTGCGGGCGGGAGAATTCGAGCATGGGCAGGCGTCAGGCCTTCGCGTCGCTGGCGGCGGCGGGTGCACCCCTGGGCGTCACCGAGGACAGGGTGGTCTTGACCGCGCGGACCCGGACATTGGGGGCCAGCTCGATCTCGACATCGCTGTCGGTCACCTTGGTGACCTTGCCGATGAGGCCGCCGCCGGTCACCACCTCATCCCCGCGCTTGACGGCCGCGACCATGTCGCGGTGCTCCTTCATGCGCTTCTGCTGCGGGCGGATGATGAGGAACCAGAAGATGACGAAGAGGAGGACGAGCGGCACGACCTGGATGAGGAAGGCGCCCGCGCCCCCGGCGGGGCCCGCTGCGGCTTGCGCAAAGGCAGGAGATGCGAACATGAAGCTCTCTTCACGGGTGGGAAAGCGGGGGCCTTACACCGGCCGTTGCCGATTTTCAAAAGGGAAGCGCGGATGAGGGACCTGACCGATGCGGAAGCGGCCCTGCCGGCGCTCCTTGCGCGCGTGGCCGCCGCGCTCGAGCGGCTCGCGCCTGCAGCCGTCGCCGAGGCCGACCCGGAAACGGCAGAAGCCATGCGGTGGGACGGGCGGCACCTCGTCGCCGTCCCGCCGGCTTCCACGGTGCCGCTCGACCGCTTCGTGGGTGTCGATGCCCAGGTGGCGGCGCTCCGCCGCAATCTCGCGAGCCTCGCGCGCGGCGGCCCGGCGCACGACATGCTGCTGTGGGGCGCGCGCGGCATGGGGAAGTCGGCGCTGGTGCGCAGCCTGGCGCGCGCCTGCCGGCTCGCGCTGGTCGAGACTCCGGCGAGCGCGCTTGCCACGCTTCCGGCGCTGTTCGCCCGGCTGGCGCCGGCGCCGGGGCCCTTCCTCGTCTTCGTCGACGACATCGCCTTCGACGCCCTTGACGATCGCGCCCGGGCGCTGCGCTCGCTGCTCGACGGCGGAGTCGCCGCCCGGCCGGCACAGGTCCGGCTCGCGGTCACGTCCAACCATCGCCACCTCCACCGCCGGGAGGCCGAGGCCGGCGCCCGCCACGCCCGCGATGCCGAGGACGACGCGGTCGCGCTCACCGACCGGTTCGGCCTGGTGCTCGGGTTCCACGCCGCCAGCCAGGACCAGTATCTCGCCATGTGCCGGGGCTATCTGGCGGCCGAGGGGCTGCCGCTCGACGAGGGTGATGCGCTGGCCTTCGCGCTGGCGCGGGGCGGCCGGTCGGGGCGCACGGCGTGGCACTACCGGACCGAGGTGCTGACCCGGCTGGAAGCTGGCTTGTAACTGAGAGTCATTCGCATTAATGCCGGAGGCGGAAGGAGGCCGCCGCTTGCTCAGCCGATTCGCACCCCTGCCCGTCCATCCCGAAGCCACGCCCACCGCCCGGCTCACCCGGGCCCTGCGCTTCTGGGTGCTGATGGCCTGCCGAAGGGCCAATCCCCGGCCCATGGTCACGCCCCTGCTCGGGCCGGCGGTGCCGGCCTTTGCCGCCTTCATGGACATGGCCGTCGCCCTCTGGCCGGAGCCGATGCTGGTCTTCCCGCCCTGCGCGGCCACCCTTTCGCCCGACGAATCGATCCTGCTCGGCCTGCTCGCCGCAGCGGCCGAAGGCGACCGGGCCGAGGCCGACCGGATCGCCAGGGACATGCTGGACCAGGCCGCGCGGGCCCGCCTGTGGCAGGCGGCCACGCGGGTGGCCGACGCGCTCGCCGCCGCCTAGGCTGCGGGCGCGGGAACGGCCGGCGGCCCCTCGACCAGCTCGGTCGCAGCGCTCCACCAGCCCTTCGGCACCTGCGCCCTCCGGACACCAAGGGCAAAGCAGGTCGCGCCCGAGCCGCTCATCCGCACCAGGCGCGCGCCCGGCAGCCCGCGCAGGAAGGCGAGGACCTCGGCGATGACGGGCGCAAGGCCGATCGCGGCGGCTTCGAGATCGTTGCGCCCCGTCTCCGGATCGTCACCGAGCGGCCCGCGGTCCACCCCGTCCCAGGCCCGGAACACCGGGCCGGTCGGCACGGGCACGCCGGGGTTGACCAGAAGGATCGGCGTCCCGGCGCGGGAGGAGGAAGGGGTCAGCCGCTCGCCCCGTCCCTCGCCGCGTGCCGTCACGCTCGCCACGCACGCCGGCACATCGGCCCCCAGCCCGGCTGCGATCGCGCCGAGCCCGGCGGGGCCGAGGCCCGTGCCGCAGGCGCGGTCGAGCAACCGCAGCGTGGCCGCGGCGTCGGCGCTGCCACCGCCGAGGCCCGCCGCCACGGGGATCCGCTTCTCGAGGCGGAAGCGGAAGCGTGCCCGGCTGCCGCTCGCCTCGGCGAAGGCCCGCGCGGCGCGCAGCACGAGATTGTCCGCCTCCGGGCCGGCCGCCCCTGCCGTCGCGCCGGTGACGTCGAGCGCCCAGTCATCGGCAGGCTCGGCCTCGAGCCGGTCGCCGAAGCGGGTGAAGGCGAACAGGGTCTCGAGCGCGTGGTAGCCATCGGGCAGGCGGGCGCGGACATGGAGCGCAAGATTGACCTTGGCGGGCGCCGCCTCGACGAACCGGGTCATGGCCGGCCGTCAGCGGCGGGCGAGCGCGCGGTCGGCCGCGGCAAGATCGAGGCCGACGGCAAGCTTGCGCTCGAGCGACCGGCGCAGCCGGTCGTCGGGCTCGAGGGTAAGCGCCGATGCCCAGGCGTGGCGCGCCTCGATCCGGCGGCCGACCCGCCAGAGCGCATCGCCGAGATGGTCGGCGACCGTCGGGTCGGCAGGCTCGGCGGCGCGCGCCTGCTCGAGGAGCTCGACCGCCTCGGCATAGCGGCCGCGGACGAACTTCGACCAGCCCATGGAGTCGATGATCGCGCCATTGTCGGGCGCGGCCTTGAAGGCGCGGGCGATGAGCGCGTCCGCCTCGTCGAGCGCCAGCTTCCGGTCGAGAAGCGAATAGCCCAGATAGTTGAGGAAGATGGCATTGTCGCCCTGAAGCTCGACCGCGCGCCGCAGGTCGGGCTCGGCAGCCGCCCAGTCGCCGGCCTGCTCATGCGCCGAGCCGCGCAGGAACCAGACCCACGCCGTGTCCGGCGCCGTCGGGTCGGGCAGCAGGGCGATCGCCCGCCCGAGGCTCGCAGCCGCGGCGGCATGGTCGTCCATCTCGCGCTCGACATCGCTCACCCGCACCCAGTCCTCGAACCCCGCGCCAGGCTCGGCGGCGAGCGCGCGGAACAGCGCCAGCGCGCCGGCCCTGTCGCCGGACTCGGCCAGGACCTGCCCGCGGCGGACCCGCGCCGTCCGCGCGTAGGGGCCGGGGCCGACCCGGTCGAACGCGGCAAGCGCAAGGTCGGCGAGGCCATGCCGGCCGAGCATGTCCCCGGCGATCAGCCAGGTCTCCGCCATCTGCGGCGCGACGATCGTCGCGAAGCGGGCGAAGGCGAGCGAGGCCGGGTGCGGCCGCTCGCGGCTGGCGTCGACGGCGAGGCGGAGGAACATGAGCGCAAGGCCATCGCCCGCCGAAAGGACGAGGCCGCCGAGCCGCCGCCCGTCGAGGCCGGGAGACGCCGCAAGCCGGGCGCGGGCATCCGTGAGCAGCGGATCGCCCCGGGGGCCGCCGGCCAGCAGCAGGATGGCCTTCTCCCGCCACGCGGAGGCGCCGGCGGGCTCGGCGCGGGCCGCCTCGAGGGCGGCTGCCGCGGCCTGCAGCCGGAGCCTCGGCACATTGGCGCCCTCGGCGGCGACGATCCGGCCATAGACGTCGGCCGCCTCGCCCCAGCGCCGCGCCAGCGCCAGCACATGGCCGCGATGCTCGAGGAAGTAGGAGCGGGCGAGCGGGTTCGGCTCGTCCGCCGGCAGCCGCGCGAGCGCCTCGTCGAAGCGGCCGCGGGCGGCAGCGCTCCAGGCATCGAGCAGGGTCGAGATGACGGGGGTTCCGCCCGTCATCGGGTCGCGGAAGGTCGCGCGGGCCGAATCGAAGGCGCGCCAGTCGCGCGCGGATGCCGCCACGCTCGCCCGGGCGAGGGCGACGACGGACTCGTTGAAGCCGAAGCGCGAGGGCGTTCCCGGTTCGGCCGGCGCAGCGGCCAGCGCGTCTGCGAGCTGCGCCATGGTCCGCAGATCCCCGGACACCAGCGCAGTCTCGAAGGCGTTCAGCCGCACCTCGGGCACGGCGCGCTCGGCGGCCAGGGCCAGGCCGAAGCTTGCGGCGGCGCGGCCCATCTCGTCCGCGCCCGCCGCCACCCGGCCGCGCAGATAGGCGGCCAGCGCGGCATCCTGCTGGGCCGTGGCCGCTGCGGGCCCGGGCGCCAGCAGGGCGGCAAGGAGGAGGAGGGCGGGCAGCATCGCCACCACCATGCCCGAGCGCAGCGCAGCGCGGAAGAGGCCCGATGCCTCAGGCGTCGATCGCCTCGGCCCCGACGCTTGCGGCATTGGCCTGGATGAAGGCGAAGCGGTGCTCGGGCACCCGGCCCATCAGCCGGTCGACGAGGTCGCGCACGGCATGCTGCTGCTGGTGGGTGGGCGGCAGCGTCACCCGGATGAGGGTGCGCTTCGCCGGGTCCATCGTGGTCTCGCGCAGCTGGGAGGGCAGCATCTCGCCAAGGCCCTTGAACCGCCCCACCTCCACCTTCCGCCCCCGGTAGCGCGTGGAGAGCAGCCGGTCCCGCTCGGCCTCGTCGCGGGCGTAGACGCTCTCGCTGCCGGCCGTCAGCCGGAAGAGCGGCGGCTGGGCGAGGAACAGCCGGCCAGCGCCGACGAGGCCCGGCATCTCGCGGAAGAAGAAGGTCATGAGCAGCGTCGCGATGTGGGCGCCATCCACGTCGGCGTCGGTCATGATGATGACCCGCTCGTAGCGCAGCGCCGCAAGGTCGAAGCGCTCCCGCGTGCCGCAGCCGAGCGCGAGCGCAAGATCGGCCAGTTCCTGGTTGTCGCGCACCTTGGCGACCGCGGCGGAGGCGACGTTCAGGATCTTGCCGCGGATCGGCAGCACCGCCTGGGTCTGGCGATCGCGCGCCTGCTTGGCCGAGCCGCCGGCGGAGTCCCCCTCGACGATGAACAGCTCGGTGCCTTCCGCCTCCTGGCGCACGCAGTCCGTGAGCTTGCCCGGAAGCCGGAGCGCGCGGCGCTGCACCGCCGTCTTGCGCGAGACCTCGCGGGCCTGGCGGCGGGCGAGCCGCTCCTCCATCCGCTCGAGCACATGGGCAAGCAGCGCCCGGCCGCGCTCCTGATCCTCCGCGAGCCAGTGGTCGAGCATGTCGCGGATCGCGCCCTCGACCAGGCGGGCCGCCTCGGGCGAGGTCAGCCGGTCCTTCGTCTGGGACTGGAACTGCGGCTCGCGGATGAACAGCGAAAGCATCACGATCGCCCCCGAAAGCGCATCGTCGGCGGAAAGTTCCGCTGCCTTCCGCTGCCCGGTCAGACCGGCGAAGGCCCTCAGCGATTTCACGACCGCGGCGCGGAAGCCGGCCTCGTGGGTGCCGCCGTCGGGGGTGGGGATGGTGTTGCAGTACCAGCTCGCCTGGCCGTCTCCGGCAACCGTCCAGTGGACCGCCCACTCCACCTGGCCCTGGTTGTCGGCGAAGGCGACCCGGCCGACGAAGGGAGCGATGGTGACCGTCGCCTCGCCCGCGACCGCCTCGGCCAGATGGTCGGCGAGCCCGCCGGGGAAGAGGAAGGTCTGGCTCTCCGGCACGCCGTCCCGGGCAAGGGCGGGCGCGCAGCGCCAGCGGATCTCGACTCCGCCGAAGAGATAGGCCTTGCTGCGCGCCAGCCGCCACAGCCGCTCGGGGGCGAAGCGCGCGCCCGCGCCGAAGATCTCGGGATCGGGGCGGAAGCGGACCAGGGTGCCGCGGCGCGATGGCGCCGGCCCCACCTCCTCGAGCGGGGCAAGCGGCACGCCGCGGGCGAAGCGCTGGCGATAGAGGGTGCGGTTGCGGGCCACCTCGACCTCGAGCGATTCCGAGAGCGCGTTGACGACCGAGATGCCGACACCATGGAGCCCGCCGGCGGTCTGATAGGCCTTGCCCGAGAATTTCCCGCCCGAGTGCAGCATGGTGAGGATGACCTCGAGCGCCGAGCGGTCGGGGAAGCGCGGGTGCGGATCGACCGGGATGCCGCGGCCATTGTCGGTGATGGCGAGCGTGCCATCGGCCTCGAGCGCCACTTCGATCCGGGTGGCGTGGCCGGCCACGGCTTCGTCCATCGCATTGTCGAGGACTTCGGCGGCGAGATGATGCAGCGCCCGCGAATCGGTGCCGCCGACATACATGCCCGGCCGCCGCCGGACCGGCTCCAGCCCCTCGAGCACCTCGATCTGGTGGGCATCATAGCCGGACGGGTCGTGCCCGTGCGCAGCGAAGAGATCGGTCATCGCCCGCGATGCTAGACCGCCCGGGCCCAAAAGGGAATCGCCCGCCGGCGGCCGGGGCCACCGGCCCGCTCCGCCCTTGTGGCAGACCTGCCACATGTCGCAGCTTCGTGCCTCACCAGGGCGCCATGGCGCACATCGCATCTTGTGCAGCGCACAAATTGCGTCCACCTTCGCCCGCACAGAAGGCGTCAAGCCTCCCCGAGGTTCCCGCAGCGAGTGCATCACCATCGCCCGCTCCCCATGCGGAGGGCGGTGCGCACCAAGGAGCGGAACATGACGGGATTGCAAAAAATGAGGGGGTTGTCGCTGCTCGGGGTTGTCCTGGCCACTTCGGCCGGGCTGGTGCCCACGGCGGCCAGGGCCGAGGAGGAGGAGAAGCCCTTCACCCTTGCCGGCACGGCGGCCTTCGTGACCGACTATCGCTTCCGCGGCGTCTCGCAGTCGAACAACAGCGTGGCCGTTCAGGCCGGCCTCAGCGTCTCCCACGAATCCGGCCTCTATGCCGGCTTCTGGTCCTCGAGCCTTGCGGGCTGGGGCACCTTCGGCGGCCCCAATGTCGAGCTCGACCTGTTCGGCGGCTACAAGTTCAGCCTCGGCCCGGCGGGGATCGACGCCGGCTTCACCGTCTACACCTATCCCGGCGGAGCGGACACCACCACCTTCGTCGAGCTCTACGCCAAGGCCTCGGGCAGCCTCGGCCCGGTCGGAGTGACGGGCGGCATCTTCTACGCGCCGTCGCAGACCGCGCTCGGCAACTGGTCCGCCCACCCCGACAGCGCGATCGGGGACAAGGAGGACAATCTCTACCTCTCGGGCGACTTCACGGTGGGGATTCCGGGCACCCCGGTCACCGCCAAGGCGCACATCGGCTATTCCGACGGCAACCCGGGGCTCGGCCCCAACGGCACCAGCATCGCGCCCACCGGCTCCTATGTCGACTGGCTGCTCGGCGCCGACGTGGTCGTCGGCCCGGTCACGCTGGGCTTCGCCTATGTCGACACCAACATCAGCGACACCAGCGCCGACTGGCTTCGCCTCCAGCCCAACTTCTCCAAGGTGCCGGACGGCAAGGCCATCTCCAATGCGCAGTTCGTCTTCTCGGTGACGGCCGCCTTCTGACCCGCCCGGAGCGCGGTCCCCGCGCTCCCCTTGCGCCAGCCACCGGGCTGGCGCAGGGCGGGGCATGCGCGCGCATCTTCCGCCTGCCCGCGTCGCCCTTCCCAGCCTCCGTCTCGGGGTGGCGCCCCCTCTCCTCGCCCGGTCCGTGCCCGAGCCGGCCGTCACCCTTGCCGCGGCCGCCGCGCTGACCTGCGACGATCGCTGGCGCGGCTCTTCGCGCTCGGACAGGGGCCCCGTCATCCAGGCCAGCCCCGGGCTGGCGCACCGCGCGGGCCTCTTCGTCAGCGCCTGGTCCGCCCCGGGCGCCGACACCGTCGGCGCCTCGGCCCGGTGCCGGCATGCGGCCGGGCTGGCCGCCCGCGCGATCGTCCGGGACGGGGCGCCAGCGCGACCGGCCGCCTGCTAGCCTTCGGCCTTCGCCTTCGGCGCGCGCTTGCGCGCCGCCGGCTCGGGCGCCGCGTCGCCCGGGGTTTCGGGACCGGCCGCCGCCCTTGCCTTCGCCGCGCGCTTCGGCTTCGCCGGCGCTGCTTCGGCATGGGCAGGATCATGGTCATGATCGCAGTCGGGCCCGTGGACATGGCCGGGCTCGCCATGCGCGGCCTTCCGCGCAAGCGGCGTCTCGTCCTCGCTCTCGATCGCGGCCTCGAGCTCGGCGCGGGTCACAGTCCGCTCGGTCACGCTCGCCCTCGCCAGCAGATGGTCGACCACCTTCTCCTCGAACAGCGGCGCACGCAGCTGGGCCGCCGCCATCGGATTTTCGGCGAAATACTTGCGGACTTCGGCTTCCTGGCCCGGATAGCGCGCGGCCTCCTCGGCAACGAGCCGGTTCATCTCGGCGTTGGTCACGGCGATTCCCGCCTTCTGGCCGATGTCCGACAGCAGCAGCCCCAGGCGCACCCGGCGCGTCGCGATCCGCACATAGTCTCCGCGCTCGGCTTCGGCCGCGGCCTTCTCCTCCTCGGTCATGCCCTGCGTCAGCTGCGCCCAGATGGCCTGGAACTCGGCATCGACCATCGCCGGCGGCACCTCGAAGTCCACCTGGGCCGCCAGATGGTCGAGCAGCTTGCGCTTCATGTAGGTGCGCGACAGCTGGGCGAGCTCGCGCTCGAGCTGGTCCTTCAGGATGTCGCGCAGCGCCTCGAGGCTGTCGAGCCCGAGGTTTCTCGCCAGCTCCTCGTCCACCGCGGGCACCTCGGCCACGCGCACGTCGGTCACGGTCACGGCAAACTCCGCCTGCCTTCCGGCGATCGCCGCGGCCGGATAGTCGGCCGGGATGGTGAGCCGGACCGTCCGCGCCTCGCCCGCCCTGGCGCCAAGAAGCTGCTCCTCGAAGCCGGGGATCAGCCGGCCCGAGCCCAGCTCCACCTCCATGCCCGTGCCGGTGCCACCCTCGAAGGCCACGCCATCGACCGTGCCGGCAAAATCCATGACGACCAGATCACCGGCCCGGGCCTCATGACCCTCGCCTGCCGCGACGAAGCGCTTCTGCTGCTCGGCCAGCCGCGCCAGCGCGGCATCGACCGACGCCTCGTCCACCTCGACCACCAGCCGCTCGAGCGCGATCCCCTCGGTCGGGACGTCGGGCACGTCGGGAAGCACCTCCATGTCCACCGCGACGACGAGATCCTCGCCATCGGCCGGAAGCTGGTCGAGATCGACCGAGGGCTGCATGGCCGGGCGCAGCTGCCGCTCGCCGATGAGCGTCTTCAGCCCCTCGTCGAGCGCTTCCCGGATCGCATCCTGCCGAAGCGCCTCCCCGTGCATCCGGCGGATGAGGTTGCCGGGCACCTTGCCGGGGCGGAACCCGGGCATCCGCACCCGCGGTGCGACTTCGGCGATGGCGCGCTCGACCCTCGCGTCGATGTCGGCGGCGGGAATTCGCAGCGAGAAGCCGCGCTTCAGGCCCTCGTTCAGGGTTTCGGTGACGTGCATGGAGCGATCCTCAATCCCGGCCGGAGGCGCGGCGGCGGTGGTGCGGGTGGAGGGATTCGAACCCCCACGTCAGGGACACCGGAACCTAAATCCGGCGCGTCTGCCAGTTCCGCCACACCCGCCTCGAGACCACGCCCGGTGCAAGCGAAGCGCGGGCCTATAGCAAAGGAAGGAGGCGAGGCAAGCCGCCGCGCCGGGCCACCTTGAATTCGGCGAGAAAGGACAGTATGGCTGACCAATCGGGAGACTCGCCACCATGAATGTCGCCGCCCCTGCCCTGCGCGAGGTCCGCCTCGCCGACCGCTACGATCTCGGCGTGGACCGCGTCTTCCTCTCGGGCACCCAGGCCCTCGTCCGCCTCGCCCTCGTCCAGCGCGCGCGCGACGCCGCCGCCGGCCTCGACACCGCCGGCTTCATCTCCGGCTATCGCGGCTCCCCGCTCGGCGGGTTCGACCAGGAGCTGTGGCGGGCGAAGAAGGAGCTTCTCGCCAGCAACATCGTGTTCGTGCCCGGAATCAACGAGGAGCTGGGCGCCACCGCCGTGTGGGGCGCGCAGATGGCCGCGCTCAATTCGCGCGCGAAGCATGACGGCGTCTTCGGCATCTGGTATGGCAAGGGCCCCGGTCTCGACCGGGCGATGGACGTGATGAAGCATGCCAACGCCGCGGGCACCTCGCGCCACGGCGGCGTGCTCGCCATCGTCGGCGACGACCATGGCGCCAAGTCCTCCACCCTTCCGCACCAGTCGGACCACAATTTCTCCGCCGCCTTCGTGCCCTTCCTGGCGCCGGCCTCGGTCCACGAGATCGTCGAATATGGCCTGCTCGGGCTGGCGATGAGCCGCTTCTCCGGCACCTGGGTCGGCTTCAAGGCGACCGCCGACACGGTCGAGACCTCGGCGACCGTCGACACCGCGGCCGAGCGGCGCGCCATCGTCTTTCCCGACTTCGCCTTCCCTGAAGGGGGCGTGCACATCCGCCCGAACGACATCTGGCGCGAGGAAGACACCAGGCTCCAGCGCTTCAAGGGCTTCGCGGCGCAGGCCTTCGCCCGCGCCAACGGCATCGACCGCCTCGTCTTCGACAGCCCGCGGCCGCGCTTCGGCATCATCACGACGGGCAAGGCCTTCACCGACACGCTGGAAGCGCTCCATGCGCTCGGCATCGACGCGCGCGTTGCCCGCGACATCGGCGTGCGCGTCTACAAGGTGGGCATGCCCTGGCCGCTCGAGCCCGATGGCGTGCGCGCCTTCGCGCAAGGCCTCGAGGAGATCCTCGTCATCGAGGAGAAGCGCGAGTTCATCGAGCACCAGCTGAAGTGGCAGCTCTACAACTGGAAGCCCGACGTGCGCCCGGTGGTGGTGGGCAAGCATGACGAGAGCGGCGAATGGCTGCTCTCGCCCGACAACGAGCTGACGCCAGGCATGATCGCCCATGTGATCGCAGCGCGCATCAGCCGCTTCCACGCAACCGACCGGGTCAAGGAGGCGCTGGCCTACTTCGCCCGCCGCGAGGCGCTCGCCCGAGGCTTCGCCGCGCCCCTGAAGCGCTCGCCCTGGTTCTGCTCGGGCTGCCCCCACAACACGTCGACCAGGGTGCCGGAGGGGAGCCGCGCGCTCGCCGGCATCGGCTGCCACATCATGGCGCTGTGGATGGACCGCGCCCAGACCTTCACCCAGATGGGCGGCGAGGGCGTGACCTGGGTGGGCGAGGCCCCGTTCGTCGACGAGCCCCATGTCTTCGCCAACCTCGGCGACGGCACCTACGAGCATTCCGGCCTGCTCGCCATCCGCCAGGCGATCGCGGCGAAGGTCAACATCACCTACAAGATCCTCTACAACGATGCGGTCGCCATGACCGGCGGCCAGCCGGTGGAAGGCGGACTCACCGTCCCCATGATCGCCCGCCAGGTGCTGGCCGAAGGCGCCGCCGCGGTCGCCGTGCTGACCGAGGACCTCGGCCGCTACCGGGCGATCGATCTGCCCGCCGAGGTCCGCGTCCTCGACAGGGGCGAGCTCGAGACCGTCTCGAAGGAGTTCCGCGCGACCCCCGGCACCACCGTCATCATCTACGACCAGACCTGCGCGGCGGAGAAGCGCCGCCGCCGCAAGCGCGGCCTGATGGCCGACCCGGACCGCCGCGTCGTCATCAATCCGGCCGTGTGCGAGGGCTGCGGCGACTGCTCGGTGCAGTCGAACTGCGTCTCGGTCGAGCCGCTCGAGACCACGTTCGGCCGCAAGCGCCGGATCAACCAGTCGTCGTGCAACAAGGACTTCTCCTGCGTGAAGGGCTTCTGCCCCAGCTTCGTCAGCGTCACCGGCGGCCGGCTGCGGAAGCCCGACCCGAAGGCGCTCCCGCTCGACGACATTCCCGATCCGGTCCCGGCCGCGCTCGGCCACGACCATTCGATCCTGGTCACCGGAATCGGCGGCACCGGCGTGCTCACCGTCTCGGCGCTCCTCGGCATGGCCGCCCACATCGCCGGCCTCGCCTCGACCACGGCCGACATGGCCGGCCTCGCCCAGAAGGGCGGTGCCGTGTGGAGCGCAGTCCGGATCGCCGCCAGCAACGACGCGCTGCTGTCCCCGCGCATCATCACGGGCGGCGCCGATCTCCTGATCGCCTGCGATTCGGTCGTCGCCGCCGACAAGGCCGCCGCCGACATGCTCTCGACCGCGCGGACCCACGCGGTCGCCAATGCCGACATTGCCCCCACCGCCGAGTTCGTAAAGAACCGCGACATCGACTTCCGCGCCGGGCTGGTGCG
Organism: Sphingomonadaceae bacterium; assembly: GCA_029268145.1. Taxonomy (GTDB): domain Bacteria; phylum Pseudomonadota; class Alphaproteobacteria; order Sphingomonadales; family Sphingomonadaceae; genus Thermaurantiacus. The sequence continues at coordinate 39,053 of JAJUHA010000006.1, read as the reverse complement.
CCTGCAGATCGAGCGCAGCACGCGGGCCGCCCATTTCGTCGCAGCCGAGCGCATCGCGACCGCGCTGATGGGCGATGCGATTGCCGCCAACATCCTGCTCCTCGGCTATGCGCTGCAGAAGGGCCTGGTGCCGCTGCCGCTGGCGGCCATCGAGAAGGCCATCGAACTCAACGGCGTCGCGGTCGGCTTCAACCGCCAGGCGCTGACGCTGGGGCGGCTGCTTGCCCATGCGCCCGAGCGGGTCGAGGCCCTGCTCGCTCCCGAGCCCGGGCCGCTGTCGCTCGCCGAGGGGATCGCGCAGCGCGCGGCCGATCTCGCGGCCTGGGGCAATGCCGCCTGGGCCGAGCGCTACACCGCCCTCGTCAACCGCGTCCGCGCGGCCGAGGAGGCCGTGGCACCCGGCGCGACCGCACTCACCGAGGCGGTCATGCGCGCCGCCCACAAGCTGATGGCCTACAAGGACGAATATGAGGTGGCCCGGCTCCAGCTCGCGCATCTCGGGCCGCTCCTCGACCAGACCTTCGCCGAGCGGGCGTCGCTCACCTTCCACCTCTCCCCGCCGCTCCTCGCCCGGACCGACCCGGCGACCGGCCGGCCGCGGAAATACGCCTTCCCGGGCTGGGTCGCGCTTCCCATGTTCCGCCTGCTGCGTGCGCTGAAGCCCCTGCGCGGCACCGCGCTCGACCCCTTCGGCCGCACCGCGGAGCGCCGGGCCGAGCGCGAGGCCATTCCCGCCTACGAGGCCGAGGTGGCGCGGCTGCTCGAGGGCCTCTCGGCCGAGCGGCTCGCGCTTGCCGCCGAAATCGCCCGCCTGCCGCTCGACGTGCGCGGCTTCGGCCCGGTGAAGGCCGCGGCAGCGGAGGCCGTGGCGAAGCGCCGGGCCGAGCTCTGGGCCCGCTGGAACGCGCCGCACGGCGAGGCCCGCGCCGCGGCCTGACCCGCGCCGACGGCTGCAGGTGACAGCAGCCGCAGCGCGCGTTAACCTTGCGCCGGCGGGGAGGTGGACGACATGATGCGCTGGTCGACGCGGCTGGCGGTGGCGCTCGCCATCCCTCTTCTTGTGGCAGGCTGCGGCCAGAAGGTCGAACGGTCGGCGCCCGCACCGGGAAAGCCGCCCACCGTCGAGGCGCCGTTCGAGCCGGAAGAGGAAGCGCCACCCGCCATGGAACGGCCACCGGCCGCAAACGGTCCCGACGAAACGGCGGCAGAAGCCGCGGCGCCCAGACCGGTTCCGGCCCCGGGACCAGCCCCGGCTGAGGAGGCAACGCCGCCGCCGGCCAGGGGCATGACCGCGGGGGGCGCGCAGGCGGGAACCCTCCCCTATTGCGACATCGTCGAGGAGCGCATCCCGGCCGAGGAATGCGCCATGCTCCAGAGCGTCGCCCGCGGGACTGGCGCCTTCAAGACGCCCGAACGCATGAGGAAGGGGGAACAGGCCAGCGTCACCCTCGTCGTTTCGCGCACGGCGGGGAGCGACGCACCGTCGCGCGCGCTTGCCGGCGTGGCGGGCAGGGAAGGTCGCTTCGCCCCCGCCGTCGGCCGCTTCATCGAGGCAAGCCTCATCGCCGGCCCGGGCCTCGCCGTCACGATCGATCCGGCGACCCCGGCCCTGCAGGATCTCTACGCGAGCGACCAGGCGCTCTGGCGCTGGACCCTCACTGCGGAAGAAACCGGCCGCCACGATCTCACCATCCGGACCCGGGTGATGACGAAGCGGGCGGACGGCAGCTTCGCCCCGCGCGGCAGCCCCTTCACCGATTCGCGCACGGTCGAGGTCTATGTCGCCGGCGCCGCCGCCATCGAGGCAGGGGCCCGCGAGGCCGACCGGGCGCTCAGGGCCGTGGTGGAGCCCACCGGCACGCTCACCACGCTGCTCAAGGCCCTGGGCGGCCTGGTTGCGGCTGCAGGCGCGCTCTGGCTGGCCGTCAAGACCTTCGGCAGGGGCAAGGCTGACCCGCCGCCCGGTTCCTGATACAGCACGGCCATGACGCGCCGGCGCCGCATGATCGCGCTGGAGCCGAACACGGCGCTCCTGCTCGCCGGCCTCCTTCTCCTGGCCGGGGGCCTCGTCCTTCCCCCGGCCGCCATCCTGCTCTTCCCGCTCGGGCTCCTCCTCCTCGTCCTCGCCTTCCGGCGCTCGGCGCGCGCCAGCCGCCGCAGCGAACGCGACGGCAGCGGCGGCGATTCGGCGTCTTCGGGCAGCGGCGGCCTGGCGGGCGGAGGCGGCAGCTTCGGCGGCGCCGGCGCGACCGGGGGGTGGGGCGACGGCGGCAGCGATGGCGGAGGCGATGGCGGAGGCGGCGGTGGCGACTGATCCGCTCGCCCGGCCCTTCGACGGCTGTCAGAAGGTGCCCGACGGGCGGCTGACCCTCTACATCCGGCGCAACTTCCTCGACCACGAGACCTGCGCTGCCCTCGTCGCGCGCATCGATGCCGACCGCCGGCCCTCGACCTTCGCCGATTCGAACGGCGACCCGCTCTACCGCACGTCCGAGACCTGCATGCTCGATCCCGCCGACCCGCTCGTCGCCCGCGTGGACCGGATGCTCGAGGCCATCGCCGGGCAGCCCGCGAGCCACGGCGAGAAGATCCAGGGCCAGCGCTATGCCGTGGGGCAGGAGTTCCGCTGGCACACCGACTATTTCGAGCCCGACGGGCCGGACTATGACCGCTTCTGCCGGGTGGGCGGGCAGCGCACCTGGACCCTCATGGTCTATCTGGACGCGCCGGAGGAAGGGGGCGCCACCCGCTTCCGGCGGATTGGCAAGACCATCCAGCCCGAGACCGGCAAGCTGCTCGCCTGGCACAATCTCGACAGCCAGGGGCGGCCCAATTTCGAGACGCTCCATGCCGGCCTGAAGGTCTATCGCGGCGTCAAGCACATCATCACCAAATGGTACCGGGAGCGACCGGTCCGCGCCTGAACGCCTCGCCCTTCCGGCATGCGCTTGCCCGGCCCGATCCTCCCGCTATCGGGAGGGGTGCAGGGCCGGCGGCGCCCCTAGTCCGGACCGCAAGGAGGACCCATGGATTTCGACCTGTCGGACGACGCCAAGACCCTGCGCGAGGCAGCGCGCAAGTTCCTCGATGCAGAGGCCGGCCCCGCGGTTGCCCGCCGCGCCATGGAGGGCGAGGCGCCCCATGACGCCACCCTCTGGGCGAAGGTCGTGGAGCAGGGCTGGCCGGCGGCCCGCGTGCCCGAAGCCCACGGCGGGCTCGGGCTCGGCGCCGACGAGGCCTGCGTGCTGGCCGAGGAGGTGGGGCGCAGCCTCGCCCCCGTGCCGCTCCTTTCCACCATGGCGGTCATCGAGGCGCTGCTGCTGGCCGGCACCGACGCGCAGAAGGCAGCGTGGCTGCCGCGGCTCGCCAGCGGCGAGGCGATCGGCTGCCTGGCCTGGGCCGAGGGCGCGAAATCGCCGGCGCAGATGCCCGCGGCCCGGCTCGAGGACGGGCGCCTCACCGGCTCCAAGGCGCCGGTTGCCGACGGGCTCTCGGCCACGGTCGCGGTGGTCACCGTCGCGTCTGCCGATGGCCCCGCGATGGCGCTGGTGCCGCTGCAGGCGGCGGGCGTGACCGTCGCGCCGCTGCAGTCGCTCGATCTCGTCCGCCGCGCGGCCACGCTCGCCTTCGCCGGCGCAGCCGCCGAGCCGCTGGGCACCGCGCAGGACTGGGTGACGCTTTGCGAGCGGCTGGCCGTGCTCCACGCCTGGGAAGCGCTGGGAACGGCCGCGGCCGCCATGGAGATGACGCTCGCCTACGCCAAGGATCGCCAGGCCTTCGGTCTCCGGATCGGCCGCTACCAGGCGGTCAAGCACAAGCTCGCCGACATGTACATCAAGGGCGAGCTGGCCCGGGCGCACGCCATGCACGGCTGCTGGGCCTGGGGATCGGGCGCGCCCGAGCTTGCCCAGGCTGCGGCAGCAGCGCGCCTTGCCTCGCTCGACGCGCTGCGCTTCACGGCGGAGGAGTCGGTGCAGCTTCACGGCGGCATCGGCTTCACCTGGGAGCATGACTGCCAGTTCTACTACCGCCGGGCCCGGCAGATCGCCGGCGCGCTCGGATCGCGCGCCCACTGGGCCGATCGCCTTGTGCGCGCGCTCGAACTGCGGAACCGGGCCGCGGCCTGAACGGGAAGACGGGAAGGAGACGCCATGGACTTCAACGACACCCCCGCCGAAGCCGCGTATCGCGCGAAGGTCCGGGCGTGGATCGAGGCCAACGCGGCCGAGTATCTCGAACCCCCGGCGGAGCCCTGGGGCCTCGACGAGTTCGTCGCCCGCTCCAAGGCCTGGCAGGCGCGGAAGCACGACGCCGGCTATGTCGGCCTCACCTGGCCGAAGGAAGTGGGCGGGCAGGGCCTCTCGCCCATGCACCAGATCATCTTCAACCAGGAGGAGAGCCGCACCTACGTGCCGACCGGCCTCTATTCGATCGGCCTCGGCATGTGCATCCCGACGGTCTTCACCCACGGCGCGCCCGACATCATCGCCCGCTACGTGCCGAAGGCCCTGCGCGGCGAGGAAGTGTGGTGCCAGCTCTTCTCCGAGCCGGTCGCCGGCTCGGACCTGGCCGCGATCCGGACCCGGGCGGTGCGCGACGGCGACCGCTGGGTGGTCAACGGCCAGAAGGTCTGGACCAGCTTCGCCCACCGTTCCGACTTCGGCATCATCGTCACCCGCACCGACTTCGACGCGCCCAAGCACAAGGGCCTCACCATGTTCATCGTCGACATGAAGGCGCCCGGCGTGGAGGTCCGGCCGATCCGCCAGATGTCGGGCTCCTCCGACTTCAACGAGGTCTTCTTCACCGACGTGGTGATCCCCGACACGCACCGCCTCGGCGCGGTGGGAGACGGCTGGAAGGTCTCGCTCACCACCCTCATGCACGAGCGCCTCGCCGTCGGCGGCAAGCCGCGCCACGCGCCCGGCTACCGGACGCTCATCGACGTGGCGCGCAGCATCGAGACCGACAGCGGGCCGGCGATCGAGCGCGCCGACGTGCGCCAGCGCATCGCCGACACCTACATCGCCGACGAGGGCGTGAAGCTCACCCAGATGCGGGCGCTCTCGGCGCTCTCCAAGGGGGCCATTCCGGGCCCCGAGCAGTCGATCGCCAAGGTGGTCGTCGCCAAGACGATGCAGGACATGTCCGCCTTCGCGCTCGATCTGGCCGAGGGCGCGGGCCTTGCCGTTGCGCCAGGCTCCGATCTCGAGCGGCTGCAGGGGAGCTACATGTGGTCGGCGGGCCTCCGGATCGCCGGCGGCACCGACGAGATCCTCCGCAACATCATCGCCGAGCGGGTGCTGGGCCTCCCCGGCGATCTCCGGCCCGACAAGGACACGCCGTTCAGCCAGATCAAGCCGCTCTAGCCGGCAGCCGGCGGCCGGCGGGCGAAGCGCATGGAGACCGGGCGGTGGTCGCTCGTGGTGAGCGCTGCCGGCAGGACGGCATTGGCCTCGTGGTGGGCGCCATGCTCGACACAGCCGCCGTTGCGCGCGGCGCGGAAGGGCGCTGCGCCCTCGCGGTCGGGGCCGGTGAAGGCCTGGGTGAAGAGGATGTGGTCGAGCAGGATCTCGGGCCGCCGCCCGGGGTCGAGCGAATCGCGGAATCGGGCCGTCCAGCGCTGCTCGTCGGCGAGATCGAACAGGGCGTGGTTGAGGAAGCGGGTCGCGAAGAAGACATCGCCCTGGATGTTGCTGACCAGGTCGTGGAGCAGGAACTGCCGCTCGATCCGCTCCTTGCCGGGCCCGTCGTTGAGGTCGCCGGCGACGATCGCGGCGTGGTTCGCATCCTCGAGGAAGCGGGCATCGAGATAGGCGCGCACGTTCGCCGCCTCGGAGGAGAGCTTGGCCCGGGCCTCCACCACCTTCGCCACGAACTCGGGATGCTGGGCGAAGCCGTCGGGGGCGAGGATGCCCTTCGGCGGGGACATGCCGATGTGCTTCGACTTCAGGTGGCACCCCACCAGCTCGAACCGGAAGCCGTCGATCGTCACCAGCAGCACCTGGGGCGTGCGGTAATGTTCGTGCATCTTCGCCGGGTCGTAGGAGAGGGTCGCCTTGCCGTCGGGCTCCACGGCCTTGACGAGGCGCGGCATCGCGACCGGCCAGCGCGCGCCGTTCCTGCCGCCGAAGAAGCCGTGCGAGCCGGCCTCGGTGAGGGCAACCCACCGGTCGAGGTGGAGGAGGCGCGCCGTCGCCTGCAGCCGCTCGTGAAGGAGGAACCAGAGCCACTGCTGGCCCTGGATGCCATAGAGCCCGTCGTCGCCGCGGGTGACGAGCCGGTAGCCGGGAGCGACCCGGGCGAAGAACTCGGCTGCGCGCGCCTCGCCGCGCGGCCCTTCGCCCACCAGGAGGATGTCGGGGTCGATCAGCCGGATCTCGGTGGCGATCGCCTCGGCGCGGCGGGCGGCCAGCAGCCCGGGCTCGCCCGCCTGCCCGAGCGCGTCGACCAGCCGGTCGGCCCATTCGATGTTCCAGCTCGTGACCTTGAAGCCGCCCATGCCGCCTCCTCCGCCGTCCCGCGCTCCCCGCCCCCGGGCTAGCAGCCGCCGGCGTCCAATTCATGACAGCGGTGTTTCACGACCGGAAGCCACCCCGGTGCGATGGACGGTGCGGGGCCGAGGTTGCATTCGGTGCCCCGGAGGGGCAGTTTACAATTGGTTGCCGCCAACGAGGGTCGCACCGGGGTCCAGGGTCAAGGCAGGTGGCAGGATGACCGCCGGGTGCCGGAGCCGGATGGGGTTCCGGCACCCGGCACCTGCCGTCCGACTGCGATGCCGGCAGCCATGGCGCGCGGTGCCGCGGCAGCGCACCCCCCCTTGCACTTTCCCTTAAGCAGGGTGACATTCCAGCCGTAACCCGTCGTGACCGCCCCGGCGGCCAGCTGGAGATCCGCATGCCCTCCTTCTCCCGCGACCTCGAGACCACCCTCCACAACGCGCTGGCCGAGGCCAGCCGCCGCCGGCACGAATATGCAACCCTCGAACATCTCCTCCTGGCGCTGACCACCGACACCCACGCCTCGGTCGTGATGAAGGCCTGCGGAGTCGACCTCGACGAGCTCTCCGCCCAGGTGACCCGCTACCTCGATACCGAGCTGGGATCGCTCAGGGCCGATTCGAGCGTCGATCCCTCCCCCACCGCCGGCTTCCAGCGCGTCGTCCAGCGCGCCATCCTCCATGTCCAGTCCTCCGGCCGAGAGGAAGTGACGGGGGCCAATGTCCTCGTCGCGCTCTTCTCCGAGCGCGAGAGCCACGCCGTCTATTTCCTCCAGCAGCAGGACATGACCCGGCTCGACGCCGTCTCCTACATCAGCCACGGCATCGCCAAGTCGCCCGGCATGTCCGAGCCCAAGACCCCGCGCGGCACCGAGGAGGAGGCCCAGCGCGAGGAGAAGAAGCAGGACGGGAGGAAGCAGCCCGAATCAGCGCTGAAGCAGTTCACGGTGAACCTGAACGAGAAGGCGAGGTCCGGCCGGATCGACCCGCTCATCGGCCGCGAGGCCGAGGTCGACCGCACGATCCAGATCCTCTGCCGCCGCTCCAAGAACAACCCGCTCTATGTCGGCGATCCCGGCGTGGGCAAGACCGCGATCGCCGAGGGGCTCGCCCGCAAGATCGTCGAGGGCAATGTGCCCGACGTGCTCCGCCCGGCGGTCATCTACGCGCTCGACATGGGCGCGCTGCTCGCCGGCACGCGCTACCGCGGCGATTTCGAGGAGCGGCTGAAGAATGTCGTGGCCGAGCTCGAGAAGCTGCCCCACGCCATCCTCTTCATCGACGAGATCCACACGGTGATCGGTGCCGGCGCCACGTCGGGCGGGGCGATGGATGCGTCCAACCTGCTGAAGCCGGCGCTCTCGGGCGGCACCATCCGCTGCATCGGCTCGACCACCTACAAGGAATTCCGCAACCATTTCGAGAAGGATCGCGCGCTGCTGCGCCGCTTCCAGAAGATCGACGTCAACGAGCCCTCGGTCGAGGACACGGTCAAGATCCTGACCGGCCTCAAGGCCGCCTTCGAGAAGCACCACCGCGTCCGCTACACGCCCGATGCCATCAAGTCGGCGGTCGAGCTCGCGGCGCGCTACATCAACGACCGCAAGCTCCCCGACAAGGCGATCGACGTCATCGACGAGTCCGGCTCGGCGCAGATGCTGCTGCCCGAGGCCAAGCGGAAGCGCGTGATCGGCGTGAAGGAAATCGAGGCGGTGGTTGCCACCATGGCGCGCATCCCGCCCAAGTCGGTCTCGACCGACGACAAGAAGCTGCTCCACACGCTCGAGACCGACCTGAAGCGGGTTGTCTTCGGCCAGGACGCGGCGATCACCCAGCTCGCTTCGGCCATCAAGCTCAGCCGCGCGGGGCTGCGCGACCCCAACAAGCCCATCGGCTCCTACCTCTTCTCCGGCCCCACCGGCGTTGGCAAGACCGAGGTGGCGCGGCAGCTCGCCGCCCTCCTCGGCATCCCGCTCCACCGCTTCGACATGTCGGAATATATGGAGCGGCACTCGGTCAGCCGTCTCATCGGCGCGCCTCCGGGCTATGTCGGCTTCGACCAGGGCGGTCTCCTGACCGACGCGGTCGACCAGAACCCGCACTGCGTGCTCCTCCTCGACGAGATCGAGAAGGCCCACCCGGACCTCTACAACATCCTCCTCCAGGTGATGGATGCGGGCAAGCTGACCGACCACCACGGCAAGACGGTCGATTTCCGCAACGTCATCCTCATCATGACGACCAACGCCGGCGCCGCCGACATGGCGCGCGAGGCGATCGGCTTCGGCGCCACCACCCGCGAGGGCGAGGATCAGGAAGCCATCAAGCGGATGTTCTCGCCCGAGTTCCGCAACCGGCTCGATGCCGTCGTCGCCTTCGACTATCTCCCGCCCGAGGTGGTCGCCCGCGTCGTCGACAAGTTCATCCTCGAGCTCGAGCTGCAACTGGCCGACCGCGACGTCCACATCAGCCTTTCGGACGAGGCCAAGGCCTGGCTCACCGAGCGCGGCTACGACCGGCTCTACGGCGCCCGGCCGATGGCCCGCCTCATCCAGGAGGAGATCAAGCGCCCGCTTGCCGACGAGCTCCTGTTCGGCAAGCTGGTCCATGGCGGCGAAGTCCGCGTGCACCTCAAGGACGGGAAGCTCGCCTTCGAGATCACTCCGGCCGCCCCGAAGAAGAAGGCCCGCCGCCGGAAGCCCGCGGAAACCGCCGAAGACAAGGCCTGAGCACCCCAAACGATTTGCGGCGCCCCCGTTTGCCGGGAGCGCCGCAAGAACCGGCACTTGCTCTTGGGATGCCGAGCCCACACGAAGAAGCATTTGCTTGCGAAAAGCAGCCCCTTCTCGTTCTGCTAGATTTTCATGCTAGCATCATGAACGGGGAGGTCAAGCATGGCATCAGAACTCATTTTCGGTTTCGACATCGGCACCACGTCCATCGGCTCCGCCGTCGTCCGCCTCGACACCGCCGCCGGCACCGGCGAAATTCTCCACCTCGGCACCCGCATTTTCCCCGAGGCGCGCGATCCGGATGGCATTCCCTGGAACCAGGAGCGCCGCAAGCGCCGCTTGATGCGCCGCCAGCTCCGCCGCCGCCGGATGCGCCGCCGCAGCCTCAACACCCTCCTCGCCGAAGCCGGCCTTCTGCCCTCCTTCGGCAAGGAAAAGGGCTCGCCCTGGGCCGCGGCCATGGCGGCCGACCCATGGGCGCTCCGCGCCCGTGCGCTCCATGAGCCACTCACCCCGCACGAACTGGGCCGCGCCCTCTACCATCTCGCCCAGCGCCGCCATTTCCGCGGCCGCGACCTGGAAGACGCCGAGATCGGCGTCGCGCAGAAGAAGGAAGAGCCCGCCGCCGACGAAAAGGCCGCCGCCAGCAAGCGCGACATCGACCGTGCGTCCCTCAAGGCCTCCAGCCTCACGCTGGGCGCCTATCTCGCCACCATCCCCGTGGTGGGGAAGCGCAAGAAAGGCGAGAAGACGACAATCCCGGAAGGCCGCCGCCGCCACCACCACTTCGCCCGCGAAGATGTCGTCGCCGAGTTCCGCGCCCTCCTCGCCGCCCAGTCCCCGCACCACCCCTGCCTCAGCGATCCGACCTTCACCGCCTGTCTCGAACAGACGATCTTCGATCAGAAGCCCGTCTTCTGGCGCCGGGCCACGCTCGGCAAATGCCGCTTCGTGCCCGGTGCCGATCTCGCCGCCTCCGCCTCCTGGATCGCCCAGGAAAAGCGGATGCTGGAAAAGCTCAACACTCTCCGCATCGAGGACGGAAATGGCCGGCCGCTCGACGAGAACGAACGCGCCGCGATCCTGGCCCTCCTCCGTAAGCAGGACAGCGTCACCTGGTCAGGCATCCACCGGCACCTGAAGCTCTACTGGCGCAAGAACGCCATGCCCGAGAAGCCCAGCTTCAACCTTGAGCGCGGCGGGGAAAAGGGCCTCGTCGGCAACCGCCTCGAAAACCGCCTCGCCGCCATCATGGCCGACCGCTGGGAAGCCGAGCCCGACCTGCGGGATCGCCTGCGCCGCGAAATCCACGCCCGCCTCTTCAAGGCCGACTATGGCGAGATCGGCGGCCGCATCGTCATTCGCCGCGAAGCCGAGCGCCGCACCGAGCGCCAGAAGGCCCGCGAAGCGCTCAAGGCCGACTTCGCCCTCACCGACGAACAGGCGGACCGCCTCGCCGGCCTCACCTTCGCCCCCGGCTGGGAACCCTTCTCAACCGAGGCGCTCCAAGCCTTCCTGCCGCGCCTCCAGCAGGGCGCGATCTTCGGCAGCCTCCTCGCCAGCCCCGAGGAGGAAGGCTGGCGCGCCGCCACCTTCCCCAACCGCGTGCAGCCCACCGGCTCATGGGTCGATCGCCTGCCGACACCGGGCAACAGCAGGGAGGAGATCGACCGCCAGAAGGCCGTCCGCAACCCCACCGTGCTTCGCGTCCAGAATGAGTTGCGCAAGGTCGTCAACAACCTCATCGGCGTCTACGGCAAGCCCGACCGCATCCGCGTCGAAGTCGCCCGCGAAGTCGGCAAGTCCGCCCGCGAACGCGCCGAAGACACGAAGCGCAACCGCAACCGCGAAAAGGTCCGCAAGGAAGCCATCGCCGACCTCCAGTCCAAGGGCATCGCCGAACCCACCCGCGCCGACATCGAGAAGTGGCTCCTCTGGAAAGAGTGCCGCCACATCTGTCCCTACACCGGAGCCGAGATCAGCTTCGCCGCCCTCTTCCGCGACGGCGCCTTCGAGGTCGAGCATATCTGGCCCCGCTGGAAGAGCCTCGACGACAGTTTCGCCAACAAGACGCTGTGCCGGAAGGACATCAACCTCCGGAAATCCAACCGCACCCCCCTGGAGCTTTACGACGGCAGGCCCGACGAGCTGGCCGAAGTCGTGAAGCGCGTCGGCAACTTCGACGACCGCTACGGCCCCGGCTGGCGCAAGGACCGCCGCTTCCGCGAACCCCCGCCCGAAGATTTCGCCTCCCGCCAGTTGACCGACACCGGCTATGCCGCAAGGCAAGCCGTCGGCTTCCTGAAGCAGCTCTTCCCCGATCTCGGGCAGCAGGGCGAGGTGAAGGTCGCAACCCTCTCCGGCCGCGTCACCGCCGAACTGCGCCGCCGCTGGGGCCTCAACAACATCTTGTCCGATGATGGCGAAAAGACCCGCGCCGACCATCGCCACCACGCCATCGACGCCCTCGTCGTCGCACTCGCCCACCCCGGCTACACCCAGACCCTCTCCCTCTTCTTCCAGCAGAAGGACGATCCCTCGCGTCCCCCACCCCCCGCGCTCGATCCGCCCTTCCCGGATGTCCGCGCACAGGCCCAGGCCAGGGTCGGCGAAATCATCGTGTCCCACCGCGTCCGCCGCAAGGTGTCGGGGCCGCTGCACAAGGACACGACCTACGGCGACGCCGGCCCCGCCGAAGGCACCGGCAAGGTCGCCTACCGCTGGTTCACCACCCGAAAGCCGGTCGAGATGCTCACGAAGTCCCTTCTCGCCGACGACGATGCCTGGCCCGACCCCCACATCCGCGACACCGTGCGCGCATGGGTCGAGAGCCACGGCGGCGACCCGAAGAAGGCCTTCCTCAACGGCTATCCCACCGTCTCGGAAGGCGGCGCCCCCATCCGCAAGGTCCGCATCCGCGTGAAGCAGCAGAAAAAGCTGATGGCGAAACTGAGGAACGGCTACGCCGATCTCGGCAACAACCATCATGCCGCCATCTTCCGCTTGTCGGATGGCACCGTCGAAACCGAGATCGTCAGCCTGCTCGAAGCCGCAGATCGCCTTCGAAAGCGCCTGCCGCCCATCGCAAGGCAACGCGAAAACGCCGCCTTCGTCATGTCGCTCGCGCAAGGAGACACGCTCCACTTCCCGGACGGCAAGCTGAATGGCCTCTGGATCGTCCAGGGTGTCTGGGCGGCAGGGCCAATCGTGCTCTGGCGCGCCGAAGACGCGACCGGCACCAGCGTCTTCCGCCCCACCGCCGCGTCCATCCTGAAATCCGGCGGACGCAAGGTCGCCATCGATCCCATCGGCCGTATCCATTCGGCACATGACTGATGCTGCGCAAGACCATCGAGATCGCCACCCCCGGCACCCGCCTGTCGGTCGCCCATCGCCAGCTTGTCATCGAACGCCCGGAACTCCCTAAAGCCACTGTCCCCATCGAGGACCTCGGCGTCCTCGTCGTGGACGACGGCCGTGCCAGCTACACCCAGGCCGTCTTCATCGAATGTCTGGCAGCCGGCGCCACCGTCATCGTCACTGGCCGTGATCACCTGCCGGCCGGCATGATGCTCCCCATGGAAGGGCACCATGCGCTCACGGAGCGACACTGGGCCCAGGTGGAAGCCGGAGCCCCTTTACGCAAGCGCCTCTGGCAGGCGCTCGTCGCCGCCAAGCTCCGCCAGCAGGGCCGCGTGCTGAAGGAAGCCGGATCCGATGACGCCGGCCTCACGGCGCTCGCCGGCCGCGTCCGCTCCGGAGACCCGGACAATTTCGAGGCCCAGGGCGCCCAGCGCTACTGGCCGAGGCTGTTCGGCAGGGATTTCCGCCGCGACCGCGCCGCCGATGGCACCAACGCCTTGCTCAACTACGGCTACGCCATCGTCCGCGCCGCCTGCGCCCGCGCCCTCGTCGCCTCGGGCCTCATCCCGTCGCTCGGCGTCTGGCACCGCAACCGCGCCAACCCCTTCTGCCTCGCCGATGACCTTCTGGAGCCGTGGCGCCCCATTGTCGACTGGAAGGTGCGCGGCCTTTGCGTCGCCGGCGAGACCGCTCCCAGCCTCGATGACCGGCGGACGCGCGCCGCCCTCCTCACCATCTTCAACGACACCATCCTCGTGGGCGGCAAGCGCTGGCCTCTCCTCCTCGGCATCGAGCAGTCTGCCGCAAGTCTCGCGAAGGCGCTGACACTCAACGACCGGGACGCGCTGTTGGTGCCGGAAAGCCTGCCCCTGCAACCCGATCTTGTCGAAGATGGCGCGGCCTGAACCGCCGCCGCGCTATCCCATCCAGCCCTGGGGGTGGCGGAGCATGTGGGTGATTGCCATGTTCGATCTGCCGGTCGACACGAAAGCTGCCCGCCGCGCTTATGCCCGCTTTCGGAAAGATCTTCTGGAAGACGGCTTCACCATGATGCAATTCTCGATCTACATCCGCCACTGTGCGTCCGTCGACAATGCCGAGCTTCACGCCACCCGCATGGGCGCCAAAGTGCCCGAAAAGGGCGAGGTCCGTTTCCTCACCATCACCGACAACCAGTTCGGCCGGATCAGGGTCTATGTCGGAAAAAAGCGCGAAAACCCCGCCCCAGCCCCCGCCCAGCTCCAGCTTTTCTGATGCCCAATCAGGAAAACCCCCGCGTTTCCAACCGGCTACGCGAGGGCAGTTCTAGCAGAACGAGAAAGGGCTGCAATCCGCAGCGAGGTGTAGCGTCCGATGACCCGGCCCTCGGTTCTAGCAGAACGAGAAAGGGCTGCAATCCGCAGCAAGAGTCGCTGTTTTTCTCCCCGCATTGCCGTTCTAGCAGAACGAGAAAGGGCTGCAATCCGCAGCATCAGCACGAGCCCATCCGTGCCCAGCGGTGTTCTAGCAGAACGAGAAAGGGCTGCAATCCGCAGCCGCCGACTGGACGCGCGCTGCTTCCTGCCCGTTCTAGCAGAACGAGAAAGGGCTGCAATCCGCAGCGGCAGGACGCGGATCGCCCAGATTGGGCCGGTTCTAGCAGAACGAGAAAGGGCTGCAATCCGCAGCAGATCCGCTTCGGTCCCGGGCTTCGCCCGAGCCCGAAACGGATCGCCGCAAACGCGGCAGGCGGTTGAGCGCCCCGGCCGGCGGCCAAGCCGCCGAGTCCTGGGGAAGCAGCAAGACAGGGAACAGGACTTGCGGGCAAAGCCCGCCTGTCGGTCCGGCTTGCCGGCTCCGCCGCCAACCGGCCGGCCAGGCCTTCGGCGAGTCGTGGATTTGTGCTGCGCACAAACCATCGCCGCCTCCGGCTGTCCTACACCGCCCGCCCGGCCTATCCTCCCGCCCGCTCTTTCTCACCACCGGCTTGTTGCGCGGCAGACATGAACCACATCCCCGCACGAGTGGGAAAACTGTGAAAACTCGACAGGGCTGAAACAATTCCCGAGGCAGGAACAATGGCGCGCCGCAGAACGGAGGCTCGTCGGAGGGCGTGTGGACCTGGTCGGTCGCGCCCCGCTTCGACCTCAGCGGCGCGGCCTCGGTCTATGCCCGGATCGCCAGGGGCTATCGCCCGGGCGGTCCCAACTTCGTGCCGCCGGGCGCCCCCGCCGACTATCCCACCGAGTTCAGCGCCGATACCGTCACGCGCTACGAGGTGGGGCTGCGCGCCCAGACCTTGGATCGCAGCGCGGTTCTCGATCTCGCGCTGTTCCATCTCGACTGGGACGACATCCTGATCACCTCCACCGTGACGACGGCCGCCGGCCCGGTCGGCGTCAACAGCAATGGCCGGCGCGCGCGCAGCCAGGGGCTAAAGGCAACGCTCACCCTTCGCTCCGCCGACGGGCTGACGATGATCGCCAACACCGCGATCACGGACGCAAAGCTTCTTGACGACACGGTTCCGCCGGGTGGCGGCGCCAACCTGACCGGCGGGCTCGCCGGCGACCGGCTGCCCTATACGCCGCGCGTATCGGCCAGCCTGAGCGCCGATTACGACTTCCGCCTCGCCGATGCGGTGCTCGCCTATGTCGGCACCAGCATCCGCATCATGGGGGACCAGACCGGCGGCTTCAACTCGGCCTATCGCACCGCCTTCGGCCGCCCCATCGAGATCGACGGCTATGTCACGCTCGACGTCCGCGCCGGAGTCGAGTTCGGCCGGTTCAGCGTTGCGATGTACGGCCGCAACCTCACCGACAGCTACGGCATCGTGTCCGCGGGCGAGTTTCCCTTCGCGGTTCTGCCCGCGATTGGCGGCAATGGCGTGCAGCTGGCCACCGCCACCACGATCCGGCCGCGCACGCTGGGCGCGATGTTCGGGGTGCGGTTCTAGCTTCGGCCAGGTTCCAGGCGGGCTCGCGCCGCTGCCGCCGTCAGTTGGCCGCCGGCACCGGACGGAGCTCGAGATCCTGGTAGTTCCAGCTGAAATCGGCCATCGGGTTGACCCGGCGCAGGCTGACCCCGCTCACGCGCCCGTCGGCATCGAGCAGGAAGGTCACGTGCGCCGGCTCGATGCCGGGGTCGTCGAACGCAGTGACGAAGCTCTCATACTGCCAGTGCTTCAGCCGCCCGGTCATGCCCGGGTTGGTGGTGAAATCGATGGTCAGGCCCTCGGGCCCGTGGCCGATCACGACATCGCCATACCAGGGATCGCGGTAGCGGCCGGCATAGCGGGCGAGAGGGAGCGATGGTCCGACCTGCGCCGGCGCGGCGGCCGGTGCCTGCGCGAGGCGCGCGCTGGCCTGCAGCCGCGCCTCGTACCAGGCCTGCCACCGCTCGGTCCAGCCCGGGTCGGGCAGGCCGAGACAATGGTCGACCAGCATGTAGGTCAGCCCGAGCAACAGCCCGCTGTCTTCCGAGTTCATCATGATGGCGAATGCCACGTTGCGGTCCGGCAGGATGACCACGCGGGCAATCGCGCCGAAGACCGCCCCGCCGTGGACGAGCATCCGGTGCCCGCGATAGTCCTGCACCTGCCAGCCGAGCGCATAGGCCTGGAAGCCCGGCTGCGCCAGACGGAGCGGCTCGGGAAGCTGGCTCTGCGGCATGATCGTCACCGGCTTCCAGGTTTCGGCCAGCTGCTGCTCGCTCAGCAGCCGCCCACCGCCCGGCAATGCACCCCGCGCCAGCTGGAGCCGCAGCCAGGCCGCCTGGTCCCTGGCGCTGAAGGCGAGGCCGCCGGCAGGCGCCGCGGCCCGGCCGAGCCCTTCGCGCTCGTCGAGCAGCTGCTGCGGCCCGAGGCCTCGGACTGGCCCGGAAAGCCGGGCGTGCGGGTGGGCGCGGTTGGGATTGCGAAGATGTTCGTCGCTGTCGCTGGTGGCGGTGGCCATTCCGCCCGGGCGCAGCACGCGGTCGCGCACGAACTCCTCCCAGCGCTGGCCGCTCACCTCCTCGATCAGCTGTCCGGCGACCGCATAGAGGATGTTGTCGTAGGCGTAGGTGGAGCGGAAGCTCGTCTTCGGCCGCAGGTGTGCGACCCGCTCCACCGTCTCCCGCCGCGACAGGCGGGACCGCGGCACGAACAGCAGGTCCCCCTGACCGAGGCCAAGGCCGCTGCGATGGACCAGGAGATCCCTGATGCTGATCTCCCGGGTCACCCAGGGATCGTGCATCCGGAACCAGGGCAGGTGCCGGATGACCGGATCATCCCACCCGATCCGGCCTTCGTCCACCAGCACCGCGAGCGCCGCCGCCGTCACGGCCTTTCCGGTCGATCCGGTCTCGAACAGCGTGTCGGCATCGACCGGTGCGGGATCCCCCAACCGGCGCACCCCCCATCCCCGCGCCAACGTGACTGCTTCGCCCTCGACGATCGTGATGGCAACGCCGACGGCCCCGACCTTCTGCCGCAGCGCCTCGACCCGGATGTCGAGGTCGGGCGGAGGGGCGGCGCGGACTGGCACCGGCAGAGCCAGCAGGAGCAGGGCGGCAAGGCGGACCAGGATCATGGCGAAGTCTCCATCGCGGTCGCACGGTCCGCCCTGCGCAGACGGGCGAGGCCCAGTGTCAGCACGGGGAGGACGAAGACGGCAAGAAAGATCCCGGCGAGCAGACGGTAGCCGGAGGCGATCAGCTCCACGAGCCCCAGCCGCCCGGCCACCATCATGCATCCGGCAAGCACCAGCCCGCCGACGAGCAGCCGGCCGCCTGTGCCGAGCGGGCGGCCCACGCCGGCCTCGAGCGTTCCCGACACCCGCTCGTTGATGGCGTGGACGGCGCCAACGCCGCTTTCGACCAGCGCGGCGAAGATCATGATCTGGAACAGCAGGGCGAGGCCGGGCACCGCCATCTGCTCGAGCAGAAAGGCCGAAGGGAGCGGCTCGTTGGCGATTTCGGGGTGGAACGCCAGCATCGCGAGGAAGAAGAGCATGGCCGGCAGCATCGCCATCGGGCCGGCGAGCGCGCCTGCCACCACGGCATCGCGCCGGTCCCTGAGGTGCCGGAGCATCGGCAGGATGATCACCGCTCCGACGATGTTGTAGGCCGCGTAGGTGATCCCGCCGGGAAGCCAGGCAGGAGTGACCGCCGGCTGGGATGCGAGGCCGGCGAGGATCCGGTCGCCGAGCCGGACAAGGGCGAAAAGGATGAACAGGAGATAGGTGCCATAGATGAGCGCCGAGGCGTGGCGAAGCAGCCGTTCGACCCCCGTTTCGCCGGCAACGGTGGCGAGCAGGATGACGGCCGCCAGCGCGAGCGAGCCGGCGGCCGCCGGCCAGCCGAGGGTCTGGGACGCGATCTCCCCGGCCGCTGCGCCGAACACCGCAAGGATGAGGACGACGAACAGCAGGTAGGCACCTTCGAACAGCAGCCAGCCGCGCCCGAGCAGCCGGCGGAAGAAGCGCCGGTAGTCGTAGAGCTGCCAGTGCTGCGCCAGCGCGAAGGTGCTGGCCGCCACCGCGCTCCACACCAGCGTGGCGAGCAGCATGGCGAGAAGGCCGCCCAGCGGGCCGGCCGGCGAGAAGAACTCGGCGAGCTCGCGACCGGTCGCATAGCCACCGCCGATGATGACGCCCTTGAGCGCGAGGCCAGGCAGGAGGAAGCGGCCGAACCAGTTGCGGCCGCCCGCGGCGCCGGACGTCGGGCCTGGTGCTGTCATGCCAGGCAGGCGTCGACCAGTTCGGTGAACGGCGGTCCGCCGCGCACCGGGTCGGCCACCGGAAGGCCGAGACGGGCGCGCTCCGCCGCGATCAGGGCGGCCGCGGCCTCGGCCGAAAGCCCGCTGGTGTTCAGGCTGACGCCCGCGCAGCGGATGGCCGGATTGGTGCGCCGGCCGAGCCGGACGGTGAGATCGATCACCTCCTCGACGTCCGGCAGGGCATAGCCGTCCAGCCCGAGCATCCAGTCCCGCGTCGGATCGTGGCAGACGACGAACAGGTCGGGCTGGCTGCCATGGAGCAGACCGAGCGAGACGGCGGCATAGGCCGGGTTGAACAGCGACCCCTGGCCCTCGATGATGTCCCAGTGGTCGGGCGGCGCGTCGGGGCTCAGCATCTCGGCAGCTCCGGCCTCGAAGTCGGCGATCACGGCGTCCATGGGAATTCCCCGGCCGGCGATGAGGATTCCGGTCTGCCCGGTGGCGCGGAAGTCGGCGTCGATGCCTCGGGCGCGGAACGCGCGATGCAGGGCGAGCGCGGTGTATTTCTTTCCCAGCGCGCAGTCGGTGCCGACGGTCAGCAGGCGCCTGCCGGTGCGCTTCCGGCCGGTGCCCACGGGGATCCCTTCGGGCGGCGTGCGGACGTTGACGAGCCGGCGGCCATGCCGCCCGGCCGCCGTCACCAGCGCCGGGAAGCTTTCCAGCCGGACATGCATGCCGCTGATGATGTCGAGGCCTGCCTCCAGCGCCTCGGTCAGCGCGGCAACCCATGTCTCGGGGATGCGGCCGCCCTGGTTCGCCACGCCGATGACCAGGGCGCGCGCGCCGGCGACAAGCGCCTCGGCGGGGGTCAGCCGCGGCAGCCCGGTCGAGACGGCCGCGCCGGGCAGGGCGAGCTCGCCCACGCAGCGCTCGGGAGCCCAGTCGGCGAGACCCAGCGCGGTCTTGGCGAAGGCGGGCTCGGTCACGTCGCCCAGGAACAGCAGATAGGGGTGCGGCAGGTCGAGGCCGGCTGGCGCTCCCTCGCTCCGCGCGGGCCCGGCGTGTCGCGCCACGGCCCCGGCCTCATCCGGAGTCCCGCCCCCTTCCGCGGCGCCGTGGGTCTGGCCGGGGCATGTCATGGGAAGCCCCAGAGCGCCTGCGGGCAATGGATGCAGCCCGCGTGGTAGGTGACGGCCGGGTCCCGGTCGGCGGCAAGAAAGGTCGGGCCATCGAGGTCGACCAGGTCGCAGAGCTGGCCGAGGAGGAAGCCGGGCGCCATCGCCAGACTGGAGCCCACCATGTTCCCGACCATCAGGCGAAGTCCGAGGTCGCGGGCCCGGCGGGCGATTAGGAGCGCCTCGGTCAGGCCGCCGCACTTGTCGAGCTTGATGTTGACCATCGCGAACCGGCCGGGCAGCCGGTCCGTGTCGAGGAGCGTGAGGGCGCTCTCGTCGGCCACGAACGGAATGCCCCTCGGCAGACCCTCCATTGCGGCCTCGTCGCCACGCCGCAACGGCTGCTCCACCAGCGCGATCTTCAGGGTCTCCAGCACGGGCAGGAGTTGCAGCAGGCCCGCGCGGTCGAAGCCCTGGTTCGCATCGACGCCGATCCAGGCCTCTGGCCTCGCAGCCCGAAGGGCTTCCAGGCGTGCCGCATCGAGCGCCGGTTCGCCGGTCAGCTTCGCCTTGATCGGCGCGGCCGGGTCGAGCGCAGCGGCTGCCTCGGCCATCCGCTCCGGCGTGTCCGCGCCGAGCGTCAGCACGCACCGCAGCGGCTGCGGCGGCCGGGCCAGCCCGGCCAGCGCCCACGCCGGCGTGCCGGTCAGCTTCGCCTCGAGATCCCACAGCGCACAGTCGAGCGCATTGCGCGCTCCGCCGGCTGGAAGCAGCGCCTGCAGCGTTGCGCGGCTGCAGCCGTCGGCTATGGCGGGCGTGACCCGCTCCGCTTCGGCCAGCATGTGGTCGGCATCCTCTCCCAGGAAATAGACCGGGGCTCCCTCGCCGCGGCCGGTCCGCCCGTCTTCGGTGATCGCGGCGACAAGAAGGCGCGCCTCGACGAAGACGTGGCCGGAGATCCGGAACGGCTGGCGGTAGGCGAACCGCTCCAGCGTCAGGCGGACCGTTCGGCGCGGCATCAGTAGACCAGCGAGAAGCCGTAGAGATGGAAGGCGAAGGTGACCCAGACGAACAGCGCACCCGCGAGGGCCAGGAGCAGCGCGCCGAGCCGCATGGTCCACGGCCTCCCGTGCCGGAGGCACAGCCAGAGGTGCCATGCGGCCGTGAGCGTCAGCCCAAGCGCGGCCAGCGGAGTCAGGATCCGCAGCGCCTGCAGCGCCCAGTCCAGCGGACCACCGATGCTCCCCACATCCCGGCTGAAGGCGGCCGCGACGGCGGCCCACCCGGCCGCGGCAACCACGGCCGCGATGGCGCCGAGGCGGGACCAGCGCCACGCCCGCAGCGACGCCCCGGACAGGGGAAAGGCCACGCCGTAGCGGCGCCGCAGCAGCGCGCCGGCAGGCCAGGCCACCACCGCCAGCAGCGCCACGCCGACCGCAGCCGCGAGCGCGGGCAGCAGCCAGGCCCCATCCTTGCCGGGCGGCACCCGCTCGAACAGCATGACGGGCGCGATCGGTTCGATCCCGAAGCGGATGACCCGCCCGTCCTTCACCTCGGCGGCAAGCCGCTCGCCGGTGTTGCGGTCTTCCCACAGGTAAGGTCCGGAAGGCACCCACTCGCGCGGCCCGGCGCTGAGCGGATCGAGGCTGGGCACCGAGATCCGCCCCTCGCCGTCGACCACCACCCGGGTTTGTCCCAGAAGGCCGAACAGGCTCATGAAGCTGGTGAAGCTGCCGCGGCTGCTGCGGTAGGAGCCGGCGAGCGCCTGGGCCTGGCGCCGGGCCTCGGCCGGGTCGACGGCGGGAGCCGGCCGCGGGGCCTCGGGGAGATAGCGGTCGGCGAAACCGTGGAACAGCGCGCTGCGCAGCGCCAGCGTCGAGCCCGGTGTGCCGCTGCTGTTGAACGACACGAAGAGCCCGAGACCGGCGTCGGGGAACAGCCAGAGATGGGAATGGAACTGCTGGGTGTCGCCGCCGTGGCCGATGGCCCTCCGGCCGTTGACCCGTTGCTCGTAGAAACCCAGCGCCATCCGGTCGAGCAGGCCGAGGCCGGGGCCGCGATGATCGTGCATCTGCCGCGCGGTTTCGGGGCGCAGAAGGGCGCCGCCATCGGCAAGATGGGCGATCATGAAGCGCCCCATGTCCGTTCCCGTGGCGGACAGGCTGCCGGCGGGCCAGGGCAGGACGAACTCGAACGGCCGCGGCGGAGCCGTGGAGAGGAGATAGCCCTTCGACATCAGCGGCCGCAGCGGCTCCGGCAGGGGCTGGCGGAACGTCGATCGCGTCATCCCCGCGGGAGCGAGCACGCGCCGCTCGAGATAGGTCTCGAGCGGCATGCCGCTCACCCGTTCGACGATGTAGCCGGCGAGCGCGGTGGCATAGTTGGAATAGGCCGGCACCGTCCCGGGCGGCTGCACCTGCCTGGGGAGTGCCCGCTTCATGAGGTCGCCGAGCGGCATCAGCGCATCCGGGTCGCTGGAGATGAGATAGCGGACCGATTCCTCGAATCCCGCCGTGTGGGTCAGGATGTGGCGAAGGGTGACCGGCTGGCCTTCGAACGGCGGGATGGTGAAATCGAGATAGGCGTTGACGTCCCGGTCGAGATCGAGCCGGCCCTCCTCCACCTGCTGCATCACCGCGGTCCAGACCAGAAGCTTCGACACCGAGCCCGGCCGGAACAGCGTCGCATCCGGGTCCACCGGCTTGCGCGCGGCCACGTCGGCGAACCCGTAGCCGCGGGCGAGGAGGATGTCGGTGCCACGGACCACGACCACCACCGCCCCGGCCACCTGGCTGCGCGCCAGGGCGAGCTGCATGAAGCCATCGAGGTAGGCGCCGAGATCGGCCGGATCGACCTCGACCGGAGCTGCATCCGGCGCCGGCGCTCCCGTCGGCGCAGAGGCCGGTGCGGCGGCTCCTGCTGCATCGGTCGGGCTGGCACCGGCCGATGGCGGCATGGGGACGAACGCGATGGCACCCGCAGCCAGAAGCTCCGCCGCCAGCTTCGTCAGCAGAGATGTCCTGCGCATGCCCGTCTCCCGTCTGGCCGCCGCAGCTTGCGGGGGATGGCGGAAACCCTTACCAATTGCGGGCAGCATTGCAACCTGAATGGAGAATAATGGTCCTGACTGGAAAATCCGCTTCTCCCCGCCGAGGACTGGCATGAGCGATCGGCGAGCGCCGCCCACGCTCGGCCAGGTGATGCGCGGCATCCGCGCCCGCAACGGCTGGACGCTCAAGCAGATGAGCGAGCGCTGCGGCATTCCGGTCTCGACGCTTTCCAAGGTCGAGCATGACCGGCTCACCCTGTCCTATGACAAGCTTCAGCAGCTCAGTCGCAAGCTCGAGATCCGCATGTCCGATCTCTTCGCCGACGGCCCGGAGGAGACGGCTCCGGTGGTGACCGGCCGGCGCAGCCTTGCCGTCCGGGATCGGGCCGTCCGCGTGGTCACGGACAATTATGATTACCACTATCTGTGCACCGACCTGCGCCGAAAGCGGATGATCCCGATCCTCACCCGGATCCGCGCGCGCAGCGTCGACGAGTTCGGCGAGCTCGTCCGCCACCAGGGCGAGGAGTTCGTGTTCGTGCTCGAGGGACGGATCGAGGTCCACTCCGAATTCTACGATCCGGTGGTGCTCGAGACGGGCGAGGGCATCTATCTAGATTCCTCCATGGGCCACGCCTATGTGGTGGCGGAGGGCTGCGACGAAGCGCTCGTGCTTGGCGTCTGCTCGAGCGCGGAGGAGAATCTGATGGACCAGCTGATGAGCCTGCACGGCTGATCGGCCGGCGTGAGGCTCTCCGGCCCGAGCCGTGCGCCTTTGGCGGGCGGCGGGCCAGCAGCGGCTGACCCGGAGACAGGACGGCCGTTCGTGGGCGGGGCCGGAGGGGCGGCCCGCGCGCCGCCGTGTCAGGCCATGTCCTCCACGCTCGTGGCGGCGAGATGCCGGGCCAGCTTGTCGAGCGTCTGGGCGCCATAGGCCACTGCGCCAAAGCCGATGGTCGCCTGCCGCTGCGCGGCCGACGGGTGCATCTGGCGGAGAGTCAGCACCGTCCGGCCGTCGTCCTGCGCGTCGAAGGTGACGAGCATCCGGAACCGGGCGGGATCGCCGTCGCGGTCGGCGCCATGCTCCACCTCGATCCGCCGCGGCCGATCGATGACGAGGAAGGTCATGCGGTTGTCGTAGCGGGTGCCGTCGGGGGCCACCATGTCGAAGCGCCACATCCCGCCCGGCCGGACCGCGATCTCCCGCGTCTCGATCGCCATCCCCTCGGGTCCGAACCAGGCACGAAGCTGCTCGGGATCGGTCCAGGCGTCGAACACCGCCTCCGGCGAGGCATCGAGCACGCGGGCGAAGACGATCTCGCGATCGAGCGGCCAGCCTGCCCAGGCGGAGTCAGAGGTCGCATCGGGTGTCGCGTGCAGGGTCATGTCCGGCCTTCCTTTCCTTGTCGGCAAGATGCGCCTCCAGCCGGTCGAGCCGGCTTTCCCAGGCGGTGATGTGGGCGCCGAGCCAGGCCTCGGCCTCGCGCAGCGCATCCGGCACGAGCGCGCACCGGCGCACCCGCCCGGACTTGGCGGTGGCAACAAGGCCGCTGCGCTCCAGCACCCGGATGTGCTTCAGCAGCGTGGGCAGCCCGATCGCGAACGGCTCGGCGAGAGCGCTGACCGCCGCCTCGCCCCTGCTCAGCCGCGCGACGATGGCCCGGCGCGTCGGGTCGGCAAGGGCGGCAAAGGCGCGGTCGAGGCCGTGATGTTGGTTTGCCATGTGGCGAAGTAACCTCGCGGGACATCCGCCGTCAAGATCAGTTTGCCCATTGGCAAGGTTTTTGCGTCCCCGGCCACCAGCGCCGCAGGTCTGGAGCGCTCCGGCCTGACGGATTGCCGCGCGGCATTGCCACCCGGCGCTCGCCACCCTATTTTGCCGCAGCGCCACAGAACGGAGAGCCCATGGCCGCGCCGCGCACGGTCCGCATTCGCGATGTGCTCGCCTGGGCCGGCCCCATCCTCGGGGCGGACCGCGGGTTCCTCGCGCTCGCCATCGTCTATGGCATCGGGCTCGGCCTGCTCTCGCTGGCCACGCCCATCTCGGTCCAGATGCTCATCAACCAGGTGGCGACCGGGCTCGAGACGCCGCTCGTCGTCCTCAGCCTGGCGCTGCTTGGCCTCCTCCTCATCTGGGCCCTGCTCGCGGCGCTGCGCACCCATGTGATGGAAATGTTCAAGCGGCGCTTCTCGGCACGTCTGGTTGCCGAGATCACGGTGCGCGCAGTCCACGCCGAGAACCCCTATTTCCTCGACTCCCGCCGGGCCGACATCTTCAACCGCTATTTCGAGATGATGACGGTCCACAAGTCGATACCGAGCCTGCTCATCGGCAGCTTCACCGTCCTTCTCCAGGCCGGCGTCGGCATCATCGTCACCTCCTTCTACCACCCCTTCTTCCTCGTCTTCAACATCATCTTCGTGCTGGCGCTCTCGGCCATCTGGTCGCTCTTCCTGCGCGGTGCGATGCGGACCTCGATCGAGGTCTGCCACGAGAAGTATCGGCTGGCCCACTGGCTCGAGAGCGTCGGCGCGTCCGACGGCTTCTACAAGTCGGCCGCGCACATGGACTTCGCCTACAGGCGCTCGGAGCAGCTGACCGCGAGCTACATCCGCGCCCGCGAGCGTCACTTCCGCTGGAGCTTCCCGCAGACCATCGCCCTCTTCATCCTCTACGCCGTGGCCTCGGCGGCCCTTCTCTTCCTCGGGGGCTGGCTGGTCATCCGCGAGCAGCTCTCGATCGGCCAGCTGGTCGCCGCCGAACTGATCCTCGCCGGCGTCTTCTACGGCGCGGCCCAGCTCGGCCCCTACATCGAGGATTTCTACGATCTCGTCGCCGGGCTGGAGGAGCTCGACCAGCTCTACAGCCTGAAGCGCGAGCCGACCGGCGGGCGCCACGCCGGCTCGCCGCCGGATGCCGCGCTGAAGCTGACGGCCGTCCGCTTCGCCCACCCCTCCGGCCCGGTGCTGTTCGACTTCGCCGTCCCGGAAGGCGCCAAGCTGGTCGCCTCCGGGGATCCGGGAATGGAGCGGCTCTTCAGCCATCTCCTCAAGCGCCACAACCGGCCCGAAAGCGGCATCGTCACGCTGGGCGGAATAGACATCGCGGCCCTCGACAACGTGCGCCTCAGGACCGAAATCGTCGTCCTCGACCGGCCGAACATGGTCGAGACCTCGATCGAGGAGTATCTGGCGCTCGCCAATGCGAGCGGCGATCCGGCCGACATCAGCGCCGCGCTCCGCCTCGTCGGCCTCGAGGACCGGATTGCGGTGCTGCCCGACGGCATGCAGACCATCCTCTCGACGACCGGCTGGCCGCTCAGCCTGCCGAAGACGATGCAGCTGAAGCTGGCCGCGGCCATCCTCTCCCGGCCGCGGATCCTGGTGCTCTCGCCGCTTCTCGACATGGTCTCGCTCCACCGTCTCGAGGACGTGTTCCGCCACTTCGCCGGCACCAGGACCACGATCATCCACTTCACCAACCGGCCCGAGGACATCACGCTCGACGGCTTCCTCTGGATCGGCCGCGACCAGCAGCTGCTGCTCAAGGACCGCAGCGCCTTCGACCGGCTGCGCACCAGCGTTGGCAAGGGGCGCCGACTTGTCGTTGCGTGAGGAGGACTACGCGAGGTTTCCCACGCTTGCTGCCATCCGGGTCCCGCGGGTGGCCAGCGCGATCGCGGCCATGCTCGGCATTGCGGTGCTCCTCGTCGGCGCCTTCCTCGCCTTCGTTCCCTGGGTCCAGACCGCCTATGGCGAGGGCCAGATCACCACGCTCGATCCGGCCGACCGGGTCCAGAACATCTCCGCCCTCGTCCCCGGCCGGGTGGTCGAATGGTATGTGCGCGAGGGCGAGCTGGTCGAGGCCGGCGACCCCATCGTCCGCATCGTCGACACCGACCCCGCCATCCTCGACCGGCTCGAGGCCGAACGCACCGAGGCCGAGGCCGAGATCCGCGCCGCGACCCAGGCGGTCAGGGTCGCCCGGCTCGATGTCGACCGCCAGCGCACCCTCGTCGCCGAGGGGCTCGCTGCCCCGCGCGACCTCGAGGCGGCGCAGATCCGCGTCGCCGACCTCGAGGCACGGCTGGCGCAGAGCCGGGCCAAGCTCCAGGGGATCGACGTGCGCATCAACCGCCTGTCGCTCCAGGTGGTGGTCGCGCCGCGCGCGGGCCGGATCCTCCAGATCCGCGCGCTCGACCAGGCCACCCTCGTCAAGGAGGGGGACCCGCTCGCCACCTTTGCCCCGCGCCAGTCGCAGCCGGTCGTCGAGCTGTTCGTCCAGGGAGTCGATGTCCCGCTGGTCGAGGCGGGGCGCCGGGTGCGCCTCCAGTTCGAGGGATGGCCGGCGGTCCAGTTCTCCGGCTGGCCGTCGATCGCCCGCGGCGTCTTCGACGGCGTGGTCTACGCGACCGACGACGCCGCCTCGCCAAACGGCCTCTACCGCGTCCTCGTCCTGCCCGCGGCGGACCGCCCGCCCTGGCCGGAGGAGCCGGCCATCCGCCTCGGCGGCAAGGTGCGTGGCTGGGTGCTCATGGAGACGGTCTCGGTCGGGTTCGAGCTGTGGCGCCAGCTCAACCGATTCCCTCTGCAGGTCACGCGCTCGGTGAGCGAGGGCGGCCTGGTTCCGCCTGACGCCTCCAGCCAGGGGGCCAATGGTGCGTAAGCTCGCCGCCGTCCCCGGGGCCTCGCGCTCCGGGGGCCTGTTCCGGCTGGTGCTGGGCGCGCTCGCCGCGGCCGGGCTGGCGCTCGCCGCGCCGCCCGCCGTGGCCGAGCCGCTCGGACTTGCCGACGTGCTCGCATCCTCCCGACGCCACGCTCCGCAGCTGCTCGAGGCCATGGCGCGCGTCCGCGCCGCCGAGGGGCGCCTGACCGAAGCCGAGGGCGCATTCGACACGGTGATCGCCGGCACTGCCGAAACGCGCCTCTCCGGCACCTACGATGGCCGCCAGCTCGGCGCATCCGTCACGCGGCCCTTCGCCAGCCGCGGCGGCCAGGTCTATGCCGGCTACCGGGTCTCAGGCGGCGACTTTCCCATCTACGAGGACGAGAGCTTCACCAACCGCGGCGGCGAGCTCAAGATCGGCGCGCTCTTCGCCCTGCTGCGCGACCGCGCCATCGACGACCGCCGCTTCGGCCTGTTCCGCGCCGAGACCGGGATCGCGCTCGCCGAGACCGAGACCCTGCTGGTCGCCATTGCGGTCCAGCGCCGCGCCATCGATGCCTGGCTGCAATGGGTGGCTGCCGGCGAGCGCCTGCGCGTCTATCGCAACCTGCTGGCGATCGCCGAGGAGCGGCAGGACGGCTTCCGCCGCCAGGTGAAGGAGGGCGCGCGCGCCGCCATCATCGTCACCGAGAATGAGCAGACCATCCTCCGCCGCCGCGCGCTCGTGGTCGACTCCGAGCGCGCGCTCGAGGCGGCTGCCGTCCGCCTCTCCTTCTTCTGGCGCGGTCCGGACGGACGGCCGCTGGTCCCCGCCGACAGCCGCCTGCCGCCCGCATTGCCGCCACCGCTGCCGCTCGGTGCCGCCGGCGAGGCGCGCGCACGCCAGGCGCTCGAGGCCCGGCCGGATCTGAAGGCCCTCGACCTCCGGCTTGCCCAGGCGAGCGAGCAGCTCCGGCTCGACGAGAATCTGCGCAAGCCCCGCATCGACCTCAAGGTCGAAGCCTCGCGCGACCTTGGCGCCGAGGGCCTTGGCGGCTCAAGCCGCTCCGGCACCGAGACCAAGGTCGGCCTCGCCTTCTCCCTGCCGCTCGAGCAGCGCACGGCCTCGGGCCGGATCGCCGCGACCCGCGCCGAGATCCAGGCCTTCGAGCTGCGCCGCCGCCAGCTGGAGGAGGAGATCCTGATCGCGCTCGATGCGCTCGACGCCGATGTCCGCGCGACAAGGCGCCTCGTCGACCTCGCCACGCAGGAGCGTGCGGCCGCGGTCGAGCTGGCGCGCGCCGAGCAGCGCCGCTTCGCGCTCGGCGCGAGCGACCTGTTCCTGACGACCGTGCGCGAGGAGGCCGCCGCCGACGCGGAGATCCGCGCGATCGACGCACGGGTCCGCCAGGCCGCCGCCCATGCCGACATGGCCGCAGCCATCGCCGATCTGCCCGCGCTGGGCCTCGCGCCGGCGTGAGAGGCCGGGCAGGGCCCGGGCGGGACCGCCCGATCCGCGGCGTTCAGTCCTTCAGCTCGAAGGTGAGCATCATCCGGACCCGCCAGCCGGTGATCTCGCCACCGGAGACGGTTGCCTCGATGTCCTTCACCCAAACGCCCCGGATCTGGTCGAGCGATTCGTCCGCCCGGCGCACGCCCTGGCGCACCGCGTCCTCGATGCCCGTCTCCGAATCCGCGACGATCTCGATGGTCTTGGCGACGCCCATCGCATTCCTCCTGCTCCCGCGCGCTGCCCTTGCATGGGAACGCCTGGGAACCAACCGGTGGGCGCCGATGCCGAACGCCCCTGCGGCCACCCGAAGCCTGTCCCTGCCGGCGCCCTTCTGCGAGAAAGGGGCATGCCGTGTCACCTCACCCGCGTGGCCTTCGCCTGCCGCACGCTGGCCGACCTCGCGGCTGCGGCCGAACGCTTCGCGCTCACGCTTGCCAGCGGAGAGCGCGTCGGCCGCATCACCAGCGCCCGGGCCCCCCGCCGCGCGGGGGATCTCGCCGGCGGCTCGCTCTACTGGATCATCGCCCACACCATCGTCGCCCGCCAGCCGATCCTCGCCATCGTGGCGCTGCCGGATCGCCCCGGCGCCGAGATCCGCCTCGGCCTTCCCGTGATCCCCACCGTGCCCGTGCCCCGGCGGGCCCACCAGGGCTGGCGCTACCTCGAGGAAGGCGACGCACCCCCCGATCTCGACCCGGCCGATCCGCTGCCGCCCACGCTTCGCCGCGAACTTGCAACGCTTGGTCTCTGGTGACGGCGTCGCACCTTGCCGACCCGCGGCGCGGACATCCTGTTGGCGCAGTGACGCGGGATGAAGCAGCGTGGGATCGCCGCGGCTTCCTGGGCCTTGCCGGGGCGGCCGCCCTCGCGGCCACGGTGTCGGGACCTGCAGCTGCCGCCGAGCCCCTGGCCAGTTCCGCGCTCCTGGCACTGGCCCGTCAGGGCCTCGCCCGCCACTCGGCAGCGCAGCCGCGCGCCGACCGGGTCGGGGTCGCAGACTTTGCGCTGCCCTCGCGGGCGCCGCGCCTGTTCCTCGTCGACCTCGAGGCCGGCCGCGTCTCCGCCCATCTCGTCAGCCACGGGCGCGGGTCGGATCCGGCCCATACCGGCCGGCTGCAGCGCTTCTCCAACGCGGAGGGCTCGTTTGCCACGTCGGAGGGCAGCTACCTCACGTCGTCCCACTATGTCGGGAAGCACGGGCGCTCGATGCGCCTCATCGGGCTCGATCCCACCAACAGCAACGCCGAGGCGCGCGCGATCGTCGTCCACGCCGCGGAGTATGTGAGCCCCGCGGTCGCCCGCACCCTGGGCAAGATCGGCCGCAGCCACGGCTGCTTCGCCGTCGCGCCGGACGAGCTCGACCTGATGCTCACCGCGCTCGGCCCGGGCCGCCTCCTCATCGCCGGCCGCTTCGCACAGGCCTAGGCGGGCGCACATTCCGTCTCGCGGGCCGCATCGGCCCGGGCAACGGCGCGGGGCGCCCCGGAGCGCAGCGCCTCGGCCACGGGCGCGTCGCGTCCGTAGAGGTCGTCGTGGAGACGAAGCGCCCCATCGGGCCCGACCTCGGCCGTGAAATAGACGATGTGCACCGGGACGGGCCGTGCCAGCTCGGCGTCGACGGTGGTCCCGGCGGCGATGGCGGCGTCGATCCGGGCCCGTGTCCATGCCGTGCCGGCGAGCAGCACCTCGGCAAGGTCGAGCGGTCTTTCGGTCCGGATGCAGCCATGGCTGAACGCCCGGACCGGGCGGGCGAACAGCGCCTTCGCCTGGGTATCGTGCAGAAAGACCGAAAAGGGGTTGGGCATGCGAAGCTTCATCTGTCCGAGCTGGTTGTGCGGCCCGGGCAGCTGGGTCACTCCGGCTGGCGTGCGCACATAGCCCAGCGCCCGGGCCCGGGCCGGGTTGGAGGCCATCAGCCGGCTGACGCTCTCGCGCTGGATGCTCGCGGGCACCACCCACTCCGGATTCAGGGTGACCGCCGTGACCAGCGCGGAGAATTGCGGGGTCGGCGTGCGGGTCTTGCCCACAATCACCCTGTGGACGGCGACCGGCCTGCCGCCCTCGACGAGGCGCGCCTCGAAGGCAGGCACGTTCACGAACAGGTGCCTTTCCCCGAGATCGCGCGGCATCCAGCGCCAGCGCTCGAGGTTGACGGCAATCCGCGTGGCGGTTGCCCGGTCGGCGCCGGGGAGCGCGGCCTGCAGCGCCCGATACTGGGGGTGCGATGGCGCAAGCGCGGCGAGCACGGCCCGCACGCCCTCGCCCGCGAGCGCGCGGGCCATGAGCGCATCGAGCAGCCCGGGCTGCGGGACAGGGCCGGCGAGATGCCAGTGCCGCCGCGCGGCGGGCGGCGCGGCCCCGCCCATGAGGTCGCTGGCAAGGCGGCGGAACGACTCGGGCGCGAGCCGGCCCACCGCCTCGGCATCGCCCGCAGCAAGCGCCGTCCACAGGGCGTCGCGGCCATAGCGCGCCGGATGAAGGCCGTGGGCCGGCGCCTCGTCCACCGCCGCGACCAGCTCGCCCGCTGCCGAAAGGGTCCATTGCGCGGCAGCGAGCGGCCGGCACAGCAGGACCAGCAGAAGGGCGAGGAGGATCCGCACCAGGTGCGGCACTGCCATGCCGCCCCGCGGGCGTCCAGCCGCGCGCTTGCCCGCGGCGCCGCCACCACCTAGCGAGGGCGCATGACCATGACCGGAGCCGCGCTCGACCCCATTTCGCTGTCGCTCGTCGAGACCGATCTCGCCGAGGCGGCGCGGCGGCTCGGCGCGAGCTTCGCCGAGACCGGCTTTGCCGTCGTCGAAGGCCACGGGATTCCGCGCGCGCTCATCGACGAGGCGCTCGCCGAGATGCGCGCCTTCTTCGCCCGGCCGGTCGCCGAGAAGATGGCCGCCCATGTCCCCGGCCAGGGCGGCGCGCGCGGCTACACCCCCTTTGGAATCGAGACGGCAAAGGATTCCGACCTCTTCGACCTCAAGGAATTCTACCACGTCGGCCGCGAGCTTCCCGAAGGCCACCGCTACCGCCCCTTCATGCCGGAGAATGTCTGGCCGGAAAGCCAGCCGGGCTTCCGCACCAGCGCCCTTGCCCTGTTTGCCGCGCTCGAGGCGGTGGGCCGCAGGATCCTGCGCGCGATTGCCGTCCACCTCGGCCAGGCGCCCGACTTCTTCGACGACCCGGTCGCGGAGGGCAACAGCGTGCTGCGGCTGCTGCACTATCCGCCCGTGCCGGAGGATGCGCCGAACCTGCGCGCCGGAGCGCACGAGGACATCAACGTCATCACCCTGCTCCTCGGCGCCGAGGAGGCCGGACTCCAGCTCCTCACCCGCAAGGGGGAATGGCTGGACGTCACCGCGCCCGAGGGCGCGCTCGTGGTCAATGTCGGGGACATGCTGCAACGGCAGACCGGCGGCCTGCTCCCGTCCACCACCCACCGGGTCGTCAACCCCGCGCCCGAGCGGCGGCACCTGCCGCGCTACTCCACCCCCTTCTTCCTCCACTTCCGGCCAGACCACCGCATCGAGCCGCTGGTGCCCAACCCGGCGATGCCGCCGATCACGGCCAATGACTATCTCCTCGAGCGGCTGCGCGAGATCCGCCTGATCTGAGCCGTCAGCCGCAGCGGATCTCGCCCGAGCCGGACTTGCGGACGGTGCAGGTGGCACCACCCGTCACGTGGATGTCGCCCGACCCGTTGGTCGCGAGCACGCCCGATTTCGTCGCCTGCACGGCGATGTCGCCCGAGCCATTGCTGCTGGCATCCACCGTCTCGCAGACGAGGCCTTCGAGCCGCAGGTCGCCCGAGCCGGAAGTGCTGGCGAGGAGGCGGGTGCAGCTCCCGGCTGCGCGCACGTCGCCCGAGCCGGAGATGGAAAGCTCGACCTGGCCCGCGCGCAGGGTGCCGATCGCAAGATCGCCCGAGCCCGCGATCCGGCCCCTGAAGGCCGGCCCCTCCACCCGATCGACCGCCATGTCACCCGAACCAGAGACGGTGGCGGCGGCGAGCCGCGGCACCGTCACCCGGATCTTCGGCGCCGGATCGGACCAGTTGCCGCGCACGTCCCGGCGGTAGGCGATGACGAGGCGGTTGCCCTCGGCCCGGATGTCGAGCCGGTCGAGCGCGGCCTCGGTGCCTTCGGCGACGACGGCGACGGCACGGCCGGTCGCAACCATTGCGTCCATGCTGCCGGCGAGCAGGATCTCCTCGAACGGGCCCGTCGGGAAGCTGCGCTCGGCGGCAGGCGCGGGCGCCGTGGCGAGGAAGGCGGGAAGCAGGAGAAGGCGCATCAGGAACTCCCGTTGCAAGACCCCTCTCACCCGGTTCGCATAGCACTGGCGCAGGGCCGCGCCAAGGCGCACCACCGCCCCGGCCGACGCCTGGCCTAGGCGGCCTTCAGGACCTGCTCGATTTCCTTCTGCGCGGCCGGCTCGTCGATGTTCTTCATCGCCGCCAGCTCGCGCGCCAGGCGCGAGATCGCCGCCTCGTAGATCTGCCGCTCCGAATAGCTCTGCTCGGGCTGGTCCTCGGCGCGGTGCAGGTCGCGCACCACCTCGGCGATCGAGACCAGGTCGCCCGAGTTGATCTTGGCCTCATATTCCTGCGCCCGCCGCGACCACATGATCCGGCGGATCTTCGGCTTCCCCTTGAGCGTCTGGAAGGCGTTCATCAGCGTGGCCTCCGAGGAGAGCTTGCGCATCCCCACCGCCTCCACCTTGTTGACGGGCACCTTGAGCGTCATCCGCTCCTTGTCGAACCGCAGCACATAGAGCTCGAGCTTCGCGCCGGCGATCTCGCTGGTCTGGACCTCGATCACCCTGCCCACGCCATGCTTGGGATAGACCACCGTGTCCCCGACCTCGAAACTGAGCGACCTTGCTGCAGCCATGTCCGTCCTTTCTCAACAGGAAGTGCCAGGGCATCTCCACCATCGGGCCCTTACCGGCGGCCCGGCGCGGAGCAGGCGCTCCGCGGGTCACTTGTCCGATGGCGCGAACCGCGACGTCCCGGCTTTTCGATTCATTCTCCACGGTTCGCCGGGTCATCCCGGCCTGCGGATGCTTCCCGCGCCATGCCACGCATGCCTCGCATACGGGCCAGCGACACCGAAGCCCCCGGTGCATAGCAGAATGATGACGAAAAAGCTACCGGAGAATCCCCGCCGGGCCGGGAAGGCGGCCGGGCGGCCCGGCTACATCTCGTCGCCCGCGTCGGGCCCGGCCATCAGCGCTTCGGAGACTCCGCCGGCATTGGCGCGGATCGCCGCCTCGATCCTGGCCGCCACATCGGGATGCTCGGCAAGATAGGCCTTGGCATTCTCGCGACCCTGGCCGATCCGCGTCGAATCGTGGGAGAACCAGGCGCCGGACTTCTCGACGATCCCCGCCTTGACGCCGAGGTCGAGGATCTCGCCCACCTTGCTGATCCCGCTGCCATACATGATGTCGAACTCGACCTGGCGGAAGGGCGGCGCCACCTTGTTCTTGACCACCTTCACCCGGGTCGTGTTGCCGACGATGTCGTCCTTGTCCTTGATCTGGCCCGTGCGGCGGATGTCGAGCCGGACGCTGGCGTAGAACTTGAGGGCATTGCCCCCGGTCGTCGTCTCGGGGTTGCCGTACATCACGCCGATCTTCATCCGCACCTGGTTGATGAAGATGACGATCGCGCGGCTGCGGGCGATCGAGCCGGTGAGCTTGCGCAGGGCCTGGCTCATCAGGCGCGCCTGCAGCCCGACATGGCTGTCCCCCATCTCGCCCTCGATCTCGGCCCGGGGAACGAGGGCTGCAACCGAGTCGACGACGAGCACGTCGATCGCGTTCGAGCGGACCAGCGTGTCGACGATCTCGAGCGCCTGCTCGCCGGTGTCGGGCTGGGAGACGATGAGATTGTCGGTATCCACCCCCAGCTTCTTCGCATAGACCGGGTCGAGCGCATGCTCGGCATCGACGAAGGCGGCAGTGCCGCCGGCCTTCTGCGCCTCGGCGATGACATGCAGCGCCAGCGTCGTCTTGCCGGAGCTCTCGGGGCCGTAGATCTCGACCACCCGCCCGCGCGGCAGGCCGCCGATGCCGAGCGCGATGTCGAGGCCGAGCGAGCCGGTCGAGATCGCCTCGATCTCGAGGGTCTCGCGGCTGCCCAGCCGCATCGCCGAGCCCTTGCCGAACGCGCGGTCGATCTGCGCCAGTGCCGCTTCCAGCGCCTTTTCCCGTTCCATCCGCTTCCCCACCAGCGCCTGCGACCCGATGACGGGGTAACGGAACAAAGCGGGAAAGAAAAGGCCCTGCGACGTGCCCGGGCGCGCCCCGACCCGCGCTTCGGCTAGACGAGCCCCTCCACCGAGCGCTGCAGGTCGGCCAGCCGGAAGGGCTTGGCGAGAAACGCGACATCGAGCCCGCCGAGCGCGTCCCGCGCCGTCGCGTCGGCATAGCCCGAGACCAGCAGCACCGGCAGGCCGGGCCGCCGGGCCCGCAGGCGCCGGGCGAGCTCCACGCCGTCCACCCCCGGCATCCGGACATCGGAGACCAGCGCCGAGACCTCCGGGTGGGCGGAGAAGGCGGCTTCCGCCGCCTCGCCGCCGTCGACCGCGATGACGGCATAGCCCGCCTGCTCGAGCCCGCGGCGGGCGCAGGTGCGAAGCAGATCCTCGTCCTCGGCGAGGAGGATGAGCGGCTTCACCGCCGGCGCGGCAGCCGCGTGCCCGGGCTCGACCGGCGGGGCCGGCAGATAGACGGTGAAGCGCGCGCCGCGACGCGGGGAATGGTCGAGCAGCAGGAAGCCGCCCGACTGCTTGACGAGACCATAGGCGGTGGGCAGGCCGAGCCCGGTTCCCGCGCCTTCGCCCTTGGTGGTGAAATAGGGCTCGAAGATGCGTGCCCGGAGCTCCGCCGGAACGCCGGGTCCGTCATCGGTGACGGAGAGCGCGACATAGTCCCGCGCGGGCATGAAGCCGCGCGCCTCGGCCGGAAGATCGCCCGGGCTGACCCGCTCGAGGCCGATCGCCACATGGCCCGGCCGCCCGCCGATCGCATCGCGGGCGTTGGTGACGAGGTTCATCACCACCCGCTCCAGCGCCTGCGGATCGGCATCGACCGTGGTGCCCCGACGACTGGGAAGCGAGAGGCCGATGTGCCGGCCGAGAAGCGCCCGGAGCACCGGCTCCATCCGGCCGAGCAGCACGGCGAGATCGACCTTCGCCGGGCGCAGATGCTCCTGGCGGGAGAAGGCGAGGAGCTTCCGGATGAGCGCGCCCGCCTGCTCGGCCTGGGCGATGATCGCGCCGAGATCGGCGGCGAGGTCGCCATCGGCGGGCAGGCGCGCGCCCATGAGCTCGGCGGTGGCGAGGATTCCGCCGAGCATGGTGTTGAGGTCATGGGCAAGGCCGGCGGCGAGAAGCCCGACCCCCTGCATCCGCAGCGGCTCGGCCGGCGCCTGCCCGGAGCGGCCTCGCGGCGCGGCCGTCCCTGCGGAAGTCCCGGCGGCGAAGTCGGCACGCCGGGCCGCCTCAGCCGTACCGTTCCTCCGTCCAGGGATCTCCGACATTGTGATAGCCGCGCACTTCCCAGAATCCGGGCTTGTCAACGGCCGAAAATTCGATTCGCTTTAGCCACTTCGCGCTTTTCCAGAAATAGTAGCGCGGAATCACCACCCGCACCGGCCCGCCATGTTCGCGCGGGATCGGCCTGCCATCATGGGCGTGGGCGAGAAGGCAGTCGGCTTCCGCGAAATGGTCGAGGCGGACATTGGTGGTGTAGCCGTCGTAACCGTGCAGGATGACATGGGCGGCCGAGGCAAGCGGCTTCACCAGGTCGAGGATGACCGACGTCGCAACCCCGGTCCAGCGGTTGTCGTAACGGCTCCACTGGGTGACGCAGTGGATGTCGGAGACGTCCTCGGTCTGCGGCAGCGCCTGGAAGCCGTCCCAGTCGAGCGTCACCGGGTTGGCCACGGCACCGTCGATCGCGAGCCGCCAGTCGGCCAGGGGCACATGGGGCTGGACTCCGAGGTCGAGCACCGGCCAGGTCTCGACCAGCCGCTGACCGGGGGGAAGCCGCATCGCCCGGTCGGGGTCGGGCCGGCCGGTCAGCAGCCGCCCGGCGCGGGCCCAGGCCTCCTTGGCCGCCACCAGCTTGTCGCGCCCGCCGCCCTCGCTCATGCCGCCGTTCCCGGTGCGTGCAGCCGCCGGCGCCGGAACAGCCGGCGCCGCTGCCAGCGCCGCGACACCCACATCCGCCAGGCCAGCTGCCCGCCGACATAGCCGAGCAGCGCGAAGACGATGCCGAACAGGATGAGGCCGAGATAGGTGGTGCCCACCAGCTCGATCCCGCGCGTCAGCCAGCGGTCGACCGGGTTGTCGGCGGCGCCGAGCACGGCATCCGCGCGGGCCCGGAAGGCGAGCAGCCGGTCCCCGGCCTGGTAGGCGAGCGCCCACACCACGGGCGCCGTGAAGGGATTGGTGACGAAGGTGGAGAGCGCGGCCACGGGCAGGTTGGCGCGCACGCCGAAGGCGAAGGCGGCGGCAAAGGGGGTCTGGGCGACGGGGACGGCAAAGGCGGCGAACAGCCCGAGCGCCAGCCCGCGCGCCACGCCGCGGCGGTTGAACCGCCAGATGAGCGGGCTGGTGAGCTTGTGGGCGAAGGGCCGCAGGAAGCGGTTGCGCTCGAGCGCCTCCCGCGTCGGCAGCCACCGTCTCAGCCTCTCCATCGCCCGGGGGAGATAGTCCCTGGCGGGCCGGCAGGGAAGGGCAGCCGGCGCATGGCTCGCCGCCGCGCTCATCCCCGTTCGCGCAGCAGCCGCGCCTTCTCCCGCGCCCAGTCCCGGTCGCGCTCGGCCGCGCGCTTGTCGTGCAGCTTCCTGCCCTTCGCCAGCGCCAGCTCCACCTTGGCCCGGCCCCGGTTGTTGAAATAGATGGAGAGCGGCACCAGCGTCATGCCCTCGCGGGCGACGGCGCCGTGGAGCCGGGCGATCTCGCGGCCGTGGAGGAGGAGCTTCCGCGGCCGCCGCGGCTCGTGGTTGAAGCGGTTGCCGTGGCTCCACTCGGGGATGTTGGCGTTGATGAGCCAGGCCGCGTCGCCGGTCACCTCGGCATAGCTTTCGGCGATCGTCGCCTGGCCCGCGCGCAGCGCCTTCACCTCGGTTCCGGTCAGCACGATCCCGGCCTCGAACACGTCCTCGATCGCATATTCGTGGCGGGCGCGCCGGTTCTCGGCGGCGATGCGGACCTTCACTGCCGCCGGCTTCGGGCGCGCCATCCTAGGGGGCGATCCCGGCGTGGGCGAGCGCGGAATCGACCGCCGCCCGCGCGGCCGGGCCCGGCTCGGGGATGGGCAGCCGCACCTCGGCCGACATCCCCCTCACGCGGGCAAGCGCATATTTCACCGGGCCGGGCGACGGGTCGGTGAAGAGGGCCTGGTGCAGCGGCCACAGCCGGTCCTGGAGGGCGAGCGCAGCGGCGAAATCGCCGTCGAGCGCGGCCTTCACTTGCGCTGCGTTGAGCGCGGGGGCGACATTGGCCGTCACCGAGATGGCGCCATGGCCGCCATGGGCGATGATGCCGAGCGTCATGTAGTCGTTGCCGGACAGGATGAGGAAGTCCGGCCCGCACAGGGCGCGGATTTCCGACACGCGGTTGATGTCTCCGGTCGATTCCTTGACGCCGATGATGCGCGGATGGTCGGCAAGCTCGGCCAGCGTCTCGCTGGCCATGTCGATGCCGGTCCGGCCCGGGATGTTGTAGACGAGGAGGGGAAGCGGGCTCGCGTCGGCCACGGCGCGGAAATGGGCGAGCAGCCCGCGCTGGCCCGGCCGGTTGTAGTAGGGGCAGACGACGAGTGCCGCGTCAGCGCCCGCCGCGGCCGCCCGCTCGACATGGTGGATGGCAACGGCCGTGTCGTTCGATCCGCAGCCGGCAATCACCGGCACCCGGCCGCGCGCGGCCCTGACCGTCAGCGCCACCACCTCGTCATGCTCGGCGATCGAGAGCGTCGCGGACTCCCCCGTCGTGCCGCACGGCACCAGCCCCGAGGAGCCTTCCGCGATCTGCCAGTCGACCAGCTCGGCGAGCGCGGCCGCATCGACCCTGCCGTCGCGGAACGGGGTGACAAGCGCGGGGATGGAGCCGGTGATGGGCGGCATGGCAATGGTTTCCGTGGCTGGCCCGCACCCGGGCCGTTCCTGCCCCGATGACGCGGGCGGTTCACTGCGCCTAAAGCCTCCCCCATGCTTTCGCAATGGATGCGCATCCTCCGCCTGCCCGGCCTCGCCATCGCCCTTGCGCTCGCGGCCGTCCCCGCCGCCGGCCAGCAGGGCGAGGAGGCGTGGCTTGCCGCCGCCTTCGCCCGCAACGATGCCGGCGCCCCTGCCCCGCCCTCGGGCGCGCCCACGCCGCTCGCCGGCGCGCTCGCCACCTGGGACTGGCTCCGCCGCCCCGCCAGCCCCGGGTCCCGGCTCCCCCTCGACCAGG
>JAJUHA010000005.1 GCA_029268145.1 Sphingomonadaceae bacterium | reverse complement strand
CGGCAGGTCATAGACCCGGTCGATGCCGAAGATGTACATGGCCAGCCGCTCGAGCCCGTAGGTGATCTCGCCTGCAACCGGGTTGCAGTCATGGCCGCCCACCTGCTGGAAATAGGTGAACTGCGTCACCTCCATGCCGTTGCACCACACTTCCCAGCCCAGCCCCCAGGCGCCGAGAGTCGGGCTTTCCCAGTCATCCTCGACGAAGCGGATGTCGTTCACTGCCGGGTCGAGCCCGATGGCGGTGAGCGAGCCGAGGTAGAGATCGAGGATGTCGGCGGGCGCCGGCTTCAGGATCACCTGATACTGGTAATAGTGCTGGAGGCGGTTGGGGTTCTCGCCATAGCGGCCGTCGCCCGGGCGGCGGCAGGGCTGGACATAGGCGGCCCTCCAGGGCTTCGGCCCAAGCGCCCGGAGCGTGGTGGCCGGATGGAAGGTGCCGGCCCCCATCTCCATGTCATAGGGCTGGAGAATCGCGCAGCCGCGCTCGCCCCAATAGGCGTGGAGCGCGAGGATCAGGTCCTGGAAGCTGGCAGGCGAGCCCACGGGCCGGCGCGTTAGCGGGTGCAGCGGAGCAAGGAAAGCCTCAGGCAGCGGCAACCTCGACCGGCGTGCCGCTGAAGGCGGCATTGCCCGACAGCGGGTCGAACCGGTCGCGCCGTGTCAGATCGTTGATGGACGCGCCGGGCCGCGCGCGCGCCACCGAAAGCCGGACGCCGGCGCGGCCATGGCCGAAGCCGTGCGGCAGCGACACGGCGCCGGGCATGATGGCCTCCGTCACCTCGGCGGGCACCTCCACCGTTCCCGCGCTGCTCGACACGCGCACCCGGTCCCCGCTGGCGATGCCCCGCGCGCGGGCATCTTCGGGGTGGATGAGGAGGGTGCAGCGCTCGGGGCCCTTCATGAGGCGGCGGCTGTTGTGGAGCCAGCTGTTGTTCGAGCGGATGTGACGCCGGCCGATGAGGAGGAGGCCGTCCGCCGGTTCGGCCATCGCTGCGGCCAGCCGGTCGAGATCGGCGAGGCATTCGGGGGGCGCGCAGCGGATGACGCCGTCCCTGAGGCGTCCCGGCAGGCGGCCGGGCTCGAGGGGCCCGAGGTCGATCCCGTGGGGCGCGGCTTCGAGCGCGGCCAGGCTGAGGCCCGCGCGCTTCAGCATGCCATCGAGCATCGCGCGCGGCGGCACCGGGTTGGCCGGCGGCAGGCCGCGGGCCTGGGCCAGCGCCCGGGCAAGCTCGGTCACGATCTCCCAGTCGGTCTTCTCGCCCTCGGGCACCGGCAGCAGCGCCGGCGAATATTTCGCGAAGTTGCGGACCGCGATGGGCCCGAGCGCAAGCGGATAATGGTCCTTCGAGAGGGGGCCGCAGGGCGGCAGGATGTAGTGGGCGTGGCGGCTGGTCTCGGTCACGTACATGTCGATTGCGACCATAAGCTCGAGCGTCTCGAGCGCGGAATCGAGCGTGCCGCCATCCGGGCAGGAGAGGACGGGGTTGCCAGCCACCACGACGAGCGCCTTCACCTGCCCCTCGCCGGGGGTGAGGATCTCCTCGGCAAGCGCCACCACCGGAAACTCGCCGAGAAGCTCGGGGTGGCCCGACACGCGCGAGCGGTAGCGGCCGCGGTTGCCCGGCCCCGAGCCGGCGACGAGGTCGATCGCGGGCGAGGAGAACATGGCCCCGCCCACGCGGTCGAGATTGCCGGTCGCGATGTTGAGAAGCTGGATGAGCCAGTGGTTGAGGGTTCCGAAGGCCGCGGTGGAGACGCCCATCCGGCCGTAGACGACCGCCGGCTCACCCGACCCGAGCGCTTCGGCAAGCGCGCGGATCTCCGCCTCGGGCACAGCGCAGAAGGCCGCGAGCTCGGGAATGGCAAAGCGCCGGAGCGCGGCGCACGCGGCGTCGAGCCCGTCGAGGAAGGGGGCGAGCCGGCCGGGCCTGACAAGGCCAGCCTCGTCGAGCGCCAGCAGCAGCGCGGCCAGCAGCGCGGCGTCAGTGCCGGGGCGAACGAAGAGATGTGTGTCGGCGGCCTCCGCCGTCTCGGTTCGGCGCGGGTCGACGACGACCAGCCGGCCGCCCCGCGCGCGCAGGGCCTTCACCCGCTCCCTGACGCCCGGGACCGTCCAGGTCGAGCCATTGGAGGCCAAGGGGTTGGCGCCGACGATGACCATGAGCGACGTGCGGTCGATGTCGGGGATGGGCCAGAGCGCGTTATGGCCGAACATCCACATGTTCACCAGCTGCTGCGGGATCTGGTCGACCGTCGAGGCGGAGAAGACATTGGGCGTGGCGAGCGCCTTCTTGAGCCCCGGGAAGGCCATGCCGAGGCTGTAGTTGTGGGCGGTCGGGTTGCCGATGTAGAGCGCGCCCTCGAAGCCCGCCGCCTTCAGCCGGGCGTAGCGGGCGCCGATGTCGGCGAAGGCCTCCTCCCAGGAGACTGGCACCCAGTCGCCGCCGGCGCGCTTCACCGGAGTGCGCAGCCGGTCCGGGTCGGTCTCGAGGTCGGCGATCGCGGTCGCCTTGGGGCAGATGTGCCCGGCGGAGAGCACGTCGTGGGGATCGCCCTTGATGGAAACGACCCGCTCTCCCTCCAGCTCGACGAGGAGGCCGCAATTGGCCTCGCAGATGTGGCAGGTGCGGGTGTAGACAGGCATTCCGGTTCTCCCTCGGCGCCGCCCATGCCAGAGTGCGGGGTGTCTCGCACCTCCCGCGAATGGGCGGGGGCACGAATAGACACGGGCGCAGAGACGGCGCGGGCCATGCCCGCGGACACGCGGGCGCGGCAGTGGGGGCGCACGGGAACCCGCCCGTTCCCGGACCCCAGCAGCCCCAGGAGCCCTGCCATGCCTCGTCACCCTCTTCTCACCTTTGGTGTCTCCGGCGTTCTCGCCGGCGTGCTTGCCGCCGGCGCCTTCGCCGTCGGCTCTGCGCCGGCGCAGGCCGCGACCTTCCTGTTCGACCGCCCGCCCTTCGAGGGCTCGGACGCGCCCGCCACGCCCGGCCGCCAGGTCGTCGGCGGCGAGATCTCCATCCCCGTCTTCGATTTCGCGCAGGACGTGCTCGCGCTCGGCATTGCCGCGCACGGGCTCGACCGCCCGCTCGCCTTCCTGAGCGCCGAGGCGGCCGACATCCCGCCCTCGGGCCGGAACGTCATCGTGCTGCGCACGCTCGATTTCGATGGCGATCCCACGAACGGCATCAGCCTCAACGCCGGCCAGGCCGCCAACCTGATCGCTGCCGCCATCACCGATCCCGGTCCCGGCATCTTCATCTACTTCAACAGTGGCCTCAACCTGCCGCGGCTCGTCTTCTCGCCGGACCTTTCGACCAGCGCGTCGGATCTGAAGATCCTGGCCCGCTTCACCGGCCTGACGGGAGACGCCGGGCGGGCGGCCATGGGTGATTTCGGCGCCGGCAACTTCGCCGCCGTGCCCGAGCCGGCCACCTGGGCGATGCTCGTGGGCGGTTTCGGCCTCGTCGGCGGGCTCGCCCGGCGCCGCACCTCCGCAGTCGTCCGCGCCGCCTGAACCCTGGGCCGGGGCGGGACGGTCGCGCGGCGCCGGCGACCGTCCCGACCCGCTCAGCCTGGCTGCCCGTCGGGATGGGCCGCGAGGAAGGCGCGGACATGGGCCAGGAACAGCGCCGAGGCGGGTTCGCGGCCCAGGAGAAGATGGTTGTCGGTGGGCAGCGCGACGAACTCGGCACCCGGAATCCCGGCGGCCAGCTCCACCCCCTTCTCGAGCGGCACGCGCCGGTCG
Source organism: Sphingomonadaceae bacterium (assembly GCA_029268145.1). Lineage (GTDB taxonomy): Bacteria > Pseudomonadota > Alphaproteobacteria > Sphingomonadales > Sphingomonadaceae > Thermaurantiacus. The sequence goes on along the minus strand of JAJUHA010000005.1, from coordinate 100,838 downwards.
CCACGGGCATGCATGACGAGCGTTGGGCAGCGCACCTCCCCGAGCTCGTGGCGCACGTCGATCTCGGCAAAGGCGTTCAGAAATCGCACCGCGTTCGCCGCGCTGGTCGTGTGGCGCTGGAACTCGTCGAAGGCGGCAAGCTCGTCGGGCGTGGCGCCGGGAAGGAAGGCCGAGGAGAAGATGTGCCGGTAGGCGGGGTCGTCGCGGCCCCAGCCGCGCGCCACCAGCGTCAGGATCGCCTCGCGCTCGGCCCTGAGCTCCGGGCTGCCATCCACCCGCCAGCCGCAGGCATAGCCGCCCCACAGCAGCAGGTGGGAGACCCGTTCGGGATGGCGCACGGCATAGGCGATGGCAACGGCAACCCCCTGCGACAGGCCGAGCAGCGGGAAGCGCCGGTGGCCGGCCGCGTCGGCGACGCAGGCGAGGTCGGTGACGAAGGCCTCGAAGCCAAGGTCGGCGACCTCCCGGTCCGACATGCCGTTGCCGCGCTCGTCGTAGCGGATGAGGCAGTGGTCGCGGGCGAGGTCCTGGAACAGCGGCGACCAGATCGGGCTGTTCCAGTCCAGCTCGAGGTGGTTCAGCCAGTTGGCGGCCTTGACGAGGGGCGGCCCCTCGCCGATCCGCGCCCAGGCGATCCGCGTGCCGTCGCGCGCCCGGGCGAAGCCGATCCGCTGGCGGGCGAGGTGGAGCGCCCCGCCCGCGAGCGGAGACCCGGCCGCCGCGCCGGGCCCGACGAGACGGGCGCGCAGCCGTTCCACGGCCTCGCGCTCGGCGACGAGCCAGACCTGGAAGGCCGGGTGGTGCGGCAGGTCGAGGCCGGGCAGCAGGGGCTGCCCGAGAATGCGCCGCAGCCGCTCGGGATCGCCGTCTCCGGCCTCGAGCGCGGCGCGGGCCTCGACAAGGTCGATGCGCACCGCGTCGGAGGCGAAGGCCACCCACTCCCCGTCCGTCACCAACCGCCTGACGCCATCGCCGTCGACCAGGCGCCGCAGCTTCCACAGCGCCGAGCGCAGGGCCGCGCGCGGGTCGTCGGGCCCGTCCCAGAACATGTCGACGAGGACTTCCCGATGGACCCGCCGCCCCGAAAGGACGAGATGGGCAAGGAGCGCGCGGGCCTTGCGCGACGCCGGCAGGGGCAGGCGCCGGCCGCCGGCGGAGAGGCTGAGCCCGCCGAGCACCTCGATTTCGAGCAGCGGTCGGGGAGCCCTGGTGCCCGGGCCGTCCGCACCTCCCTGCGCTCCACCCTCCCGCATCCGGAACACACCATCCAGAGCCCCGTGCCAGCCTAGGCCCAACGCGCCGGGAAGGCGAGCCTCCGGCGGCCCGCTGCGCCGGTTCGGGCTTGTCAAGCCGCGCCTGCCCGACAAGAAGGCGGGCGAGGAGGAGAGGCCCGTGCACCCGTTCCATCATGCTGCCGCCACGCCGGAAAAGCCCGCCATCATCATGGCCGGAACCGGCAAGTCGCTCACCTATGCCGAGCTCGAGGCGCGGTCGAACCAGGCCGCCCAGCTGTTCCGCGCCTGCGGCCTCAGGCGCGGCGACACGATTGCCTACATGATGCTGAACTGCATCGACTATCTGCCGCTGTGCTGGGCCGCCCAGCGGGCCGGCCTCATCTACACCTGCATCTCGACCAAGCTCACCGCCGACGAGGCCGGCTACATCGTGACGGATTCCGGCGCGAAGCTCCTCATCGTCTCGGCCGAGCTGGAAGGCGTGGCGCGCGAACTGCCGCAGGTGCCCCACCGCTTCGCCCGCGGCGGCGAGATCCCGGGATTTGCCAGCCTCGAGGACAGTCTCGCCGCCCAGCCCGCCTCCCGCATCGCCGACGAGAGCGCGGGCCGGGACATGCTCTACTCCAGCGGGACCACGGGCCGGCCCAAGGGAATCACCGGGCCGCTCCCCGAGGGGCCGATCGACCAGCCGAACGCGCTGCTCATGCTGGTGTCCCACCTCTACGGCTTCGGCCAGGACACGGTCTATCTCTCCCCTGCCCCGCTCTACCACGCGGCGCCGCTGCGCTACTGCCTTGCCGTGCACCAGTTCGGCGGCACGGTCATCGTGATGGAGAAGTTCGACCCCGAATTCTACCTGGCCTGCATCGAGCGCCACCGCGTGACCCACAGCCAGGTGGTGCCGACCATGTTCGTGCGGATGCTGAAGCTGCCCGAGGAGACGCGCGCCCGCTTCGACCTCTCGTCGCTCAAGGCGATCATCCACGCCGCCGCGCCCTGCCCCATCGAGGTGAAGGAGCGGATGATCGACTGGCTGGGCCCCAGGATCTACGAATATTACTCGGCGACCGAGGGCGCCGGCTTCACGGCCATCAATTCGGAGGAATGGCTCGCGCACAGGGGAAGCGTGGGCAGGTCGCTGCTCGGCGAGATCCGCATCGTCGACGAGGCCGGCAACCTGCTGCCGCCGGGGCGCGAGGGGCGCATCTTCTTCCACGGCGGGCCGCCGGTTGCCTACCACAATGCGCCCGAGAAGACCGCCGAAGTGACGGGCGAGCATGGCGCGACCTTCGGCGACATCGGCTATGTCGATGCCGATGGCTATCTCTACCTCACCGACCGGGCGAGCTACATGATCATCTCGGGCGGCGTGAACGTCTACCCGCAGGAAACCGAGAATATCCTCGTCATGCACGAGAAGGTGGCCGATGTCGCCGTCATCGGCGTGCCCGACGAGGAGCTGGGCGAGGCCGTGAAGGCGGTGGTCCAGCCGCGGGACTGGGCCGATGCCGGCCCGGCGCTCGAGGCCGAGCTCATCGCCTGGTGCCGGGCGCGCCTGTCGCACATCAAGTGCCCGAAATCGATCGATTTCGACCCCGAGCTGCCGCGCCACGACACCGGCAAGCTCTACAAGCGCCTGCTGAAGGACCGCTACTGGCCGGCGAAGGCAGCGGGCGGCGCGACACGCGCGGCGTGATCCAGCTGCTGCGCTCGGCCCTGCTCGCGGCGCTGTTCGGGCTGCTGCCGCCAGCGCCGGCAGCTGCGGCCAGCCGGCCGGCAGCGGTGCCGGCCACGCCGGCGCTCTGGGTGCTGAAGGACGCCGACACCAGCATCCACATCTTCGGCACGGTCCATGCGCTGCCGCGCGGCACGCGCTGGTTCCGCCCGCATGTGGTTGCAGCGCTCGATTCGGCCGACACGCTCGTCCTCGAGACGGTGCTGCCCGCGGACCCCATGACGATGATGGGCCTGACGCTCAGGATGGCGCGGCGCCCCGCGCCCGAGCCGCTCGCCGACCGCCTGCCCGAGGCCAGCCGGCCAGCGCTGGCCGACGCGCTGGCCCGCCTCAACCCCGGCCCGCTCGACCAGTTCAAGACCTGGTACGCCGCGCTCACCCTTGCCAACCTCCAGTCGGCGGCGAACGGGCTCGATCCGGCCATCGGGGTGGAGGCGGTGCTGACCGAGCGGGCGCGGATGCGCCGGATCCCCATCGAGGGTCTCGAGACCGTCGAGCAGCAGCTCACCTATTTCGACGTGCTCTCGGAGGCCGACCAGCGCCTGTTCCTGGTGGCAACGCTCGACGGCCTCGCCCAGTCCGAGGCCGACGCGCGCGCCATGGTCGACGACTGGCTCGCCGGCCGCACCGACCGGCTGGCCGAACGGATCAACCGCGACTTCGAAGGCTCGCCCATGCTGCGGCAGATGCTGCTGGGCGATCGCGACCAGCGCTGGGCGGCCTGGATCGCCGAGCGGATGCAGCGGCCGGGCCGCGTGTTCGTCGCGGTCGGCGCCGGCCATCTCGCCGGGCCGGGCAATGTGGTCGACCTCCTCGCCCGCCGCTACGGCCTCGTGCCCGAGCGCGTGTTGCAGGCCCCGCCTGCCCCGGCCCGGCGGGCCCGCCCGCGGCGCTGAGGCCGGCGGCGCCGCCCCTGTTGCCGCCCTGCCCCGCGGCCGGCGGCTCAGAACTTCAGCCGCGCGCCAGCCTGGACGAGGCGGGGCATGCCCGGCAGGATCCCGCGCGACCGGTCGACGATGACCAGCCGGTCGGCGACATTCTTGACGGTCGTGAACAGTTCCCAGTTCCCGCCGGGCGGGCCGTAGGAGAGGGCGAGATTGACCTCCGCCCATCCCGGGATCCGGCCGCGCTGGCCATCGGGCGTCACGGGGATGAGGTTCACGTCGTCGGCGAACATGGCGCTCTGGCCGATCACCTCGACCTGGAAGGTGATACCCCGGTGCGCCACGCCGACCGCGCCGTTCGCCAGCCATTCGGGGCTGTAGGGCAGCCGGTTGCCGTTGACGTCGACCGGCACGCCGCAGGGGATGGCGCCGCTGCCGGTCGAAACCGGCGTTCCGGTCGTCGCTCCGTCGAAGCAGGGGGGTGTCGCGATCCGGGTCGAGGCGTAGCGCGCAGTCCCGACCCAGGTGACCGCGGTGCGGGCGAAGACATCCGTTTCGCGCGTGACGCCGGCCTCGAGGCTCGACCAGCGCAGGGCGAGCTCGGCGCCCCGGTGGACCGTCTCGCCCGCCGAAGTGAGCGTCGCGCCGACGCCGCCGGCAACCGACGCCGGGACGATCTGGTTCTCGAAGTCCATGGTGAAGAGGGTGGCATCGAGGTCGAGGCCGGGCGCGACCCGGCCCCGGATCCCGATCTCGCCGTTCCAGCTGAGCTCGGCGTCGAGATCGACCGTGCCACCGGCCACCGTCAGGATGTCCTCCACCCTGGGGGGCGCGAAGCCGCGGTGGATGCCGCCGTAGAGGACGAGCCGCTCGGCGAGGTCGAAGGTCAGGCCGAAGCCGGGGACGATCTCGGAGAGGCTGGTCGTGCCGGTGGTGAGGACCGTGGTCGCTCCCGTCGGCCGGCCACCGGCGATCACGTCGACGGGGAGGTTGATGCGGGCATAGTCGATGAACTCGCCGCGCACGCCCGGAATGAGGGCGAGCCGCCCGAAGTCGAGCGTCGACTGGACGAAGGCGGAGAACGCCCGGGCCTCGCGCCGGTTGTTCTCGCGCACGCCGGCGTTGACGCCGGTGCCGGGCGTGCGCGCGGTGGGCGTGTCGCCGTTCCACTGCCGCCGGGCCTGGTCCTCGCTGTGCCACCTGAGGCCGATCTCGGTCTCGCCGCCGATCCGGCCGCCCAGTGCCTCCTGATGGTCGAGGCTGAGGCGGCTCTCGATCCCCCAGCTGTCGTAGCTGCGCAGCCGCCCCTCGTTGCCGCAGGCGGTCAGAAGGTTCGCCATTCCGCCGCAGGCCGGATCGCTCGAATCGTTCGGCCGCTGGCCCGAGTTGGAGGATTGCCGCCACCAGTCGCGCGCGAAGTGGAAGTAGTAGGCGGTGGTGCGCAGCGTCACGCCCTCGGCGGCGTCGAGCCGGTGGGCAAGGCTCGCACCCCAGCGCACCGTGTCGAACCGGTCGTTGACGAAGGGATTGGCGCGGGGGTCGGCAGCAAACTCGGCGCGGGTCAGGCCCGAATAGGTCACCCGGCTTCCTTCCTCGAAGCGGGAGAGCTTGACCGTCAACGACTGCCGCTCGCCGAGGTCCCAGGCGCCCTTCAGGAAGATGTCGGTGAAGCGGAGCTTCTGGTTGTCGCGGCTGCCCGCGCTTTCCTTGTGGTTGGCGTGGAGCAGAACGCGCCCGCCGGCCAGCGGGCCGCCGACGCGGCCGTCGACCATCCAGGTGCCGAGGTTGCCGCCCTGGCCGAGGACTTCGGCGGTCGGCGCGTCGGGAAGCGCGGGCGTGATGTAATTGATGACGCCACCGATGGTCTGCGGCCCGAACCGCACCTGCGCGGCGCCCTTCAGCACCTCGATGCGCTCGAACCGCTCGATGGGCGGGTGATAGTAGGTGGCATTGTCGCCATAGGGCGCGAAGGCGAGCGGAATGCCGTCTTCCAGCAGCAGCACCTTGGTCGAGCGGGTGGGGTTGAGGCCGCGGATGCCGATATTGGGCCTCGCCCCCACACCCTCCTCGTCGCGCGGGAAGACGCCTGCCACCTGGCGCAGCGCCTCGTTGACGGTGAACACCCGCGAGCGGGAGAGATCCTCGCCCGACACCACGGCACCCGAGCCGGAGATGTCGAACAGCCGCTCGGGCGCGCCGATGACGATGATGTCGGCAGGGGTCGAGGAGGCGGCGAGAAGGAGGGCGCCGGCCCCCGTGAGGCCGGCGGCGGGCTCGGCCCCGGCGTCGACCGCGGCGGGGGCGGGGGCTGCCGTGGCCGCTCCGGCCGGGTCGGGAGCAGGCGTGGCAAAGGCCGGCACGGCCGCGCCTGCAAGCAGCAGGGGAAGAAGGGAGAGGGGAGACGCCATTGCGGGGATTGCCTTGATAATCACTCTTAGTTGCGGCTAGCGGCGCGGAGTGGGCGGCGCAAGCCCGTTCCTGCAACTTCTTCGCATTCGCCTGCGCCTGTGTCGGCATCGCCACGCGCCGCGCGAGCGGCTCCGCCCAAGGCCGATCCGCCGGCGCTTGCGTCGCCCGACCCCTTCGCCTATGGCGCCGCGTCCCCGGCGCACCCCTGGAGGCTCCGGGACCGACTGCATTGGAGAAGTCCATGTCCGAAGTGCTGACGCTGCCGGCGGAAGCACGCGCGAAGGTTGGCAAGGGAGCCTCCCGCGCGATGCGCCGGCAAGGCCGCGTTCCCGCGGTCATCTACGGCGGCAAGGAGCCGCCGCTCGCCATCCATGTCGAGGAAAAGCTGCTGGTGAAGCAGCTGTCCTCGGGCCATTTCATGAACTCGGTGGTCGAGATCGAGGTCGATGGCACCCGCCATCGCACGCTCCCGCGCGACGTGCAGTTCCATGTGGTGACCGACCGCCCGGTCCATGCCGACTTCCTGCGGATCGGCACCGACTCGCTCGTCACGGTCGAAGTGCCGGTCACCTTCGTCAACGAGGCGGCCTCGCCCGGCCTCAAGCGCGGCGGCGTGCTCAACGTGGTGCGACACGAGGTCGAGCTGCGCGTGCCCGCCGACCGAATTCCCGAGGAGCTGGTGGTCGACGTGACCGGGTTCGACATCGGCGCGTCCATCCACATCTCGGCCGTGACCCTTCCCGAGGGCGCGAAGCCGGTCATCGAGCGCGACTTCACCATCGCGACCATCGTGGCGCCTTCGGGCCTCAAGTCCGACGAGGCCGCGGCCGAGGGCGAGGCGCAGGGCTCCTGATGCGGCTGTTCGCCGGGCTGGGAAACCCCGGCCCGGCCTACGCGGGCCACCGCCACAATGTGGGCTTCATGGCGCTCGATGCGATCCATGCCGCGCACGGCTTTCCGGCCTGGCGGGAGCGCTTCCAGGGCCTCGCCAGCGAAGGCCGGCTGGAAGGCGTGCGCGTGCTGCTGCTGAAGCCCATGACCTTCATGAACGAGAGCGGCCGCAGCGTCGGCGCGGCGCTCGCCTTTCTGAAGCTCGCGCCGGAGGCGCTCACCGTCTTCCACGACGAGCTCGACCTTCCGCCCTTCAAGGTGAAGGTGAGGACCGGCGGCGGAGCGGCCGGGCACAATGGCCTGCGCTCGATCATCGCCCATGTCGGGCCCGAGTTCGAACGCGTGCGGATCGGCATCGGCCACCCCGGCGATCGCGAGCGGGTGACGCCGCACGTGCTGGGCAACTGGGCGAAGGCGGAGGCCGGGCCGCTGGCCGCGCTCCTTGCCGACATCGCCGCGCTCGCGCCGCTCCTTGCCGCCGGCGAGCCGCTGCGCTTCATGAACGATCTGGCGCTGCGCCAGGGCCAGGCAGGCTGAGGGGGACGGGCATGGGTTTCAGGTGCGGGATCGTCGGGCTGCCGAACGTCGGCAAGTCCACGCTCTTCAATGCGCTGACCGAGACCGCCGCGGCCGAGGCCGCCAACTACCCCTTCTGCACCATCGAGCCCAATGTCGGGCAGGTGGCCGTGCCCGATCCGCGGCTCGAGACCATCGCGCGGATCGCCGGCTCGGCGCGGGTGGTGCCGACGACGCTGGCCTTCGTCGACATCGCCGGCCTGGTGCGCGGCGCCTCGAAGGGCGAGGGTCTCGGCAACCAGTTCCTCGCCAACATCCGCGAGGTGGACGCGATCGTCCATGTGCTGCGCTGCTTCGAGAGCGCCGACATCACCCATGTCGAAGGGCGCGTCGACCCCATCGCCGATGCCGAGACGGTCGAGACCGAGCTGATGCTGGCCGATCTCGAGAGCCTCGAACGCCGCGTGCCTGCGCTGCAGAAGAAGGCGCAAGCGGGGGACAAGGAGGCGAAGGCCATGGCCCGGATCCTCGGCGAGGCGCTCGAACTGCTGCGCGCCGGCCGCCCGGCGCGCCAGGCCGTTCCCCGCGACGCCGATGAGGCGCGGCACCTGGCGCAGGCCCAGCTGCTGACGGGCAAGCCGGTGCTCTATGTCTGCAACGTCGAGGAAGGGGCTGCTGCAAGCGGCAACGCCCATGCCGCGCGCGTCGAGGCAAAGGCGCGGGCCGAGGGCGCCGGCTGCGTCACCGTCTCGGCGGCGATCGAGGCCGAGATCGTGACGCTCCCGCCCGAGGACCGCGCGGCCTTCCTTGCCGACCTCGGCCTCGCCGAGACCGGCCTCGCCCGCGTCATCCGCGCCGGCTACGACCTTCTCGGCCTCGTCACCTTCTTTACCGCCGGCCCCAAGGAAGCGCGCGCCTGGACGGTGACCAAGGGCGCCACCGCACCGCAGGCCGCCGGCGTCATCCATTCCGACTTCGAGGCGAGGTTCATCCGCGCCGAAGTGATCGCTTATGACGACTATGTGGCCCTCGGCGGGGACGCGAAGGCGCGCGAGGCCGGCCGGCTCCGCGCCGAAGGCAAGGCCTATGTCGTCCAGGACGGGGACGTGATGCACTTCCTCCACGGCGGCTGACCGGTTAGCCTGTCTCCCGCGCAAGGGAGCGGGCGATGGTCTCGGTCGGGCGGGTGATGCGGCTGCGCTCCGGGCTCGAGGTGCGGCTCCTCAGAACCTCGGTGCTGGCCACGCTCGGGATCGCAGCGATCGGAGTGGGGCTTGGCCTGCTGGCCGGCTCGACCGCCATCGTCTTCGACGGCTTCTTCTCCGGCCTCGACGCCGCCATCACCTGGCTCAGCCTCGTCGTCGCCCGCCTCATTCCGCGCGAGGGCAACCGTCGCTTCCAGTTCGGCTTCTGGCATCTGGAGCCGCTGGTCACCGGGCTCAAGGCGACAACGCTCATCGCCCTTGCCGGCTACGCCTTCGTCACGTCCGTCACCGCCATCTTCCAGGGCGGCTACCTGCCCGATTTCGGCCTTGCCCTCGTCTATGCCGCCCTTGTCGCGGCCATCTGCCTTTCCATGTGGGTCTGGATGCGCAGGCAAGCCGAGCGGATCGACTCCGGGCTCGTCCGGCTCGACGTCACGGCCTGGCTCATGTCGGCGGTCATCACCTCGGCGCTGCTCCTCGCCTTCGCCGTCGCGCTCCTCATCCGCGGCACGCGCGCCGCGTGGCTTCTGCCCTATGTCGATCCCGGCGTTCTCGCCCTCCTCTCGCTCCTGCTCCTCCCCCTGCCCTTCCGGGAGGCCCGCACGGCCTTTCTCGAGATCTTCGAGGTGGTGCCGCGCGCGCTCGATGCAGCGGTCCGGCAGGCCGTCGCCGCCACCCTCGTGCCGCATGGCTTCGGCGCCTTCGAGACCTATGTGCAGAAGTCCGGCCGGGCGCTGTTCGTCGAGGTGGCCGTGCTCACCTCGCCCGACTTCGCCCGGCCGATGCGCGAGGTGGATGCGCTGCGCACCCAGGTCGCCGAGGCCATCGCCGAGGCATGCGATGTGGAACGGCCCGACCTCTGGCTGACCGTGACCTTCACGGCCGACCCGGCGCAGATGTGAGCACGCGTGTCGCGGTCAGAAGCTGAAGCGCGCCGAGAGGCGCACGTCGCGGCCGGGAAGCGGCGCGAAATCCTTGATGGCGCTCGCATGCCGGCGGGCGTCGACGTCGAACAGGTTGTTCGCCTGGACCATCAGGATGGAGCGGCCGTCGCGCCCGAGCGGCTTCCAGCCGACCGAGAGATGGACCATCGTCCAGGCCTCGGTCGGCCGCTCGAACGCGGCGATCCGGGTCTGCGCCGTCGCATGCTCCACCTCCAGCCGGCCGGTGAAGGGCCCGTGGTCGGCCTCGAGGCCGGCCAGCAGGCGCAGGGGCGGAATGAGCGGCACGGGGCTGCCATCGTCGAGGGTCGCCCTGACCCAGTCGAGCAGGAAGGAGCCGCGCACTTCGGTCGCGCCAGAGCGGAGGATCCGCGCCTCGGCGTCGAGCTCGAGGCCGGTGAAGCGCGCCCGGTCCTGGCCATAGGCGAAGACCGGCAGCTCATCCTCCTCCTCGCCCGTCGGCGAAAGGAAGATGAAGCTGGCAAAGCGCGTGTGGTAGACGGCCAAGTTGGCTGACCAGCCGTCCCCGCGCCCCCGCAGGCTCGCCTCGATCCCGTCGGACCGCTCCCCGGCGAGGTTCGGGTCTCCGATCTCGAAAGCCTGGGTGGCGAAGTGCGGACCGAAGGACAGGAGCTCTTCGGCCGCAGGCGCCCGCTCGGCATGGGTGTAGGCAAGGCCGGCGCGGAACCCCCGGCCAAGCGCCACCGATGCCCCGACCGAGGCCGAGAGGGCGTTGAACCCGCGAGCGAACGCCGCCACGTCCGAGCGGACCTCGGCGCGCTCGAACCGGCCCGAGGCCTCGGCCTTGACGAGGCCCAGGTCGAACTCCTGCAGCGTGAACAGCCCGACCTGCCAGGTGCGGTTCTCGGGGATATAGGCTTCCTCGCCGAAGGCATCGAGCCGGCGGGTGAGGAGCTGCAGGCCGCTCGCCCCCTTCCAGCCGCCGGCCTCGCGCTGCACCGCCTCAACCCGCAGCTCACCGCCCGTCGATTCGAAGGTGGTGCCGATCTCGCCGCTCCCCTCGATCTCGTCGTGGACATAATCCGCCCAGCCGCCGCGGAGCTTCACCCGCTCGAGGAAGCCGGCGCCGAGGCCGGCATCGAGGCGGAAATCGACCCGCGTCTGGCGCATGTCGAGGGTGATGTCCTCGTGGGCGTGGCCCTCCTCCTCATGGGGGTGGCCCTCCTCCCCGTGGGCATGGTCATGGCCGGTCTCGAGCCGGTTGGGGACACCATAGCGGCTCTCGATCCGGGTGACGGCAACGCCCACGGAGCTGTCCGCGCCGAAGAACAGGCTGGCCCCGCCCGAGACGTCGAAACCCCGCGCGGCCGTGTTGTCGAGACGCCCGGTCCGGTTGACCTCGTCCGGGTCGGCGCCGTCCGCAAGCGCCTCCTCGCGCAGCGCGCGCGAGAAGACGAAGCCGCCGACGCGCTGGTCGCGCGCCTCGAGGAAGCTGCCGGTCACGTTGACGACGAGGCTGGGCGCGACCGCGGCATCGATGCTGCCGGCGACATGGCCTTCGCGCGCCGCGGTCGCGTAGCCGGCCAGGGCATCGACATGCACGCGCTCCTCCGGCACCCCGCGGGGGATCCGCCGGTCATAGCTGTTGACCACCCCGCCGATGGCCGAGGAGCCGTAAAGCAGCACCTCAGGGCCCCGCACCACCTCGATCCGGTCGGCGGCAAGGGGCGAGAGCGCGACTGCATGGTCGACACTGGTGTTCGAGACGTCGAAGCTGCCGATGCCGTCGCTCAAGACCCGGACCCGCTCGCCCTGGAGCCCGCGCAGCACCGGGCGCGACGCATTGGGCCCGAAGAAAGTCGAGGAGACGCCGGGAAGCCGCGCCAGCATCTCGCCGATGGTCGCCCGGGTTTCGCGCGCCAGGGCGTCGCCGGAGAGGACCGACACGCCCGACAGGACGAAGAAGGTCTCGCGCGGGTAGGGCGCGGTCACGACGATCTCGGGGTTGGGGTCCATGTGGGTGTCGCGCGCCGGCGCATCCTCGGCAATCGCAGGGCCAGCGACACTCGCGATGGCGGCCAGGGCCAGGGTCCGCATGTCGATCTCCGGAAATGGTGAACGCTTCCCGGATAGATGTGATGTTGTATCAAGACAAGGGGCCGCGCCCCCGCCCGCTCCCCCTCAGCGGTCGGTCGCGGCCCGCAGCTCGGCGCGCAGCGCGTCGATCGGCACCAGCCGGCCCCGCTCCTCCACATGCCAGAAGGTCCAGCCGTTGCACGAGGGCAGCCCCTGCACCGCCGCGCCAACTTGGTGGATCGAGCCGACCCGCCCGCCGTCGAGCGCGAGGCTGCCATCGGCCCGCACCCGCGCCCGGTGCCGCCGGCGGGGGCAGGTGAGCGTGGCACCGGGCTTGAGGCGCCCGGTCTCGACCAGGGCGCCGAACGGCACCCGGGGCGCGGCGCGCGCCTCGGCCGTCACTTCGCGATCCTCCGGCGCCAGCGGCACCACGGCTGCGATCCGGTCGCGCGCCAGCTCGGCGTAGCGGGGCTCGCGCTCGATCCCGAGGAAGCGCCGACCGAGCCGCCTGGCAACGGCGCCCGTCGTGCCGGTGCCGGCGAAGGGGTCGAGCACCAGATCCCCCTCGCGGCTGGTCGCAAGCAGCACCCGGGTCAGGAGCGCCTCGGGCTTCTGCGTCGGGTGGGCCTTCTGGCCCGAAATCTTCACCCGCTCCGCACCCGTGCAGATGGGGAGCCACCAGTCCGAGCGCATCTGCACGCCCTCGTTCAGGGCCTTCATCGCCTGGTAGGCGAAATGCGGGCGGGAGTCCTTCGACCGGGCCGCCCAGATGAGCGTCTCGTGCGCGTTGGTGAAGCGGGTGCCGCGGAAGTTGGGCATGGGGTTGGCCTTCAGCCACACCACGTCGTTCTGGATCCAGAAGCCGAGGTCCTGCAGCGCCGTGCCCACCCGGAAGATGTTGTGGTAGCTGCCGATCACCCACAGCGCGCCATCGGGCTTGAGCACGCGCCGCACTTCGCCGAGCCAGGCGCGGGTGAAGGCGTCATAGGCCGCGAAGCTGTCGAACCGGTCCCAGGCCTCGGTCACCGCATCGACCTCGCTGCCATCAGGCCGGACGAGATCGCCGCCAAGCTGGAGATTGTAGGGCGGATCGGCGAAGACGAGGTCGACCGAGCCGGCCTCGAGCCGGGCCATCTCCGCCACGCAGTCCCCGGTGATAATCATGGGAGAACCCCCTTGCGCCAGACCCTCACACACGCTGCCCGGCGCGGGAATCCGGCGTCAAGTCATGGGTTTGTGACACTATCCCCAGATCCGGTCTCGGATGGGGAAACCGCCACCAGCGCTTGAGTCCCCATGGCAGGAACAGCCTCTACATCTTGCGCTGTGGCCGAAAGGACTCAGGGGTCAGAGAAGTCGCGCGACCGGCGCGAAGCTGCGGCGATGGGCCGGCGAGGGGCCGTGGCGGGCCAGCGCCGCCAGATGTTCGGCCGTGCCATAGCCCTTGTGCCGCGCGAAGCCGTAGCGCGGATCGCGCGCGCACTGCGCCACCATCAGCGCGTCGCGCGCCACCTTGGCGACGATCGAGGCCGCCGAGATCGCCGGCTCGCAGCCATCCCCGCCGACGATGGCCGAAACCGGGAAGGCAAGCCGCGGCGCGCGATTGCCATCGACCAGCACGAGGTCGGGCGGGCCGCAGCTGGCGGCGAGCGCATCGACGGCGCGCGCCATGGCGAGCAACGTCGCCCCGAGGATGTTGAGCCGGTCGATCTCGGCAACCGACGCTTCCCCCAGCGCCACCCGTCCCTCCGCGCGCACGCGGGCGTCGAGCCGGATGCGCTGCGCGTGCGAGAGCCGCTTCGAATCGGCAAGGCCGGGCACCTCGCCCTGCAGAAGCACGGCGGCTGCCACCACCGGCCCGGCGAGCGGGCCGCGCCCCACCTCGTCCACGCCGAAGACCCTCACGGCCGGACGAGCCGCCAGTTGTGCCCCAGCGGCCCGTGCCCGGCGCCGAGGCCGGGCGCGTGGGCGATCGCCTCGGCCACGAACGTCCGCGCCTCGGCGACCGCGGCATCGAGCGCATGTCCCTGCGCCAGCCCGGCCGCGACGGCACTCGCGAGCGTGCAGCCGGTCCCGTGGGTGTGGCGCGTCTCGATCCTCGGGCCGGCGAAGCGGCGGTTCCCGTCGCGGCTGACCAGCCAGTCCACCACCTCGCGCCCGTCGAGATGTCCGCCCTTGGCGAGCACCGCGCCAGCGCCCGAGTCGAGCAGCTCCTGGGCCGCGAGCAGCAGGTCGGCCTCGTCCGCCACGTCGGTTCCCGTGAGCGCGGCAAGCTCGGGTGCGTTCGGCGTGACGAGGGCAGCGCGCGGCAGCAGCCGTTCGGCGAGCGCCGCCACGGCCTCTGCTGCCAGGAGGGGCGCGCCGCCCTTGGCGACCATCACGGGGTCGAGCACGATCGGGCCGGCGAACCCGTCGAGCGCGTCGGCGACCGCGTGGATGGTGGGCGCGTCCCCCAGCATCCCGATCTTGATGGCGTCTGCCCCGATGTCGGCGAGCACGGCCGCCACCTGCGCTGCCACGATCCCGGGCGGGACCGGGTGAATGGCGGAGACGGCGCGCGTGTCCTGGACGGTGATCGCGGTGACTGCGGTTGCCGCGTAGGTCCCGAGCATGGTGAGGGTCTTGATGTCGGCCTGGAGCCCGGCTCCGCCGCCCGAATCCGAGCCGGCGATCGCCAGCACCCGCGCCACCATGGTCAGGCCGCGGACCTGACGGCCTCGCAGACCTCCTCGACCGTCCGGGTGACGAGCGCCTCGTCGTCGGCCTCCGCCATCACCCGGATGAGCGGCTCGGTGCCCGACTTCCGCACGAGCAGCCGCCCGTGGCCGTGGAGCGCACGCTCGGCAGCGACGATGGCGGCCCTGACCGGCGCGGCCTCGAGCACGCGCGGGTCGGCGCGCACGTTCCGGAGAAGCTGGGGCACGGGGTCGAACAGGTGCAGCACCTCGCTCGCCGGCCGGCCGTCTGCCACCAGCACCGCGAGCACCTGCAGCGCCGCCACCAGGCCGTCGCCGGTGGTCGCATGGTCGGCGAGGATCATGTGGCCCGACTGCTCGCCGCCGAGGTTGCAGCCGCGCGCGCGCATCTCGGCCAGCACATGCCGATCGCCGACGGGGGTGCGCAGCAGCGCAAGGCCGAGGCCGGCGAGGTGGCGCTCGAGCCCGAGGTTCGACATGACGGTCGCAACCACCGCCCCGCCCCGGAGGCGCCCGGCCGCTGCAAGCGAGCCGGCGATGAGGGCGAGGATCTGGTCCCCGTCGACGATCCGCCCCGCCTCGTCGACCAGGATGAGCCGGTCGGCGTCGCCGTCGAGCGCGATCCCGATGTCGGCGCCGCTCGCCCTGACCTTCTCCGCCAGCTTCTCCGGGTGGGTCGAGCCGCAGCCCTCGTTGATGTTGAGGCCGTTCGGCTCGACTCCGAGCGTGACCAGCTCGGCCCCCAGCTCCCACAGCGCCTCGGGCGCGACGCGATAGGCCGCGCCATTGGCGCAATCGAGCGCCACCTTGAGCCCGTCGAGCCGCGCGCCTTCGGGAAAGCTCGCCTTGACGGCGTGGATGTAGCGGCCCCGGGCATCGTCGATCCGCCGCGCCCGGCCGATGGCCTGGTCGCGGGCGAGCGGAATCGCCCCCCCGATCAGCGCCTCGATCGCCGCTTCATCGGCGTCGGAGAGCTTGTAGCCATCCGGTCCGAACAGCTTGATGCCATTGTCGTGGAACGGGTTGTGGCTGGCGGAGATCATGACGCCGAGGTCGGCGCGCATCTCGCGCGTGAGCATGGCGACTGCCGGCGTCGGCATCGGCCCCACCTGGACGACGTCCATGCCGACGCTGGTGAAGCCCGCTGTCAGCGCCTGCTCGAGCATGTAGCCCGACAGCCGCGTGTCCTTGCCGATGAGCACCCGGTGGCGGTGGCCGCCGTTCAGGAAATGGGTGCCCGCCGCCTGCCCCACCTTGAGCGCCAGTTCGGGGGTGAGCGTGTCGCCATTGGCGAGACCCCGGATCCCGTCGGTGCCGAAATAGCGCTTCCCCATGCGGCTCTCCGCCTCTAGCCGCGGTCCCGATAGACCCGGAGCGGTCGGCGCGGCAAGGCAGGGAAGATGGACGGGGGCTGGGGCACGATCGAGATCGGGATCCTGCTGGCAGCCGGCCTGTGGGCGGGCCTGCAGAATGCGCTGGCCGGCGGCGGCTCGTTCGTGACGCTGCCTGCCCTCATGCTGACCGGGCTCGACGCCCGCGTCGCCAACCTCACCTCGACGACCGCGCTGTTCCCGGGCCAGATCACCACCGCGCTCGCCAACCGCCGCCTCACCGGACCCGTGGGCGCGACCGGGTTCGGCCTGCTGCTCGCCATCAGCCTTGCCGGCGGCGCGTTGGGCGCCTGGCTCCTGCTCCAGACACCGACCGACCTCTTCGCGGCCATGCTGCCCTGGCTGGTGCTGGCGGCCACCCTCCTCTTCGCCCGCGGCGCCTTCGGCCGGCCGGTCGCGGCCGCGCACCTCGCCCGCGGGCCGGTGGTGACCGCCCACGCGCTCGTCTCGGTCTATGGCGGCTATTTCGGCGGCGGGATCGGCTTCCTCATGCTCGCCCTCTTCACGCTTGCCGGCGCGACCGTGAAGGCAGCGCAGGCCAACAAGAACGCCTTCGCCGCCGCCATGAACCTCGCCGGCGCAGCGGTGTTCGCTGCCTCGGGCGAAGTGGCATGGGCGCCCGCGCTCATCTTGGGCGCCGCCTCGATGGCCGGCGGCTATCTCGGCGCGCGGCTCATCGCCCATGTGCCCGACCGGGCAGTCAAGCTCCTCGTCGTCGCCATCGGGCTGGCCCTCTTCGCCGGCCTGCTGTGGCGGGGTTGACCGGACCCGCGCTCCCGCGCTGAAGCGGGCGCCCAAGGGAGACCTGCCATGCCGTTCGACAAGTCCCGCCTGCCCAGCCGCCATGTCTCGCTCGGTCCGGCGAAGGCGCCGCACCGCAGCTACTATTACGCCATGGGCATGACCGCGGAGGAGATCCTGCGCCCCTTCGTCGGCCTGGTCTCGGCCGGCAACGACAGCGCGCCCTGCAACACCGCGCTCGACGCCCAGGCCGACATCGCCCGCGAAGGCGTGATCGAGGCCGGCGGCACGCCGCGCCGGTTCAACACCATCACGGTGACCGACGGGATCGCCATGGGCCACCAGGGCATGAAGTCCTCGCTCGTCAGCCGCGAGGTCATCGCCGACTCGATCGAGCTTTCCGTCCGCGGCCACTGCTACGACGCCCTCGTCGGGTTCGCCGGCTGCGACAAGAGCCTGCCGGGCATGATGATGGCGATGCTGCGCCTCAACGTGCCCTCGGTCTTCGTCTATGGCGGCTCCATCCTCCCCGGCCGCTTCGAGGACCGCGACGTGACGGTGAAGGACGTGTTCGAGGCGGTGGGCGCGCACGCGGCGGGCAGCTGCCCGCTCCAGCGCCTCGAGGCGCTCGAGCGCGTCGCCTGCCCGGGCGACGGCGCCTGCGGCGGCCAGTTCACCGCCAACACCATGGCCTGCGTGGCGGAAGCCATTGGCCTTTCGCTGCCGAACAGCAACATGGCGCCGGCCCCGCACGAGAGCCGGGCGGCAATCGCCCGCGCCGCCGGCCGCGCCGTGATGCACCTCCTCGAGCGCAATCTCCGCCCGCGCGCCATCTGCACCCGCGAAGCGTTCGAGAATGCCGCCCGCGTGGTCGCAGCCACCGGCGGCTCGACCAACGCAGCCCTCCACTTGCCCGCGATGGCGCACGAGGCCGGCATCCGCTTCACCCTGGCCGATGTCGCGGAGATCTTCCGCACCACCCCCTGGCTCGCCGATCTCCAGCCCGGCGGCCGCTTCGTGGCGAAGGACATGCACGCAGCCGGCGGCGTCCACATGGTGATGAAGACGCTGCTCGAGGCCGGCCTCCTCCACGGCGACTGCTTGACCGTCACCGGCCGGACGGTGGCCGAGAATCTCGCCGACATCCGCTGGAACCCTGACCAGGAGGTCATCCGCCCGGTCTCGAACCCGCTGTCGCCCACCGGCGGAGTCGTCGGCCTCTGGGGCAGCCTCGCGCCCGATGGCGCCATCGTGAAGGTGGCCGGCATGGCGAACCTCCGCTTCGAGGGGCCGGCGCGCTGCTTCGACAGCGAGGAGGAGGCCTTCGCGGCCGTCGAGCGGCGCGACTACCGCGAGGGCGAGGTCCTCGTCATCCGCTACGAGGGCCCGAAGGGCGGCCCCGGCATGCGCGAGATGCTGGCCACCACTGCCGCCCTCTACGGCCAGGGCATGGGGGACCGGGTGGCGCTCGTCACCGACGGCCGCTTCTCGGGTGCGACGCGGGGCTTCTGCATCGGCCATGTCGGCCCCGAGGCGGCCGACGGCGGCCCGATCGCGCTCGTGGAGGATGGCGATCTCATCCGGATCGACGCCGAGGCCGGCACGATCGACCTTCTCGTCGACGAGGCGACGCTGGCCCAGCGCCGCCGCCGCTGGAGCCCCCGCGCCCACGCCTATCAGTCGGGCGCGCTCTGGCGCTACGCGAAGACGGTGGGGCCGGCGAATCTGGGTGCCACCACCCACCCGGGTGCTGCGGCCGAGACCCACTGCTTCGCCGACATCTGACGCCTCGGCGCCCGCGCGACGTCACCCGATCTAGGGACCACTCCCCGAGGACCGGGCGAAGAAGCAGTCTCCGCGCTCGCCGAACGGCCCCGGTCCGCGCCGATGGGAACGATCGCTGGCGCGGGCCCGGTCAGCGCATTGCCCGCCCCCTGACACCCCGATCCCGGGCCACCCGGCGAGGGGCTGCATGAGCGTTGGTGGTCGGAGCGGGCTCTAGCTCACGTCGAAGGCGCGCACCCGGCTGCCGCTCGCAACGCAGTCCATCCGCATCTGCTGGCGGTGATCGGGCCAGACCTTGGTCAGCAGGGCCTGGTGGCGCCACGCGCCGTCGGGCTGCTGGCGCGACGCGATCACCCGATCGAGGCGGACGGACGTGCCCCCCGTCGCTCCGACCTGGCGCGCCGCTTCGTTCAGGCAGGCCTGGGCTTCGGTTCGGGAGGCGCTCGGGAATTCCCTCAAGCTGGCCTGGAGCTGCGCGGGCGGCCCGCTGCCGTGGTTCGCCGACTTTCCGGCCGCCACCAGCGCCGCGATGAGGCCCGCGGCGAGTAGCCCGCCCGCCACTGCACCACCGGATCCGCCGCCCCCGTGATGCTGCGAGGACTGCTCCCAGGAGCCGCCGCTGCCGCCCCAGCTGCCGCCGCTGCCGCCGAAACCGTCGAAGGCAACGCGGAAGAGGCCGGCGCAGCCCGCATCGACCCAGAGCGTGGTCCCTCCCCAGCCCCAGCTCCGGCCCTCGGCACAGACGGCGCGGCTTTCCTGCCGCACGAGGGTGACGGCGCGCGCCCCCCCGGGATCCGGCAGTTGGTCCGTGACATCCCACGCGACGCGCAGGCGATGACACGGTCCGCCTGGGCCTTGGCGAGTGCCACGCCCAGCGGCGCGAACGGCGCCGGGGCAGGCGCGATCTGGCCTCCCGCGAGCGAGGCCGCCGCGAAGGCACCCGCGACGGAACGGAACGAGATGCTCACGTGCCCTGTCTCCTGCGCTGGCTGTTGCGTTCCACTTCCGCGTCTGGCCCTGCATCTCGAGGATGGTCCGGCGAAGCTTCCGCGACGCCGCGGCGACCTGCCGGCGCTGCGCGGGCGTCATCCGGGCAAAGGCCTCGAGCTCGGCGTCGAGCGCGCGGTTCACGCGGAGCGTCTCGAGCGCCTTCTCGGTCTCGATCGCCTTGACCAGCCGCGGCCAGTCGACCGGGTCCTGCTCCAGCGCAGCCAGCTTCTCGTCGCGGGCGCCCTCGATGAGGATCTGGAAGGCGCGGACGTTCGCCTTCTGGCTCGTCTCGACGATGATGCGGGTCGTCTCGGCATCAAGCCCCATCAGGCCCGAAGCCGGGGCCGCCGCCGGTGTCTGCGCCGCAGTCTACGCCGCAGCCTGCGCCTCAGCCTGCGCGGCGAGCCCGACGGCCAGGGGAATGACCCACCAAGAAGGTTTCATTCTTGCATGTCCTCCAGTTCATGGCACGGGCCCGAGTGGACGACCACACGAGGCACGGCCGTTGCGCTAGCATCGTCAGCCATGAGAATATGTCCGGAAACGAACGATGTCGTACCTCGAGAGGGCGGATGCGAAGCGGGTGGTGGGCGAGGGCCGGTGGCTCGCGACCGGGTCACCCGGGATTCGCCGCTGCGTCCTCGCGGCGGCCGCACTGGTGAAGGTGCCGCGGGGCACGCGGATCTACGATGCCCGCGGCGGTCCGGCCGGACTGGTCGGCATCGCCGATGGTCATGTCCGTCTCGAGATCGTGTCGGGCCCGGAAGACCCAGGCCTGTTCGCCATTGCAACACCGGGCTTCGTGCTCGCCGACATGCCCCCGCCCGAGGGGCTCGCGAGCGCCGTCTCGGCCACAGCCGGCAAGGACTGCACCCTCCTGACGCTGGCACCGCGGCGCCTCGCCGCCCTCGCGCTCTCCACCCCCGGGCTCGACGCCGCCATCGCCCGCCTGCTCACCATCAACTTCCGGGCGACGCTCTCGATCGTCTCCGCACTCCGCCGGCAGTCGACCATCGGGCGCGTGGCGGCCCTGCTGGTCGCGCTCGCGGGGGCGGACCCCGCTGACGGCTGGCGGGTCGAGGTGCCGCAGGCCGACCTCGCCGCAATGGCCGCGATCGGGCGCACCGCGCTCATCGAGGCGCTGCGCGACCTCGAGGAGCGGGGCCTGATCGAGACCGGGTATCGGGTCATCCGCCTGCGCCAGGTCGCGGGGCTCCTCGCCCTGTGCGACGGCACGGCCGACGCGCCTGGCACTCCGGGAGAGCGGAGGTCGCGATCGGCCTTCGACGGCCTTGGTGCCGCCGCTGCGCGCGGCCGGCGCGCGCCGTGGGGATGACGGTGGCGATGACGCAGGCAAGCGCCTCCCGAGCGAGCGCTCGCCTCAGCGGCGGCGCCACCCGACGAACCGCGCCGCGGCCACTGGAGCCCCCGCCCACGCCCATCAGTCGGGCGCGCACTGGCGCTTCGCGCGAACGGCGGGGCCAGCCCACCCGGGGGTCACGACGCATCCTGGGGGCGGAAGCGGAAACGCATGTCTTTGCCGACTTCTGGGCTGGGGCCGGCGCGCCGGCGGGCCGGCCGCCCAGGTCGACCGACGGCACAGGCCTGGCCCACGCCCCATCCTTCCTCATTCCGCCTCGTCCATGCCGTGGCGGACCGGCGGGCTTCACCCCCGGCTGCCGCATCGGCTGAACATGTCGCCAACCCTTCGAACCGTTCGCATGAGCCGGGCGCGCGAAGCCCCGCTCCGGCCGGCGAGGCGGTCGGAGCGGGGGGCGGATGTCGCTTCTGTCAGGATCGTGCGAAGCCCAATTGGCAAGGCGCGGCAGCCTCGCGCCGGCGCCGGGCCATGGCACCCACCAGGCCGAAGCCCGCAATCAACATCGACCAGGTCGCCGGCTCGGGCACCAAGTAGCCGTCGAAGCTCGCATCGATGGCAGCCTTGAACGGCAGGCCGTCGCTGGTGATCGCGAAGATGGCATCCGAGAAACGACCGCCAACGGGGATTTCACCGCCTGACAGGGTGATGGTACGGCCTCCATTGGAAGCCGTGATGATCGGGAAGATGTCGGACTGGCCGATGAACCCATCCCCGTTGGCATTTCCGAAGAAGGCATCCACGTCCGGGTCACGATAGATGAAGAAGTAGAAGGGCTCCGGCTGCCACGCCTCTCCGACGATCGACATGGTCAGCGAGGTGATGACGTAGCGGGTGTTGTTCCAGACGCTGAGGACATCCAGTTCCTCGTCACGCGGGACGCCGGCGGGATAGGTGACAATTTCGCCGGGCTCGTCGGCTGTCGCGAACGGCTCGCCGGTCGCCCCGTTCAGGAACGCGGGGTCGTACAGCGGAAAGCTGAGCGGGCCGGGGCCCTTGCCTGGCACGAAGTTGATGACGGGCTCCAGCCAGAGGGTCGCGCTGGCCGGCGCGGTGACGAGAATTGCAGTCAGGGCCGCCAGCGGGCCGCGGACGAAAGACATCTGCATGGCATGACCTCCTCTTCGGGATGCGGCAGGCGGAATGTCCAGCCGCTATCCAGGTCCGGGCCTAGGGCGGAGCGAGGCTGACGGCACAGGACGGATCGCTGATTTTCCCCGGACAAAGTTCTGACGGGCGAACTCGGACCGCGACCGGGACCGCGTTGATTGCGGATTGGCAAAAGGATAACCTTGCCTCCCGCAGGCAGGTGGCGAAACATGCCTCACATTCGGGTGGACAGGATATGGTCGCCGCCGATGTGCGTCTGAACCAGCCTGTCTGCCTGCGTCTTGGCCCGCTCCGGATCGAACCGGCCAAGCGCAGGCTGCTCCACGACGATGGCCGCGAACTGTTCCTGGAACCGAAGGTCATTCAGGTGCTTGCGGCCCTGATCCGGGCCGATGGTGAAATCCTCTCCCGCGATGACCTGGTGGACAGGGTGTGGGGCGGCCGGGCCATTGGCGATGAGGCGGTTTTCCGGGCGGTATCCCGGCTTCGCCAGACGACGGAGGGGATCGCGGCCGGCGTGTTCCGGATCGAGACCATCCCGAAGGCGGGGTACCGGCTGGTTGCGGAATCGCCCGCACCCCCTCCGCTCGAGAGGGTCGTGCCCACCCCGGCGGCCCCCGTTTCACGGCGCGGTCTCGTCCTGGCGGCGGGTGCGGCTGCCGTTGCGGGACCTGCCATCCTCGCCATTGCGCGGCGCCCGGGAATGGCGGCCAAACGCGAGCGGCTGGCCGTACTGCCCTTTGCCGCAGGCGAGGGAACAGCGGCCTCGCTGGTGGACGGCTTCGTCACCGAACTGCCGGACAAAGCCGGGCGCCTTGCGGGCATGGACACTGTTGGTGCTGCCTCCAGCTTCCGATCGCCAATGGAAAAGCGGCATCCGGCCGGTGTCGCCGGGTTCCTTGGCGCAACCCTGGTGCTTCGCGGAGAAGTTTCGGTCTCGGCTGGCGAAATGACGGTTTCAACCGAGCTGAGAGGGGCGCCGGACGGGGACATTCTCTGGTCGGACATGAGACGGGGCCCGACAAGCGACCTCTTCCGTCTGCGGGATGGTTTGCTGGCGCGGATCGCGGCGAGCGCGGGGGTGGCAGGGCCTCCGAGCGCTGGGCGGCCGGTCGATCCGGAGGCGCTTCTCCTCTATCTCACCGCGCGGGCCCGACGCAGCATCGGACGGGCGGAGATGGCCAGCGGGATCGAGGCGCTCCTCGACTGCGCCGTTGCCCGCGATCCTGGCTTTGCCGAGGCCTGGGCCGCATTGGGCGGCGTCAGACTGCGGAACGCCTACCGCCAATGGATAACGGCCCCACGCGGCACGGTGTTCGATCGGGACCGGCTGACGGCGGCGATCGCGGCGGCGCATCGGGCCAGCGACCTCCAGCCGACCCTGACGGAGCCGTATCTGACGATCGCCTCCGCCATGGGCTATCTGGGCGCCTGGTCGGAAGCGCACAGAGCCACTCAGGAGGCGCTCAAGCGAAACGGCGTGGCGGCTGCGACCTTGCTGAAGCTGGGGCAACGCCGGGCCGCGGTTGCACAGTCCCGCTGATGGGTGGAGCGCGATCCCCTCAGCCCTGCGGCGCAGTTTGCGCTCGGCCAGTCCCTGCGGCTGGTTGGCGCCTATCGGGAGGCAGCGAATGCTGGCGAGCTGGCATTGGCACTGATGCCGAGCACGGAAGGCCTTTTCGAGCTGATCATGCAGCTGGTCGGCGCGGGCCGCCGCGAAGACGCGCGGAGCCTGCTGGAGTCCCACCCGGAGCTTTGGCCCCAGGCTCTCGTCCAATATGCGCCGATGATGGAGGATTGGTTCCGGTTTCTGATCGGGGACAGGCCACCGCCGGGCAGGCAGGAGATCCTCGTCCGGATGGAACGCGGGGATGGCTAACACGAGATCGCGGCGATCATGTTCGCGCGCCTTGGCGCCGTCCAGGAGGGCGCCATGATGCTGGATCGGATGGGCGCCTATGAGGCGCCCGTCGTTCACATGATTTTCGGTGAGGACTGCGCGCCGCTCCGCGCGCTGCCTGCCTTTGGCCATCTGATGCAGCGGGTCGGTCTTGCCGCCTTCTGGCGGGAGGGTGATCACTGGCCGGACTTCCGGTTCACGTCGGATGCGCGCGTCGGGCGAAGCGCGGCGTAGCCAGCAGACGGCGGGTTCGCCGGCCCCGGCCGTGCCCCGGCCGTGCCCCGGTACCGCGCCGGCCCCCGCCACCAGACGAACAGCGCCGCGGTCGCGGTCGCGCCGATCGCGATTCCGCTGTTGGCGGGATCCTCCCAGATGACGGCGGCGAGAAGCACCGTGTTGGCGAGGAGGGCGAGCAATGCCGGCAGCGGGTAGAGCGGCATCCGGAACGGCCGGGGAAGCTCGGGCGCCGTCCGTCGCAGCCGGATGAGGGTGGCGATGAGGGCAATCTCGATGAGGATCCGCAAGGGCGCGTTGATCGCGACGATCGCGAGATAGGCGCCCGAGGCGGCGAGCGCGACGCCCCCCAGCATGGTGAGGGTCAGGGCAACCCGGGGCGAGCCTCCGGGCGCCACCCGGGCGAGGGGGGCCGGAAGCGCCCCATCCCGCGCCATGGCGAAGGCGCCACGGCTGTGGGTCATGAGCCGGAGGTTGACCGACGCTGCCACCGAAAGGACTCCGAAGGCGGCAACCGCCACGCCGCCACCGGGCCCGAAAGCCCGGACCGCCCCTTCGGCGAGCGCGAGCGGCGAGGCCGCCATATCCTCGACCGTCAGCACCCGAAGGAGCGCGATGTTGATGAGGATGTAGAGCCCCGCCACCACGGCGAGGCCGCCGAACACCGAGCGGGCGACATTGCGGGCCGGGTTCACCATCTCCTCGCCGACATAGATGGGGGTCTGGTAGCCGGTGTAGCTGTTGTGGATGGCGCGCATGGCGAGCGCGAGTGCGGCAAGCCCGAGCGCCGCGCCCGGCGCCTGCAGCGGCGGCGGCGCGGCGGCGGGGGCCAGCAGCAGGCCGGCGAGGATGAGGGCGAGCGCAAACCCCTTGGCGGCGCAGAACAGCGTCTGGGCGAAGCCGTTGGTGCGCGTTCCGGTCCAGTTGAGGACGAAGGCGGCCAGCACCAGGGCGACGGCGAGCAGGCCGAGCGGCCGGTCGGCAAACAGGCCGGCGCGCTGCAGGAACTCGGCGAAGGCGACCGCCAGGAAGGCGAGCGTCGACATGCCGTTGAACCAGTCGGCCCAGCCGATGACCGCCCCGGCGCGCGGCCCGAGGCCGTGGGTGACGAGGGCATAGGGCCCGCCCGCCCGGGGCAGGCTCGACCCCAGTTCGACCACGGTGAAGGCGTTGACGGCGGCCATGATGGCGCCCGCGACCCACAGCGAGACGATGAGGACCGGATCCCCGACGGCACCCGCCACCACGCCCGGCTGGCGCAGGATGCCGGCGCCGATCACGCCGCCGACGACGGTCGCCAACCCGAAGCCAAGCCCGAGGACGCGGAGAAGCTGGCCCGCCGGCCGGGCGGAAGCCGGCAAGCCTCAGCCCGCCCGGGCGAGCTCGGCAGCGCGGAGGATCGCCTCCTCGATGCGCGGGTAGGTGCCGCAGCGGCAGAGATTGGTGATGGCTGCGCGCACATCCTCCCGGGTGGGGCTGGGGTTCGCCCGGAGCAGCGCTGCCGCCGCCATGATCATGCCCGACTGGCAGTAGCCGCACTGCGGCACCTGCTTCTCGAGCCAGGCCTGCTGGACCGGATGGGAGCGATCCCGCGACAGCCCCTCGATGGTGGTGACGAAGGTGCCCTCGAGCTCGGCGATGGTGACCGAGCAGGACCGCACCGGCTCGCCATCGACATGCACGGTGCAGGCGCCGCACAGCCCGGCCCCGCAGCCATATTTGGTGCCGGTCAGGTTCGATGCATCGCGCAGCGCCCACAGCAGCGGCGTGTCCGGCGCCAGCTCATACTTGACGGGGTTGCCGTTCACCGTGAAGCGCGTCATGCCCACAGCCCTAGGATTGGAGCGCGAGGGACGCAATGACCTACACCACCTTCACCTATGCGGTCGCCGACCACATCGCCCACATCGAGCTCTGCCGGCCGCAGGCGCTCAACACCATGAACAAGGAATTCTGGGACGAGATCCCGGCCGTCTTCGCCGAGATCGATTCCGACCCCAGGGTCCGCGCCGTCGTCATCTCCTCGACCGGCCGGCACTTCACCGCCGGGCTCGACCTCAACTGGGCCGGCAGCTCGCTCGGCGGCCACCATCCCGACCTCGGCCGGGCCCGCGAGAAGATGCGCCGGCACGTCAAGTACATGCAGGAGCCGTTCAACGCGGTGGACCGCTGCCGGGTGCCGGTGATCGCGGCGATCCACGGCGGCTGCATCGGCGGCGGGGTCGATTTCATGACCGCCTGCGACATCCGGCTCGCCAGCGCGGACGCCTTCTTCACCATCCAGGAGGTGAACATCGCCATCGTCGCCGATGTCGGCACGCTCCAGCGCATCCCTTACCTGCTGCCGCAGGGGCTCATCCGCGAACTCGCCTTCACCGGCCGGCGCTGGCCGGCGGCCGAGGCGCTCCGCTTCGGCTTCGTCAACAGCGTCCACGAGACCCGCGAGGCGACGATCGCGGCAGCCTTCGCCATGGCGCGCGAGATCGCGGCCAAGAGCCCGCTCGCCATTGCCGGAATCAAGCAGGTGCTGAACGCAGGCCGCGACATGACGATCGACCAGGGCCTCGAGTATGTCGCCGTCTGGAACGCGGCCATGCTCCAGGGGGATGACATGAAGCGCGCGGTCACCGCCCAGATGCGGAAGGAAACGGCCGCGTTCGACGACCTCGCCGCCTGATCCGGGCGGGCCGCCCTGCCCCAGCCAGACGATGCATGGCTGCCAACGCCGCGCCCGCGGTGTCGCAGCGCACCCGTGATGCTTGTGAGCGGGAGGCGCCGGGCATATAGCCGCTTGCGACCAGAAGCAGACGAGGGGTCAGATGGCGTTTCGCGCGCGCTCCGCAGCCGCGGTGGCAAGAATCGTTCCGGCATTGGCCGCAGGCGTCGCCGCGGCGACCGTGCGGGCGCAGGAGGCTGCGGCGCCAGCACCTGCGGCAGGGGCGACTGCCGCGCCAGCCACGCCCGAAGCCGCCGTTGCGGCGACCGAGGCCGCAGCCGCGGCCGTTACCTACACGCCGCTTCGTCCCGAGCCGGGCATCGGCCAGCCGGTGCCGTGGGGGATCGACATCCTGCCTCAGGTGACGCCCATCGGCGAGGAAGCCCTGCGGATGGTGCACTGGCTCCTGAACCCGGTCATGTTCGCCATCTCCGCGCTGGTTCTTGCGCTCCTGGTGTGGACCATCCTGCGCTACCGGGCGGCGGCCAACCCCGAGCCGGCCGCCTTCTCGCACAACTTCAAGCTGGAAGTGACCTGGACGCTCATCCCCGCGCTCATCCTCGTCATCATTGCCGTGCCGAGCTTTCGGCTGCTGGCCAACCAGTACAATCCGCCCAAGGCCGATCTCACCATCAAGGTGACGGGCTATCAGTGGTACTGGGGCTATGAATATCCCGACCATGGCGGGATCAGCTTCGATGCCGTGATGCTGAACCGGGCCGACGCCGAGGCCCGCGGCGCCCCCTACCAGCTCGAGACCGACAACCGGGTCGTGGTGCCGGCGGGCAAGACGGTGAAGCTCCTCATCACCGGTGCCGACGTGCTCCACAGCTGGGCGCTGCCCTCCTTCTGGGTGAAGATGGACGCGGTTCCCGGCCGCATCAACGAGACCTGGTTCAAGGTCGACCGGCCCGGCGTCTACTATGGCCAGTGCTCCGAGCTGTGCGGCACCAAGCACGGCTTCATGCCGATCACGGTCGAGGTCGTGCCCGAGGAACAGTTCAACGCCTGGGTCGCCAAGATGCAGGCCGAACAGGGGATCACGCCCGCGACGACTGCAACCGCTGCCGCGCCTTCCGAACCGGCGGCCTGAGACGAGGGACCTATGGCCACGACCTTCGATGCACATGGCGACGCCCACGGTCACGCCGCGGCGCACGACGACCACAAGCTGAGCTTCGTCGAGCGGTGGATCTTCTCCACCAACCACAAGGACATCGGCACCCTCTACCTCATCTTCGCGATCGTCGCCGGAATCGTCGGCGGGGCGCTCTCCGGCTTCATGCGCTGGGAGCTGGCCGCGCCGGGCATGCAGGTTCTGCCCTGGTTCACCGAGGGCAACATCGACCAGGCCTATCACCTGTGGAACGTGTTCATCACCGCCCACGGGCTCATCATGGTCTTCTTCATGGTCATGCCCGCGCTCATCGGCGGGTTTGCCAACTGGTTCGTCCCCATCATGATCGGCGCGCCCGACATGGCCTTCCCACGGATGAACAACATCAGCTTCTGGCTGACGGTGGCAGGCTTCACCCTGCTCACCATCTCGCTCTTCGTGCCCGGCCCGCCGGGCGGCATCGGCGCGGGCACGGGCTGGACGGTCTATCCGCCACTCTCCACCTCCGGCCACCCGGGGCCGGCGGTCGACCTTGCGATCTTCGCGCTGCACCTTGCCGGTGCCGCCTCGATCCTCGGCGCCATCAACTTCATCACCACCATCTTCAACATGCGCGCCCCGGGCATGACGCTGCACAAGATGCCGCTCTTCGCCTGGTCGATCCTGGTGACCGCCTTCCTCCTCCTCCTGTCGCTCCCGGTGCTGGCCGGCGCGATCACCATGCTGCTCACCGACCGCAACTTCGGAACGACCTTCTTCGATCCGGCGGGCGGCGGTGACCCGATCCTCTACCAGCATCTCTTCTGGTTCTTCGGTCACCCCGAGGTCTACATCATGATCCTGCCCGCCTTCGGGATCATCAGCCAGATCGTCGCCACCTTCTCGAGGAAGCCCGTGTTCGGCTATCTCGCCATGGCCTATGCGATGGTCGCGATCGGCTTCGTCGGCTTCATCGTCTGGGCCCACCACATGTTCACCTCGGGCCTCTCGGTGAACACCAAGCTCTACTTCACGGCCGCGACCATGATCATCGCGGTGCCGACTGGCATCAAGATCTTCTCCTGGATCGCGACCATGTGGGGCGGAAGCCTGCGCTTCCCCACCCCGATGCTGTGGGCGCTGGGCTTCATCTTCATGTTCACCGTCGGCGGCGTGACCGGCGTTCTGCTCGCCAACGGTGGCCTCGACACCTACATGCACGACACCTACTATGTCGTCGCCCACTTCCACTATGTGCTCTCGCTGGGTGCGACCTTCGGCATCTTCGCCGGCTTCTACTACTGGTTCGGGAAGATGACCGGGCGGGACTACAACGAGCTGCTCGGCAAGCTCCACTTCTGGCTGTTCTTCATCGGGACCAACATCATCTTCTTCCCGATGCACTTCCTCGGCCAGCAGGGCATGCCGCGCCGCTACCCCGACTATCCGGACGCCATGGCCGGCTGGAACGAGGTGGCCTCGTGGGGCTATGTCGTCATGCTCGCCGGCATGGTGGTGTTCTTCGTGAACGTCATCTGGTCGCTCGCGGCGGGCCGCCGTTCGGCCGACAATCCGTGGGGCGAAGGGGCGACCACGCTCGAGTGGACGCTGTCTTCGCCGCCGCCCTTCCACCAGTTCGAGACCCTGCCGGATCTCACCCGGATGAAGGCGCATTGACGGATGCCATCGGCCCGTCCTGAACCGGCCGGGGCGCCTGCGGGCGCCCTTGCCTCACCGGGGGCCGGGCCGGTGCAGGCCGGGCCGGCGGCGGCCGACTGGCGCGACTGGCTCGCGCTGCTCAAGCCGCGGGTCATGTCGCTTGCCATCTTCTCGGCGCTGTGCGGCATGCTGGCAGCGCCCGGCAGCCTCCACCCCGCCCTTGCCGTCGTCGCGATCCTGATGATTGCAGTCGGCGCGGGGGCGGCGGGCGCCTTCAACCAGTGGATCGAGGCCGATCTCGACGCGCGGATGCGGCGCACCGCGAGCCGGCCGCTCGCCTCGGGCCGGATCCCGGCCGACGAGGCGCTCGCCTTCGCCATGATCCTCGCGGTCGGCGCCGTCACCACGCTGGCGCTCGCGACAAACCTGGTCGCCGCCGGCGTGCTGGCGCTCGGCATCCTCTTCTATGCCATCGTCTACACCATCTGGCTGAAGCCGCGCACACCGCAGAACATCGTCATCGGCGGGGCGGCCGGCGCCTTCCCGCCGGTCATCGGCTGGGCCGCCGTGACGGGCGACGTGACGCTGATGCCCGTCCTGCTCTTCCTCATCATCTTCCTCTGGACGCCGCCCCATTTCTGGGCGCTCGCGCTGTTCGTCGCGCCCGATTACGCGCGCGCCGGGATCCCGATGCTCCCGGTGACGCACGGCCCCTTCGCCACCCGCCGGCAGATCTGGCGCTACGCGCTCGCGCTCGTTGCCGCGAGCCTCGCGCCCTGGCCGCTCGGCCTTGCCGGCGCGCTCTACGGGATGGTTGCCGCCGGGCTTGGGGCCGCCTTCCTGCTGCTCGCCTGGCGGGTGCGGGTCTCGAAGGTCACCGAGCCGCGGGCGATGGCAGAGGAGAAGGCGCTGTTCCGCTTCTCGATCCTCTATCTCTTCCTGCTGTTCGCGGTGCTCGTGGTCGACGCCTGGGTGATGGCATGAGCTGGACTCCGGAACAGCTCGAGGCCTTCCTCGTGCGCCGGCGCAGGCGCAATGTCGCGATCGCCGTGGTGCTCGCGGCGATGGTCATCCTGTTCTATGCCATCACCATCGGGCGGATGAGCGCATGAGCGGCACCACCGCCAACACGCGCACCGCGCTTCTGGCTGCCGGGCTCGCGGCCTCCATGGTCGGGCTCGCCTATGCGAGCGTGCCGCTCTACCGGCTCTTCTGCCAGGTCACGGGCTTCGGCGGCACGCCCATGGTGGCGGCCGATGCCGGGGCCCGCCCCGAGGTGGTTCCCGGCACGCGGATCCGGGTGCGGTTCGACGGCAATGTCCGGCGCGGGATGCCCTGGGAGTTCCGCCCGGCCGAGCAGTTCGTCGACCTGCCGCTCGGCGAGCGGCGCATGGCCTTCTATCACGCCCGCAACCGGAGCGACTCCGCCGTGACCGGAGTTGCGACCTTCAACGTCGCGCCCGCCGCTGCCGGCCGCTACTTCGTCAAGATCCAGTGCTTCTGCTTCAACGAGCAGACGCTGAAGCCGGGCGAGGCAGTCGAGATGCCGGTCATCTACTATGTCGACCCGGCCATCCTCGACGATCCCGAGGCCAGCCGGATCCGGGAAATCACCCTCTCCTACAGCTTCTTCCCGGTGGCGGAGCCGAAGCAGCCGGCCGGCGTGCGCTCAACCGGCATGGCTGCCATCGCCGCGGCGAAGCGCTAGCAACGGTCATCGACAGGCGGTAAGGAGGCGCGAGAGGACGCACATGGCAGCCGGCAAGACCCACGACTATCACATCCTTCCGCCCAGCCCCTGGCCCATCGTCGGCTCGGTCGCAGCCGTGATGATGACGGCGGGGCTCGCCTTCTGGTGGCACGATGCCTGGTGGGGCAAGTATCTGGCCGGCGCCGGAATCCTCGGCGTGCTCTTCACCATGTTCTCCTGGTGGTCGGATGTCCGCGACGAGGCGAACAGCGGCGACCATACGCCGGTCGTCCAGCTGCATCACCGCTACGGGATGCTGCTGTTCATCGCCTCGGAAGTGATGTTCTTCGTCGCCTGGTTCTGGGCCTATTTCAACGCCGCGCTGTTCCCGCCGGCCGGCGACGCGGTGGGCGGGGTGTGGCCCCCCAAGGGGATCGAGGTGCTCGATCCCTTCGTCTATCCGCTTCTGAACACCCTCATCCTGCTGCTTTCGGGCACCACGGTGACCTGGGCGCACCATGCCCTCATCCACAACGACCGCGAGGGGCTGAAGCAGGGGCTGTGGCTCACCATCATCCTCGGCGTCATTTTCTCGGCCCTCCAGGCCTATGAATATGCCCACGCCGAGTTCGGCTTCTCGGGCAACATCTACGGCGCCACCTTCTTCATGGCGACCGGCTTCCACGGCTTCCACGTCATCATCGGCACCATCTTCCTCGCGGTGTGCCTGTGGCGGGCCTATGCGGGAGACTTCACGCCGAAGCAGCATTTCGGCTTCGAGGCCGCCGCCTGGTACTGGCACTTCGTCGACGTGGTCTGGCTGTTCCTGTTCCTTGCCATCTACATCTGGGGCTCGGACTTCGGCCGGGCAGCAACCCCCTATTTCGGCTGACCGGGCCGGCCGCCGGCGCGGCCTGCCGCTCGTCCCCACGCTGATGACGGCGGCGGCGCTGCCGCTGCTCCTCGGCCTTGGCATCTGGCAGCTCCAGCGCGCCGAGTGGAAGGCCGCTCTCCTGGCCCGCATCGCCGAGGCGCCCCGGCTGCCCGCCCTCGACCTCGCCGCCCTGCCTCCGGGCACCCATGATTTCCGCCGCGCCAGCGCGCACTGCCGGGGCGCGCGCCTCGCCGTCTCCTGGGTGGGCGGCCAGTCGGCGACGGGTCGGCCGGGCTATGTGGCGCGCGTGACCTGCCCGGCGATCGAGGGCCAGCCGGCCTTCGCCGCCGACCTCGGCTGGAGCGCGCGCCCGGACTGGAACGCGCGCCTCACCCTCGACCACCGGCTCCATGGCCTGCTGCGCGACCCCGGCCAAGGCGGGCCCCCGCGCTTCCGCCTGATCGCCTCCGCGCCGCCGGCGGGCACCGGCCTTTCGCCCGCGATGCCGCCCACGGCCGCCGACATCCCCGACAATCACCTGAGCTACGCCATCCAGTGGTTCGCCTTCGCGGCCATCCTCGCGGCGGTCTATGCCGCCTTCCTGCGGCGCTGGCGGCGCGGCGGTTGAACGCGGGCATCGGCGCCGCTAACCGCGCGCAACCCATGCAGCATGTCTCGACCCGCGGGGCGGCGCCCCCCCTCGACTTTCGCGGCGCAACGCTCGCCGGCCTGGCGAGCGACGGCGGGCTCTATGTGCCCGAACGCTGGCCGCGGCTCGAGGCCGATGCGTTCCGGCGGCTGCGGACCGCGCGCTACACCGAAACCGCGGTTGCCGTGCTTGCGCCCTTCGTCGGCGCTGCGCTCGGCGCGCGCGAACTCGAAGCCCTGGTCGAGGAGGCCTATGCCGGCTTCGCCCATGCCGCCGTCACGCCGCTGGTCCAGCTCGATCACCGGCACTGGCTGCTCGAGCTCCACCACGGCCCGACGCTGGCCTTCAAGGATCTGGCGCTCCAGCTTCTGGGCCGGCTGTTCGCCCATTTCCTGCAGGACGAGCGCGCTCCGCTCACCATCATCGGCGCAACCTCGGGCGACACCGGCTCGGCCGCGATCGCGGCCGTCGCCGGGCTGCCGGGCATGCGGATCGTCATGCTCCACCCCGAAGGCAGGGTCTCGGAGGTGCAGCGCCGGCAGATGACGACGGTGGAGGCCGCCAACGTCCACAACATCGCGGTTGCCGGCAGCTTCGACGACGCCCAGGCGATCGTGAAGGCGCTGTTCAACGATGCGCGCTTCCGGGCGCGTCACCGGCTGTCCGCGGTCAACTCGATCAACTGGGCCCGGCTCGCCGCGCAGGTGGTCTATTATGTCCATGCTGCCGTCCGGCTCGGCGCGCCCGATGCCCCGGTCGCCTTCGCGGTTCCGACCGGCAATTTCGGCGACGTCTTCGCCGGCTATGTCGCAAGCCGGATGGGCCTGCCCGTCTCCGCCCTCATCGTCGCGACCAACGAGAATGACATCCTCGCCCGCGCGCTCGCCCGCGGGGACTATTCGCGCGGGGCTCTGACGCCGACGGCAAGCCCGTCGATGGACATCCAGGTCTCGTCCAACTTCGAGCGGCTGCTGTTCGATCTCCACGGCCGCGACGCGGAAGCGCTGGCCGCGGCCATGGCAGGCTTCGAGGCCAGCGGCCGCATGGCCATCCCCGAGCCGCTCCGCGCCGAAGCCGCGCGGCTGTTCCGCCCGGCGCGGGTGGACGGCGGCGAAATGGCGGAAACCCTGGCCCATGCCCATGCCGCAACCGGCCAGCTCCTCGACCCGCACACGGGAGTTGGCCTTGCCGCGGCGCGCCGGCTGGAGGCGGAGATCGACGGGCCCATCGTGACGCTCGCCACGGCCCATGCCGCGAAGTTCCCCGCGGCCGTGGAAGCGGCAACCGGCGTCTTCCCGATGCTGCCGGGCCGGGTGGCGGGAATCTTCGACCGGCCCGAGCGCTTCACGCGGCTTCCGGCCGAGACCGCGGCGGTTGCCGCCTTCATCGACGGGCTCGGCGCATGACCGAGGTGGCCACCAGCCGGCTCGCCAACGGGCTGACGGTTGCAACCGTCGTCATGCCGGGCCTGCGCACGGCGGCCGTCGGCCTGTGCGCCCGCGTCGGCGCGCGCCACGAGCAGGCCGCCGAGAACGGCCTGGCGCATCTGTTCGAGCACATGCTGTTCAAGGGCACCGACGTGCGCGACGCCCGCGCGCTCGCCGAGGCCATCGAGGATGTCGGTGGCGCCCTCAATGCCTGGACCTCGCGGGACATGACCCTGTTCCATGCCCGGGTGATGGCCGGGGACATGCCGCTTGCCGTCTCGCTCCTGGCCGAGATGGTGACGAAGCCGCGCTTCGCCGAGGCCGACCTCGCGCTCGAGAAGCAGGTGGTGGACGCCGAGATCCGCGAGGCCGCGGACGCCGCCGAGGATCGCGTTTTCGACCTCCTGCAGGAGGCCGCCTTTCCCGACCAGCCGCTCGGCCGGCCGATCCTCGGCACGCCGGCGACGCTGGCCCGGATCGACACCTCGGCGCTCAGGGCCTGGCGCGACCGCAGCTACCGCGGCCCGGGCCTTGCGCTGGTGGCCGCGGGCGCAGTTTCCCATGCGGAGCTGGTCGCCGCCGCCGCAGCGCTTCTCGATGATCTCCCTTCTGCCCCCCCGGCGGACTTCGAACGGGCGGCCTTCGCCGGCCGCACGCTGGCCGAGCGCCGGCGGGCCGACGTGACCCAGATCGCCATCGGCCTTCCCGGGCCGGGGGTCCATGCGCCCGACCATTATGCCGCCGAGCTGTTCGCCACCGCGCTGGGCGGCGGGGCCTCCTCGCGGCTCTTCCAGGAGCTGCGCGAGGCACGCGGCCTCGCCTACAGCGTCTCGGCGAGCCATGCGCCCTATGCCGATCTCGGCATGACCACCCTCCATCTCGCGACCAGGCCCGAGGATGCCGAGCGCGCGGCCGCGCTTGCGCTCGAAGTGGCGCGTGCCACCGCCGCCACGCTTGCGCCAGCCGAGCTTGCGCGCGCGCGTACGCAGGTGAAGGCCGGGCTGCTGATGGGCCTCGAGGGCTGCGCCGGCCAGGTGGGCTGGGTGGGCCAGACCCTGCTCACCCACGGCCGCGCCGTTCCGCCCGAGGAGGTGGAAGCGGCAATCGATTCGGTCAGCCTCGAGGAGGCGCGCGCGGCAGGCGCGGCCATGCTGGCCGGCCCGGTCGCGCTGGCCAGCGTGGGCCCGCGGCCGCTCAAGCGGCTGCCGTGATCCTCGAGACCCTCGCGGTCCCGCCGTCGGATGGATATGCGCTGCTCGACTGCGGCGATGGCCGCAAGCTGGAGCGCTGCGGCCCCTATCGCTTCATCCGCCCGGAGCCCCAGGCCCTGTGGCCGCCGGCGACCGCGGCGTGGGAGGCCGACGGCACCTTCACCGGCGGCTCCGACGAGGAGGGCGGGGGCCGCTGGAGCCTTTCGCCAACCCTCCCCGAGCGCTGGCCGATCGTTCAGGCCGGCGTGCGGCTGTGGGCGATGCCGACTCCCTTCCGCCACCTCGGCTTCTTTCCCGACATGGCGCCCCACTGGGCCGCGCTTGCGGACGCGGCCGGGCCGGATGCGCCGGTGCTCAACCTCTTCGGCTACACCGGCGTCGCCTCGCTCGTCGCCGCCGGCGCAGGCGCCGACGTGGTCCATGTCGATGCCAGCCGCAAGGCGATCGCGCTCGCCCGCGCGAATGCCGCGCTTTCCGGCCTCGACCATGCCCCCATCCGCTGGATCGTCGAGGACGCGCGGAAGTTCGTGGCACGCGAGGTCCGCCGCGGGCGGCGCTATGGCGCGATCCTGCTCGATCCGCCCAAATATGGGCGCGGGCCCGATGGCGAGGTCTGGACGCTCGAGACCGACCTTGCGCCGCTGCTTTCAGCCTGTGCTCAGCTTCTCGAGGGCAGTGGCAGGCTGATGATCGTGACGAGCTACGCGGTGCGCCTGTCGGCGCTGGCGCTTGCGCGCGCGCTCGGCGAGGCGACCGCCCGGCTGGGCGGCCGCGTCGGTGCCGGCGAGATGGCGCTCGTCGAGAGCGCGCGCGGCCGGCTGCTGCCCACTGCGATCTTTGCCCGCTGGACGCCGTGACCCCAGCCGCCTATCCGCGCCAGCAGAGGCGTGCCACGGCCGCTGGCAGACCGCCAATCCGGGAGGAACTGATGCGCCACACGCTGGTCGCCCTGCTTCTCGCGCTTCCCTCGGCCGCGACGGCGCAGGTCCGGCTGGTGCCGGCAAGCCCGGTGCCCCCTGCCCCGCTCGCGGCCCCTGCGGCGCCCATGATCCCCGGCGCGCCGCTCGCCATGCCCGCGCCGATTCAAGCGCCCGTCGTGGCGCTCTCCACCCTCGAGGGCCAGGAGAAGCTCGGCGACGCGGAGTATCAGCCCGCGGTCGGTCAGGCCGGCAAGGACGTGATCTGGGTGCCGACGCCCGAGAGCCTGGTGAAGGCGCTGCTCACGGCCGCGAAGGTCACGAAGGCCGACTATGTCGTCGATCTCGGCTCGGGCGACGGCCGCTTCCCGATCGCGGCGGCCCGGGATTTCGGCGCACGCGCCCACGGAATCGACTACAACGGCGACATGGTGGCCCTGGCCCGGCGGAACGCCGAGCGCGCCGGCGTGCGCACCCGGGTCACCTTCCAGCGCGGGGACATCTTCGAGGCGGATTTCTCGTCCGCGACCGTCGTGACCCTCTATCTCCTGCCCAACCTCAACCTGAAGCTCAGGCCGACCATCCTTGCCATGAAGCCCGGCACCCGCGTGGTGAGCCACGCCTTCGACATGGGGGACTGGGAGCCGGACGAGACCATCCGGACCGACGAGGCGACCGGCTATCTCTGGATCGTGCCCGCGCAGATTGCCGGGCGCTGGGCCTTCGAGGTCGGGAATGCGCGGTTCGCCGCGACCCTTGCCCAGACCTACCAGAAGCTCTCGGCGTCGGGCGGGCCGATCACCGGCGGCCGGGTGCGCGGCACGGAGGTCATCCTGACGTTCGCCGACGGGCGCGAGCTGACGGGCGAGGTGAGCGAGAACGGCCTCGTCGGACGGGGCTGGACGGCGACCCGGATCGGCGGCTGATCCGCTGACACGCCCCGCTCCGCCCACGGCGCGGCTGTCGCCGCCCGACATTGCCCTGATGGTCGCCGGCATCGTCATCGGCGCCGGCATCTTCCGCGCGCCAGCCGATGTCGCGCGCCTCATCGGCGACCCGGCCGGCTTTCTGGGCATCTGGCTTCTCGGCGCGGCCGTCGCCGTCATTGGCGGCCTGACCTACGCAGCACTGGCGCAGCGGGCCGGCGGCATCGGCGGCGAGTATCGCTTCCTCGAACTGGGCTGGGGCCGGCCGGTCGGGGCGCTCTTCGTCTGGGCGCGCACGGCGGTCATCCAGACCGGAGCGCTGGCCACCGTCGCCTTCGTCGCCGGAGACTATCTGGCTGCCGTGCTGCCGGGCAGTGCGCTGCTCTGGGCGCTGCTGTCGGTCGGGCTCATCACGCTCTTCAACCTCCTCGGCCTGTCGGTCAGCGCGGCGGCGCAGCGCCTGATGAGCCTTGCGATCATGGCGGCCCTCGCCGCCATCGCGGCCATGGCGCTGCCCGCCGCCGAAGCGCTTGCGGCCGAGCCGGCCGCGCCGGCCGCGGCGGCAGACGCGAACCCGGGGCTCGCGCTCGTCTTCGTGATGCTCGTGTTCGGCGGCTGGAACGAGGCGGCCTATCTCTCGGGCGAGGTGCGCGGCGGCGCGGCTGGCCTGCGGCGCGGCCTCGTCGGCGGGATCCTCCTCGTCGCGCTCCTCTATCTTGCGGTCAATCTCGCCTATCTCGCCGCGCTCGGCATCGACCGGCTGGCTGCCACCCCGGCGCCGGCGACCGCCATCGCCGAGGCCGTGCTGGGCGAGGCCGGAGCCGCGGCGATCACACTCGCCGTCGTGCTCGCGGCCTGGTCGACCCTCAATGTCACCGTCATCACCGGCGCGCGGGCCATGTGCGCCCTGGGGCAGGATCTGCCGGC
Source organism: Sphingomonadaceae bacterium (assembly GCA_029268145.1). Classification (GTDB taxonomy): domain Bacteria; phylum Pseudomonadota; class Alphaproteobacteria; order Sphingomonadales; family Sphingomonadaceae; genus Thermaurantiacus. Next base: position 62,668 of record JAJUHA010000005.1, on the reverse strand, counting down.
GCTCGCCTTCCTCGGCCGCTGGGACAGCGAAAGGTCAACTCCGGTCGCGGCGCTCCTGGTGCAGGGCGCGGTGGCGCTGGCCCTCGTCGGCCTCGGCGGCCTCGCGCGCGACGGCTTCGAGGCCATGGTCGCCTTCACGGCGCCGGTCTTCTGGCTGTTCCTCGCGCTTGTCGCCCTCGTGCCCTTCCGCCTCCCCGAGCTCGCCGCGGTCCGCCTTCCCGCGGCGGGCTTTCTTGCGGCGTGCCTGTGGATGCTCTGGTCCTCGGTCGGCTACGCCCGCCTCCTCGCCAGCCAGAGCGAGCTTGCCGGCTGGCTCGGCTTCGCCGGCCTCCTGCTCGTGGCGGCCGGCCTTCCGCTTGCCCTCAGGACGCGGGCTTCGCGATCTGCCTGAGCCGCGCGAGCTCGGCGCGGAACCGCCGGAGCTCCTCGCCCTGGAGCTGGTGGCCCGAAAGGTAACGGGCCTGGGCCGGGTTCACCGGCTTGCCATCCACCCAGACCTCATAGTGGAGGTGCGGGCCGGTCGAAAGGCCGGTCGACCCGACCGCACCGATGCGCTGGCCCTGTGCCACGGTCTCGCCCAGCCTGACGCTGATCCTCGACAGATGGGCGTAGCGGGTCACCATGTTGCGGCCATGCTGCACGGCGACCAGATTGCCATAGCCGCCCGACCAGCCGGCGGCCACCACGCGCCCGCCGGCCGAGGCGAGCACCGGCGTGCCCGTCGGCGCGGCGAAGTCGATTCCCCGGTGCATGCGCGAATAGCCGAGGATGGGATGGAAGCGCATGCCGAAGTTGGACGAGCGCCGCGCGCCCTCGACCGGCGTGCGGATGAGGCCGCGCCGCGCGCTCTCGCCATTCTCGCGGAAGAACTCGCCCTTCGGCCCGAAGCGGAGCAGCGCGACGCTGCGATCCCCGTCGACGAGGCCGGCGTAGAGCAGCCGGCCCCACTCGCGCTCGCCGGTCTCCGCCTGCCGATGGGCGATGATGAGGTCGAACCGGTCGCGGCCGCGCACGCCGCGCTGGATGTCGACCACCTGGCCGAGCTGGCGCACATAGTCGGCGATGACCGGCCCGGGAACGCCGGCGGCCCGCAGCGAGGCATGGAGCGACCGGCCGACCTCGCCAGTCACGCGCAGCGGTGTTGCGTCGACGCGGATGGGGATCCGCTCGACCCTGAGCCCGTCGGCCCCGCGCGCGAAGCCCAGGCGAAGATCGAAGGCCGCGCGAAAGGCGAGGCTTTCGACCGGCCGCGGCACGCTGCGGCTCTCGCGCCGGCCCAGCACGAGCTGGAGGTCGGTGCCGGGCCTGAGGCTGGCCGGCGCGCCCGCTTCGCGCGCGAGGCGAAGGATGGCCTCGAGATCGTCGCGCCCGACGCCCGCGCGCCGCAGCGCGGCCTGCAGGCTGCCACCGGCGCCGACGCTGGCGACGAGCTCGATCCGCGGCCGCTCGGGAATCTCGGAAAGCCGGACCGCGGCCGGCCCCGGCGGCACCGCCTGGCCGTGGCGGCTCCCGCCGGAAAGGGCGCCGATCCGGGCCGGGAGCCGGGCATCGACGATGGCCGGCGTGAGCCGCTCGCCGCCGCCTTCGACCAGCCGGGGCGGCGCGAGCCCGATCGCGATCGCGGCACCCGAGAGCAGGGCCAGCGTCGCCGCGCCCTGCCACCACTGCCGGGAACCGATGCTGTCTCCGAGATCGACGACCAGGTCGAGCGCGCTCGGCGGCCGGCGCCAGCGGGGGCGCGGAAGCGGGCGCGCAGGCGACCAGGAGACGCGGCCCGCGGGCGCGCGCAGCGTGCCGGCAAGCGTCGCCGCGGTCACCGCGCGCCCCGGAGAGGCTGAGGATGCGGGCCGGCCATGGGGCCAGTCACGGCCGCGGGCCCCCTCGGCTTGCCATGCCGACGCCCGACCCGCTGGATGCCATCCCCTCCATGATCGCGCCACCCGGTCCCGTCGGATCCCTGCTAACCCGATGCGCAGACACATGATTCAGGCGAGGATGGCGGTCAATTGGCAGGGTGCGGGCAGACGCGGTGCCTGCGACGGGATGCCCGCTCGACACGACGAAGCGAGTGGGCAGGAGTGCGCCGGTCGCGAGCCTGTCATCAAACCATGGCTTGCGTTGCGCGTGTCTTGGTGACACCATATCTCGGCATCGGACGATCTGGAGGGCGCAATTCGCACCAGGTTCGCAAGCGGAGCGGTGAGCCGTCCGGCGGGGGCCACGGACCGGGCCATCCACCAGCCCTCCTGCAGCGCGCAAGGCCGGAGACTGGCGTGACGCTTTCGGCCCAGCTGACCGCGATCCTAGGGCCCACCAACACCGGCAAGACCCATTTCGCCGTCGAGCGCATGTGCGCCCATTCGGGCGGAGTCATGGGCTTCCCGCTCCGGCTGCTGGCGCGCGAGGTCTATGACCGGGTCGTGGCGCTCAAGGGCAAGGCGCAGGTGGCCCTCCTGACCGGCGAGGAGCGGATCGTGCCGGAAGGCGCCCGCTACTTCCTCTGCACGGCCGAAAGCCTCCCGACCGACCGGGCCTTCCCCTTCGTCGCGATCGACGAGGGCCAGATGGGGGCGGACCCCGAGCGCGGCCATGTCTTCACCAACGCCATGCTGCACATGCGCGGCACGTCGGAAACGCTCATCCTCGGCGCCGAGACGCTCCGCCCGCTCATCCGCCGGCTGCTGCCGGATGCCGACATCCGCACCCGGCCGCGCCTGTCGCGGCTCGGCCATGTCGCCCCGCGCAAGCTGTCGCGGCTGCCGCCGCGCTCGGCCGTCGTCGCCTTCTCGGCCGAGGAGGTCTATGCGCTGGCCGAGATGCTGCGGCGCCACAAGGGGGGTGCCGCGGTGGTGATGGGCGGGCTTTCGCCGCGCACCCGCAACGCCCAGGTCGCGCTCTACCAGTCGGGCGAGGTCGACTATCTCGTCGCGACCGACGCGATCGGCATGGGGCTCAACATGGACATCGCCCATGTCGCCTTCGCCGGCCTCGCCAAGTTCGACGGACGGCGGCATCGCCGGCTGCGCACGAGCGAGCTTGCCCAGATTGCCGGCCGGGCCGGCCGGCACCAGAAGGACGGCAGCTTCGGCACCGTCCAGCTGGGCACCGGCGAGGACGGGGACCGGCCGCTCCTGCTCGAGGCGGGCGAAATCGAGGCCATCGAGAACCATGTCTTCCCGCCGCTCCGGGGCCTCTACTGGCGCAACGCCCGGCTGGACTTCGGATCGCTGCACCGGCTCATCATGAGCCTCGACGCGCGCCCCTCCAGCCACGAGCTGGTCCGCGGCGACGACGCGATCGACGTGGCCGTGCTGAAGCGCCTGGCCGGCGAACCCTGGGTCATGGAGCGCGCCCAGGGGCGCGACCGGCTGATGCGCCTGTGGGCCGCCTGCGGGCTTCCCGACTATCGCAAGACCGGGGCCGAGCGCCATGCCCGCCTGGTCGGGCGGATCTTCCGCCACCTGAGCGAAGGCAATGGCCTGCTGCCAGGCGAGTGGGTGCGCTCGGAGCTTGCCGTGCTCGACAATGTGTCGGGCGACATCGCGACCCTGTCCGACCGGATCGCGGCCGCGCGCACCTGGACCTACATCGCCCATCGCCCGGGCTGGCTCGCCGATTCCGAGGACTGGGCCGGGCGGGCGCGGGCGATCGAGGACAAGCTCTCCGATGCGCTCCACCAGCGGCTCACCCAGCGCTTCGTCGACCGGCGCACGGCGGTCCTCATCCGCGACCTGAAGCTCCGCGACCCCGATCTCGCGGTCTCGGTCGACCCCGACGGGGCCGTGGTGGTGGACGGGGTCGTCATCGGCAAGCTGACCGGCTTTGCCTTCGCGCCCGACCCGGCCGCGCGGGCCGGCGAGAAGCGGCGCCTTCTTGCCGCAGCCGAGCGGCGGCTCGCCCGCGAGCTGACGCGCCGGGCGGCAGCGCTCAGGGCAGCCCCCGACGAGGCGTTCGCGCTCGGCTTCGACGGTGCCATGCCCCCCCGGCTCCTCTGGCAGGGCGCGCGCGTGGCCGCACTCCGGCGGGGCCGGACCGCCCTTCTCCCCCGGATCGAGCTTGATCGCAGCCTCGACGCGCTTGCTGCGCAGGACCGCGCCGCGGTCGAGGCCCGGCTGCAGGCCTGGTTCGCAGGCGCGCTCGAGCGGCATCTCGCCCCGCTTCTGCGGCTGGAAGCGAGCGCCGACCGGCTTTCGCCGGCAGCCCGGGGCCTCGTGCGCCAGCTGATCGAGACCATGGGCATCCTGCCCAGGGCGTCGGTCGAGGATCTCCTGGCCGCGCTCGGCCCGGGTGACCGCAGGCTGCTGCGCGCGGCCGGGGTGCGCATCGGCGTGGTGCATGTCCATGTCGGCGGAATCCTGAAGCCGGAGGCGACCCGCTGGCGCCTCGCGCTGTGGGGCGTGCACGGGCGCATCGCCCAGATGCCGCCGCCGCCACAGCCCGGGCGGGTGGCCATCCCGATCGACCCGGCAGCGCCGCCGGGCTTCCTCGCCGTCGCCGGCTACTGGGCGGTCGCCGGCCTTGCCGTCCGGGTCGACATGGTCGACCGGACCGCCCGCGCCGTGCACGCCCAACGGCTTGCCGAACGCGCCGGAAGCGCCGGCATCCGGCCCGATCCCGCGCTCGCCAGCGCGCTCGGCCTCTCCGCGCCCCAGTTCGCGCGGCTGATGCGGGCGCTCGGCTTCCGCACGGCGCGCGGGGAGGGCCGCTACGCCTTCGCCGCCCGCCGGAAGCCGCGCAGCGCAGCGCCGGTCGAGGCATCTCCGCACTTCTCCGCACTTCAGGATCTGATGGGAGGCTGAGCATTGGTCCATGGTCCCGGTCTGCGTCTCGACAAGTGGCTCTGGTTCGCGCGGCTCGCGCCAAGCCGGAGCGATGCCCAGGCCCTGTGCGAGAGCCGGCGCCTGCGGCTCGACGGCCGGGTGATCGACCGCAGCTGTGCCCGGGTCCGGCCCGGAAATGTGCTGGCCTTCCCGCGCGGGGACCGGGTGATCGCCGTCCGGGTCGAGGCGCTCGCCGACCGGCGCGGGCCGTTCGAGGACGCGCGCCAGCTCTACACCCTGCTGGCCGGCGAAACCGCGTCACCGGCGCTGAAGGCTGCCTAGGGGCGTCGCAAGAATGGGGGCGTTGACGGCACGGGCACCGCTTGGCTAGCGGGGCGCCAGCTCTCCGCAACAAGGGGTTGTCCCGATGGCCTATGTCGTGACCGAAGCGTGCATCCGCTGCAAGTACATGGATTGCGTGGAGGTCTGCCCGGTCGACTGCTTCTACGAAGGCGAGTCGATGCTGGTCATCAACCCCAACGAGTGCATCGACTGCGGCGTTTGCGAGCCGGAATGCCCGGCCGAGGCGATCGTGCCCGACACCGAGCCCGGCCTCGAGAAGTGGATCGAGCTCAACGCCAAGTACAGCGCCGAATGGCCCAACATCACGGTCAAGGGCGAGACTCCGGCCGACGCCGACGACTGGAAGGGCAAGGACGGCAAGTTCGACCAGTTCTTCTCGCCCGCGCCCGGCAAGGGCAGCTGATCCGGCCGGTCCGCTCCGGCGCGCCGGCGCCCGCGCCAGCCCCGTGACGGAGCCGTCCTCGCCCTTCGGCTACCCGGCCTGGCGGGCCTTCTTCGTGGCCCGGCTGTGCGCAACGCTCGCGCAGATGATGATGGTCATCGTCATCGGCTGGCAGGTCTATGACCTCGCCCGGCGGACGATGCCGGTTGCCGAGGCGGCCTTCCTGCTCGGCATGGTGGGGCTGGCCCAGTTCCTGCCCATCGTCGGGCTCACCCTCCTCGTCGGCCAGCTCGCCGACCGGTTCGACCGGCGCTGGATCGCGCGCTTCGCGATCGCCGCCGAGATCGGCTGTGCGCTCGCCCTCCTGCTGCTCGCGCGGATGGAAGCGCCGCCGCTGTGGCCGCTCTTCGCCGTGGCCGCGACGCTCGGGGCGGCGCGGGCCTTCGCCGGCCCGTCGATGACGGCGCTTGCCCCCAATCTCGTGCCCGCCTCGGTGCTGCCCACGGCGATTGCCTGGTCCTCGATGGGATTCCAGTCGGGCGCCGTGCTCGGGCCGCTCGCGGGCGGGCTCCTCTACGATGCGGCAGCCCCCCTCCCCTATCTCGCCGCCGCCCTGCTGCTCGTCGCCTCGCTCGTCGCGCTGTTCCTCATCCCGCCGGTGGACCAGATGGCCGCGGGCCGCGCCTCGATCGGCGAGGGCCTCCGCTACGTCCGCTCCAACCCGATCGTCCTCGGCGCCATCAGCCTCGACCTTGCCGCCGTCATCCTCGCCGGCGCGACCGCCATGCTCCCCATCTACGCCCGCGACATCCTCGAGGTCGGCGCCGACGGGCTCGGGCTGATGCGCGCTGCTCCCGCCATCGGCGCCGGCCTCGTCGCGCTGGCGCTGACCCGCTTTCCGCTGCGCACAGGCGTCGGGAGAAAGATGTTCGTTGCCGTCGGCATCTTCGCCGTCGCGACGGTGGTCTTCGGGCTTGCCCCCAATCTCGAGGTGGCGGTGGCAGCGCTCGCAGTGCTCGGCGCTGCCGACATGGTCTCGGTCTATGTGCGCGCCTCGCTCATCCAGCTCCACACGCCGGATGCCATGCGCGGGCGGGTGTCTGCCGTGTCCCTCGTCTTCATCAGCGCCTCGAACGAGCTGGGCGAGTTCCGGGCGGGCACCTTCGCGGCGCTCCTCGGCGCCGTGCAGGCGACCGTCATCGGCGGCGTCCTCGCCCTTGCCGTCACGCTGCTCTGGGTCCGGCTGTTCCCGGCGCTGGCCCGCGCCAACAGGCTCGACATTCCCGATGACCTGAAGGCCGCACGCCGCTAAGGAAGCTGGCATGCGCGCCCGCTCCATCCTCGAGACCATCGGCAACACCCCCCACATCCGCCTGTCGCGGCTGTTCCCCGAGGCCGAAGTGTGGGTGAAGTCCGAGCGGGCCAATCCGGGCGGCTCGATCAAGGACCGGATCGCGCTCGCCATGGTCGAGGATGCCGAAGCCCGCGGACTGCTCAAGCCGGGCGGGACCATCGTCGAGCCGACGTCGGGGAACACGGGCATCGGGCTGGCGATGGTCGCGGCGGTCAAGGGCTATCGGCTCATCCTCGTGATGCCGGAGAGCATGTCGATCGAGCGGCGCCGGCTGATGCTGGCCTATGGCGCGACCTTCGATCTCACCCCGCGCGAGGCCGGCATGAAGGGCGCGATTGCCCGCGCGCTTGCCATCGTCGAGCAGACGCCCGGCGCCTGGATGCCGCAGCAGTTCGACAATCCCGCCAATGTCGCGGTCCACGCCCGGACCACGGCGGAGGAGATCCTCGCCGACTTCGCGGATGCAGCCATCGACGTCCTGGTGACGGGTGTCGGCACCGGCGGGCACATCAGCGGCTGCGCCGAGCGGCTGCGGAAGGTCTGGCCGAAGCTCCAGGTGTTCGCCGTCGAGCCGACGCTGTCCCCGGTCATCAGCGGCGGCCAGCCGGCGCCCCACCCCATCCAGGGGATCGGCGCCGGGTTCATTCCCGGCAACCTCCACACCGAACTGCTCGACGGCGTGATCCAGGTGGCCCCCGAGGACGCCAAGGACTGGGCCCGCCGCGCCGCGCGGGAGGAGGGCATGCTGGTCGGCATCTCGTCGGGTGCGACGCTCGCTGCCATCGCCCAGAAGCTGCCCGATCTGTCCGGCGCGCGGATCCTCGGCTTCAACTACGACACCGGCGAGCGCTATTTCTCGGTGCCGGACTTCCTTCCCGACGGCGCGTAGAGCCGCAGCAGCACCATTTCCGGCGGCACGCCGATGCGGAACGGCAGCAGGGAGGTGCCGACTCCGCTGGTGACGAACAGGGTCCAGCCGCGGTCGATGCAGGCGCCGCGCCGGCAGCGGAACGGCCGGACCCGGTCGACGAGGCTGCCGAGGAGGGGCGGGCGGATCTGGCCGCCATGGGTGTGCCCGGCGACGAACAGGAGCGGGCGCGGCGGCGCCTCCATGTGCGCCCCCTGCTCGGGCTCATGGGCGAGGAGAAGCACGGCGCGCCCGTCCGGAATGCCCGCCAGGGCCTTGCCGAGATCGGACTGGTGCTGCGCCGAATCGAGGCCGGCGACGACCAGCGGGCCGACGTCCCGGTTCGCGTTGACGAGCAGCACCGGATTGCCGGCCGCGCCCATGATACGGTTGGTCCAGACATTGTCGTGGTTGCCCCTGACGGCGAAGACCCCGAGCGGCGCCTTGAGCCTGGCGAGCGGTGCAAGCGAGGATTCCAGCCGGTAGCGCCCCGGCCAGGGCAGCAGCTGGGACCGGTGATAGTCGCCGAGGAGAAGGATGAGATCGGCGCCGGCGGCGTTGGCCTGGTCGACGATGCGCTCGAGGCGCGCGGGCGGCATGTCGGGTGGTCCGGCGTGAATGTCGGACAAGAGCAGCACCGAGAGCCGGGTTCCCGGCGCCAGCCCGGGCAGGGGCAGGCGCGCCTCGACGAGGCGCGGCGCCCGCGTCGCCTCCACCCAGCCGAGGCCTGCGCACAGGAGCGCGGCAAGAAGCAGGACCAGGGCTGCGCCGGCCGCAGCCCGGCGCCAGCTCATTCCGCCGCCTGGGCGACGCTCCAGCCGACCACGGCCTTCACCTCGAGGAACTCGGCAAAGGCGTGGTCGCCCCACTCCCGGCCATTCCCCGACTGCTTGTAGCCGCCGAAGGGTGCCATGAAGTCGGGGCCGGCACCGTTCAGGATGACCTGCCCGGCCCGGAGCTGCCGCGCCACCGCCCGCGCCTCCTCCTCGGGCCCCTGGACATAAGCGGCAAGCCCGTAGGGCGTGTCATTGCCCTGCGCGATCGCGTCCTCGACGCTGTCGTAGGCGAGCATTGCCAGCACCGGGCCAAAGATCTCCTCGCGGGCGATGGTCATGTCGTTGGTGACGTCGGCAAAGACGGTGGGCCTGACATAGAAGCCGCGGTCCAGGCCTTCGGGCCGGCCGGGCCCGCCCGTCACCAGCGTGGCGCCCTCGGCAATGCCGGTCTCGATCAGGCGCTGGATCTTGTCGAACTGCGGCCTGGAGACCACCGGGCCGAGCTGGCTGTTGCCATTGGGATCCCCCACGGTCATCCCCTCGGCTGCGGCCCTGGCAATGGCCTTCGCCTCCTCCATCCGCGCGCGCGGCACGAACATGCGGCTCGGCGCGTTGCAGCTCTGCCCCGAATTCATCATCATGGTCTGCACACCCGCCCCGACGGCCCTGGCAAGGTCTGCGGAGGGGAGGATGATGTTGGGGGACTTGCCGCCAAGCTCCTGGTGGACCCGCTTCACCGTGGGCGCCGCCCTCGCCGCCACATCGATCCCCGCCCGCGTCGAGCCGGTGAAGCTCACCATGTCGACCTGCGGGTGGGCAGCGATCGCGGCGCCGACCGTCGGGCCATCGCCGTTCACCAGGTTGAACACGCCCTTCGGCACGCCGGCCGCGTGCAGCACCTCGGCCCAGAGGATGGCGTTGAACGGCGCCACCTCGGAGGGCTTGAGCACCATGGTGCAGCCGGTCGCGAGCGCGGGCGCGACCTTGCAGGCGATCTGGTTGATCGGCCAGTTCCATGGCGTGATGAAGCCGCAGACCCCGACGGGCTCGCGGAGGAGGAGGGTGGTGCCGCGCTCCTCCTCGAAGCGATAGTCCCTGAGGACGGCCATCGCGGTCTGGAGATGGGCCATGCCGAGCGCGGCCTGCGCCTGCGTGGCCAGCCAGGCCGGGGCGCCCATTTCCTCGGTGATGACGGCCGCGATCTCGGCGTAGCGCTTCTGATACTCGGCGGCGATGGCCCCGAGCAGCTCGAGCCGCTCGGCCCGGCTGGTCCGGGCAAAGGCGGGGAAGGCGTCGCGCGCGGCGGCAACCGCGCGGTCGACGTCGGCTGCCGTGCCGAGCGCGATCCGGCCCATCGGCTCCTCGGTCGCCGGGTTGATCACCTCGAGGGGCTGCCAGCCCGGCGCCGGATCCACCCACGCGCCGTCGATGTAGAAGCGAAGCGCTTCGCGCATGTTTTTCTCCTTCCCGTGTCCGCTTGTCCTTGCCCTAGCGCGCGCTTGCCGCTTTCTGGAAGCCCCGATTGCGCCTGTCCCGGAGATGTCATGACCCCTGCTGCCCGCCTCCTCGCTGCCCTGCTGCTTGCGGCCTCCCCGCTCCTGCCGGTGCTGCCTGCGTCCGCAACCGGCATGCTGGTTGCCCCCTCCACCCTCCCCAACTCGGCGCCCCGACCCATCCGCTTCGCCGAAGGGCCGGCGAGCGGCGGAACGCTTGCGCTCCTCGTCGCCGGCGATCCGGCGGTGGCGACGAAGGGCCTGCCCGACGCGCTTGCCACTGCCGTGCGCGAGGGCGCGGCCGCCACCGGCTTCGAGGGCAGGCCCGACCAGTCCATGACCCTCGTCAACGCGGCCGGCCACGCCCGCGTCAGGGTCTATGGCGCGGATGCGAGGCCGGCCGCGGCGCAGCTTCAGGAGAAGGGCGGCCGGATCGGCCAGGACACGCGCGAGGACCGGGGCCCGGTTTCGGTGATGGTGGCCGGCGTCACGGGCGATGGCGCCGATGTGCTGGCCGAACTGGCAACCGGCTTCGCGCTCGGCGCCTACCGCTTCGACCGCTACCGGACGGAGGGTCGGCGCGCTCTGCCCACCGACCCGGTCACCTTCGCCGGCCCCGGCCACCGGGAGGCGGGCGCGCGGTTCGCGGCAGAGGGCGCCCATCTCGCTGCCGCCGTGACCTTCGCGCGCGACCTCGTCTCCGAACCGGCCAACGTGATCTATCCCGAGAGCTTCGTCGAACGGGTGCGGGAGGCCTTCAGGGGCGTGCCCGGCACCGCGATCGAGGTGCTTGACGTGCCCGCCATGCAGAAGCTCGGCATGGGCGCCATCCTCTCGGTCGGGCAGGGATCGCAGCGGCCGCCGCGGATGCTGGTGGTGCGCTACCGCGGCGCCGGCGATGCCGCCCCCGTCGCCCTCGTCGGCAAGGGCATCACCTTCGATTCGGGCGGAATCTCGATCAAGCCGGCCGCCGGCATGTGGCGGATGAAGTATGACATGTCGGGGGCGGCGCGGGTGATGGCAGCAACGCTGGCGACGGCCCGGCGCGGGGCGAAGGTGAACGTGACCGCCATCGCCGCGCTCGCCGAGAACATGCCCGACGGCAATGCGACCCGCCCGGGCGACGTGGTGCGCACGCTCGACGGCAAGACCATCGAGGTCGTCAACACCGATGCCGAAGGCCGCGTGGTCCTGGCCGATGCCAACCAGCTCGCCGCGCGCGACCGGCCCGCCGCGATCGTCAACATGGCAACCCTCACCGGCTCGGCCGCCGCAGCGCTCGGCGACCAGTATGCCGCGCTGTTCGCGCGCGACGAGGCGCTCGGCCGCCGGGTGGAGACCGCAGCCACGGCGAGCGGGGATGCCGTCTGGCGGCTGCCGCTCCACCCCGCCTTTGCCCGGCTGGTCCGCTCCGACATCGCCGATGTGCGCAACTCGACCGAGGGCACCGGCCCGGGCGCCAGCCTTGGCGCCCATTTCCTCGAGGCCATGACTCCGGCCGGCATCCCCTGGGCCCATCTCGACATCGCCGGGGTGGCGTGGCGGCTGGCAGCGACCGACGGCGTCGACCCGCAGGGCGCCTCCGCCTATGGCGTGCGGCTGCTCCACGAGCTGGTCCGGAGCTACGAGCGACGCTGACGCCTCAGTCGTCGACGACCGGATAATAGGGCCGGCCCCACGCCTCGCGGGGGTGGTCCATCATGAGCTCGACGAAGATCGGAACCAGGGTCCCGAGGATTGCGGCGCCATCGCGCACCTGGTCGCGATTGACCCGTCCGTTCCAGGTTGCTCCGCGTGCACCATCTGGTTGCGCAGCACATAGAGCCGCTCGAAGAGCAGGCGCAGCACGCGGGCCGTCTGCCTTCGTGACAGGGCCTCGAGGATGTGCTGCTTCTCCGCCTTCAGGCGCCGCTCCCAGTCGGCATGGCCGGGCTCGCCGTTGATGTGCGCCCAGAAGGGCTGGAAGACGTATCGGCTGTCGAGCAGGATCCGGATTTCCTGGGAATAGCGGGTCCAGACCACCGCGTGGATCCTGGTCTGACCATCAAGCTTCGCCAGCTTCTCGAAATAGTCGAGAAGCTCGGCCCGGGTCGAGAGCCGCTCACCCCCGAGGTCCGCCGCATAGGCGGCATTGAAGGCGACCCACAGCAGGATGAAGCGGATGTCGGGATCGTCCGCCTCGCGCGCGGCCCGGCCGAGCCAGCTGAGGGCCCGGTGGACGCGCAGCGACAGGTCCTGCGGAGTGTGGGCGCGCTCGGCGCGCTGGCGCGTCTTCAGGCGGGCGTGGAGGTCGGCGAGCGTCGGTGCCGCGTCCGCCATGCCTGGCCCTAATCGAGCTTCAGGCCATGCCGCCGGAGCAGGGGGAGCTGGGCGAGCGCGAACAGGAAGGTCAGCAGCGTGTCGCCCCAGACCTTGAAATGGACCCAGATCTCGGTCGGGAAGGCGCGCCAGAACAGCTCGTTGAGACCGGCGAGCAGCAGGAAGAACAGCGCCCAGCGCTGCTGGAGCAGCGCCCAGCCGCGGTCGCTGAGGCCCGGCATGGCCGCGCCCAGCAGCGTCTTCAGATAGTTGCGGCCCGTGAAGGTGCCGAAGCCGAGGATGGCCGCGAACATGGCGAACAGGATGGTCGGCTTCACCTTGATGAAGGTCTCGTCATGCAGCCAGAGCGTGAGCCCGCCGAACACGGCGACCAGCGCGCCCGAGAACCAGGTCGTCGCCGGCACATGGCGCGAGAGCAGCCAGCTTGCCGCAACGGCGACGACGAAGGCGGCCATGAAGGCCCCGGTCGCGACGAAGATGTCGAACCGGTAGTAGGCGAGAAAGAAGACGAGGAGCGGCCCGAGATCGACGGCGAGCTTTGCCCAGGTGCCGAGCGTGCGCCCCTCGCCGGCCGGAGACGGGTTGCTCATGCGCCCTCTCCCACCAGCGCCCGGGCGAAGGCCCTGGCCTCGAAGGGCCTGAGGTCTCCGAGCCGCTCGCCCACGCCGAGCGCGTGGATCGGCAGGCGGAACTTCTCGGCCGCCGCGACGAGAACCCCGCCGCGCGCCGTGCCATCGAGCTTGGTCATGACGATCCCGGTCACGCCGGCCACCTCTTGGAACACCTCGATCTGCGCGAGCGCATTCTGGCCGGTCGTCGCGTCGAGCACCAGCACCACGTCGTGCGGCGCCTGCGCGTCCTGCTTCGCCAGCACCCGGCGGATCTTGGCCAGCTCGTCCATCAGCCCGGCCTTGTTCTGCAGCCGCCCGGCGGTGTCGACGAGGAGCACGTCCCGGCCGCTCGCCCGGGCCTCCTCCATGGCGCGATAGGCCAGGCCGGCGGCATCCGTTCCCTCTGCGCCGGCGACGACCGGCACGCCCAGCCGGCCGCCCCAGACCCGGAGCTGCTCGACCGCAGCGGCCCGGAACGTGTCCCCGGCGGCGAAGATCACCTCGTAATCCTCCTCCTGGAACAGGTGGCCGAGCTTGGCGATGGTCGTCGTCTTGCCGGTGCCGTTCACTCCGACGACGAGGATGACATGCGGCCGCGGGAAGGCCGTCACGGCGAGCGGGCGGGCGAGCGGCGCGAGGATGGCCGTCACTTCCTCGACGACGATCCGCCTGACGCCGGCGAGATCGACCTCGCCGACCACGCGGGCCTCGCGCAGCCGGTCGGTGATGCGGGCGGCAACCGCGGGGCCGAGATCGGCGGCGATGAGCGCCTCCTCGAGCGCGTCGAGGTCGGCCGGCTCCAGCGTCCGGGTGCCGACGAGGAGGGTGAGCGATTCCGAGAGCTTCGCACTGGTGCGCTGGAGCCCGGCGCGAAGCCGCGCGAGGAACCCGCCCTTCTCGGTCACGTCGGTCACGGCACCAGCTCTCCCCCTTTCGCGCCGCGCACCTGCACGACCGCAAGCGCGCCCCGGGCGAGGGGCGCCGCCAGGCGCACCCGGGCGAAATGGGGCGAAAGCCCGCGCGCTCCCTCCGCGACGACCTCGACCCTCGTGCCGACGAAGCCCCGGAGCCAGCGGCCGCGGCGGGCGGCGACGCGGGCGCGAAGCTCGGCCGCGCGGGCCCGGGCGCGGGCAGGCGCCACCTGCGGCATGCGCGCCGCCGCCGTTCCCGGGCGCGGCGAGTAGGGAAAGACATGGGCGTCGACGAGGTCGAGCGCGTCGATCGCGGCAAGGCTCGCCCGGTGCGCGGCCTCCCCCTCGGTCGGGAAGCCGGCGATGAGGTCGGCGCCGACGGCGATGTCGGGCCGCGCCGCCTTCAGCCGGGCGACGAGGCGCGCCGCATCGGCAAGGAGGTGGCGGCGGCGCATCCGCTTCAGCACGAGATCGTCGCCGGACTGGAGCGAGAGATGGGCGTGCGGCATCAGCCGCGGCTCGGCGAACAGCGCGACGAGGCGGTCGTCGACTGCCGCCGGGTCGAGCGTCGACAGCCGCAGCCGGGGAAGATCGGGTACTTCAGCCAGCACCGCCTCGACGAGCGTGCCAAGGCGCGGCGCGCCCGGGAGATCCGCCCCCCAGCCGCAGCAGTCGACACCGGTCAGCACCACCTCGCGGGCGCCCCGGGCGACGAGGCCGGCCACGGCCGCGACGACGGCAGCGACGGGCGCCGAGCGCGCCGGCCCGCGTGCCAGCCGGGTGATGCAGAAGGTGCAGCCATGGTCGCAGCCATCCTGGATCGCCACGAAGCCGCGGGCATTGAGCGTCGCCATGGCCGGGGTGCCGGGCTTTGCCACCAGCCGGACCGGAAGGTCGGCAAAGCGCTCGGGCGCGGCTTCGGCGGCACAGCCGGTCACCCAGACCTCGCCGGCGCCCGCGTCGGCAAGGGCCCGCTTCGCCGCGGCGCGGGCATCGCGCACGGCCGCTGCCGTCACCGCGCAGCTGTTGATGATGGTGCGGCCCGCACCGGCCCAGCGGGCGAGCGTCTCGGCTTCGGCCAGGTTGGCGCGGCAGCCGTGGGTGATGACGGATGCGCTCAAAGCTCGACCGTCCCGCGAAAGACCTCGGCGACCGGGCCGGCCATGCGCAGCTGGCCATCCTCCCGCTCCGAGATCAGCAGATCCCCGCCCGGCAGGGCGACGGTGGCGCTCGAGTCGACCAGCCGCCGCCGCCGCGCGACGGCGAAGGCCGCGCACGCCCCCGAGCCGCAGGCGAGCGTCAGGCCCGCGCCCCGCTCCCAGACCCGCAGGCGGATCCGGTCCCGGCTCTCGATCCGCGCGACGCCGACATTGACCCGCTCGGGGAACAGCGGATCCTGCTCGATGAGCGGGCCGAGGCGCGCGAGCGGCACGGCATCGGGGTCCTCGACGAAGACGACAAGGTGCGGATTGCCCATCCAGACCGCCCCGGGGTCCGAAAGCCCCTCCCAGGCGACCGGCATGTGGAGCGTGTCCATCGGCATGGCGAGGGGAATCGCATCCCACGCGAAGCGGGGCTGGCCCATGAGGACGGCATGGCCCTCGCCGCCCTCGGCTTCGCGAAGGCCGGCCGCCGTCTCGATGAGGCGCGCCCCGGTCAGCGCGGCGACACAGCGCGTGCCATTGCCGCAGGCCCCGGCCTCGGTCCCGTCCGGGTTCCAGATCCGCAGGAACAGGTCCGCCCGCGCGCTGGGCTCGAGCCGGAACAGCTGGTCGCAGCCGATTCCCCGGTGCCGGTCGGCAAGCAGGCGCACGCGCGCGGGATCGAGCGGGATGGGCTGCTCCCGCGCATCGAAGATCACGAAGTCATTGCCTGCCCCGTGCATCTTGACGAACGGAACCGCCATGGCGCCGGGACATAGGGGGCGGCCCCGGCACTGTCCACCGCCGGCGGATTGCAACGGCGCCCGGCGCAGTGTAGGCGGCGCGACTTCGCGCCGAATGAACGCACCCTGCGAGCCCTGAAGTGAGCCAGCACGACACCCTTGCCCGCCTCGTCAGCGTCCTGTCGGAAAGCCTCGGCCTCGCGCCGGACGTGGCGGCCGGGCTTTCGGCCGACTCCGGCCTGTTCGGTCACCTCCCGGAGCTCGATTCGATGGCCGTGGCGACGGTGCTGACCGCCATCGAGGACCATTTCGGGATCCTGATCGACGACGAGGACGTGACCGCCGACCTCTTCGCAACCGTCGGCACGCTCGCCGCCCACATCGACCGGATCCGCGCCGAGCAGGCAAGGGGCAGGCGCGCCCGCGCCTGACTGCCCGCGGGCGCGCCGCCGCGGGCCCCGGCGCGCAGCGCGCAATTGTCCCTTTACATCCGGTCCCCCTGGTCCCATATGCGCGCCCCGCTGCCCCATGGGACTTCCACCGCAAGGCAGCTTTGTTCGCAACTGCTTCGTGGAGGTCCCTTGAGTTGTACGAGAGCCATCACGCGCTGGGGGTAGCGCAAGCGTTCGCACCGGCCCGGCCGGTCACCCTCATTCGCCCGCACGCAGCGCTCGCGGCCGCGCGCTTCTTCACCCGGCATTTCCCGGGTCGGAGCTTCTACGCGGTCAAGGCCAACCCCGATCCCACGCTGCTCACGCTGCTGTGGGAGGGCGGCATCCGTGCGTTCGACGTTGCCTCGATCGCGGAAGCGCGCCTCGTCCACGGGCTGCTGCCGGAGGCCACGCTTGCCTTCATGCATCCGGTCAAGGCCGAGGAGGCGATTGCCGAGGCCTATGCGCTCGGCGTGCGCATCTTCTCGCTCGACAGCCATGAGGAGCTGGCGAAGATCGTGCGCGCAACCGGCGGCGCCACCGACCTCACGCTCCTCGTGCGGCTCCGGGTCTCCTCGGCGCATTCGAAGCTGAGCCTGGCCTCGAAGTTCGGGGTGGGCGTCGCCGAGGCGCCCGCGCTCCTCATGGCCGCGCGGCAGGTGGCCGATGCGCTCGGCATCTGCTTCCATGTCGGAAGCCAGGCGATGACGCCGCAGGCCTATGCCGATGCCATGGCCTTCGTGCGCGCCGCCATCGTCGAGGCCGCGGTCACGATCGACGTGATCGACGTCGGCGGCGGCTTTCCCTCCCGCTACCCGGGCATGGAGCCGCCCCCGCTCGCGGCCTATTTCGCCGTCATCCACCGCGCCTTCGAGCAGCTCCCGGTGAGCTACTCGGCCGAACTGTGGTGCGAGCCGGGCCGGGCCCTTTCGGCCGACTATGCGAGCGTCCTGGTGCGGGTGGAGAAGCGCCGCGGCGAGGAGCTCTACATCAACGACGGCGCCTATGGCTCGCTGTTCGATGCCGCGCACATCGACTGGCGCTACCCGGTCCGGCTGGTCCGGCCCGAGGCCAGCTCCGCGTCCCTGCTCGGGTTCGCGCTCTGGGGCCCGACGTGCGACGACATGGACCACATGAAGGGCCCCTTCCTGCTGCCGGCGGACGTGCGGCCCGGGGACTATCTCGAGATCGGCCAGCTCGGCGCCTATGGCCAGGCGATGCGCACCGGCTTCAACGGCTTCGGCGAGCATGAGGTGGCGATCGTGCGCGATGCCCCGATGCTCTCGCTCATCCCCGAGGGCGGCGAACTCGCAGTCCCCGACAATGTCCAGCCGCTGATCCGTCGCCAGGCATCCTAGCCGGCGGCCGGCGAGCTGTCACACAATCGTCCTAAGGCGTCCCGGACCGCAAGGTCCGGGGCGCCGGCGGCATGGAGGATGGAATGACCCAACGCATCAATGACCAGCGCAAGCGCGAGCTTCTGTCGACCACCGTCGAGCACATCGACATCCGGACGTTCGACGCCCGGCCCATCATCGACGCGATGGGCAAGATGTCGTTCACCAGCCGCGACCTCGCGCGCGCGACAGGCATCTACAACCAGATGCTGGCCGACCCGGACTGCACCATCTTCCTTGTCATCGCCGGCTCCACGTCCGCGGGCGGCTGCATGGACCTCTACGCCGAGCTGGTCCGCTCGAACATGGTGGATGCCGTGGTCGCAACTGGGGCCACGATCGTCGACATGGACTTCTTCGAGGGCCTCGGCCACCGGCACTACCAGGCGCTCGAGGTGCCCGACGACGACACGCTGCGCTCGCTCTACATCGACCGCATCTACGACACCTACATCGATGAGGAGGAGCTCCAGGACTGCGACTTCACCATCGGCCGGATCGCGGATTCGCTCGAGCCCCGGGCCTATTCCTCGCGCGCCTTCATCCGCGAGATGGGCCGCTACCTCGCCGCGCACGGGAAGAAGGAGAACAGCCTCGTCAGGCTCGCCTTCGAGCATGACGTGCCGATCTTCTGCCCGGCCTTCGTCGATTCGTCGGCCGGCTTCGGCCTGGTCAAGCACCAGGTCGACCGGATGAAGGCCGGCCAGCCGCACATGGTGCTCGACGCCATCGCCGACTTCCGCGAGCTCACCGAGATCAAGATCCGCGCTGGCGCCACGGGCCTCCTCATGATCGGCGGGGGCGTGCCCAAGAATTTCGTGCAGGACACGGTGGTGTGCGCGGAGATCCTCGGCCACGAGGATGTCAAGCCGCACAAATATGCCGTGCAGATCACGGTCGCCGACGTGCGCGACGGCGCCTGCTCCTCCTCCACCCTCCAGGAGGCGGCCAGCTGGGGCAAGGTGTCGACGGCGATCGAGCAGATGGTCTTCGCCGAGGCCGGAAGCGTGATGCCGCTCCTTGCCTCGGACGCCTGGCACCGCGGCCTCTGGAAGGACCGCACACCCCGCCGCTGGGCGCAGATCTTCGCCTGAGGCACGAAAGGGCGGGCCTTGCGGCCCGCCCTTCCCTGGTGACGAACGGTCGAACGCTCAGGCGGCGAGCGCGGCCCGGCGGCGACGGGCGGCGTGGCCGACCAGGCCGAACCCGGCGATCAGCATCGCCCAGGTGGCCGGCTCGGGAACGACCGGCGTTTCGCTGCCGAAGGTGATGTTGTCGAAGCCGGTCTGGTTGGCCGTGCCGCCGAAGTCGATCGAGAAGGCGGTGCCGGCGAAGGCCACGCCGACCGGCGCCCAGCAGGCAAAGGCTCCGGTGGGGTCACCGTTGCAGCCGTCGAAGGCATTGGCGACCAGATTCAGCGTGCCAAGGACATTTCCGGTGCCGCCCGGGCCGTCATAGACGGTGACCGATGCAACCGTCGACGAGGTGTACCAGAAGCTGAAGCCGGTGGTGAAGCCGGCCGGCACGTCCAGGATCGCGTTGTCCGCGTCCAGGAAGAACATGATGGTGCTGGCCGACGGCTCGTTGGCGAAGTTGCCCGTGCCCCCCGCATCGGCGTCGACGATCGCGAGCGTCGCCGGCGAGAAGATGTAGTTCGGCGCATAGAAGGCGCCGACCGGATTGAGATTGCCGATGCCCTCGAAGGTGAGGACGGTGACGGCAGCCGAGACAGGTGCAGCGACAAGCGCCGCACCGGCCGCAGCAAGAAGAAGCTTCTTCATGGACTGACCCTCCGAACGAGGCGCGGACTCTCCGCGCCGGCGTGAGACCTGCAAGAAACGTGCCAAGCGCCCCGCCTTCACCGCTTCAACGGGTTAGCCACATCCGCACCCGAGAGTCTGTCAAGAGATCTTACAACCCAGCAGGTGCTCCGTTGAATGTGTCTCAACGGAAAAGGAACCGGGCAGCAAGTTCCACATGCGTCGACCAGCGGAACTGCGCCACCGGCCACAGCGTCTCGAGGGTGTAGCCGGCCGCCACCAGCCGCTCGGCATCGCGTGCGAAGGTCGCCGGGTTGCAGGAGACCGCCATCACCACCGGCACGCGCGCAGCGGCGATCTCGGCGGTCTGGGCAGCGGCACCGCTGCGCGGCGGGTCGATGACCACCGCGTCCAGTCCGCGAAGCTCGGCACCAGCCAGCGGGCGGCGGAAGAGATCCCGGTGCAGCGTCTCGACCGGGCGCCCCGCAGCCCTTGCCGCGCGGGCGAGCGCCGCCACGGCCGGGCCCGAGGCATCGGCGGCCAGCACCCGCGCCGCCGCCGACAGGGGCAGGGCGAAGGTTCCGACGCCGCAGAAGAGGTCGGCAATGCGGCCGGCCCCGGCAATGCACTCCCGCACGGCTGCCACAAGCGCCGCCTCCCCGTCGGCGGTGGCCTGGAGAAAGGCGCCGGGCGGCAGGGTGACGGCGACTCCGCCAAGCCGCACCGCGGGCACGCCGGGCGCCACCACGGTCTCGACACCAAGCGGCCCTTCGACCGAAAGCCGCGCGAGACCCTGCTCGACCGCGAAGGCCGTGAGCGCTTCGACGACCGGAAGCCGTTCCACCGAAAGATTGGCGAGCAGCAGGTCGATCCCGGCGTCGGTCGCAGTCATGGTGATGCCGACCACGCTTCGCGGTGGCAGCAGCGGTTCGAGCAGACGGCGGAGGGGATCGACGAGGTCGAAGAGGGCGGGGATGAGCACCGGGCACATCGCCAGATCGAGAAGCGCATGGCTCCCCTCGGCGTTGAAGCCGATCGCGACGCGGCCATCGCGGCGGACAGCCCGGAGGCTCGCGCGCCGGCGGCTGAAGGGCGGCGAGAGATGCGCCGGCCGAACGCGCGCCGGCGCGATCCCCAGCCGGCGCAGCGGCTCGAGGCAGCGCATGGTGGCGAAGTCCGCCAGCAGCGCCTCGCTCACATGCTGCAGCTGACAGCCGCCGCAGGTGCCGAAATGGACACAGGCCGGCACCGCGCGATTCGGCCCGGGAACCAGCGAGCCGTCGGCCTCGACCCGATCTCCCGGAACGGCCCCGGCCACGAACCGGCCATCGGCGGTCACGCCGTCCCCGCGGGCGGCGAGCCGCACGACCTCGCCCCTGCAGGACGACGCGGGCGGGTGGGCGTGACCGGTTGGGTCCATCATGGGGCCTCGCCCGATGTGGCACGCCCCGGCCGGCCAGGAAAGCGCGCAAGGACCCGGTCGATGCGCCGTCAACGGTTCATTGTGGTGACAGGCCGACTGTGCATGGCAGAAGCATGACAGCCCGACACGCGGTTCTGGCGCTCGCACTCGCGCTGCTCGGCGGCGGCTGCGCGCCCTCCCTCCTCCACGTCTCCGGCAGCGATCGGATCGCCGTTCCCGGCGAGGTACCGCGGGACTCCAAGGGGGAACCGGTGTGGAGCGCAATCCGCCCGACTCCGGCCGGCTGGCAGCGAACCGATGCCCGCGCGCCTGCGCCGGTTGCCGAGGGCAGCACGCCCTGATCGCGGGCGCTCAGTCGAGCAGGGCGCGAACCAGGGGGAACAGGCCGATCTGGCGGGGGCGCCGCAGCCGCTCGGCCGCGACGATGGTCTGAATGTTCCGGAAGCAGGCATCGGCATCGTCGTTGACCAACACATAGTCATATTCGGCAAAATGGCTGATCTCGTCCCGCGCCTTCGCCATGCGCGCGGCGATCACGGCCTCGGGTTCGTCGGCGCGTGCCCGCAGCCGCCGCTCCAGCTCCTGCATCGAGGGCGGCAGCAGGAAGATCGAGACCAGGTCGGCGTCGGGCTCCTTGCGGAACTGGTTCTGCGCCAGCTGCTGCGCGCCCTGCCAGTCGATGTCGAACAGCACGTCGAACCCAGCGTCGATGGCGTCGCGCACGGGCGCGCGCGGGGACCCGTAGAGATTGCCGAACACCCGCGCCCACTCGAGGAAATGCTCCCGCTCGATCAGCGCCTCGAACTCCGCCTGGGAGACGAAGTGATAGTGCTCGCCATCGACTTCGCCAGGGCGCGGCGGGCGGGTGGTCACCGAGACGGACACCCGGATCGCGGGATCCGCGGCGAGCAGCCGGCGCGACATGGTGCTCTTGCCCGCGCCCGACGGCGAGGAGAGCACCAGCATCAGCCCGCGCCGGGCCGCGCTCACCGCCGCCCCTCCGGGCGGGACCGCGCGCCCGGCGCCACCGCGAACGCGCGCTCCGATACGGTCACTTGCGGCGCTTGAAGTCGAGGCTGACGACGTTCGACCCCCCCTCGGCACCGGAGGGTGCACCATCTCCCGCAGGCGCGGGCGGCTCCGGGCGCGGCGCCGGCTTCTCCGGCGCGCTGACCGCGAACTGCAGCGCGAAGTTGACCGCCGGATCGACGAACCCGGTGATGGCGCCATAGGGGATCCGAAGCTTGGCCGGCACCTGGCTGAAGGTGAGGCCGATCTCGAAATGGTCCTGCTCGGCCCTCAGATCCCAGAAGCGATGCTGGATGACGATGGTCATGTCGTCCGGGTAGCGCTCGAGCAGGTGCGCCGGGAGCTCGACGCCCGGGAAACGGGTGCGGAAGGCGATGTAGAAATGATGCGCGCCCGGGAGGCTGCCGGCGGCGGCAACGTCGGCAAGCACGCGCCGGACCACGGCCCGCAGCGAATCCTGGACGATCTCGTCGTAGGGAATGAGGCTGTCCGGCGGGTCTGCCGGATCTTCCGGATCGCTCATGGCTGGCGGGACGGTCTTCTGGGGTCCGACATGGGCGTCGCCCTCCTGAAGCGCCGTCCCGCCCCCGTCAAGGCGCGCGACGACCGAGGCTCCAGCGGGGAACGCGGGCCGAACGGCTGCCGGATGGAGGAGTGCAGGCGCTTCTGTTGCCCGGCGCGCCTGCCTGCCGCTGGAGTCCGATTCTGTTACCGGGTTCGGCCCGAACCCTGCTCAGGCGTTGTAAGCTCGGCCTTGGGGGCCAAGGTTACGCAGCGATCGCAAATGCCTCGTTGTCGTTGGCATTTGTGGGTTTTGAACGGTTTTGCGGCGCGTTCAGGCCGGGCGAAAGCCGCGTCTTTCAGCGCACGTCGATCCTGGTTCGGCCCCGTCAGCCAGGGTGCGTGACGGGGACTGGCCCGATCCTGCACCCGGGATGGTGGAGCCGCCGGGTACTGCCCCCGGGTCCGCTGCACCTATTGCACGCCGCCATTCATCGCCATCTTCGCAACGATGCGACAGCGCTCATGTAGCGTGGGCGCGGCCCGTTTTGAAGCCCTCCCGGCCAACGAGGAGCGGATAGCGATCGATGACGGCATCATTCACCCGGTCCCACTCATAGGCCTGCGCCCGGAGGTGGCCGGCAGCACCGTGCGCGGCGGCTTGCGCGCGGTCCGCCGCATAGGCCGCGATGGCTTCGGCGAAGGCCGCCGCGTCGCCTGGCGGAACGAGCCGGCCGGTCTCTCCATCCACCACCAGCGAGCGCGACCCCGTCGCATCGGCGGCGACGACGGGAACGCCGCAGGCCATGGCCTCGAGCGTCACGTTGCCAAAGGTCTCGGTGACCGACGGGTTCAGGAAGAGATCGGCGCTGGCATGCGCCCGCGCAAGCGCTTCGCCGGCGAGGAAGCCGGTGAAGATGGCATCGGGCACCTCGCGCTCGAGCATGGGCCTCGCCGGGCCCTCGCCCACCACGAGGAGGCGGTGGCCGACTCCCGCCGCGCGAAGCCGGGCCACCGTCGCTGCCACCACGTCGAGCCCCTTCTCCAGCACCAGCCGGCCGACGAAGCCGACGAGGAAGTCCGAGTCGGCGATGCCGAGGCACCTGCGCCAGGCCGGATCGCGCCGGCCGGGGTGGAAGAGCGCGTGATCGACGCCACGGCTCCAGATGCGCACGCGCTGCGAGAATCCACCCTCGCGGAGCAGCTCCGCCATGCCCTCGGTCGGCGCGTAGATTTCGGCCAGATCGCCGTAGAAGCGGCGCATCATGTTCTCGGCCCAGCCCCGGAGCCAGCCCAGCCGGTAATAGTCGCCATAGGTCTCGAACCGGGTGTGGACCGAGGCCACCACGGGGAGCCCGCGCGCCTGCCCCCAGCGCTTGGCCTTGTGGCCGAGGAGATCGGGCGCCGAGAGGTGGACGAGATCCGGCGCGAAGGCCTCGAGATCGGCGAGGACCGGGCGCGACAGCCGGAGGCCGAGCCGATACTCGCTGCGCCCCGGGATGGGGATGGAGGGCACGGCGACGAGATCGCCGGTGGGGGGGAAGGCGGGCGTCGCCGAAACCGGCGCATAGACGCGGGGCAGGACATCCCCACGCGCGAGCATCCGGCCGACGAGCCGGTTGAGCGCCTGGTTCGCGCCATCCTTCACATAGTTGTAGTTGCCCGAGAAGACCGCCACGCGAAGCGGGCGACCTCCCGGATCCGCGCCGTCGGCCATCGCCATGGCCATAGTGGCGATGGTGTCGCCGGGAAAGCCCGGCCGCGCCGGCGGCTGCCCGGGCACCGGACGGCCGGGCCGCGCCTGTCAAATTTCCTTACAGCTCCTTCACGGGTCGGGCCATGGGTCGCAACCTATTTCATCATCGAGATTTTTCCCGCGCCTGGCGCAGATCATCCCGGATCCGGACGCGCCCAGCCTGTCGGATTTCATGACAGGATCACCCCTAGCGCGCTTGCAACCCCTTGAAATCGTAGGATTTCTAAGACTTCCGGTGTTGGCACGAATCTTGCAGAGTGGATTGGTTACCGGAACATTTCTGGTGACCGCTGGAGGGCATGATGAAAAAGTCGCTTCTGGCCTTTGCCGTTGCCCCGCTTCTCGTCGCGGGCGCAGCAGACGCCACAACCTATGTCTATGTCGGAAGCTGGCAAGTTGACGAGGGCCCGGACTGGGCGGTGGTTCCGCCTGCCTACACCGGCCAGGAAGCCGCCGCGCTGCTCTTCGGCGGCTCGCCGTCGGACTATGTGATCTCGACCGTCGACAGCAACCCGGCCAACATCGACTTCCAGGCCTGGGTGAGCGTGTGGTTTGCGGGAAGCTTTCCAGACTGCCCCGGCTATCCCTGCGGCCGCAAGGTGCCCCAGGGCAGCGTGACCAGCACGGGTGGGCTCTATGCCAATCCCGGTGACGAATCCGCCTATGTGCGCGACTGGGCCGTGGGCCCGGAATTCACCAACTATGCGTTCCGCACCGTCATCCCCGAGCCGGGAACCTGGGCGATGCTGATCGCCGGCTTCGGCCTCGTCGGCTTCGCTGCACGGCGCGCCCGTCAGGCGCTCGCGGCGGCCTGATCGCCTTCGTGTGAAGCGCCCGCCAGCCGCACGGCTGGCGGGCGTTTCCCCTATTCCGCTGCCTGGTTCGCGGCGGCAAGCGCTGCCTGCTGCGCGCGCAGCGCCGCATCCCGCGCCGAGGCTGCCACGCGGAGCCGGTCCATGGCCGCTCCGGTGCCGGCCGGGATGAGGCGGCCGACGATGACATTCTCCTTGAGGCCCTCGAGCCGGTCCACCTTGCCCTGCACCGACGCCTCGGTGAGCACCCGGGTCGTCTCCTGGAAGGAGGCGGCCGAGATGAAGCTCCGCGTCTGGAGCGAGGCCTTGGTGATGCCGAGCAGCACCGGCTTGGCCTCGGCCGGGCGCCTGCCCTCGGCCTCGAGCCTGCGGTTGACCGCCTCCAGCTCGTCCTTGTCGACCTGCTCGCCCTTCAGGAAGGTCGAGTCGCCATCGTCGGTGATCTCGACCTTCTGCAGCATCTGCCGCACGATCACCTCGATGTGCTTGTCGTTGATCTTGACGCCCTGGAGCCGATAGACTTCCTGGATCTCGGCGCAGAGATATTCGGCGAGCTTCTCGACACCCAGCACGTCGAGGATGTCGTGCGGATTGGCGGGCCCGTCGATCAGGAAGTCGCCGCGGCGCACGAGATCCCCCTCCTGCACGGCAATATGCTTGCCCTTGGGAAGCAGATACTCGACCGGCTCGGAGCCATCCTCGGGGCGAAGGATGAGGCGCTTCTTCGCCTTGTAGTCCTTGCCCATCTCGACCCGGCCATCGACCTTGGCGATGATGCCATGGTCCTTCGGGATCCGGGCCTCGAACAGCTCGGCCACGCGCGGCAGACCGCCGGTGATGTCGCGGTTCTTCGCGGCCTCGCGCGGGATCCGCGCGAGCACGTCGCCCGCTTCCACCTGCTGGCCCTCGGTGACGGAGAGGATCGCCCCCACCGGAAGCAGGAAGCGCCCGGCCTCGCCCGATGCCGCATCAAGAAGGGTGATCCGCGGCCGCAGCTCCTCCTTGGCGCGCGACTTGAACTCCGAGACGACCCGGTTGGAGATGCCGGTGGCCTCGTCCACCTCTTCCTTGAGGGTCTGGCCGTCGACCAGATCCTGGAACTTCACCTGGCCGGCCCGGTCGGTGATGATGGGCCGGGTGAAGGGGTCCCAGTCGGCAAGGCGCTCGCCCTTTGTCACCTGCTGGCCTTCGGTGACCGACAGGAAGGCGCCGAAGGGCACCTTGTGGCTCGACCGCTCGCGCCCGTCGGAATCGAGGATGACGATCTCGCCGCCGGTCGGCGCCATGCCGATGAGCCGGCCGCGGCTGTCCTTGAGGGTCGGCAGGTTGCGGAACTGGACCCGGCCGTCGACCGGCGCGTCGGCCGACGACTGTTCCGAGACCTGCGCTGCGCCGCCGATGTGGAAGGTCCGCATGGTGAGCTGGGTGCCCGGCTCGCCGATCGACTGGGCGGCGATCACCCCCACCGCCTCGCCGATGTTGACGGGCGTGCCGCGGGCAAGGTCGCGCCCGTAGCAGGTCGCGCAGACGCCCCGCGCCGCCTCGCAGGTCAGCGGCGAGCGCATCTTGACCTCGACGACTCCGGCCTCCTCGATCGCCCTGACGCGCGCCTCGTCGAGCAGGGTGTCCCGCGGGAAGAGGAGATCGCCCGTCTTGGGGTCGGTCACGTCCTCGGCGAGGGTGCGGCCGAGGATGCGCTCGCCGAGCGTCACGATGGTCGAGCCACCCTCGACGATGGCCCGGGTGACGAGCCCGCGGAAGGTGCCGCAGTCGACTTCGGAGACGACGCAGTCCTGGCTCACGTCGACGAGGCGGCGGGTGAGGTAGCCGGAGTTGGCAGTCTTGAGCGCCGTGTCCGCGAGACCCTTGCGGGCGCCGTGGGTCGAGTTGAAATATTCGAGGACGGTGAGCCCCTCCTTGAAGTTGGAGATGATCGGAGTCTCGATGATCTCGCCCGACGGCTTGGCCATGAGGCCACGCATGCCGGCCAGCTGCTTCATCTGCGCGCTCGAGCCGCGCGCGCCCGAATGGGCCATCATGTAGATGGAGTTGACCGGCTTGCCCGGCGCCTGCGCCGAGATCTCCTTCATCATTTCGGCGGCGACCTCGTCACCGCAGCGGGCCCAGGCGTCCACCACCTTGTTGTACTTCTCGCCCTGGGTGATGAGGCCGTCCTGGTACTGCTGCTCGAAGTCCTTGGCGAGCGCGCGGGTCCGCTCGACCAGCTCGGCCTTGGCGGCCGGGATCACCATGTCGTCCTTGCCGAAGCTGATGCCCGCCTGGCAGGCATAGCGGAAGCCGAGCGCCATGATCGCGTCGGCGAACAGCACCGTCTCCTTCTGGCCGGTGTGGCGGTAGACGGTGTCGATCACGTCGCCGATCTCGCGCTTGGTGAGAAGCCGGTTCACCGTCTCGAACGGCACCTTGTGGCTCTTGGGCAGGCACTCGCCGATGAGCATCCGCCCCGGGGTGGTTTCCACCCGCTTCAGGTAGGTGCGCCCGGCCTCGTCGGTCTGCGGCACGCGGGTGATGATCCGGGTGTGCAGCGTGACCGCCCGCGCGTTCAGCGCATGGTGCACCTCGGCCATGTCGGCCAGCACGGCGCCCTCGCCCGGCTCGCCCTCGCGCTGCATGGAGAGATAGTAGAGGCCGAGCACCATGTCCTGGCTGGGCACGATGATCGGCTTGCCGTTGGCCGGCGAGAGGATGTTGTTGGTGCTCATCATGAGCACGCGCGCCTCGAGCTGGGCCTCGAGCGAGAGCGGCACATGGACCGCCATCTGGTCGCCGTCGAAGTCCGCGTTGAACGCCGCGCAGACCAGCGGGTGGAGCTGGATCGCCTTGCCCTCGATGAGCACCGGCTCGAAGGCCTGGATGCCGAGGCGGTGCAGCGTGGGCGCCCGGTTCAGGAGCACGGGGTGCTCGCGGATCACCTCGTCGAGGATGTCCCAGACTTCCTTGCGCTCCTTCTCGACATATTTCTTGGCCTGCTTCAGGGTCATGGAGAGGCCCTTGGCGTCGAGCCGCGAGTAGATGAACGGCTTGAACAGCTCGAGCGCCATCTTCTTCGGAAGACCGCACTGGTGCAGCTTGAGCTCGGGGCCCGTCACGATGACCGAGCGGCCCGAATAGTCCACCCGCTTGCCGAGCAGGTTCTGGCGGAACCGGCCCTGCTTGCCCTTCAGCATGTCGGACAGCGACTTGAGCGGGCGCTTGTTGGCGCCCGTGATCGTCCGCCCGCGGCGGCCATTGTCGAACAGCGCATCGACCGCTTCCTGCAGCATGCGCTTCTCGTTGCGGACGATGATGTCGGGCGCGCGCAGCTCCATCAGCCGCTTCAGGCGGTTGTTGCGGTTGATGACCCGGCGGTAGAGGTCGTTGAGGTCGGACGTCGCGAAGCGGCCGCCATCGAGCGGCACCAGCGGGCGCAGTTCCGGCGGGATGACGGGAATGACCGTCATCACCATCCATTCGGGGCGGTTGCCGCTCTCGAGGAAGCTTTCGATGATCTTCAGGCGCTTGATGATCTTCTTCGGCTTCAGCTCCGACTTGGTGGTCGCAAGCTCCTCGAGAAGCTCGGCCTTCTCGCCCTCGAGATCGAGTTCCTCGAGCAGCTTGCGGATCGCCTCGGCGCCGATCCCGGCGATGAAGCTTTCCTCGCCATACTGGTCCTGGGCCTCGAGATACTCGTCCTCGGAGAGCAGCTGGAGCTTCTTGAGCGGCGTCATGCCCGGCTCGAGCACGATGTAGTTCTCGAAGTAGAGGACGCGCTCGAGATCCTTCAGCGTCATGTCGAGCAGCATCCCGATGCGGCTCGGCAGCGACTTCAGGAACCAGATGTGGGCGACCGGCGAGGCCAGCTCGATATGGCCCATGCGCTCGCGGCGCACCTTGGCGACCGTCACTTCGACGCCGCACTTCTCGCACATGATGCCCTTGTACTTCATGCGCTTGTACTTGCCGCACAGGCACTCGTAATCCTTGATCGGACCGAAGATGCGGGCGCAGAAGAGGCCATCGCGTTCCGGCTTGAAGGTCCGGTAGTTGATGGTCTCGGGCTTCTTGATCTCGCCGAAGGACCAGCTGCGGATCTTCTCCGGGCTGGCGATCGAGATCCTGATCGAGTCGAAGGTCTCGGGCTTCGCGACCGGCGAAAAGGCGTTGAGCGTCAGTTCGTTCATCATGTCCTCCTCGCGCGGTTGCCCGCGCGGCAGAATGGGCTGTGGCTCAGGCGTCGTCCGATGCGGTCTGGAGCTCGACATTGAGCCCCAGCGACCGCATCTCCTTCACCAGCACGTTGAAGCTCTCGGGAACGCCGGCCTCGAAGGTGTCGTCGCCCTTGACGATCGCCTCGTAGACCTTGGTCCGGCCGACCACGTCGTCCGACTTGACGGTCAGCATCTCCTGGAGCGTGTAGGCCGCGCCATAGGCCTGCAGCGCCCACACCTCCATCTCGCCGAAGCGCTGGCCGCCGAACTGCGCCTTGCCGCCCAGCGGCTGCTGGGTGACGAGGCTGTAGGGACCGATCGAGCGGGCGTGGATCTTGTCGTCCACCAGGTGGTGCAGCTTCAGCATGTAGATGTAGCCGACCGTTACCTTGCGCTCGAAGGCGTCGCCGGTGCGGCCGTCGTAGAGCGTCACCTGGCCCGAGCCGTCGAGCCCGGCGAGCTCGAGCATCTGGCTCACATCGGCTTCCTTGGCGCCGTCGAACACGGGGGTTGCGACCGGCACGCCGGGCGTGAGCGATTCGGCGAAGCGCCGGAGTTCCTCGTCCGACATGGTCTCGACCCCGGCCTGGTCGCCGTAGATGGCGACCAGGAACGCGCGCAGGCGCGCGAGATTGCCGCCGGCCGCGCGCACCGCATCGGCATTGGCCTCGGAGATCTCCTCGAGGAGGGCGGCGATCCGCCGGCCCAGCCCGCGCGCTGCCCAGCCGAGGTGCGTCTCGAAGATCTGGCCAACGTTCATCCGGCTCGGCACGCCGAGCGGGTTGAGCACCAGGTCGACCGCCGTGCCATCCTCGAGGAAGGGCATGTCCTCCTGCGGGAGGATGCGGCTGATGACCCCCTTGTTGCCGTGGCGGCCGGCCATCTTGTCGCCGGGCTGGAGCTTGCGCTTCACCGCAACGAACACCTTGACCATCTTGAGCACGCCGGGCGGCAGCTCGTCGCCGCGCTGGAGCTTCTCGCGCCGGTCCTCGAGCTTCTCGGCGATGCGCTTGTTGGCCTCGTCCCACTGGGCGCGGGTGGCCTCGATGCTGGCCTGGACGCTGTCGTCGGCCACCACGAACTTCCACCATTCGCGCCGCGGCTGCTCCTCGAGCAGCGCCTCGTCGATGACTGCGCCCTTCTTCACTCCCTTCGGGCCGGAGACGATGGTCTGGCCAAGCAGCATCTCGCGCAGCGTCGCGTAGGTCGCGCGGTCGAGGATGGCGCGCTCGTCCTGCGCGTCCTTCTCGAGCCGATCGATCTCCTCGCGCTCGATGGCGAGTGCGCGCTCGTCCTTGTCGATCCCGTGGCGGTTGAACACACGGACCTCGACGACCGTGCCAGAGACCCCAGGCGGCAGCCGGAGCGACGTGTCGCGCACATCGGAGGCCTTCTCGCCGAAGATCGCCCGCAGCAGCTTCTCCTCGGGCGTCATCGGGCTCTCGCCCTTGGGCGTGATCTTGCCGACCAGGATGTCGCCGGGCTCCACCTCGGCTCCGACATAGACGATGCCCGCCTCGTCGAGGTTGCGGAGCGCCTCCTCGCCGACATTGGGGATGTCGCGGGTGATGTCCTCGGGCCCGAGCTTGGTGTCGCGGGCCATCACCTCGAACTCCTCGATGTGGATCGAGGTGAAGATGTCCTCCTTCACGATCCGCTCGGAGATGAGGATCGAGTCCTCGAAGTTGTAGCCGTTCCACGGCATGAAGGCGACGAGCGCGTTGCGGCCCAGTGCCAGCTCGCCATACTGGGTCGACGGCCCGTCGGCGATGATGTCGCCCTTGCCGACGATGTCGCCCACCGAGACGAGCGGCCGCTGGTTGATGCAGGTCGACTGGTTGGAGCGCTGGAACTTCTGCAGCCGGTAGATGTCGACCATCGAGGTGCCGGGCTCGACATCCTCGGTCGCGCGGATGACGATCCGGCCGGCGTCGACCTGGTCGACGATCCCGCCGCGGCGGGCCGCGATCGCGGCGCCGGAATCGCGGGCGACGGTTGCTTCCATGCCGGTGCCGACGAAGGGCGCCTCGGCCTTGACCAGCGGCACCGCCTGGCGCTGCATGTTCGAGCCCATCAGCGCCCTGTTGGCGTCGTCATTCTCGAGGAAGGGGATGAGCGAGGCGGCCACCGAGACCAGCTGCTTCGGGCTCACGTCCTGGAGCGTGATCTCCGCGGCCGGCGCCATCAGGAACTCCCCGGCGCGCCGGGCCGAGACCAGCTCGTCGGCGAAGCTGCCGTCCGGATTGAGCGGCAGGTTGGCCTGGGCGATCGTCTCGCGCGCTTCCTCCATCGCCGAGAGATAGATGACCTCGTCGGTCACCCGGCCGTCGACCACGCGGCGATAGGGCGTCTCGATGAAGCCGTACTTGTTGACCCGGCTGTAGGTGGCGAGGCTGTTGATGAGGCCGATGTTGGGCCCTTCGGGAGTCTCGATCGGGCAGATCCGGCCATAGTGGGTGGGGTGGACGTCGCGCACCTCGAACCCGGCGCGCTCGCGGGTGAGCCCGCCCGGCCCGAGCGCCGAGACGCGGCGCTTGTGGGTCACTTCCGAGAGCGGGTTCGTCTGGTCCATGAACTGCGAGAGCTGCGACGAGCCGAAGAACTCGCGGACCGCGGCAACCGCGGGCTTCGCGTTGATGAGGTCGTTCGGCATCACGACCGTCACGTCGACCGAGCTCATCCGCTCCTTGACCGCGCGCTCCATGCGCAGCAGGCCGACCCGGTAGCTGTTCTCGAGCAGTTCGCCGACCGAACGCACCCGCCGGTTGCCGAGGTTGTCGATGTCGTCGATCTCGCCGCGGCCGTCCTTGAGGTCGACCAGCGTCTTCACCACGGCAAGGATGTCCTCCTTCCTGAGCGTGGTCAGATCATCGGGGGCATCGAGGCCAAGGCGCATGTTCATCTTGACCCGGCCAACGGCGGAGAGGTCGTAGCGCTCGGGATCGAAGAAGAGGCCGTGGAACAGGGCATCCGCGGTCTCCCGCGTCGGCGGCTCGCCCGGGCGCATCACGCGGTAGATGTCGGCCAGCGCCTGGTCGCGCTCCTCGGCCTTGTCGGCATGGAGCGTCTTCAGGATCCACGGGCCATAGTTCACGCCGTCGATGTCGAGCAGGTCGACATGGTCGAACCCGGCCGCCAGCAGCCGCTCGAGCACCTCCTGGGTGATCTCCTCGCCGGCCTCGACATGGATGCGGCCGGTCGTCTCGTCGATGAGATCGTCGGCCGCGTAGCGCCCGAGGATCTCGCCCTCGGGCACGAGCACATGGGCGAGCCCGTCGGCCTGGGCCCGCTTGGCAAGCCGCGGGGTGACCTTGGAGCCCTGCGCGAAGACGACCTCGCCGGTCTCGGCGTTCAGCACGTCGAACTCGGGCTTGGCACCCCGCCAGGCCTCGGCGACGAAGGGCAGCTTCCAGGCCGCGCGCGCGGCATCCCGCTCCCAGCGGACCCGGCGGTAGAAGGCGTGAAGGATCTCCTCGCTGTTCATGCCGAGCGCATAGAGCAGCGCCGTCACCGGCAGCTTGCGCTTGCGATCGATGCGGACGTTCACGATGTCCTTGGCATCGAACTCGAAGTCGAGCCAGGAGCCGCGATAGGGGATCACCCGGGCGGCGAAGAGATACTTGCCCGAGGCGTGCGTCTTGCCGCGGTCATGGTCGAAGAAGACGCCTGGCGAGCGGTGCATCTGCGACACGATGACGCGCTCGGTGCCATTGATGATGAAGGTGCCGTTGGGGGTCATCAACGGCATGTCCCCCATGTAGACGTCCTGCTCCTTGATGTCGACGACGCTCCTCGTCTCGGTGTCCGGGTCGATCTCGAAGACGATGAGGCGAAGCGTCACCCGCATGGGCGCTGCGTAGGTGATGCCACGCTGGCGGCACTCGTCGATGTCGTACTTCGGATCCTCGAGCTCGTAGTTGACGAAGTCGAGCTCGGCCGTGCCGGCGAAGTCGCGGATGGGAAAGACCGACCGCAGCGTCTTCTCGAGCCCCGAGACATAGCCCGTCGACGGATCGGAGCGCAGGAACTGCTCGTAGCTCTCGCGCTGGACCTCGATCAGGTTCGGCATGTCCACCACCTCGGCAGTCGAGCCGAACCGGCGGCGGATGCGATGGGTGGGCTTGAACCGGGGGGTGAGCGCGGTGGACGAAAGCGGAGCTGCAAGCGTCGCCATGAGGATCCTTCAGGCCAAAAAGTCCGGCGCGCCGAATCGGACCAGGTGGGCGGTCCCGCAAGGGCACCCACGGCTGTTCCGAAAACCGCAACATTCCCCTACGTTTGGCGCGCCGCCGCCAAGGCGCGCCATGTCCCGGGAATGTGCAGAGCCCCGTTGGCTAGGGGCGAGGACCGAGCCTGTCAACTCCCGGCCGGCAGCGCCAGGCCAGCGGCGCCGGGCCGGCAGGGCCCGACGCGCAAAAGGGGGCGGCGCCCTGCGGCACCGCCCCCGGTTGCGCGCGGACCCTGGCGGGCGCCGGGGTCCGGCCTCGTCCTGGCCTACTTGATCTCGACGGTCGCGCCGGCTTCCTCGAGCTGCTTCTTGATCTTCTCGGCCTCTTCCTTGTTGACGCCTTCCTTGACCGCCTTGGGAGCGCTTTCGACCAGCGTCTTCGCCTCCGTCAGGCCAAGCCCGGTGATGGCGCGGACTTCCTTGATCACGTTGATCTTCTTGCCGCCGTCGCCGGTCAGGATCACGTCGAACTCGGTCTTCTCCTCGGCCGCGGGCGCTGCCGCACCGCCGCCGGCTGCGGGCGCTGCGGCAACCGCCACGGCCGCCGCGGCCGAGACACCCCACTTCTCCTCGAGCGCCTTGGCCAGTTCCGCCGCCTCGAGAATGGTCAGCGCCGAGAGTTCCTCGACGAGCTTCGCAATATCCGCCATCTGTCAGTCCTTTCCGTCAGGCCGCCTGGCTGTCGCCATAGGCGGCGAAAACCCGGGCCAGCTTGGCCGCGGGCGCGTTCGCCAGTTGGGCCAGCTTGGTCGCCGGCGCCTGGATGAGACCCACCAGCTTCGCCCGCAGCTCGTCGAGCGACGGGAGCTCGGCAAGCGCCTTCACTCCGTTCGCATCGAGCAGCGTGCCCGGCATCGCCCCGCCAACGATCTCGAACTTCTCGTTGGTCCTGGCGAACTCGACGGCAATCTTCGCCGCCGCGACCGGGTCGCTCGAGGTGGCGAGCCCGACCGGGCCGACCAGCAGCGCGCCGATCTCCTGGTAGGGCGTGCCCTCGAGGGCGATGCGGGCGAGCCGGTTCTTCGTCACCTTGAACGAGGCGCCCGCCCCGCGCATCCGGCTGCGCAGGTCGGAGACCTGCGCGACCGTCAGCCCATGGTTGCGGGTGATGACCACAACCTGGGTGGACCCGAAGGTCTTCGCGAGATTGGCGACCAGGTCCTTCTTCTGGTTCCGGTCCATGCTCACTCCATCGACATGGCGGCAGGGCAGCGCCCCGCCACCGGTGAGAGCCACGGAACACCCGAGAGCACGGGCCTTCCGCGGCCCGCCCGAAAGAAACCTGTGCGGGAAGCCCTGCTACCCGCCATGAACCCCTGCCATCGCACGGCGCGGGTTCCGATTTCCGTCTCCTGCGGGCCTTGCGCTTAAGCCCTCTCGGGCACCCGCAGTCTCGGACGGCGCCCAGCAGCGAAGGCCGCCGGGCTGGCGCGCGCGGGTGAACGAAGCGGTCAGGGAAGTCAAGGGCCCGGCGGACGTGCGCGCGACGCGGACTCGGCCGGGTCAGCCGCCGAAACGGTAGCGCAGGATCATCTGGTAGGTCCGCGGCTCCTCGAAGAAGCGCACCGCGATGAGGCCGGGGATGAGCGAGAGGCCGGAATAGTCGTCCTCGGCATCGAGCAGGTTGCGGACGTTGGCGGTCAGCTCCCAACGGCCCTCGCCGAAGCTCGCGCCGGCCACGAGGTTCACGCGGTCGACCGGTCCGATCCGGCCGAGCGGCAGATTGGCCGCCTCGGAGAAGCGTGCGGAGCGGTGCGACCAGTCGAGCGTGGCGAGGAGGTCAACCGTCTCGGAAACCGGCTGGCGCCAGCTGGCGCCGAGCTGGGACTGGACGCGGGAGACGAGCGGCAGGCGGGTGGCCCCCGCAATCGCGGCCTGGCTCGCGGGATCGAGCTCAAGGTAGCGGTCGAACAGGAGCGAGAGCATCCCGAACAGGCGAAGCGTCTCCGTGACGGCGAGCGAGGTCTCGGCCTCGAGGCCGGTGAGCCGGGCCCGTGCCGCATTCTGGGTCTGGGTCGAGCCGCCGCCAACCACGACATTCTGCTGGATGTCGCGGAGATCGTTCCAGAACCAGGCGAGGTTGAGCCGCAGCCGGCGGTCGAGCAGGTCGGACTTGACCCCCGCCTCATAGGCCCAGACCGACTCCGCCTCATAGGGCGCCCCGAAGATCGTGGGATTGGCGACGGCCAGGCCGTTGAAGCCGCCGGCCTTGAAGCCGCGGGCGATCGAGGCATAGGCCAGCACATCTGGGGAGATCCGCCAGTCGAGCCCGAAGCGCGGCGTGAACTCGCCCTCCTCCAGCCGACGCGCCACCGGGGGCGCATAGGCCGGCGGGAAGCCGAGGCCGTTCTGGATGAGGCCCTCGAAGCGCTTCTTCTCCCAGCTGTAGCGGCCGCCGAGCGTGGCGGTCAGCGCCTCCGACAGGCGGATCTCGGCCTGGGCGAAGAGCGCCCGGCTTTGCGTGTCGAGGTCGAAGCTGGAGGGAAGCAGGGTGACCGGGAAGGGGCCGAAGACGCCCACCCCGAAGCTGTCGGCCAGCGTCTGCTCCGCCTTCTCGTCGAAGACATAGCCGCCGAGCGTGACCCGCGCCGCGCCATCGGCCAGTTCGCCCTGGAGCTGGAGCTCCTGGCTCAGCTGGCGCTGGCGGGTCTCGCTCTGGCGGAAGAAGCCGGCGACCACCGTGCCGGCGGCGTTGCGGAACCCGCCGGAGAAGTCGAGGCCCCAGCGGTCCCGTGTCTCGATCCAGCCGGTGATGGACTTGAGCGTCCAGGTCTCCGAGAGATCGGCGGCGATGTCGGCCGTGACGCCCCACTGGCGGTTCTCGCCATAGGCGGGCACGGGCGAGCGGGTGGTGCGGAAGCCGCCGGCGAGCCGCTCGAAGGGCGGCGCCGGGTTGACGGGCGCAGGCGTGATGCCGTCGTTCGTGTCCTTCGCCCAGAAGCCGCTGACCCGGGCCTGGACCGGGCCGTTGCCAGTGGTGGCGAGGGTTGCCCGCGTGTTCCAGGTGCGGCGGTCGCCGCGGCGCGGGTCGGCGCCCTCGTTGTCGAACCAGCCGTCGGCGTCGGTGAAGCCGACCGTGGCAAGGGCCGCGAGCCCGTCGGTCACGGGCGCGCTTGCAGTCGCGTTGAGGCGCACCCGGTCGAACCGGCCCCAGCCCGCCTCGGCACGAACGAAGGGCGAGCCCGTGGGACGGCGGGTCGTGATCTTGAGCGCGCCGGTCATGGTGTTGCGGCCGTAGAGCGTGCCCTGCGGCCCGCGCAGCACCTCGATGCGCTCGGCCTCGGCAAGATCGAAGGAGGCGCTGGCGAGCCGGGCGAAGTAGACATCGTCGACATAGATGCCGACCGGGCTTTCCGAGGTGGCCAGCCCGCCGACCTGCTCGCCTGCCCCGCGCAGGAAGACGACGAGCGCCGAAGGGCTCGCCGAGATGCGGTTGATGTAGAGGCTGGGGACTGCGGCGGCGAGATTCTCGGTGCGCAGGATCTGCAGCTGCTCGAGGGTCTCGAGCCCGAAGGCGGAAACGGCAACCGGCACGTCCTGCAGCCGCTCCTCGCGGCGGCGGGCGGTCACCACGATGTCGTCGCCCGCTGGCGAACGCACGGCTTCGGCAGCGGCAGTCTGGGCGTCACCCGGCGCGGCGCCGAGGACGAGACCGGAAAGTGCCGCGGAAACGAGGACGAAACGACGCGACATGAGCCTCCCCCTGGTTGGTGCCGGGGGACGCTAGGACCGGAGTGCCCGGAGCCTGTCCGGCAGCGGAGTCACTCTCCGCCTGCCGGACAGGCTGGACGGAGTCAGACGCCAACGGTTGCGGGATCGACCTTCACGCCCTTGCCCATGGTGGACGAGAGCGCCACCTTCTCGACATATTTGCCCTTGGCGCCCGAGGGCTTGGCCTTGACGAGCGCGTCCATGAAGGCGGCGAGATTGGCCTTGAGATCCTCAGGGGGAAAGCTCGCCTTGCCGAGCCGGCCGTGGATGATGCCGGCCTTCTCGACCCGAAACTCGATCTGGCCGCCCTTGGCCGCCTTCACGGCGTCCGCCACGTTCATGGTGACGGTGCCGAGCTTGGGGTTCGGCATCAGGCCCTTGGGCCCGAGGATCTTGCCCAGCCGGCCGACGAGGCCCATCATGTCGGGCGTGGCGATGCAGCGATCGAAGTCGATCGTGCCGGACTGGACTGCCTCCATCAGGTCCTCGGCGCCGCCCACGTCGGCGCCGGCCTCGCGCGCCTCGTCGGCCTTGGCGCCGCGCGCGAACACGCCGACGCGCACCGTCTTGCCGGTGCCCCTGGGCAGCGTGACCACGCCGCGCACCATCTGGTCGGCATGGCGGGGATCGACGTTGAGGTTGACCGCAACCTCGATCGTCTCGTCGAACCTGGCGGTGGCGTTCGCCCGCACGATGTCGAGCGCCTCGTCGACCGGATAGAGCTTCAGCGGATCGACGCTGCCTTCGAGCGCCTTTGCCTTCTTCGTGAGCCTGGCCATCGGGTCAGCCCTCCACAACTTCGAGGCCCATCGAGCGGGCCGAACCTTCGATGGTGCGCATCGCCATCTCGATGTCGTGCGCGTTCAGATCCTTCATCTTCGCCTCGGCGATCTCGCGGATCTGGGCGCGCGTCACCTTGCCGACGCTGCCCCTGCCGGGAGTCCTGGAGCCCGACTTCAGGCCCGCCGCCTTCTTCAGGAAATAGCTGGCGGGCGGCGACTTGGTGACGAAGGTGAAGCTCTTGTCGGCATAGACGGTGATCACCGTCGGGATCGGCATGCCCTTCTCGAGGTTGGCCGTTGCCGCGTTGAACTGCTTGCAGAATTCCATGATGTTGACCTGGCGCTGGCCGAGCGCCGGGCCGATGGGCGGGCTGGGCGTGGCGCTGCCGGCGGCAACCTGCAGCTTCACGTAGCCCGTGATCTTCTTTGCCATCTCTCACTCCATTTCCCGGGCCCTGCCTCAGGCGGCGAGGCCCGCTGACTGGCGATCATGTGGTCCGAACGGTCCGGGGTTTCCCCCTCGCCTCCCACGGTCATGGCGCCTGCCCGATCGCGGCTGGCTGGCGCCTATTTCGTCTTCTCGACCTGGTCGAAGTCGAGCTCGACCGGGGTTGCCCGGCCGAAGATCGAGACGGCCACCTTCACCCGGCCCTTCTCGAAATCAATCTCCTCGACGAGGCCGGTGAAGGAGGCGAAGGGACCATCGAGCACCTTCACCTGGTCCCCGATCTCGAAGCTGACCCGGCGCCGCGCCTTGGGGGCCGCGGCCGCGGCCTCGGCCTTGGTCGAGAGGATCCGGTTCGCCTCGGCCTCGGAAATGGGCTGGGGCTTGCCGGACGCGCCGAGGAAGCCCGTCACCTTGGGCGTGTTGCGCACCAGGTGATAGACCTGATCGTTCATCTCGAGCTTGGCGAGCACGTAGCCGGGGAAGAACTTGCGGTCGGACTGGACCTTCTTGCCGCGGCGGACTTCCGTCACCTTCTCGGTCGGGACCTCGACCGCCTCGACCATCCGGTCGAGACCAAGCCGCGCCGCATCGGCGAGGATCTGGTCCTTCACCTTGTTCTCGAAGCCCGAATAGGCGTGGATGATGTACCAGCGCGACATCTCAGGATGCTCCGAGCGCCAGCAGGAAGCGGACGATGCGGCCGAGCACCTGGTCGACGCCCAGGAAGAAGACCGCGAGCAGCGAGGTCATGAGGAGGACGAGGATCGTCGTCTGGATGGTCTCGCGGCGCGACGGCCACACCACCTTGGCGGTCTCGCTGCGCACCTGGCGCACGAACTCGCCCGGGGAGACCCGGGGCTTCGCAACCTTCTGGACTGCCTCTTCGGCCATGATTCGCAGACACTCTCAGCAGCAAGACCCGGCGAAGGTGACCCTTCCGCCGGGTGATTTCAACCTGGCCCACCCTCTCCGGCCGGCCGCGGCCGGGCGCTGGCAGGAGTGGAGGGACTCGAACCCCCGGCCCTCGGTTTTGGAGACCGATGCTCTACCAGCTGAGCTACACTCCTGTGAGGAGCGGGAAGCGGGCCCATAGCGAAGGGCCCCGGGGCGTGCAATGGGGTTGCCGCGCGGGGCTCCGCCGGAGGCGGGCGCGGCGGACGCGGCGTTGACAGGGCGAGGCGGCTTCGGCAATGCGCGCGCCTTCCCCGGCCGGGCCGGAGGGGTGGCCGAGCGGTCAAAGGCAGCAGACTGTAAATCTGCCGGCGTCAGCCTACGTTGGTTCGAATCCAACCCCCTCCACCATTTCAGTCCGGCGCGGCGGGCAGCCGCCTTCCCTCTCCTCCGCGCAGAAGGGCAGTCCGACCGGCGCGGCCTGAGGGCCGGCCTCGGGCCTTGCCCCGGCGGACGGCGCCGCCTAAGTCGCCGCCACGCCGGAAGGGAATGCGGGTATAGCACAAGGGTAGTGCAGCAGCCTTCCAAGCTGAATATACGGGTTCGAGTCCCGTTACCCGCTCCATCCCCGCGTCAGGCGAACAGCGCAACGGCCTGGCGGCCGCGCAGCACCGGCCTTCCGTCTGCGTCCCACATCGCCATGGCCTGCCCGGCATAGCCCTGGCCGACGCCGTCGTCGGTGGCGCCAAGCAGGTGCCAGCCGGCGCCGCGATGGACCTCAGGGGCGAACAGCTCGAAGCTCCAGGTGATGGTGGAGATGGCGGCCGGTGCGGCGAGGCGGGTGTAGCTCGCCGGCGGCAGGCCATCGGCGAGCAGCAGGAGGGCGGCGGTGGATTCGGGGACTCCGGCCTCGTTCCTTACCCACACCAGCAGATCGCCCGCCCCGGCCGCCGCCAGCAGCCGGAGCGGCCCGGCGCGCCGCAGGTCGAAATGATGGCTGAAGGCCGGCCGCGCCAGAGTTTCGAACAGCGGCGGGCAGGCGTGGGGCGCCGCGGCGTCGGGCGGTGGCGGCGCGCTGGCGGCAAGCGCGGACGGCCGCGCGGCGCCATGGGCGAAAAGGGCACGGCCGGCGAGGGCACCGGCGGCGAAGACATCGACGCCGACGAAGGTCATCGACTTTCCCGCCCGCAGGATGGTGGGCGCGAGGAGGATCTCCCCCGCCGTCGGGCCGAGGAAGGCCATCTGGACCGCGCGCAGCGGCGGGAGATCGGGGAAGGCGCGCGCTGCAGCGGCACCTGAGAGAGCCAGCGCCAGACCGCCATAGAGGGTGCGGCCCTGCCGCCAGTCCTCGGGCGGATCGATGCGGAACCGCTCGCCATCGCGCGCCATGGTCTCGATCAGGTCGCCGAAATGCATGGTGCGCTCCCTTCGCCCGTCCCTTCGCCCGGCGCTCCTGGCGCTTTCAACGGCAATCGCGGCTCAGCCAAACAGCACCGCCAGCACGGCCCGCCAATGCGCAACCTCCGCGAGCGGCCCCATCGCCGTGTTCGTTGCGACAAGCGCAAGGCCGCCCCACAGCGTTGCCGGGTGGATGCGCCCCAGGCTCCGCCAGTCCCACCAGAGCATCGGCACCAGAAGCAGCTGGGTCGGGTCGAAATTGCCGAGACCGGGCGCCGCGACCGCCGGGATGCGGGTGGTTCCGGCCCCTGCGACCATCATGGTGCCGATGAGCATCAGGCGCTTGTGCGCCGCCGGCCGATGCCGGAGACGAAGCGCCAGGCTGATGGCGATGAGGAAGAAGAGGAGGCTGAGGAAGGCAACCGTCACCAGCTCCGGGGCGCTCATGCCGGGCACGAAGGGGCCGTGCCGGGCGCCGTGGCGGATGACGGCAAGGCCGCTCGCGGCAAGCAGGGGCAGGACGAGCAGGGCGAGGGTCCCCACCCTGCGGTGAAGGGCAGTGTTGCCGGCGGCAACGAGACCGGCCTGGACGAGGAGCAGGGCCACCCACGCTCCGAAGGCGAGCCCGTGGGCGGCATAGAGCGGCCAGTCCGGGCTGTCGATGTAGCTCGGCTGGTGGGGCAGGATGCCGCGCAGGAAGAAGCTGCCGCCGAAGCCCCAGACGACGAGTATGGCAAGGGCGGCAACCATGGCCATCCAGAAGCGCCGCTCGGCAGAGCCGGAGGGGAGCCGTGTCTTGCGGACCGCGCGCGTGGCCATGCCTCCCCCTTGCCCCGTGTCGTGATGGCTAGCCGGGCCGCCCGGCGCGTGCAACATGGCCATCATGGGACGTCGCCCTCTTCCCCGTTCGCAACGGGCCCGGAGCCGCGACGGCGCCGCAGGGAAGCCAAGGCTCTATGGCCGCCACGCCGTGCGCGCCGCGCTGGCCAATCCGGCGCGGCGCCTGCGCACGCTGTTCGCAACGCCCGATGCGCTGGCGGCGCTTGGGCCGCTGCCGGCCGGGCTCGCCGTGCAGTCGGGCGATGCGGCCGATCTCGCCCGGCTGGTTCCGGCAGACGCGCCGCACCAGGGCCTGGTGCTCGAAGTGGAGCCGCTCGCGGGCGCATGGCTCGAGGATCTGCTGGACGCGCCTTCGCCGGAGCGGCCGCTCGTCGTGCTCGACCAGGTGACCGACCCGCAGAATGTCGGCGCCATCCTGCGCTCGGCGGCGGCCTTCGGCGCGGCCGGGCTCGTCACCCAGGACCGCAACACGCCCTCCGAGACGGGTGCACTGGCGCGCGCGGCAGCCGGCGCGCTGGAGCTTGTGCCCTGGGCACGGGTGACCAACCTCGCCCGGGCGCTGGAGGACATTGCCGAGGCCGGCTTCTGGCGGGTGGGGCTTGCCGGGGAGGCCGGGGCGCTGCTGGCCGACGCGCTGCCCGCCGGGCCGGTCGCCCTCGTGCTGGGTGCCGAGGGCGAGGGGATGCGCCACAACACCCGGGCGCATGTGGATTCGCTCGCCCGGCTGCCGATCACCGACGCGGTCGAGAGCCTCAACGTCTCGGTGGCGGCGGCCGTCGCGCTCTACGCGGTCAGGACCCGCGCGGCAGGCCGCTAGAAGCGGGCCTCGGTGAAGACGGGCGTGATGTCTCCGCCCCAGGGTCCGTGGAAGCGCGCGAGCCAGCGGTCGGCGAGCGTCTGGCCGGAGCGGACCGTCTCCCACAGCGGCTCGAGGAACCCGGCCTCGGAAGCGCCCCCGGCATCGAGCGCGGCGCGGCGCTGGAGGCCCGCCTCGGCGATCTCGAGCACGTCGCAGGCCAGCGCCTGCATCGTCCGGCCGCAGGGGGTCGGGGCCTCGAGCCCGTGGCGCGGCGCGGCCAGGCGCAGCGCCTCGCGGTCTTCCCTGCTCCAGCCCTTCACCAGATCCCAGGCGGCGTCGAGCGCGGACCCGTCGTAGAGGAGGCCGACCCAGAAGGCGGGAAGCGCGCAGATGCGCCCCTGCGGACCGCCGTCAGCGCCGCGCATCTCGAGGAAGCTCTTCATCCGCACCTCGGGAAAGGC
Source organism: Sphingomonadaceae bacterium (assembly GCA_029268145.1). Classification (GTDB taxonomy): domain Bacteria; phylum Pseudomonadota; class Alphaproteobacteria; order Sphingomonadales; family Sphingomonadaceae; genus Thermaurantiacus. The sequence continues at coordinate 20,032 of JAJUHA010000005.1, read as the reverse complement.
GGTGGAGAGATGGTCCTTCCAGTCGCCGCGCGTCGGCCGCTCGCCGGGAAGCTGGGGCAGGCGGCCGTCGAGGAAGGCGCGGAAGCTCTCGCCGGCGCAGTCGATGTAGCGGCCGTCGCGGTAGACGAAGTACATCGGCACATCGAGCGCATAGTCGGCGTAGCGCTCGTAGCCGAAGCCTTCCTCGAAGACGAAGGGGAGCATGCCCGTCCGCGCCGGGTCGGTGTCGGTCCAGACATGGGCACGCAGGCTCCGGAAGCCGTTGGGCTTGCCTTCCGTGAAGGGCGAGTTGGCGAAGATCGCGGTCGCGACCGGCTGGAGGGCAAGGCTGACACGGAACTTCCGCACCATGTCGGCCTCCGAGGCATAGTCGAGGTTGACCTGCGTGGTGCAGGTGCGGAGCATCATGTCGAGACCGAGGCTGCCCACCTTCGGCATGTGGCGGAACATGATGGCGTAGCGGCCCTTGGGCATGACGGGGAGATCGGCGCGCGCGGCGGTGGGGTGGAATCCGAGGCCGAGGAAGCCGAGCCCGAACTCCTCGCCAAGCTCGCGGCACTGGAAGAGGTGGCGGCCGACTTCGGCGCAGGTCTCGTGGATGGTCCGCAAGGGGGCGCCGGACAGCTCGAGCTGGCCGGCCGGCTCGAGACTGATCCCGCCGTCGGGGCCGGCAAGCGCGATGATGCGGCCGCCCTCCTCGACCGGCTCCCAGCCGAAGCGGGTGAACCCGAGGAGCAGGTCGCGAATGCCGCCCGGCTCGTCATAGGAAGGGGCGCGGCGGTCGGCGAGTCGGAAGACGAACTTCTCGTGCTCGGTGCCGATCCGCCACGCCGGGCGCGGCTTTTCCCCGTTGGCAAACACCGCGACGAGATCGGCGCGCGATTCGATGGGTGCGGAATCCCCCGCGCCTTCGGTCCTGGTGCTCATTGCCTTCGGCCCTAGCTTTCGCGTCTGCCCGGCGCCAGTGCCTGCCACAGCGCGACGGCCGCAACCGCGGCCGTATCGGCGCGGAGGATCCGGGGGCCGAGCGCAAGGCGCCGGGCAGCCGGGTGGGCAAGGAGCGCCGCGCGCTCCTCGGGCGCGAAGCCGCCCTCCGGGCCGATGAGGAGGGCGGCAGGCGGCGGGCTTGCCGGCATGACGGTGGCGGCGGGTTCGCCACCCTCCTCGTCGGCGAAGAGGAGGGTGCGGGAAGTGTCCCAGCCGGCGAGCAGGTCAAAGAGCGGCGTTGGCTCGGCGAGCGCGGGAAGCGCCGTTCGGCCGCACTGCTCGGCGGCCTCGACCATGTGAGCCCTGAGGCGCGCGAGGTTCTGCCGGGCGTGCTGGGTGCGCCGGGTCAGCACGGGCTGAAGCCTCGCGACTCCAAGCTCGGTCGCCTTCTCGGCGACGAGCGCGAAGCGCTCGGGCCGGATGGGGGCCGCGCAGAGCCAGAGGTCGGGCACCGTCTCGCGGGCGCGGATCATGGCGCCCACCTCGACGGACACCTCGCGGCGGGTGACGGCGGCGATGCGGGCGGCCCATTCCCCCGTCTGGTCATCGAGCAGGCGCAGCTCGGCACCGGCATCGAGGCGGAGCACGGCGAGCAGCTGGTGGGCCTGCGCCGGGGCAAGCGCGAAGCGCAGGCCCTGGGCGAGCCGGGGCGCGACGAAGAGGCGCGGGATCTGGCGCATGGCGAGGCGCCTAGCAGTGCACCCGGCGAGGCGGCTAGGGCAGGCGGCATGGCGCTGACGCTCGCAGTGACGGGTGGAACCGGGTTCGTGGGCGGCCATGTGCTCGCCGCTGCAGCCGGCCGGGGCCATGCCGTCCGCGCGCTGACGCGCCGGCCGCAGCCGCCGCGCCAAGGGGTGGACTGGGTGCGCGGCGACCTCGCCGACATGGCCGCGCTCGGCCGCCTCGTCGAAGGTGCCGACGCGGTCATCCACGTCGCCGGCGTGGTCAACGCCCGCGATGCTGCGGGCTTTGCTGCGGGCAATGTTGCAGGAACCGCCGCAATGCGGATGGCGGCGGGCCGTCGGCCGTTCGTCCATGTTTCCTCGCTTGCCGCACGCGCGCCCCGGCTGTCCGCCTATGGTGCGTCGAAGCTGGCCGCCGAGCATGTCGCCCGCGGGTGCGCCGGGCGGGTCGCGATGGTGCGGCCGCCGGCTGTCTACGGGCCCGGCGACACCGAGATGCTGGCGCTGTTCCGCGCGGCGCGGCTGGGGCTCGTGCCCGTGCCCAGGGGGGCGGTTGCCGCGATGATCTTCGCGCCCGATCTGGCCGCGGCCCTCGTCGCGCTCGCCGAGGATCTCGCCGGCGCGGGCCGCGCGGCGGGCGGCTGCTTCGAGATCGACGACGGCACGGGGGGGTATCCGCAGACCGCGCTCGTCGAGGCGATCGGCCGGGCACTGGGCAGGCGGGCGCGGGCCATCGAGGTGCCGGGGGCGGCGCTCTGGCTGGGTGCAGCGCTCGACACCGCCCGGGCGCGCATGACGGGCGCGCTGCCCAAGCTCTCCTTCGACCGGGCGCGCTATCTCGCCCATCCGGACTGGCGCGCGGATTCGGCGCCGCTCCGCGCGCTCGGCCTGTGGCGGCCCACCCATGGCCTCGCCGAGGGCCTGGCGAAGACCGTCTCCTGGTACCGGATGGAGGGGTGGCTGTGACGGCAGCGATGCGCGCGGGGCTCATCTATTTTGCTGGCGTCTTCGCGCTTGGCTTCCTGCTCGGCGTGGTGCGCATCCTCTGGCTCGTCCCGCGGCTTGGCGAGACGGTGGCGGTGCTCTTTGAGCTTCCGGTCATGCTGGCGGCCGCCTGGCTGTGGGCGGGCCTTCTCCTGCAGCGCCTTTCCGTGCCCCGACGCGCCGCCCCCGCGCTCGTCATGGGGGGCGTGGGGTTCGCGCTTCTGATGGCCGCCGAATTTGCGCTGGGTGCCGCGACGGGGACGTCGCCAGCCCTGCAGGTGGCGAAATGGGGCACGGTTTCCGGCGGGATGGGGCTTGGTGCCCAGATCCTTCACGCGTTCTTCCCGCTGCTGCGCATTTCCCTTGCGCGAAAAACCGGCTAACCGCGCGGCCATGGCCCCTTCCCGCGACGCGGTGCTCGCCCGCCTCCTCGAGCTGATCCAGCCCTTCAACGCCAAGGCCGTCCCGCTTGCCGAGGACACGCGCTTCGCCGACGATCTCGAGTTCGACTCGCTCACCGTCATGGACCTCGTCGCCAACATGGAGGACGAGTGGGACATCAACGTGCCGCTCAACCTCCTCCCCGACCTCGAGACCATCGGCCAGGTCGCCGACGCGATCGTGAAGCTGAAGGCCGGGGCATGACCGACCTTCTCGCGAAGTTCGATTCCATCCGCGCCGAGTATGACTTCCTGAAGGGAACCGGCCTTTCCGACCCGTTCGGCGTGGTGATGGAGCGCGTCCTCTCCCCCACCCGGGCCATCATCCGCGGCCGCGAGACCATCCTGGTTGGCACCTACAACTACATGGGGATGACCTTCGACCCCGACGTCATCGCCGCCGGCAAGGCCGCCATGGACACCTTCGGCGCCGGCTCGACCGGAAGCCGCGTGCTCAACGGCACCTTCGCCACCCACGTCGCCGTCGAGCAGGCGCTGAAGGACTTCTACGGCACCTCGTCAGCAATCGTCTTCTCGACCGGCTACCAGGCCAATCTCGGCATGGTCTCGACGCTTGCCGGCAAGGACGACGTGATCCTGCTCGATGCCGACAGCCACGCATCCATCTACGACGGCTGCAAGCTCGGCCATGCCGAGGTGGTGCGCTTCCGCCACAACGACGCCGCCGATCTCGAGAAGCGCCTCCGGCGGGTGCCGGCGGGCAAGGGCAAGCTCGTCATCCTCGAGGGCGTCTATTCGATGCTGGGCGATGTGGCGCCCTTGCGCGACCTGGTGGCGGTTTCCAAGGCGGCGGGTGCCATGGTGCTGGTCGACGAAGCGCATGCCATGGGCTTCTTCGGCCCCCATGGCCGCGGAGTCTATGAGGAGCAGGGCCTCGAGGACCAGGTGGACTTCGTGGTGGGCACCTTCTCCAAGTCGGTGGGAACGGTGGGGGGCTTCGCGGTTTCCAACCACCCGCACTTCGAGATCCTGCGCCTGGTGTGCAACCCCTACCGCTTCACCGCCTCGCTTCCGCCCGTGGTCGCGGCCTCGGCCGAGGCGAGCATCCGGAAGCTGATGACCGCGACCGACAAGCGCGCGCGGCTCTGGGCCGCCTCGCGCAGGCTCCACGCCAGCCTGAAGGGCGCGGGCTTCCGGATGGCGACCGAAACGCCGGAATCGGCGATCATCGCCGTCCTCATGCCGACGCAGGAGGAGTGCGTCATCATGTGGTCCGCACTCCTCGACCAGGGCATCTACTGCAACCTCTCGCGGCCGCCCGCGACACCCATGGGTGTCTATTTGCTGCGCTGCTCCCTCTCCTCCGAGCACAGCCTGGACGACGTGGACGAGATCACCCGCCGCTTCGTCGCCGCGCGCGCCGCGACCCAGGCGCTGGCAGCCTAGACGCTGGCCGCGGGAGGCGGCCCCCCGGCAAATCCGGAGCCTTGCCACGGGTGCGCGGCTGCGGCAGGGCCAGCCGCCATGTCGGCAACGGTTGCGGCGGATGCGGGAGTGATCGACCCGAGGCGGGATCGGCTCGTCATCACGGCGAGCGCGATGGGCACCGTGTTCGAATGGTATGACTTCTTCCTCTACGGGATCCTCGCCGCGCTCATTGGCAAACTGTTCTTCCCCGCCGACAATCCGACTGCGGCCCTCCTTGCCAGCCTCGCCGCCTTCGGCGCGGGCTTCGCGGTCCGGCCGCTCGGCGCCATGCTCTTCGGCTACTACGGCGACCGGATCGGACGGAAATACACCTTCCTCGTCACCATCACGCTGATGGGCGGCGCGACGGTCGCGATCGGGCTGCTGCCCACCTACGCACAGGCGGGGCTGTGGGCCCCTGCCCTGCTGCTCGTGCTCAGGCTCCTGCAGGGCCTTGCGCTGGGGGGCGAATATGGCGGGGCGGCCATCTACGTGGGCGAGCACGCCCCGCCAGGCAAGCGCGGGCAGTATACGAGCTGGATCCAGATCTCGGTGGTGGGCGGGTTCCTGCTCGCGGTCATCGTGGTGCTGGTGTCGCGCCGGGCGATGAGCGTCGCGGCGTTCGAGGCCTGGGGCTGGCGCCTCCCCTTCCTCCTGTCCTTCCTGATGCTCGTCATCTCGATCGTCATCCGCATGAAGCTCTCGGAAAGCCCGGTCTTCCGGGCGATGAAGGATGCCGGCACGATCGTGAGGAACCCCCTTCTCGAGGCGTTCAGCGACAAGGCCAACCTGGGCAACGTGCTCGTCGCCCTGTTCGGCGTGGCCGCCGGGCTCACCGTCATCTACTACACCAGCCAGTTCGGCACGCTCTACTTCCTGACCGGCACGGCGCGCGTCGCCGAGGAGGAGGCGCTGCTCTACCTCGCCTTCGGAGCGCTGCTGGCGGCGCCCTTCTACGTCGGCTTCGGGATGCTCTCCGACCGGATCGGCCGCAAGAAGCTGCTGCTCGCCGGCTATGCGCTCGCCATGCTGCTCGTCTTTCCGCTGTTCCACCTGATGGCGGACGGGGCGAACCCCGCGCTGTCGCGGGCGACAAGGGCGAATCCGGTGGTGCTGGAAGCGCCAGACTGCCGCTTCAGCGTGTTCGCCCGCGCGCCGGAGACGGAGTGCGGCAAGGCGCTCGCCTTCCTGTCGAAGCGAGGCGTGGCCTATGCGCGGGCCGAGGCGCCGGACGTGGCGCTCCGGGTGGGGAGTGCCCGCGTCGAGGGGTTCGACGCCACGGCCTGGGAGGCGGCGATCGCGGCCGGAGGCTATCCGCTCGTCGCCGATCCGGCCGGGAAGCAGCGCTGGAAGATCATCCTGGGTGTCGCCGTCATGGTCGCGCTCTCGGCCATGACCTACGGGCAGGTGGCGGCCATCCTGGTCGAGCTGTTCCCGGCGCGCGTCCGCTACACCTCGATGTCGGTGCCCTACCATATCGGCACCGGCTATTTCGGCGGCTTCCTGCCCTTCATCTCTCAATACATCGTGGTGAAGACCGGGGACCCCTTCGCCGGCCTGTGGTACACGGTGGCGGTGGTCGCGATGGCGTTCCTGGTGGCCCTGATCTGGCTGCCCGAGACGAAGGACCGGGTGCTCGAGCATCAGTGACCAGGGCGCATGTCGCCAGCCAAGCCGGGGGCCGCCACGCCGCAGTCCCGGCCGGCCGGCGGACCCGCCAGGCGGCGCACGCGGGGCGACCGGAGCGATGGCCCCCCTCCCGAAAGCGGGGAGTGGCCGGTGCGGGGGGCGGCCCTATGTCGGCTGCGGGAGGAGGAGCGCATGGGACCATTGGCGGGGATCCGGGTTCTCGACCTGTCGCAGATCGTCTCCGGGCCGATGGCCGGGGCCTGGCTCGCCGACCAGGGGGCGGAGGTGCTCAAGCTGGAGAGCCCTGAGGGGGACCCGGTGACCGGGTTCGGCGCCCGGCGCGCCGGCCTCTCCGGCATCTATGTCGCGGTCAACCGGGGCAAGCGCGGGGAGAAGCTCGACCTGAAGGACCCGGTCGCCCATCCCCGCTTCGAGGAGCTTGTCCGCTGGGCCGATGTCCTCATCGAGAATTTCCGCCCCGGCGCGATGGCCAAACTCGGCTATCCCTACGAGCGGTGCGCCGAGCTCAACCCGCGCCTCGTCTGGTGCTCCATCACCGGCTTCGGCCCGGATGGGCCCTACGCCAATCTCCGCGCCTATGATCCGGTGGTGCAGGCCGCATCCGGCGTGTGCGCGCTCCAGGCCGATCCGGACGGAACGCCGCGCCTCGTCGGCACCCTCATCTTCGACAAGGTGACGGCGATCACCGCCGCCCAGGCGATCACGGCAGCGCTCTTCGCCCGCGAGCGGAGCGGCGTGGGCCAGAAGGTGGAGGTGGCGATGCTCGACGCCGCCGTCGCCTTCAACTGGGTGGAAGGCATGTACAACCAGGCCTTCGTCGACGGGCCCGAGGCGCCCATGCCCGACTATGCCAGCTTCGGCCGGCTGTGGCGGGCGAAGGACGGCTGGGTGGCCTGCTCGGCCCTGCAGGATGTCGAGTTCCGCGCCCTCAGGGAGGCGCTCGGGCACCCCGAGAGCCTGGCGGACCCCGCCTATGACACGGGCGGCGGGCGCTTCGCCAACCTCCCCGCGATGATGGCGGCCATGGGCGCCGAAGTGGCGAAGCGCACGGTCGCCGAGCTGATGGAGGGCTTCACCCGGGCCGGCGCCGTGGGCTGCGTGGTCAATGACCGCATCGCGCTGATGGCCGACCCGCAGGTGGTGCACAATGGCTGCCTGGTCGAGGTGGACCAGGGCGCGGCAGGCCGGGTGCGGGTGGCACGGCACCCCATCCGCTTCGCGGCGACGCCGGCCGTGGCAACGCCCGGGCCGGCGCCGCGGCTGGCCGGCGGCGAGGAGGGCCTCCCCGTTCACGATCGCGGGTGATTGCGCTGGGGCCGGGCGCGTCCCATATCGTCCGCCATGGACATGACTCTCCCCGTCCTCCCCCTGAGGGACATCGTGGTCTTCCCGCACATGATCGTGCCGCTGTTCGTCGGGCGCGAGAAGTCGGTGAGGGCGCTCGAGGCGGCGATGCAGGCCGACAAGGCCATCTTCCTCCTCTCGCAGAAGAACCCGTCGGACGAGGATCCCGGCCGCGACGCGCTCTACGAGGTCGGCACGGTGGCAACCGTGCTCCAGCTCCTCAAGCTGCCCGACGGCACGGTCAAGGTTCTGGTGGAGGGCCAGCGGCGGGCGAAGGTGACGGCGCTCGAGCTGGCCGGCGACCATCTGGTCGCGCAGTTCGCCGAGCTGGCCGACATTTCGCCCGAGGGGCCCGAGGGCGAAGTGCTGCTGCGTTCGGTCGTCCGCCAGTTCGAGGCCTATGCCAAGCAGGCGCGCAAGGCCTCGCCCGAGCTGGCGAGCCAGCTCGAGACCATGGAGGATGGCGGTCGGCTCGCCGACACCATTGCCGCCAACCTCAACCTCAAGATCGCCGACCGGCAGGCGCTGCTGGCCGAGCCCGATGTCGCGAAAAGGCTCGAGCTGGTGCTCGGCCACATGGAAGCCGAGATCGGCCTTCTCCAGGTCGAGAAGAAGATCAAGAGCCGGGTCAAGCGGCAGATGGAGAAGAGCCAGCGCGAATACTATCTGAACGAGCAGCTCAAGGCGATCCAGCGCGAGCTTGGCGACGAGGACGAGGGCAACGAGACCGCCGAATATGAGGCGCGGATCGCCAAGACGAAGCTTTCGAAGGAAGCGCGCGAGAAGGCGCTGGCCGAGGTCAAGAAGCTGAAGACCATGTCGCCCATGTCCGCCGAGGCGACGGTCGTCAGGAACTGGCTCGACGTGCTGCTGTCGCTTCCCTGGGGCAAGACCTCCAAGGTCAAGAAGGATATCGTCGCCGCCCAGGCGGTGCTCGATGCCGACCACTATGGCCTCGAGAAGGTCAAGGAGCGGATCATCGAGCATCTCGCCGTGCAGGCGCGGACCAACCGGCTGAAGGGCCCCATCCTCTGCCTCGTCGGCCCGCCCGGCGTGGGGAAGACCTCGCTGGGGCGCTCGATCGCCAAGGCGACGGGCCGCGAGTTCATCCGCCAGTCGCTCGGCGGCGTGCGCGACGAGGCCGAGATCCGCGGCCACCGCCGCACCTACATCGGCTCGATGCCCGGCAAGATCATCCAGAACCTGCGCAAGGCCGGCACCGCCAACCCACTCTTCCTGCTCGACGAGATCGACAAGCTGGGCCACGACTTCCGCGGCGACCCGGCCTCGGCGCTGCTCGAGGTGCTCGACCCCGAGCAGAACGCGAAGTTCAACGACCATTATCTCGAGGTCGACTTCGACCTTTCGCAGGTCATGTTCGTGACCACGGCGAACAGCTACAACATGCCCCAGCCGCTGCTCGACCGGATGGAGATCATCGCGCTCTCCGGCTACACCGAGGACGAGAAGGTCGAGATCGCCAGGCGCCACCTGCTGCCCAAGCAGATGGAGGCCCATGGCCTCAAGGACGGCGAGTTCGCCGTGAGCGACGCCGCGCTGCGCGACATCATCCGCTACTACACCCGCGAGGCCGGCGTGCGCACGCTCGAGCGGGAGCTGGCGAAGCTGGCGCGCAAGTCGCTCCGCCGCATCCTCGAGAAGAAGGGCGAGACCTTCACGATCACGCCCGAGACTCTCGGCGAGTTCCTGGGCGTCCGCAAGTTCCGCTTCGGCATGTCGGAGGCCGAGGACCAGGTCGGCGCCGTGACCGGCCTGGCCTGGACCCAGTCGGGCGGGGATCTCCTCACCATCGAGAGCGTGACCGTGCCAGGCAAGGGCACGATCGTCCAGACCGGCAAGCTCGGCGACGTGATGAAGGAATCGATCACGACCGCCTTCTCCTTCGTCAAGGCGCGCGCCGCCGCCTACGGCATCGACAGCGAGACGCTGGCGAAGAAGGACATCCACGTCCATGTGCCCGAGGGCGCAACCCCCAAGGACGGCCCCTCGGCGGGCGTCGCCATGGTCACCTCGATCGTCTCGACGCTGACCGGCATTCCGGTCCGCCGCGACGTGGCGATGACCGGCGAGGTCACGCTGCGCGGCCGGGTGCTCGCCATCGGCGGCCTCAAGGAGAAGCTGCTGGCAGCGCTGAGAGGCGGGATCACCACCGTGCTCATCCCGGCCGAGAACGAGAAGGACCTGGCCGAGATCCCCGACAATGTGAAGCAGGGCCTGCAGATCGTCCCCGTCTCGCACGTGGACGAGGTGATCGAGCGGGCCTTCGCCCGCCCGATCGTGCCGCTGCCGGTCATCGATCCGGCCGCGCAGGCCGCGGCACCCGCGCCGGCCGAGGCCCCGGTGACCCACTGAGGTCGCCCGGGCCGGCCCGCCGGAGACGGAGGCGCCCGGCGCCGGTTTGCGTTCCGCGGGCGGCTGTCGCACAGACGCTCGCGTGGAAAGCGGCGCGGCCCTGGAGACGAGGCTCCTGGAAGCAGCGCGCGGTCTGTGCCTGTCCGGCGGCCTCGGCGCCATCAGCTTCCGCGGCGTCGCGCGCGCCGCAGGAGTCTCGCCGGGGCTTCTGGGCCATCATTTCGGATCGCTCGAACGGCTCCTCGAACGGCTGGTCGCCAGGGAAGCCGAAGCCTGCGAGCGCTGGCTTTCCGGGTGGCGGCTGCGCTTCGAGGGCGTCGGCGCGCTGGCGGCCGAGGATGTCGCTCTCCTCGTCGAGGCCCTGCTCGACGACTGGACGGGAAACCGCCGGGGGTCGGCGGCCCTCGTCGCGGAGCTTCGCGTGGCCGGCGTTGCCATGCCGGGCGCGGGCACATCGGGCATTGACTTCTGGCGGGCGCTCCTCGCCGGGCGGGTCCGCGGCGGCTTGGCACTCGCGCCGCTCCTTGCCGGGCTGGTGGCCGACGAACTCCCCTTCGGCCTCGCGATCGGCGATGTTCCGTCCTATCGGATGCTGCGCGGCTGGGGAATCCGCCAGCTCGTGAGCGGCGTCACCCTGCCCGACCCGCCCGCCCTTGCCGCCTGCCTCGCCGACCTCGCCGGCCAGGCGCGCACCGCCGAGAGCTGGACCGGCTCGGCCGAGGAGCGCGCAACGCGAATCGCCGCAGCGGCGGCCGACCTCATCGAGGACGGAGCGGTTGCCCAGCTGTCGCATCGCCGAGTGGCGCGCGACGCGGACGTTCCGGCCTCGACGGTCCAGCATCATTTTCCAACGGTCGCCGCGCTCCTCGAGGGCGGTGTCGCCATGCTCTACCGGCGGATCCGCAGGCAGGAGGAACCCGGCCGGCCCGGCCGGCCGACGGGGATTGCCCGGGTCGGGCGGGCGACCCACGGGGTCGCGCTTGCGGCGCTGCGCGACCCGCAGCTGAAGCCCTACGCCATCGACATGCGCTGGCGGCGCGGCGAGAATCTCCAGCCGCATCTCCCCTCGCTCCTCGAGCTGCCTTCCGGCCCCTGCGCGCTGGCGGCGCAGGCGATCGCGCTGGCGGCGATCGGCGGCGAGCTGGCGGGCGTCGCCGGTGCCGGGGCGCCGCTCCCCGTGCGCGAGCTGGTGCGGGAGATGCGCGCATCCCTCGGCCATACGGATGTCTCGGATTCCGCATAGCTTTCTCTCAGTGTTCGAGGAGAAGAGTCATACAATCGTCTCGGGCTTGTCATGGATGGGGACTAGGGCGCCGGCGTCATCGCCAGGGGCCAGACCATGCCATTCCCTTTCGCTCGAATGCTCCAGGGTGCAGCGCTTGCCGCCCTCTCCCTTCCCGCGGCCGCCCAGACGGTCGCCGACGCCGCCGATGCGCCCGATGCGTCAGCGGAGGCCTTTGCCGACGAGATCGTCGTGACCGCCCAGAAGCGCACCCAGCTCGTGCGCGACGTGCCGATCGCGATCACCGGCATTTCGGGGGATCTCGTCGAGCGGCAGAATGTGACCGAGTTCGAGCGGCTCCAGCGCTTCACGCCGGGGCTTCTCGTCCAGCAGCAGACCGACAGTTCGGCAAGCTTCGTGGTGCGCGGCATCGAGGCGGGCAATGCCGGGGCCGTGTCCGAGCCCAGCATCTCCTTCTTCCTGAACGAGGTGGACACCAGCCGGTCGCGCGGGCTTGCCAAGGAGCTTTTCGACCTCGACCGGGTGGAGATCGCCCGCGGGCCGCAGGGCACGCTCTACGGGCGCGGCGCCATGGTGGGGGCAATCGCGGTCTTCACGCAGCGGCCGCGCCTTGCCGACACGGAATGGAGTTTCGAAAGCCAGTTCGGCAACCATGATCTCGTCCAGCTGACAGGGATCGCCAATGTGCCAATCCGGGTCGACTCGTTCGGCGCCCGCGTCGCCGTCCGCTACCGCACGCGCGACGGCTATGTCCCCGATCTCCTCGGCGGACCCGCGTTCAACGACGACGAGATGGCAGCCGTCCGCGGCTCGCTGCGCTGGCAGGCGGGCCCGGCGATCACTGCCGATCTCATCGTCGATCACCAGGCCGACAATGACGGCGCCGTCCTCACCAAGGCGATCAGCCTCGCCTCGCCCGGCGGCGACACCAGCCCCTTCTCGACGGGTGCGCAGAACCGTGGCGAGCCCGCGCAGCGCCGGCGGCAGACCGGGGTCACCTTCCTCGTCAATGCCGAGCTGGCCGGCGGCTTCGCCGTGCAGTCCATCACCGGCTGGCGGCAGGTGACGTTCGAGGAGTTCTTCGACCCCGACGGCACGACCTACCCCTTCCTCGAGGCGCGCAACCTCTCGGACGATCAGGAGATCGTGAGCCAGGAGGTCCGGCTTACCTACGAGTCGGGAAGAAGAATGCGCGGCGTGTTCGGCGCGAGCTACTATCTCGACCGGACCGGAAACCAGCTCGAGTTCCTCGTGAACGAACAGTATCTGCTTGCCGGCTTTCCGCGGGTGACGACGCCCATCACCCAGCTCCCGGTGGCGCCGGGCGTCGTGCTGCCGGTGACCGAGGGCGCCGGAACCGACATCCTCACGAGGAACCGGCGGCAGAGCGTGTCGGTCTATGGCAATCTGAGCTTCGACCTCGCGCCGCGGGTCATTCTCGATGCGGGGATGCGCGGCACGTTCGACGACGCGCGGGTCAGCCAGCGCAACACCGCCTTCACGGTCGATGGAGTCCGCGCGATCGCGCTTCCCAACGGGTTCGGCAACTCGCTCGGCCAGACCTTCGAGAATGAGGGCAGCTACAATCTCTTCACGCCGCGCGTTGCGCTCACCTACAGGCTCACCAACAGCTTCAACCTCTATGCCGGCGCAGCTCGGGGCCTTCGTGCCGGCTTTCCGCAGGTGAGCTTCGCTGCGCCCGTGGCGGGCCAGCCGCAGCCGATCTTCTCGGAAGTAGAGACCGAGTCGGTCGACAATGTGGAAGTGGGCGCGAAGGGCCGGATCCTCCCCGAGCTCTACGCCGAGGCCACCTTCTTCCATCTCGACTACCGCAACTTCCAGACGCTGTCGCTCGACTTTCCGCCGCGGACGGTGAACGCGGGCAAGGCCAGGTCGCGCGGGCTCGAGCTTGCGCTCAACGGCCGCCCGGCCGAGCCGCTCACGCTCTTTGCCAGCTACACCTATCTCGACACGCGCTACATCGACTTCCGCGAGACGATCGGCGGCCAGGTGATCGACCTCGCCGGCAACCGCTTCCGGCTTGCCCCCACCCACAGCTTCACGATCGGAGGCGACGCGCGCGTGCCGCTGCGCGCCGGCTGGAGCCTGTTTGCCAGCAGCAACTACCAGTGGCGGTCGGCCTATTTCTTCAACAACGACAATCTCCCGACCGAACGGCAGCCATCCTTCGGCGTGCTCGAGGCGCGGCTCGGCGTGGAGGGCCGCGACGGGCGGGTCATGTTCGAGCTCTACGGCGAGAACCTCACCGACACCGAATATCTGCGCGACGTGGGCAACGCCGGCAAGCTGTTCGGAGTGCCGACGGCAATCCGCGCCAACCCCCGCTTCTGGGGCCTGCGCATCCTGGTGCGGAACTGATGCGCGCGCCCGCCTGGCTCATCCTCCTCGCTGCTGCTGCAGCGGAGGCGGCGCCCCCGCCCGACCTCCGGATCAACCAGATCCAGGTCGTCGGCACGCACAACAGCTACCAGCTCCCGCCCGATCCGCGGGTGCTGGCGGCCATGGCCCCGCGTCTCGAGGCCCTCTACCGGGAGATGCAGGCGCGGATGACGCCCGAGATGAAGGCGCGCTTCCTCGAGGAACATCCCAACCCGATGGCGAATGCCTTCGCCGATGGCCTCGACTATCTCCACCCGCCGCTCGAGGCCCAGCTGCGGGCCGGTGCACGCAGCCTCGAGCTCGACCTTCACCCGGACCCGGAGGGTGGCCGCTATCTCGACCCGCTGCCCTATCGCGAGCTGCGCGCGGCTGGAGAAGCCGATCTCCCGCCGCTCCATGCCGACGCGCTGCGCGCGCCGGGCCTCAAGGTGTTCCACCTGGCCGACGTGGACTTCCGCTCCTTGTGCCCGCGGTTTCGCGACTGCCTCAGGATCTTGCGCAACTGGTCCGACGCGAACCCCGGCCATTCGCCCGTCTTCGTCCTGCTTGAGCCGAAGACTGGAGGGCTCGACCGCGCCATTCCCGGCGCCACGCCCGTGCCGCCCTTCGACGCGGCCGCCTTCGACGAGGTGGAAGCAAGCCTGCTCGCCGTCCTCGGCCGCAAGCGGCTGATCACGCCCGATGACGTGCGGCAGACGGCGCCCACGCTCGAGGCCGGCGCGCGGGCCGGGAACTGGCCGCGCCTTGCCGAGGCGCGCGGCCGGTTCCTGTTCCTCTTCATCGTGCCCGGGCGGAACCTCGCGCTGTTCGCCCCCTATCTCGCCGGCCGGCCGTCGCTCGAGGGCCGGCTCGCCTTCGTGCAGGGCGAGCCGGGAATGGCGCACGCCGCCTTCGTGATGGTGGACAATGCACTGGCGCGCCCCGGCGAGATCGAGCGGCTGGTCAACGCGGGCCATCTCGTCCGGTCGCGTGCCGACATCGACACCTTCGAAGCGCGCACCAACGATGCGACGCGGCGGGATCGCGCGCTGGCCAGCGGAGCGCAGATCGTCTCGACCGACTATCTGCTCGCGCCCAACATCTTCGGCAATGGCTACCAGGTGGCACCCTTTCCGGGTGGCTTCCGCTGCAACCCGGTCGCAGCGCGCTGCCCGGCGCCTGAGGTGCCGCGCCGGCCTGGCGCGCGGCCAGCCAGGGAGCGCGCGCGCTGACGCGCCCCACCCTGCGCCGGCCCTGCGCCGTGGCTTGACGGCCCTGCCACCACCTCCTAAGCGGGCGCCTCCCGATGGCCGGGCGCGTAGCTCAGTGGTAGAGCACTGTGTTCACACCGCAGGGGTCGCAAGTTCAATCCTTGCCGCGCCCACCATCTTTTTCAATGGGTTAGCCGTTCACAACCGTGACACCGGGTTCATGTGAGCCTGGTGCCAGTCCGGCGCGGGGGTGGCCCGACGACGGCATTCGGGGGCTGAGCCGCAAGGGCCGGCGAACGGTCATGCGCCCAGGCTGCGAACGAGACCCGCAATCCCGGCCATGGGGGTGTCGGTCAGGCCTTCGCCTTCTCCGCTGCGATCCAGGCGCGCACATGGGCCTCGAGGAGATCGAGGGGGATGGCGCCGTTCTCGAGCACGGCGTCATGAAAGGCGCGCAGATCGAACCGCGGCCCGAGCGCGGCCTCGGCTTCCGCGCGCAGGGCGCGGATCTTCAGCTCCCCCACCTTGTAGGCGAGCGCCTGGGCGGGCCAGGCGATGTAGCGGTTGACCTCGGCATCGATGTTGGCGGCCGAAAGCGCCGTGTTGTCCATCATGAAGGCGACCGCCTGCGCCTTCGACCAGCCCTTCCAGTGCATGCCGGTGTCGACGACCAGCCGGGCAGCCCGCCACATCTCGTAGGAGAGGCGGCCCATGTCGTTCGCCGGCTCGGCATAGACCCCCATCTCGATCCCCAGGCGCTCGGAATAGAGGCCCCACCCCTCGCTGAAGGCAGTGAACCGGGAGAGGTGCCGGCGGTAGGGCGGAAGGTCGAGCTCCTGGGCGAGCGCGATCTGGTGGTGGTGGCCGGGAACGGCCTCGTGGATGGTGAGCGCGGGCAGCTCGAACAGCGGGCGCTCGTCAAGCTTCGAGGTGTTGACGAAATAGACTCCGGCGCGGCCCGCGGCGCTGCTGCCGGGCTGGTAGTAGGCGGTGGTCGTGTAGGGGGCCGTCTCGGCCGGAATCGCCTCGAGCGTATAGGGAAGGCGCGGCAGCTTCCCGAACAGGCGCGGCATCCAGCCATCGGCAATCTTGGCCCAGCTGCTCGCGGCCGCCATCAGCTCCTGCGGCGTCTTCGCATAGTAGCGCGGATCGGTGCGCAGGTGCTGGACATAGGCTTCGCGCGACGGAAAGCCGGCGCGCTTCGCCACGGCCTCCATCTCGGCGCGGATGCGGGCGACTTCCCGGAGCCCCAGATCATGGATCTGGTCCGGCGTCATGTCGGTCGTGGTCTGCTCGCGCGCCGCCCACTGGTAGTAGGCGCGGCCGCCGGGCACGGCGGAAATCCCCACCTCCCTGCGGCAGGCAGGCAGATAGTCGCGCTCGAAGCTTTCGGCGAAGCGGAGGTAGGCGGGGTTGACTCCAGTCTCGATTGCCGCGCGGGCACGCGCCGAAAGCCGCGCCCAGTCGGCCTCGGGGATGGTCTGGGGGCGCGTGACGAAGGGCTTCCAGAAGCGGTTCTCCGGCACGGGCACGGCGACCGCGCGCACGGTGGGGGCGAAATTGTCGAGGACGACGCAGGGAAGCGCCCAGCCGCTCGTGGCGGCCAGCCTGGTGGTGGCGATCGCCTGGTCGGCCTGGGCCGGAAAGGCCTCGAGCCGCAGCACATAGCTCTCATAGTCGGCCGGGGTGAAGAAGGGCATGCGCTCTGGGAGCGTCGCGAAGCCGGTGTGCCACCCCTCGCGGTTGGTGAAGAGGCGAAGCCGCGCCGGGAAGCCACTGGCCTCGATCTGGCGGGCGAGCAGCCGGGCGAGGATCTCGGCCGAGATGCGGTCCTGGCCCGCGAGCGCCTTGGTGTCGATGGCAGCGAGCCGCGCGGCGAAGCCTTCGGCCGCCTTCGTCTCGCGGTCCATCGCGGCGACCGAGAGATCGTCCAGGCGCGAGTCGAAGTCGCGCACGCCGACGCTGGTCGCGAACACCGGGTTGGTCTCGAGCACCCAGCGCCAGTGGTCGGCGAGGAGCCGGTCGAACTCCGCCTTCGGGCTGGCGGTGACGGGGCTGGCGACGAGGGCCGCGGCGAGCAGGTGGGTCAGGCGGGTCATGCCCGCCTGCCTAGGAAGGCTGGCGGCGGGTGGCAAGGCCACCGCCCCGTGCCGGAACCGGCGCGGGGCAGTGCCAGGCGGCCCCTAGAAGCGGACCCGGCCGGTCACGCCGAAGGTGCGCGGCTCGCCGGGAAAGTTGAGGAAGAGCGCGTTCGAGGTTGCGATCCGGCCGTCGGCCACGCCGCGGAAGGTGCCCGAGCCATGCAGCGGCATGTCGGCCGCGATCTGCTGATAGTAGGTGTCGAACAGGTTCTGCGCCCAGAACTCGAGCGACCAGCGCCGGTCACGGCCCTGGACGCCGATGCGGGCGTTCACGACGATGAAGCTGTCCTGCACCTTCTCGAGGTCGAGGTCCGAGCCGGTGTTGGTGTCGCTCTGCATCCGGTAGTCCACATAGAACAGGCCGCGCAGGCCGCTGTCGCCGATCGGCGGGTTCCAGGTCAGCGAACCCGTGACCGTCAGCGGCGGCGCGTTGGAGATCTGCCGGCCCGGAAGCTGGAACAGCACCGGCGAGAGCGGCCGGCCGTCGGTGCCGACGAGATTGTCGGCGTAGCGCGTGTCGGCATAGGTGAGACCCGTGGTGATCGAGAGGTCCTCGACCGGGCTCACGAAGGCCTCCACTTCCACCCCCTTGGCGACGACGCCGGGCTTCAGCCGATCGGGCGCGCAGGCCCCGGTGGTTGCCGAGGGGTCGCGGTCGGCGCCGTTGAGGTCGTCGCGGCAGCCGGCGGTGTTGGTCACTTCGAAATTGACGCCGTTGAAGGTGTTGAGCTGGAAGTTGGAGAAGGCCGAGCGGAACAGGGCGAGGTTCACGCTGAAGTCCGGCCCGGTGAACTTGGCGCCGAGCTCGATCGATTGGACCGTTTCGGCCGCGAACTGGAGGTCGATGGCCTCCGGCCGGGCATTGCCGACCGTGTTGGCGGGCCGGGCCAGTTGCGCTGCGCAGGCGGCCTGCTGCGCGGGCGTGCCGGCCGCGGGGTTGCAGACGATATCGAGCGCCGAGGTGTCGAGGTTGAAGCCGCCGGCCTTGTAGCCGCGCGCCCACGAGCCATAGAGCATGAGGTCGCGCACCGGCTTCCAGGAGAGGACGACCGTGCCCGTGAACTCGTCCTCGCTGCGCACGCGGTTCGGGTCGGTGGCGGAGATGCCGGGCCCTGCGGTGCCGTTGATGGCGCAGGGCACCCCCGCTGCGGCGCTGGCGGCGTTGCGGAGCGCCGCGCACAACGTGTTCGTCATGTTGAAGGCCGCGTCGATCTCCTTGCGCTCGTTGGTGTAGCGACCTCCGAGCGTGAGCGAGAGCCGGTCCGGCACGATGTCGATCACATTGTGGGTGAAGAAGGCATAGTTGCGGCTGGTGTGGTCGAAGAAGGTGCCGTCACCCACCCCGGTGCCCGGCAGGCGCGGCGTGCCGAAGGCGGCGGCAAGCCCGGCATAGCCCGGCCACACCGTCGCGGGCAGCGTGGTGCAGCGCGGAAGCGTCGGATTGAGCGAGGTCGGGGCGATGGCAGCGACGATGAGGCAGTCGCCGAAGCGCTCGATGTCGGCGCCGAAGCGGATGTTGTCTTCGGTGCGGAGCTTCTCGTGGGCATAGTAGCCGCCGACCAGCCAGTCGAGCCGGTTGTCGAACAGCTGGCCCTGGAGCCGCACTTCCTGGGTGAAGGTCTTGAAGCGGCGCTTCAGGCCCTCGCGGTACCAGATGTCCAGGTTCTCGAAGTCCGGATCCTGCGCCTGGACGTTCTTGAAGTCGCGCCAGGCGGTGATCGAGGTGAGGTTGCCCCAGCCGAGATCCCAGTTGACTTCGCCCGAGACGCCCCAGTCCTTGGTGTCCGCACGATAGTCGCGGCTCGGCGTGACGGCGACCTGATACTCGGCGCCGAAGGGGATCCGGGCGCCGAGCGCGGTGATGATGGGCACCAGCGGATTGGGCGTGACGATCACCTGGCCGGAGGCGTCGCGGGCGAGCCCGCGGGGCGACTGGACGGTCGCGGCGCAGCACTGCTCGTCGGCCTGCATGTAGTCGCCGATCAGGCGGACCGAGAGGGTCTCGGTCGGCTCCCAGCGGACTTGGCCGCGCAGCATCCAGCGGTCGCGGTCGTTGAAGCTGCGGTCGGTCAGCGTGTCCTCGATGAAGCCGTCGCGCTTGTGGTAGAGCCCCTCGAGCCGCACCGCGAGCCGGTCCTGGACGAGCTGGGTATTGGCCATGCCCTCGAGGCGGATGTTGTCATAGTTGCCGTAGGTGACGGCACCGGCGAACTCGGTATCGAACTGCGGCTGCTTGGTGGTGACCGAGATGAGGCCGGCCGAGGCGTTGCGGCCGAAGAGCGTGCCCTGGGGCCCGCGCAGCACTTCCACCCGCTCGATCTCGCCGAGGTCGCCAAGGCCAGTGCCCGTGCGCGAGCGATAGACGCCATCGATGAACAGCGCGACCGAGCTCTCGATGCCGGGGTTCTCGCCGACGGTGCCCACCCCCCGGATCCGGGCGGTGAAGTTGACCTGGGCGGTCGCGCCCGAGACGAGCAGCGAGGGCGCAAGCTGGTTCAGCGAGCGCAGATCGGTCGCACCCGAGTTGAGAAGCTGGGCCTCGCCGATGGCCGAAACCGCGATCGGCACGTCGGAGAGCGCCTGGGCCCGTCGGGTCGCCGTGACGATGATCTCGCCGGCGCTCTCGGGGGTGACGGCGGCCGCCGCCGGCTGCTCCTGCGCCGCCGCGAGCGAGGGCAGCGCGAGCGCGGCAAGCGCGCAGCTGGTGCGAAGAATGGTGCGCATGGTGTCGTCTCCCAAGGAACCTCCCCGTATCCCGGGGATGATTGGTGCTCGTCTTGGTCCCAACGACGGTTGCGCACAAGTGCAGGTGCAAGAGGCCTGGTGCAGGATCGACGCGGATGTGGCAGCGGTGCAACGGCTGGCGCGCGCGAACGGAAGCGCCCGCCAGTCGGAGACTGGCGGGCGCGACTGGTTGCGGGGGCAGGCAACCACCTCAACTTGCTCTTTCGCGCAGCCGCGTGAACCCCCGAGAAGGATCGTATGCTGCACGTCATACGAAGGCGCGGCGATGATGCTCGAGGTCGAATTGAACCGCGCTGGGTTTGCCGGAGGCTCCAACTCCTGAGTAAGGTGGAGCATCATGAGCAAGACCACGAACAAGTTTTCCCCTGAGGTGCGCGAGCGCGCCGTTCGTCTGGTTCTCGACACCGAGGGTCAGCATGCGTCG